>JANQMN010000088.1 GCA_028280065.1 Hahella sp.
TGTATAGGGAAGAACAGCATCATCGACGGCAATTACAGGAAGAAAAGTCAACTGATCTACCAGAGAACGAAGTTCTGACAGTGATCGATGGTCAGGGTAGTGAGCAAAATATAGCGCTGACCGAAGTAGACAAAATGCTGCAGTGGGCGTGCAATGGTGTCGCAGACGTCGATATAGAGCTGCTATGTAGCAACACCAGAAAATCACTTTACAAGGGTATGAAAGCGACTGATGTTCCAAGCGCTATGATTATGTCTACCCGGCCCCTGATTGAGACCGAACCCGGCTATTCTAAAGTTTGTGCTCAGTTGCTGTTAAACAAGCTTTGGTGCGAAGTTGTCTCTGGTACTGGGCTAGCTGACAATTTGACCCACAGCTACCAGGAAGATCAGTATGGAGAATTATTCGAGACCGGACTGCGCCGATGTGTCGGGCACGAATTACTGTCTGAGCAGTTATTAGCATTTGACTTGCGGAGGCTTACGAAGGCTTTAAAACCCGAGCGAGATCGCCTATTTACCTATCTTGGCATGCAGACTCTTTATGATCGGTATTTTCTCCACTGGGAGCAGACGCGATTGGAGCTACCGCAAAGCTTTTTTATGCGAGTAGCCATGGGGTTGGCATTAAATGAAGACGATCCTAATCAACGGGCGGTCGAGTTTTACAATGTGCTTTCCAGTTTCGACTATATGGCCTCCACCCCAACTCTGTTCAACTCGGGGACTTTACGATCACAATTGTCCTCTTGCTACCTGACTACTGTTCCTGATGACCTGGAAGGGATTTACTCATCCTTGAAAGATAATGCGCTATTGTCCAAATGGGCTGGCGGGCTGGGTAATGATTGGACCCCCGTCAGAGCGCTAGGGGCGCATATTAAGGGTACCAACGGAGAGTCGCAGGGTGTGGTGCCTTTTCTCAAGGTCGTCAACGATACCGCCGTGGCGGTTAATCAGGGTGGAAAACGCAAAGGTGCCGTTTGTGCTTACCTGGAAACATGGCACTTGGATATTGAAGAGTTTCTAGAGCTCCGCAAAAACACCGGAGATGAAAGGCGCCGCACTCACGACATGAATACGGCCAATTGGATTCCTGATCTCTTTATGAAAAGAGTATTCAATGAGGAGCCCTGGACCCTATTTTCACCCAATGATGTGGCTGACCTTCACAACCTCTGCGGTGCGGAATTCGAAGAGCGGTATCTCCATTATGAAGCTCAAGCAAAAGAAGGTGCTATAAAGCTATCCAAAACCCTCCCAGCCACGCAGCTCTGGCGTAAGATGTTGTCCATGTTATTCGAGACAGGACATCCTTGGATTACCTTTAAAGACCCCTGCAACATTCGTTCTCCACAGCAGCATTGTGGGGTTGTACATTCCTCCAATCTTTGTACTGAGATCACCCTGAATACCAGTAGTGATGAGATTGCTGTTTGTAATCTGGGGTCAGTGAACCTGGTAAACCATATTCAAAATGGCAAGCTCGATCAGCAGCACTTGGAGCAAACTGTCAATACTGCGATGCGGATGTTGGACAACGTTATCGACATCAACTACTACGCGGTTGATAAAGCCCAACATTCCAATCTTAAACACCGCCCTGTAGGGCTGGGTCTCATGGGGTTCCAAGACATCCTCTATGCGCTAAAGATTCCCTATGCCTCTGAACAAGCTGTGCATTTCGCGGATCAGTCTATGGAACTGCTGAGTTACTACGCGATTCAAGCTAGTGCAAATCTTGCCAGAGAGCGGGGTAGATATGAGAGCTATGAAGGATCATTATGGGATCAAGGTATCCTTCCCATAGATTCGGCCTGCTTACTAGCAGAACACCGTGGGCAGAGGTTTTGCACCTTGGATATCGGCAGTCAGATAGACTGGCAGCCGGTTCGTGATTTGGTAGCAAAATGCGGCATGCGAAATTCAAACGTGATGGCAATTGCGCCCACGGCGACTATTTCAAATATTATTGGTGTCTCTCAATCCATTGAACCTACCTATCAAAACCTGTTTGTTAAATCCAACTTGTCCGGCGAGTTCACCGTCATCAATCCTTGGTTAGTAAAAGCTTTAAAAGAACGGGACCTCTGGGACGAGGTAATGCGAAGCGATCTTAAATATTTTGATGGTTGTGTGAGTGCTATAGAGCGTGTCCCTGAAGACCTTAAGCAACTGTTTACTACTGCCTTTGAGTTGGATTCTCGTTGGCTTGTGGAGGCTGCATCACGTCGGCAGAAGTGGATTGATCAAGCGCAAAGTCTCAATCTCTATCTTGCTGAACCATCCGGTAAACAACTGGATAATCTATATAAACTCGCCTGGTCTCGGGGGTTGAAAACCACCTATTACTTACGCTCTTTGGGTGCGACTAACATGGAAAAACATAGTATTGCCGCTTCACCTAGTCGCAATACTATTGAACCAGAAGCTTCAGAAGCGGTTGGCTCCTCAGCCTTCTGCTCTATTCTTGATCCTGACTGCGAGGCATGCCAATAATGAAAATCTCAACATCACAACTAGTCGCCTGGGATGACCCCTTAAGTTCAGCGATCACTTCCAATGGTAGAAACTATCTTGATCCTTTGAGCGAACAAGCTCCAACCGAATCTAGTGAGCGAGAAAAGTCTCTGTTGCCTCTGGAGCAGCAGGCACATGAGCAGCTTGCACCGATTAATGTGCAGGATAAACGTGTGGTGAATGCGGCAACTGATATCAACCAGTTAGCACCGTTCAAATATCCATGGGCATGGGAGTTCTTCCTTAATGCGAATAAAAACCACTGGACGCCATTAGACATCAATATGGCTCAGGATGTGAACGACTATCATCACAAGCTCACTACCGAGGAGCGTCATGTCTATGAGAATGTGCTGGCCTACCTGACGACTTCTGACATTCTTGCCATGCGCAATATCGGCCTGGCTGTCATGGAAAAAATGACGGCTCCTGAATTGCAGATCTATCAGGCCCGGCAAGTCTACGAAGAAGCCCTGCATACATGGACCTATCAGCACTGTATTGAAACCCTCGGCCTTGATCAGAGTGAAATCTACAATCGTTATCGTGTGATTCCTGAAATTCATGGGAAGATAACAATGGCCAACCAACGTCTCAGTAGCGTTTTACGTCCGGATATTGATCTTCATAATCGAGACGACCTGGAGCAATTTGTTCACTCTTATCTGTTTTTTGCCGCAGTCTTTGAGGGCTGCTGGTTTTACAATGGCTTTAGTCCGATCTTTGCGCTTCAACGCCGAGGACTAATGAAAGGGACAGGCGAACAGCTGCAGTACATCATGCGCGACGAGGTGATGCATTGTGCCTTTGGCTTGCGAGTGGTGCGACAATTGTTGTCTGAGGAGTCTCTTAGTTTGGACCCAACAAGAGTCAACGATATGTGGGAAGAGGCTGAGGCAGCCGAGCAGGCGTATGCAAGGTTTTTACTCAGCGAACCGATACTCGGGTACAGCGCTGAGGATCACATCGGTCAGTTTCGCTTTATTGCTAACCGTCGTGCAAAGCAACTTCATTTAGCAGAGCCCTTTCCGGGTGCCGAAAATCGACTACCCTGGTTGGATGAACAAGCAAGTATGCGTAAGGAGAAAAATTTCTTTGAAACTCGCGTGACGGAATATCAGGCAGGGGCTGCATTAAGTTGGTGAGGTTAAGCTCGGTTTAATACCCAAAACGTCTTTCTAGATGCATTATTCTCGGAAATAGTAGTCAATCGTGTGAGATTTGCCCGGAAGAAAAGTTATCCGGGCACCTTCCTTTTTTAGTCCCAAAACTAAGAAATCTAGTAGAGGATGCTAGACTGATTAAATTTCCAATAGTCTGCTCGAAATTTAAGGCTTACCAACTTATTGCTGATGCTGTTGTTTAATGCAATCGTCACAGATGCAATTTATTTCCAGTTGCGGACTAATCATGTGGTATCCAGCCTTTTTAACATTTTCCTTGAGTGCTGAGATTGTCGATACCTGTAAAGTGATTTCTTCAACTTGTTGGCATTGGTTGCATATCAAGAATTGGGGAACCTCGTGAGCGTGATTGCATGAAATATGGGAGCAGGCAACATATTTATTGGCCAGGTTAAGTTTATGAACCAGGCCTTCTTCCGATAGAAAATCCAAAATTCTGTAGACCGACATTGCTGGCATGCTCTCGCCATATTCTTGCTTACAATAGTCAACCAGCTCATACGCAGACATGGCTTTTTGAGAAGCCAGTAATCCAGAAAGCACTTGCTTTCGCTTGTTGGTAAATCTTACCCCTTGTTCCCGACAATGCCTTTCTGCATGTTCGATAATGGTTTCAATTTTTGGCATGATGTTACCTTTGATTAAGGGTTTCCTTAGTTTCCTGGAACGATGACTACTTCATTTGCGAAACTTAGTGAACCGATGGCATGGCTTAGCACTTGAATCGGTATTAACTAACTATCAAGCGGTCTGTTGCCAGGCTGGAAATGGATCTTTTAAACTGACCCAATAATCTCTACCCTTGAGAAGCTCATCTTCTGTTAGCAGGCAGTCGTCAAGAGCCTTGGTTATCATTTTCTGATCCAATCCCTGACCAATGAAAACCAGTTCCTGACGCATATCGCCGAAGGGTTCTACCCATAACTTATTGATAGACTCCAGATATTCTTCATCAGTTGGCCAATTCTCTTTAGGTACTGCTTTCCAAAATAATCCAGCAAATCCATAGCGTGCAATACCTCCCGCCTGACTCCACTGTCCAGCAAATTGGGGCCGTGTAGCTAGCCAGAAGTAACCTTTTGATCGAATCAGCTTGCCGAATTTCTGTGTGTCATGCAGGAACTGATAAAACTTCTCAGGATGAAATGGACGGCGGGCAACATAGCTAAAACTGCTTATGCCATATTCTTCGGTTTCCGGTACATGCTCTCCCCGCATCTCTTTCAGCCAGCCAGGTGCTTGCTGAGCCCGCTCGAAATCGAATAAACCGGTACTAAGTACATCATCAATATCGACCTTTCCCTGAGCGATTGGAATGATTCGAGCGTCGGTATTGAGGGCTTTGAGAATACCCGTTAACCGCTCAACATCTGACGCTTTCACCAAGTCGGTTTTGCTGATAAGTAGTATGTCTGCGAACTCAACTTGATCGATTAATAAGTCGGCGACGCTACGCTCGTCTTCTTCACCCAGCGATTCCCCGGCATCCTGCAAGTACTTTGCTTCATCGTAGTCCTTCAGAAAGTTCACCGCATCGACCACAGTGACCATGGTATCGAGCGTTGCCACATCTGATAACGAAACGCCATCTTCGTCTGCAAAGGTAAAAGTTTCGGCGACAGGTAATGGCTCTGAAATGCCGGTTGATTCAATGACCAGATAATCGAATCTTCCATCCTTAGCTAAGTTGTTAACTTCTAGCAGCAGATCTTCCCGTAATGTGCAACAAATACAGCCGTTGCTCATTTCAACTAACTTTTCTTCCTTGTGACTGAGCGACACTTCATTTTGAACCATGGTGGCGTCGATGTTTATTTCACTCATATCGTTAACGATAACGGCGACCTTTTTGCCTTGGCGGTTATTGAGAATATGGCTAAGCACGGTTGTCTTTCCAGCGCCAAGAAAGCCTGAAAGCACAGTTACCGGTAAACGAGTCATGCGTGGGATGCTCCAATCAACGTTTTGGATGAAAACTAGCTGTAACAGCACATAATGATATGTTGCATCATAACATATGTGTGTGTAAAACCCTGCCCCAAATTCGCGTTTATAAACCTGCTCTAACAACATATCGGATTGGGCTTATCGTTTTAGGTAAGTTAAGGAACCTATTGCGCGTGAGAAACTGGGAGCTTGGCGGCGTCTCTTCAGGTCAAGCCCAGGCCGGTGGAACATCAAAAATCCTATTGGAGTTCGGCAGTTGCCAGAGAGGCAACTTGCTCTTCAATTATGTCTGCATAAATTTGCAGTTGTGCAGTCGAAAGCCCCCGGCATAATCTCTTCACTTCCAAGGCGTGCATCTTTATCCATAACTTACTGGCCCAGTCAACGCCTTTCACGACCAGATAATGTGCGTGCATATCCTTCAACGGCACCATGAAGTAGTAATCGATAATTGCATAGAGCGAATCATTGCCTAAGTCTACAATGGACCGAATGCAGTCTTGTCGTTTGCCGTTACTCCTGATTTTTCGAATGGTTGTATCGGCCAGTTCGGCAAGCTGATTGGTGATCGGCACGACCAGGTAATAGCCCCGTTCGTCCTGGTGGGGCATCCTTAGTTCCAGCATGTTCGCGATGTGTTGTAGGTTTTCTTCGGAAAGCCGAGGGAAAATTTGCCCGAGAAGTTTCTTTTCAATGCCGATGGCAATATTCACCGCACGTTCGACGGAGCGAATGGTCGCTGCTTTGGCGCCGAGCCGCTTTGTCGGTTCAATGAAATAGGATTGATTAAGTTCCTTGGCGACTGTGGTTAATTTCTCCACCGCCAAATCTGTTAAATCTCTTCCCGCAACTCGACTCCGAATTGCCTGAATAACTTCGTTAGTATTGCTGAACGACTGTTCAGTCACTGATATTCGAATATAGTGCATCTGATCAATGACTAACTTGGTTACTGAGTAAAACGCTACAAGCCTTTATCGGACCAGACCGCGTATTCGTTACCATTAGGGTCGCTGAAATGGAAGCGTCGCCCTCCAGGAAACGAAAAGGTCGGCTTGATGACTTTTCCACCGGCAGCCTCGATTTTTCTTTGGGTTGCTTCGAGCGTGCTGCTATAAAATACCAGCAATACGCTGCCGCCGCCGGTAGCAGCGACTAGGTCTGACTTATAGAATCCGCCGGCGATTCCTGCGTTGGCAAAGGTCGTATAGTCCGGGCCATAGTCCCGAAACGACCATTCGAATACCGTTTGGAAAAATGCCTTTGTTGCGGCCATGTCTTTGGCTGGAAGTTCCACGTAGTTGATTTTTTCGTGTAGGTTCATTTTTTTATCAATGGGAATTATTTACTGGTGCTCTTAAAGGTAGCCCATTGTGAAGACAGTGGATAGGTTTGAAATCGAGGAAGCGTTAGGTTCACTCAAATCGTTGTGATATCAGAGGCTTGATTGAAAGTCTTGGAACGCTTGAATGGTCTTGCTGATTGCTTCATCTGATATATCCAGATGTGTCACTATTCGCACCGTTGTTCCGTCGCCAATCAGGATTCCTTGGGAAAGCAAAAAGCGTCGAAGTAGCTCCGCTGTTTCCGCGGAGTTTACCCTGAAGAAAAAGATATTGGTTTGAACCTTTGAAGCGTCACAGTGGAGAAAGTCCAATGTTGACAGGGCTTCAGCCAGTTGATGTGCTCGGTCGTGGTCCTCTTGAAGCCGGTGAACATGATGGTTTAATGCGTAGTCCGCAGCGGCGGCCAAAACACCGCATTGACGCATGCCGCCACCAACCATTTTACGCCAGCGATGAGCCTGCTGAATAAACTCGCGGCTTCCGCATAACACGGAACCGACGGGAGAGCCTAATCCCTTGGAGAAGCAAATGGATACCGAATCGTAATATTGAGTAATTGAGTCAAGTTCGGTGTTCAGGTAACAGGCGGCATTAAAAACCCTTGCGCCATCCAGGTGCAGTTTTAAGCCGTGTTCTTTAGAGAATTGTTGCGCTTGTTGTTGGTATTGTAGCGGCAGGACGTCACCGCTTCGGGTATTTTCCAGGCAGAGAAGACGTGTTTTCGCAAAATGCGGATCATCGGGCTTTATTTTTTCGGCGACTTTGGCTAAGTCCAGTGTACTGTCCGGTTCGAATTCTATCGGTTGTGGCTGAATACTACCGAGGACAGCACCGCCACCGGCCTCATATTTGTAGGTATGCGCATCCTGCCCGACGATATACTCGTCGCCGCGTTGGCAGTGGCTGAGCAAGGAGGCCAAATTGCTTTGCGTACCGGAAGGAAAAAACAGCGCATCGTCCATTCCAGTCAATTCAGCCATACGTTTTTGCAGGCGATTCACCGTTGGATCGTCGCCAAACACGTCATCGCCGACATCGGCATTTGCCATGGCTTCGCGCATTGCCTTTGAGGGCCGGGTAACGGTGTCGGAACGAAAGTCTGTCAATAGATTTTTCATGGGGTTTGTTCAATAACTTCTTTACGGTCCTGTTGATACTGGTCGTAGGATTTTAGCTTGTCCTTGCAAAGTTCGCGCTCATCGCGATTGTTGATTTTGTCGCACTCCCGTTCTTGCTGTAGTTGGAAGTTGTCATACCAGCCGCGATAGCTACAACCGTTAGCGGTACTGAGTAAAATCCCGATTAAAGCGGCAGCAAGGATTGTGTTTGGTCGCATGGTATTCGTCCGGGTAGGGGAAGTTATCCGGATTCTGCGCCGCCTAGCTTAAGCCAGGCTTAACTGCAGTGGTTTCTATTCGCCACCGCCTAGTTATAGTCATAAATTTCAAAGTCGTCGGCGGTCATGCTGTAGCCTGTTTCCGCATACTGGCTGGTCTTGCCCATCACAGAAAGCGTACCTGAAACCCAGAAAGCATCATAAATCAAGTCGATGGATAATGGTTTATCCTTTGTTTCTACATAAACGATTTGATTGGTCGGTGGCGGTGGAACGTGAATACATGCGCCCATATAGGGTACGAGCAAGAACTCCGTGATGCCTTTTTCGTCACCTTCAAGAGGTACGGCGAAACCGGGAATCCTGACCTTTTTGTCGTTGAGTTTGCCCACGACAGGAGCGCTTATTTGGGGCGGCATTTCGAAAAGCAGGCTTTCATGCTCTATCAGGTTTGGATCTAGCGTAAATTGCGAGCCTGGTGGCACAAGATCATCCCACTCCAGAGTTTGATAATCGCTCGCTTTGACAGCATGTGCCGAACCGACGGCAATTGTAAACAGGATGGCTGACAAGGCCAAAATCAAAAGGGATAGAAGGCCCGCACCTGAGTTATCTGAATTTCGACTAAACACGTTTGACTCCGGCATTACCAAATAAGCGCCCTAAGCGAGTTATTATCGCAACTATAAACTAAACAGTAGCCAAAACAAAACGTTATGTTATAACATATTGAAAGCTGGGCGTGCTATTGCCTGTTGAAACGCTAAAGCGATCCGCAAATAATTCCAATGCAATTCTTATGGTCCACAAGGGGCGAAAAATGTTACGAGTATATCTCAGAAATATGACCTTTTTGTTTTGTTCAGCGCTACTGTTTACAGGCTGGTCGACTGCATCGGAGCTCGACGGCCATGGACACCATCGCGAGCACGGCGCCCATGAACATGGCGTCGCGGAATTGTTAGTTGCCGTAGAAGGCAGTTCACTGATGATTGAGTTGCGTTCTCCGGCGGCTAACTTACTTGGCTTTGAACATAAGGCCCGTACTGAGGAACAGGAGGCGAAAGTTCATGCTGTGAGCGATCAACTGGCGCATGCAGATGAGATTTTTACACTGAGTGGCGCTGGAGGCTGTAAGGTTGTAGAGAGAGAAGTCGAAAGTGAAGTTCTGGCTGCCGCTGGACATCATGACGACCACCATGACCACGACAAGCACCACGACGACCATGATCAACACGACGATCATCATCAGGATAAGCACCATGACGATCATGCCGATCACGACGATCATCATCAGGATAAGCACCACGAAGATCATGCCGACCACGACAAGCATCATGACGACCATGACGAACATCACCATGATCATGATGAAAGCACGCATAGCGATATCGTTGCCCGCTACCAGTACAAATGCCAAAATGCCGCTGCTGTGAAATCTATCGATGTAATGCTTTTTAAGCTCTATCCGGGATTTGAAGAAATTGATGCGCAGGTCGTGGGAACCAGCGGTCAAAAATTGATAGAGCTAACAGCCAAAGACCATAAGATCACATTGTAGAACTGTCGCCATTCGAGAAAGGATGGAACTATTGGAAAAACGCTATGCTCCCTGGTTCTTCTGTAACCCAAGCAACGTCTGCCGATTTGGCCGAACCTATTGTCAACCTGCAAGGGATGGGGTTTGCGTGGCCAAATGCCGTTCGGGATACGTTACAGATTGAATCGTTAACGATTGCATCCGGGGAGCGTATTTTTCTCCAAGGCGCTAGCGGTAGTGGTAAAACCACCCTGTTAAGTTTGCTGGGCGGGGTGCTTGTGCCGCAGAGAGGGACAATTTCCATTCTCGGTCAGGATATATCCCAATTGAAGTCGTCCAAACGCGATAGCTTTCGTGCCGACCATATTGGGTTTGTATTCCAAATGTTTAATCTACTGCCCTACTTGTCATTGCTTGACAATGTTACCCTGCCTTGCCGTTTTTCCAGAAAGCGGCATCAAAAGGCCACCCAGCAGGTAACTCTAGATGGTGAAGCAACAAGGCTGCTCGAACAATTGCAATTGGATCCCAAGCAATTTAAGAATCGTCCGGTTACGGACCTGAGCGTAGGGCAGCAACAACGGGTAGCTGTGGCCCGCGCACTTATAGGACAGCCGGAGTTAATCATCGCTGATGAACCGACTTCCGCTTTGGATGCCGATGCCCGATTTGCCTTTCTCGATTTGCTGTTTAAAGAAGTTGAAGAAAGTCGGGCGACACTCATCTTCGTCAGTCATGATCCGAGCTTGCGCACCCACTTTCACCGCACGGTGAAGTTGGCGGATATCAATAAAGCCGAAAGCCGGGGGAGTGCCGTTTAATGTCTATTTATATGCTCACCCTGCGCAGCCTGGCAAACCGTAAAACAACGGTGTTACTCACTGTCATTGCCATTGCCATCAGCGTCATGTTGTTTCTAGGGGTGGAAACCTTGCGCCGTGAAGCCAAAGCCAGCTTTGCCAACACGGTATCGGGGACCGACCTTATTGTCGGCGCGCGCAGCGGTTCCGTGCAATTGCTGCTGTATTCGGTCTTTCGCATAGGTAATGCGACCAACAATATCTCCTGGGAGAGCTATGAAAAAGTCAGCAAGCACCGACAAGTGGCTTGGACGATTCCCTTCTCGTTGGGAGATTCGCACCGGGGTTATCGGGTCCTGGGAACAAACCTGGATTACTTCACCCACTTTCGCTATGGCAACAAACGTAATCTGGAGTTTGCCGAAGGTAATGCTTTTGATGGCGTGTATGAAGCGGTGCTTGGTGCTGAGGTGGCTAAGAAACTCGGATATCAACTCGGTCAATCCATTATTCTCTCGCATGGCACGGGAAAGGTCAGTTTTTCCGATCACAGCGATAAGCCTTTTGTCGTGTCCGGAATACTCAAGAGTACCGGGACACCGGTAGACCGGACAGTGCACGTCAGTCTGGAAGGAATCGAAGCGATACATATCGGCTGGGAGACGGGAGGGCCGACAGGAAAGTTGGTTACCGCGGAGGAAGCCCTGGCAATGGATCTCCAGCCGGAAGTTATCACGGCATTTCTAGTCGGGCTGAAGTCCAAGATGGCAACCTTCCAGTTACAGCGGGCCATTAATAATTATCGTGGCGAACCCCTATTGGCGATTTTGCCTGGCGTGGCGCTTCAGGAGTTATGGGGATTGCTGGCGGTTGCAGAAAATGCCCTGTTAACCATTTCCGGATTTGTTGTCGTAACCGGCCTGATCGGAATGTTGACAGTCATCTGGTCCGGGCTCAACGAAAGGCGTCGGGAAATGGCGATACTGCGTTCTGTCGGTGCGAGACCCCGCCACATATTCTATCTGTTAATGTTGGAATCCACCCTGCTTGCCGCCGCAGGCGTGTTGTTTGGTGTTGCTCTCCTGTATTTGGGGCTCGCCGTTGCCCAGCCGATTCTTGAGCAACAGGTAGGCATCTTTATTCAAATCCGCTTGTTAAGTTCCACGGATCTGTACTTGTTGGCGGCGGTTCTTCTTGGTGGTTGTCTTGTCGGTGCATTACCCGCCTACCGGGCCTACCGGTTGTCCTTGGCGGACGGAATGACCATTCGAATCTAAATGCGATCACGCCTTTTCTCCAGTTAATGTGCGCTTCCTACCAGTAAGTAGTTGCAGGCGTGCTCTTCAACTTGGCTTAATTCCACTTAAATAAAACTACATTTGCTTATTTTTGCTTGATTTATAGACTAATAGGAGCTAATTTATAAGTGTTACTAAGTTATTATATGCTTTTATAAGTCAAAGAGGCCTTTGTGACCCAAGACGAACGCATTATTGCCTTACAAGCAACGCTGGAGAACCAGGGAAAGGTGACTATTGAACAGATTATGTCGACTTTCGCCATTTCAAGGGATTCCGCACGGCGGGATCTTGTTAAGCTGGCCGCACTTCCAGGCGTTCAACGGATTCGTGGTGGCGCGATACGTCACACGGTTTCCGGCTTGCGGCCCTCTTATCTGGAGAAATCCACAGATAGCAAGACCAAGAGTGCTATAGGAAAACTTGCCGCAGGTTTGGTTGACGCTGACGATCATATTCTCTTGGATGCATCCACCTCGCTCACGGCGATGGCGCGACACCTGACCGGACCTTTAAGGTTGGTCACCAATTCGCCTGACATTCTGCAATGCCTATCGCAACAGCCGGATATTGCCATGCAGATCCTGGGCGGAGGTTATGATTCCCATCATCGTGCAGTGCTGGGCACGGAAGCGGTCCGACAATTGACCCACTACCGGGTCAACAAGGCCTTTATCGGGGTGTGTGCGGTTTCTGAATCGGGTTTGTCTACCAACAGCGAAGCCGAAATGCATATAAAACGGGCAATGCTGCAGCAGGCGGACAAAGCAATTTTAGTTTGTGATCACAGCAAGTTTTCCACTCAGAATTTTTTTCAGGTATGTCCGCTGCAGCAGATTGACGCCATAGTGACGGACAAAGCGCCGGCGGGGGCGTTGTTGTGGAGTCTGCAGCAACAGGACATCGAAATAATCTGTATTGAACAAACCGACTGAGAGAAAGGTTTCATGCCAACTTCATCACCCATTAAAACGGCAGTCATCGGTTATGGCTTTTCCGCCAAAACTTTCCATCTGCCGTTTATTCATTGCTTAGAGCGTTATCAATTTACTGCCCTAAGCACCAGCAAGATAGCCGAAGCACAAGAAAACTATTCCGGTGTCGCACTCTTCGCAGACCCATATGAAATGCTGACGCAGTCCGATGCGGATCTGGTGGTCATTACCGCACCGAATGATGTGCATTTCAGTCTGGCGAAGTTCGCGTTGGAACAAGGCAAGCACGTATTGTTGGAAAAACCTTTTGTGACCCAAGAGGCACAGGGGGAAGAGCTGATTGCTTTAGCGGCGGCTAACAAGCGCGTATTGAGTGTCTATCAAAATCGCCGGTGGGATGGAGATTTCCTGACGGTTAAACAGTTGATCGAAAGCGGGCAGTTGGGACAGGTGCGCTTTTTCGAATCCCATTTTGACCGGTTTCGGCCACAAGTCAGGCAACGCTGGCGGGAAATACCGGGCGAGGGCAGCGGTGTTTTTTATGATCTGGCGCCACATATGGTGGATCAGTGTCTGGCGTTATTCGGCGACCCGTCGGCAGTGACTGCTGAATGCCGGTCCATGCGCGAAAATTCGGAGACCAATGACTTCTTTCATCTGCTGCTTCATTACCCCGACAAGCTGGTGCAGTTACACGCCAGTTTATTTTGCGCCTCGCCTAACCTGCGCTTTAACGTGCAGGGGGATAAGGCCAATTACGTCAAATATGGACTCGATCCACAGGAGGACCGATTAAAGGCCGGCGTCAAGCCTGATACGTTGGAATGGGCCAAGGAGCATCCCGAGCAATATGGCATGTTGTACACAGCAGACCGGGCAGCGCCTTTCCCTACGAGGACGGGTGGATACCAGGAGTTCTATACCGGACTTGCTGCCGCTATTGTCGATGGTGCGCTGCCTCCCGTCACGGCTGAACAGGCCTTGGTCAATATCCGAATTATAGAATTGGCGCTGCAGAGCAGTACTGAGCGCAGAACGCTGGAGTATTCACCATCGAGGGCGTCAAAATGACCGATATGCCTTCCTCGCAACAGATCTTGACGCAGGAACAACGCTTGCATTGGGTACGGTTCGACAATGCCCTGGCCTGGCAACTGGGCTGCACCCTGAAAGCTGCGGCAGAGCAGCGGCAGGCGGCGGTGGCGATAGAGGTCTGGGGCTTTGGCCAGGTGATTTTTGCCTATGCAATGCCCGGCACATCTACGGACAATCTGGATTGGGTGCGCAGAAAACGGCAGACGGTATTAAGGTTTGGCCATAGCTCGCTCTATGTTGGCCAGTATAACCGGGAAAAGAGCCGTGAGTTTGAACGGCTTCCACAGATTTCGCCGCTTGACTACGCAGGCCATGGCGGAAGCGTGCCCATCAAATTATCCGGCGGGGGCCTTATCGGTGCGGTAACCCTGTCCGGTCTGCCCCAGGTAGAAGATCACAACCTGGTCTGTGCGGCTATGTTAAGGGTGATTGAATCTCTGGCGTAGTCAGGAGGAATAGAGAAAGCCTGTCCGCACCTTCTAGGCAGCAAGCTTAGTCCACCAACACCATGGTGATCTGTTTGCTGTCCATGTCGACCTCTTTGATCTTCACCAGCACTTCCTGTTCCAGGCAGAAGCTGCGGGTTTCGCCGATATGACGAAAGTGAACCCCGTCAAACTTGAACTTTTCCGCCAGTTCTCCCAGGTTGATATTGCCGTCTATACCGGTGTCCAGCAGCCTTACCTGAAAGCCCGAACCGTTTGTATGCTGTACCTGACCGGCTAAAGGTTGATCAATCAGGGTCTTCGCAAATTCGCACTTTAACCAATGTTCGGATTCGTTTACGGCCATACGTCCGTTTCTGAGTATTTCCTGGAGCCGTTCCAAGTGCCGATTGGAGAGGGACTGGGAGCTCTCATTGCGTAACACCGCCTTGATGATGCGGTGTACCGTTAAGTCGGCATACTTGCGGATGGGGGAGGTAAAAGTGGTGTAGGCAGGTAATCCCATCCCGGCATGTGGTACCGGCTGCTTGCTGAGGGTCGATCTGGTGAGCATCCGGCTGGCAATAGCGGCAACGGGCAGTTCCGCGGGTTTCTCGGCCAAATGCTGAATGAGCCGTTTGTAACCGTCCCATTTTTCCAACTGGTTAGTGTCGAAATCCGGGCACTGCTCCTGTACCACCTGCTTAAGCTGTTCGAGACGTTCCGGACGAAACCCCGGATGGGATGCAAATAAGGCTTGGCGAGCTTGTTTTTCAAGAAAGGCTGCGGCGGCGCGGTTGGCGGCTATCATCGCCTCTTCAATGACGCGATGCGCGGGCGTTGACTGTTTGCGCACGATTTCCGCAATTTTCTTGTTGTCGTCCAGGGTAAGCCTGTATTCGGGTTTTTCGTCGGTGACAAGTGCTTCGGTTTGGCGTTTCGCCGCAAGAGCATCGGTAACCTGTCGAAGCCTCTTTAACTGCTCTGCATTAGGGTGGCCGGCTAGTTGCTCCGGATCGGAAAACAACAGGCTCACTTCATCATAGGCGAGCTTTGCCTTGCTTTGGATCACGGCCTCTTCAATACTGCTGGAAAGCACTTGGCCTGTTGCATCAATTTCCAGTTGGCAGACCAATGCCAGGCGGTCTTGTTCTGCCTGGAGGGAACAGAGTTCGTTGGCCAGTTTCGGGTGCAGCATGGAGATGACCCGGTCCGGAAAATAGTAGGAACTTCCGAGTCGGCGGGCATATTTATCCGCGTCTGAGTCCTTGTCCACCAGCTCCGCCGGATCGGCAATGGCAACTACTAGTTTCCAGCCGCCGTCTTCCATGTCTTCGGCGTAAAGGGCGTCATCCATATCCATGGTGGTCGCGGCATCGATGGTGACAAATGCCAAATCTCTAAGATCCTTGCGCCGGGCGATCTGGTTATCAATGCGTTGTTGCAGCTCTTTGAAGTTAAATTTCCCCGGCTGTTTGCCGCCCAGGTTGTATTTGGCCAATACATAGTCGGTCGGCAGTCCGGACTCTTCGCCCTTGCCGAGCACTTTGACGATTTCAGCCTGGGGTTTGCCTTCCTTGAACGGATGCTGCAGGGTCTTGCAGAGAATATAGTCGCCGACATTCGCTTGGCGGCGTTTTTGCGGCGGGATGAATATCCAGCGATTGAGGCCCGGCAGATCGGGTTCGACAAAATGTCCCTTGCCGCGAGTCAAGTAACGTCCGACAAAATAGCTCAGCGTGGAATCCTGCAAGCTGATAACGCTTGCGACATCCCGGCCCTTATCGTCTTGAGAGACTTCCGCCAAAACCCGGTCACCGGGATAGACCTTCTGCATTTCATCCGGGCTGAGAAAGCACTCCCTGCCATCGTTCAGGACGACAAAGCCAAATCGCCCGGGACTGCCTTTTACAGTGCCCTCATGTTGGTTGTTGGCTTCTCGAATATCCTTTTTGAGTTGTTTCAGTTGGGACAATACGTCGGAATTTAGCATTGCAGTGAGGTACTCTGTGTAACGGGAAATTTGCTTGTGAATCGCTGATTTTCGCGGCTGAATTGCTGGTATTTGGCCCTTATGCCGGGCAAAACGAGTCGGCTATCTTACTCTGATTAACTAGGGCGTGCCAGCCAAGATTGGCAATTGTCATAGAATCGACAACAACTGAGCAATTCTTGCTCAATTTCGAAAAGTGTGCGCCTGCTTACAGTATATCTGCAGCCAATTTTCTATAGTAGCCACCAAAGTACCGGGCACGATGCCCGGGAAACAACCTTAAAGAAGATAACGATAAAATAGAAACTGGAGAACTCACCATGAACGCACTTGTCTCACGTGCAGTGCTGATTGCTGCTTTGCTCATGCTTGCCATGGGTATCCAAGCGGCGGAAAAGCGTAAATTTTGCATATTCGATCCCCTCGGCGCTACCGGCCCCATTTTTAACCTGACCAAACAGACTAAAGTCAAAGCTCTGGGCTGGGGCTATGACCTGGATATGCTCGCGTTTACCGATGAGAAGGTTGCAGCCGACGACTTTAAAGTTGGGCAGTGCGACGCCGCGTTGCTGACGGATATTCGGGCACGGGAATTCAACTCTTTTACCGGTACCCTTGTGGCTGTCGGCGCTATTCCAGGCTATGGCGAGTTGGAAACCATTTTGAAAACGCTGACGTCCAAAAAAGCGGCGCCCCTTATGCGCGAAGGCAAGTATGAAGTTGCCGGTATTGCTCCCGCCGGTGCGATTTATATATTTCTACGGGATCGCACAATCGATCGCGTCGAGAAAATTCAGGGTAAAAAAATCGCCACCCTGGATTATGACCCGGCGGCGGTCACCATGGTGCGGCATGTCGGCGCATCGGTCGTCAGTGCCACAGCCTCAAGCTTTGCCGGTAAGTTTAACAACGGTTCAGTGGATGTCGCCTATGCGCCTGCCGTTGCCTACACACCTCTGGAGCTTTATAAAGGCATCGGCCCCGATGGTGGTATCGTGAACTATAACTTTGCCCAGATGACGTTCCAGGTGGTTCTCCATGCTGACAGATTCAAGCCTGAATTCGGTCAGAAGATGCGCGAATACTACCATGGCCGCTACGGCGAGTTTATGGAAATCATCAAACAGGCGGAAGCAGAGATTCCGGAGACCACCTGGGTGCGCCCCAGTATCGACGTTACCGATGGGTTCGACAAGATGCTGAAGGATGTCCGCATTTCCTTGCGGGACGAGGGCGTATACAGCAAAAAAGCCCTAAAACTCATGCTTAAAGTCCGCTGCAAGAGCGATCCGACCAAAGCGGAGTGTGTCGACGGACGCGAATAACCACGAATAATCCGCCGGCATGCCTGCTCAAACCCATGCCGGCGCTCACCAATCCTCAACGGTGGCGTTGTTGTTCAAGCTTCCCAAGGTGTCACCGTTGCCTAATTTAACAATCGGACAGTTAACGATCAGGTCAGTGCGTTGTATCGTCAGCCTGCCTGCGTCCTGGGCCTGAAAAAGGGCCTCTTCCGAACGAATTTCCGACTTTTCAACACCCGCCTTCCAGGTGACATCATAAATCAGCCACAACGGACTGTATTGGGTGTTTTTGCTGGTAGGCCCCAATGGAAAGGCGGACGATGGAAGCACACTGGCTTGCTCCGAATTGGTAAACACGTAAATTCGCTCCAATGCCGATTTTAGTCCCGGCGGTCTGGGTCTTGGCGGCAGGGCGTCACGTAATCGAGGAGCGTAGTTAGCTTGCATTTTCTCGGCTGCTGCAAGCTCGGAAGCATCGGTGGTGATGTAATAAACCAGTTTGTCTTCATACCAGCCAGGAAAAATCGGCAGCGTGACCGTCTTTTCCGCCGTATTGCTCGGCAGGCCCGCGCAGCCCGCAAGCCCTAGGCACAGCGTCAGAATGAGCGGGGCTATAAAATCTCCAGGACTTCGTCCTGAACGCTTGGCAATGAGATGCATGGGCATACCTTAAATTTGGTTGTATAAGATTGTGGCTTTTAATATAGCGCATATCTTGCACTCTACCCTGGCAAGTAAAGCTGTCCTGGGCCAGTATTAAGGCAAGTACCTCGGCATTAAAGTTTTCTTCGAAGCTTTGGTGCTTCTTTATTATATGACCTTGAGTATCTCTATATGCGCACCAGATTGGTTACACCCAATTGTTTGCTATGGCTGCTGGTTTCCGTTTGCTTCTCCCTCCAGTTAAAGGCCGCGCCTATAATCGAGGGTGAGCGAAGCTCTCCTGTACAGGGCGACAAAGGCATGGTGGTCACCAGTCATTTTCTGGCGACGGAAGAAGCTCTTAAAGTATTACAAAAAGGTGGTAACGCCGTGGACGCCGCGGTAACTGCCGCTTTTGCCTTGGCTGTTACTCAACCACGTTCGGGGAATATTGGCGGCGGCGGATTTATGTTGATTTCGTCTGAGCAAAAACAGGAAGTTGTTGCCATCGACTACCGGGAAACCGCGCCCGCTGCCGCGAGCCGGGATATGTTTCTGGATGCGGAAGGTAAAGTCGATAAAATGTTAAGCCGTTTTTCCCACAAAGCGGCTGGCGTGCCGGGAACTGTCGCAGGGCTGGCGTTGGCCCTGGGGCAATATGGCACCCTAACCCTTGCCGAAACCCTGGCCCCGGCGATACGGCTTGCCGAAGAAGGATTCATCGTTACCCCGAGATTTAGCAATGGCATCAAACAACGGGCGGACCGTTTGCGTCAGTGGCCGTCGAGCGCCGCAGTCTTCTTGAAAAAAGATGGCGGCTTTTATGAGCCGGGCGACCGTTTCGTTCAACCTGACTTGGCGAAAACGCTGAAACGCATTGCGGAGCGCGGGCCTGATGGGTTCTATAAAGGAGAAACCGCTGAATTAATTGTTGCTGAAATGCAGCGGGGCGGGGGGCTGATCAGCCATGCAGACTTGGCGGGATACCAGGCAAAAATGCGGAAGCCTGCCGCCGGTACCTATCGCGGCTACGATATCTATTCCATGAGTCCCCCTAGTTCCGGAGGTGCACATATTGTTCAGATACTCAACCTGCTGGAATCCCATCCCATTGGCTATCTGGGGCATAACTCGGCGGCAACGATACATCTTATGGCTGAAGCCATGAAACGCGCTTATGCGGATCGGGCGGAGTATTTGGGGGATAGCGATTTTGTTGAGGTCCCGTTGGCCGGGATAACTTCCAAGAGCTATGCCGCAGAACTAAACAAGCAAATCAGCCGCAACCATGTGACTCCGAGTCCGGCCATTAAGCCGGGAAAACCCCTTGCGTTCGAGAGCGACGAAACCACCCATTTTTCTGTGGTGGACCAGTATGGCAACGCGGTTTCCAATACTTATACCATCAACTTTAGTTATGGCAACCACATTGTTGTGGAGGGCGCCGGCTTTCTCCTGAATAACGAGATGGATGACTTTAGCGCCAAACCCGGCGTGCCCAACGCCTACGGCTTATTGGGAGGGGAGACAAACAAGATCGAACCTGGCAAGCGCATGTTGAGTTCCATGTCGCCGACCATTGTTAAACGCAAAGGCAAGAACTTTCTGGTGACCGGCAGTCCTGGCGGATCCCGAATCATTACCACTACGCTGCAAGTGATTATGAATGTCATTGACCATGGCCTGAATATTCAGGCGGCGGTCAATGCTCCCCGCATCCATCACCAATGGCTTCCGGATGAAATCCGCATAGAGCAGGGTATTAGTCCGGATACCATTGCACTGTTGGAACGGCAGGGACATGTGGTTAAGCAAAAAAGCGCCATGGGTGCGATTCAGAGTATTTTAATTGATCCCGACGGGCGGATGTTGGGCGCAGCGGATCCCCGCCGCAGTACTTCTTCTGCGATGGGCTTTTGAAAAGTCGGTTAATCCCGATTTGCCTATTGTTACAATCTTACAAAATGTACGGTAGGCAGATTTCCTTATTGATAAAAGCTGAATGTCAAGTATCAAAATAGGGATATCCACTGGGCTAACGTAACAAAATCCTACAACACCCTGCATTTCCTCGCTCCTCTACTACTGAGTGTAAGCCACTGTTTGTCATTGATTTGAATCAGGTTTTTCAATCGTTGTAACAACATAGAATGTCGCCAACTTATAGAGGAGAGCGGAATGGCGACTCAAACAATTCAAAGCGAAACAGCATCGCAACTCACAATACACGCACCACTCGCCGGTGCGGTGGTGCCTCTGGAGCAGGTACCCGATCCGGTTTTTGCACAAAAGATGGTAGGGGACGGGATTTCCATCGATCCTGTTGAAAACGTCTTGCGTGCGCCCTTTGACGGCGAAGTAATACAGCTTACCTCCAGCTCCCATGCAATTACTCTGCGTCATGCGGAAGGTCTGGAAGTGCTGATTCATATCGGTATAGATACCGTGTTACTCAAAGGCGAAGGCTTTAAAGCGCTGGTAAAACAGGGAGACAAGGTCAAACAGGGCCAGGCGCTTATTGAATTTGAGGCCGATACCGTCGCGCAAAAGGCGAAAAGCCTGATGACGGAAGTCATTCTCACCAACGGCGAAGGCTTGGTTAGCAAAATGTCGCCGGTTTCCTCCGACAGAGTTAAAGCGATGTCGCCGCTGCTGCAAATTACATTGGGAAATACCGCAGACAAGGGTGTTGAAATTTCCGGCGCCTGGCAGAAAAGTGCACCGGTATTAATTCCTAACCCGACCGGACTACATGCCCGTCCGGCGGCTGCCATTGTAAAGCTGGTGAAACGGCACGTGGCCGAGGTTGAGTTGGAGTGTCATGACAAACGTGCCAAGGCCAACAGCCTGGTCAGCATTATGAATTTAAATGCCATGCTGGGTGACAGCGTAACGGTATTTGCCAGGGGCGCCGACGCGGTAAACGTACTTGACGAGCTGACAGCGGCGTTGACAGCCGGGCTCGGCGAGGAAGGCGTCAATGCTGCCGATGCCGGGCAGCCTCTGTTGGAAAGCGAACCATCGCTGTTATTCCCGCCAAGTGACGACGAAGGCACATTGAGTGGCGTTACCGCATCACCGGGCCTTGCCTTTGGTGAAATCTATCAGCTTCGCGAAGAACGTTTTGACTATGCGGAAACCTCCACCAACATGGCCGAGGAGTTTGTAGCCCTGGATCAGGGCGTCTATCAAGCAAACCGCGAACTCAAGCTGCTTCAGGAAAAACTGGTTAACGGACAACAGGCGGAAAAAGCGAAAATCTTCGGCGCCCACCAAGAGCTGTTGGTCGACCCGGAGCTGTACGATAGCGCTGCCGAACTGGTCAGATCTGGTTATAGCGCCGCTTACGCATGGAACCTTGCGGTGAATAAGCAGGTTGAGCAGTTGAAGAGCTTGAATAATGCTGTTCTCGCCGAGCGTGCGAGTGATTTGAAAGACGTTGGCGTCAGAGTGATGCGCCATATTGTCGGCCAGCCTGAGCAGGCCCGAGAGCTTCCTGAAAATGCCATTCTTATCGCCCAGGATCTGACACCTTCGGATACCGCCAGTCTCGATACCGAAAAAGTTGCCGGTTTCTGTACTGTTGTCGGCGGCGCAACTTCCCATAGCGCCATCCTGGCGAGAGCGATGAATATTCCCGCCCTTGCCGGCGTTGGCGACAAGCTCTTGAGTTTGGCCAATGGCACCAAGGTGATCTTAAACGGTGATCAGGGCGAGCTACAAATAGCGCCTTCTGACGAGGCCGTCGAAACCATATTGAAGGCCCGCAATCAACGCCAGCTGAAGCACCTGCAAAACCAGCAGAATGCCATGCAGACGGCTGTCACGCAGGATGGCAAGGCCATCGAAGTGGTTGCCAACATCGGCAGCGTAAAAGACGCCGCCAATGTCGCGAAACTGGGCGGTGAAGGTGTCGGGCTGTTGCGCTCTGAATTTCTGTTCCTTAACCGGGCAACGGCGCCAACCGAAAACGATCAGTATCAGACCTACCGCAAAGCCGCTGAAGCCTTGGGTAAGGATAAGCCGCTGATTGTCAGGACGCTGGACGTCGGAGGGGACAAGCCCCTGACTTACCTACCCTTGCCCGCCGAAGAAAATCCGTTTCTCGGGGAACGCGGTATTCGTATCGGTTTGGACAAGCCTGCGCTATTGCGCCAGCAGTTACGCTCACTGCTTCGTGCCTCTGAATACGGCAATATCCATATCATGTTCCCCATGATCAGTGATCTGCATGAACTGCGTTTGGCCAAGCAACTACTTGAAGAAGAGCGCCAGGCATTAGGCGTCAAACCTGTTCCGGTGGGGATCATGATCGAAGTGCCGTCAGCGGCGGTAATGGCTGACGTATTCGCACCGGAAGTCGATTTCTTCTCTGTCGGCACTAACGATCTGACCCAGTATACGCTGGCGATGGATCGTGGACATCCAAAGCTCGCCAGCCTCGCTGATGCGCTGCATCCCTCCGTTTTACGCTTGATTCTGCAAACCGTGAAAGCGGCTGATAAACACAATAAGTGGGTCGGAGTCTGCGGCGGTATCGCCGGTGATACCCTGGCGATTCCCCTGCTGGTCGGTTTGGGCGTAAAAGAGCTTTCCGTCAGCGTGCCAGTGCTTCCGGACGTTAAGGCCTGTGTTCGAGAGCTAAACAGCAAGAAGTGTCGTGAACTCGCTAAACAAGCGTTGCAGTTCGCGACTGCCAAAGAGGTCCGTGAATACTTGGAAACGACCAATCAATATTTGAATTAACCCTTTTTCCGGAGCCGTTTCAAGCTGGATTGGAGCGGCTCGTCCCAGTAACAAGCAAGACACTAACGTAACAAGCAAAACAATTTTCGCAAACTAGGAGCAAGACTATGAGTGTAGGTAAACAGTTGTTCGCCGCCCTGCAAAAGGTCGGTAAATCTCTGATGCTACCGGTATCGGTATTACCCGTGGCGGGTATTTTATTAGGTGTCGGGGCCGCTAAATTCAGCTGGCTGCCGGTCATCGTTTCACAGATTATGGAACAGGCCGGCGGTGCGGTATTCGGCAACATGGGACTGTTGTTCGCCATCGGTGTGGCATTAGGTTTCAGTAAGAACGACGGTGTTGCCGCACTTGCCGCGGGCGTGGGTTATTTCATCATGCTGAAAACCCTGGCGGTACTGGCGCCGGGAACAGATGTCGGTATCCTCGGCGGTGTTTTGGTCGGTGGTGTTGCCGCTTGGGCTTTCAACCGATTTTTCAAACTCGAATTGCCTGCCTATTTGGGCTTCTTTGCCGGCAAGCGCTCGGTGCCGATCATCACCGGCTTCAGTGCGATAGGTCTGGCAGCAGTACTTTCCTTTATATGGCCTCCGATCGGTGAAGGAATCAAAGCCTTCTCCATGTGGGCTGCTTATCAGAATCCTGAGCTGGCTTTCGGTATCTACGGTATTGTTGAACGTTCTCTTATCCCTCTCGGTCTGCACCACATCTGGAATGCGCCTTTCTTCTTTGAAGCAGGTAATTGTGTAAACGCCGCCGGTGAAGCAATGAATGGTGTATTGACCTGTTACCTGTCTGCTGACGAAGCGACTCGTGCCGCTGGTAATGGCTTTGGTCAATTAGCCGGTGGTTACATGTTCAAGATGTTCGGTCTGCCTGCTGCAGCCATCGCAATCTGGCACACAGCCAAGCCTGAAAACAAGGCTAAGGTTGGCGGTATCATGATCTCTGCGGCTTTCACTTCTTTCCTGACGGGTATCACTGAACCAATTGAATTCGCCTTCCTGTTTGTCGCTCCGGTACTGTATGTGATTCACGCTCTGTTGGCCGGTTCCGCATTCGTATTGACTAACCTGTTTGGCATCGTGCACGGAACTTCCTTCTCCCACGGTTTCATCGACTATGTAGTGCTGTTCGCCAACTCTGAAAAAGGTCTGTTAATTCCTGTATTCGGTCTGGCTTATGCAGCGATCTACTACACGGTGTTCCGCGTTGTCATTACCAAGCTCAACTTGAAGACTCCTGGCCGAGAAGACGAAGCTCAGGTCGCTCAAACCGCCGCAGTCGACGCAGACGACCGTGTTGGTGAAATCGTCATGGCCTTCGGTGGCGGCGAGAACATCGCAACTTTGGATAACTGTATCACCCGTCTGCGCATCGAAGTTAAAGATATCGACGCAGTAGACTCCGATCGAATTAAAGCGCTCGGCGCTTCCGCAGTCATCAAAATGGGCAACGGCGTACAAGCAATCTTCGGCTTGGAAGCAGACACCTTGCGTACCAAGATGGAAGAATACCTGGCAAGTGGTGCTCAACCCAAGGCTAAGCCGGTTGCTCCTGCAACCTCAGTAGCCGCCCCTGTAAACGCGACTGTTACTGCGGCTGATCAGTCTCTGGCAGCTTCATTGATTGAACAGCTGGGCGGTAAAGCGAACATCAAAGACTGTCTGGCATGCGCCACCAGTCGTCTGAGAGTCGAGCTTAATCATCAAGTTAACCTGGACGAACAGCAGTTACGCAAAGCAGGCGTGAAGCATGTAATGCCAATCAATGAGCGGGTGGTTCACTTCCTGCTGGGCGACGGTGCTGCAGCCACAGAACTGGCAGTTAGAGAGCAACTCGCTTAAAAAAACCACCTTCGTTTAAGCCACCTTCGGGTGGTTTTTTTGTTGGTGCCGCAGCAGGATACGCTGCAGCGGATCCGTACGGTCGCTGCCTCCGAGGGTGAACGATTGCATACTCACTATCGCCGCAAAAGCGGTGAGCTTTGGCCGTTAAAGGTCGCGGTGACCGCCTCCAAAGAAGAGGGCGTTATTTATGCCTTTGTTCGGGATATGTTGCTTTGCAGTTTCACCATGAGCCTGGAAATACTTCACAATCAATTGGACGATTTGCTTTACAAGTGTGATACCGGCGAGATTCTTAGGTTGCGGGTGTAGTGAAAAAGTCGGTGACGAGTTTATCGGCATGTTGGAAAGGCTTGTTCCGTAGCAGCTTATTCGGTCAGAAGTCTTTCAAGGGTTAAAGTGGCGACATATTTGCCGGTATCGAAATGTATGCCGTCGGCAAAGTCGGTATCTGATCGTGCAGAACTGAGCAGCGTGATCGGCAGACTGTCGCCGGAGCTGTCTGCATTGGCTGAAGAGTAATTCGGGCCGGTATCCGTGCCGGCATCATAGAGCGGCAGGTTTATCTGTATGCTATCGATCCAGGCATCGCCTGACTTGAGTGAATAGCCGTTTACCCCGACGAACCAGTCGGGGCTAGGGGCCAGCATGCTGACAAGGGTTATTAGCGGATAACTATCGCTTGCCTGAAACTCGACGCTGGCTGAACCCTGACCGCTGCCAACTCCGGCGCCTTGAATAGCGCCTTGGCTATAACCGTTTGACTGTGCTGCCTCAATCTCGCTTCTGAACAAAGCGGTAGAGCCGGTCTCCGCCATGGATTCGATCCCTCTGGTGGCTGGTTGCCCGTTTACTTCCCAGAATATAACCTGTGAGTTATGGCTTGCACCGACCAACGGCGAGAAATGCGGATTATTAGGATACCTGGTGGGAAAATCGCTTGCCGTCCAGTCAATCGTCAATGTTGCTCGATAGGTCGCTTCAGTCTGTGTGCCGCTGTCATCGGTTTGCGTCTCGCTTTGCATTGGAGAACCGCTTCCGCCGCCGCATCCAGTTAAAGCGACCGCCAGCAAAAATGCAATTGAAGATAACGTAGTGGTTGTTTTCATGATCTAGTCCCATAGCAACAAGATTGAAGTGAAGGATATCGAGCTTAGACCACGAGTAGGTAATATGGTTCGCTTGGATTTCATAAAGTTAATGCAGGATAATACCTTCAACCGACGCTTATCACAGTGGCAAGATTTCATTCCGTTTATCTGACATATGTCTGACAAGGAGAAGGCATGTATACCGAAATGGCGTTCAAATCTGAAATATCCAACCTCCTTCCACCTGAGCACAATACAACTGTCCATAAAGAAGCCTGTTGGCGGGTCTATAACAATGCAAGCCGACCTGACAATCGACGTTTGATAGCAGGTTTGCTGGACGACCTGGACATAGCATTGGAAAAGCTAGGGCGAACCAGTATTCACCAAACCGGCGGGGTTCTCCGTTCATCCGCCTGGTCAATCATCCTTAATGATTCCTGGATTCTGGGTGGTATCCATGGGCATGTGAATTTTGAATTGATATCACTTCCTTCAGAAGATTCGGTGATCAATAAATCGTATTCCAGCACCGACAGTGTGGACCGGATATTCCGGGTTACCGGCCGGGAGTTAATCGGTCTTACCAGTTTTGGTTATGCCCAGGTCTGTGGTCCGGTAGAAAAGATATCCGCCGACATCCGACCGGCCCATTTGCCTAACTGCAATGCCCTAATCCAATGCGTCAATCCTGGCCTTGCCGATTCTGCAACTTTTACCGCTTACCAGGATGTTATTCTGCGAAAAGCGAGTTTGGCGGTTGCAAATGGTTGGCAGGTGATTGATGGTTTGATGATATAGGCAACCTCAACTTTTCAATAGATTCCTGCCAATGAACTACGTCATATTCGATATAGACGGCACGCTAACTCAATCGACTGATTTTGATGCGGCCTGTTTCAAGCGTGCAGTTCTGGAACATTCTGAGGTTAGGTTTAAAGCGCACTGGGGAGAATATGAACATGTTACAGATTCAGGCTTAGTTAAAGAGATTATTCATTCACATGGGCTCAATGAGCATGAGCGGCATCTAACTGATGGCATAAAAAGAAGTTTTCTCCGCAACGTCAGGAGCTATATTTCAAGAAACCCCGTAAAGGAAGTGCCGGGAGCTGGCCGGTTTATTAAAACCTTAAACGAAAGAACAGATGTTCGTGTCGGTATTGCAACTGGCGGTTGGAGTGAAACGGCCTTACTGAAGCTCGAATCTGCTGGAGCTGAGTTGGATGGTATAAGTTTATCCTCCGCGAATGATGCAATTTCGAGAGTGGATATCATGAAACAGGCATTAGTTGAGGCAGGTGAAAAGAATCCGACAAAAGTATCGTATTTTGGAGATGCTTCTTGGGATAAAAGAGCTTGCGAAAAACTTGGATGGAACTTTATTGCAGTTGGGAACGAAGTAGAGCATCACCAACGGATAGAAAGCTTTGATCAAGCGACTGAAGCACTCCGCTTTTGTTTCTTGTAACCGGAAGGCATCCTCCGCCAAGCAGGTTTTCGTGAAGGTAAATTTCTGGATAAGGTCCAAATGTCGATCTTGGCCAGTGAATGGCGTGGCATTTAGAGACATTGGTATGGTATAGAGGCCAAGCACTGACGAATAGGGAAGTACATGTTTACAGTATGAAAATATCCGTAAGAAAAGCAGAGTCAGCCGACTCAGTCGACTTAAAAATGCTCAACTACCTTTTCAGCGGAGCACATAAAAAACTCACTTTCGAACAATAATTCCGAACATATTCTGGTTGCGGAAATCGATAAAAAATCGTCGGATTTACCGCTCTCGAAGTGCATTTCTCCATTTGTTATCAGAGGCCGAATGCAGAAATTACCGAGTCGTACGTGTCTGAACAAGCGCGGGGCCAGGGAGTAGGAAAGAAGCTTGTTGGCGCATGTTTATCATTGGCGAATCAGTTGGGCGTTGATAAAGTCCACATACGAACCAGTCCAGCCAACGAGGCTGCGAATAAGCTTTATCGTCAACTCAACTTTGAGCTTGGTAACACCAATGTCTACTGTAGTACCAAGTTTTTTACTGACTAATGTTTGTCCCCCGTTTATTTTCTAGGGAGTAGATTGTTAAGAATACTCTGGTAACTGATTAGCTACGCTTCTTCCCGGCCAAAAACCGCGTCGGGATTACTTTCATGACAGGACCAATAAGATTCCAGGGCCACACCGGTACCGTGGAGCTTTTAACTTGGCGTTCGATTAAATCGGCGATGATTTTTCCGCCTTTTTCGACGCTTATCACAAAGGGTCGATTGGGCATCATGTTGTTGATGGGAGTATCGATATAGCCGGGGAAAAGGGTCGTGACTTTAATGGGCGAGTGATAAAGTTCCGCCCTTAGTGCATCCATATAGGTCGATAAAGCTGCTTTTGAAGCACAGTATGTGGCTGCAGTGGGCATGCCGCGAAAGGCTGCCACGGAGGCGATTGCCACGATATGGCCTTGACCTTGCTGCTTGAAGATTTCCACGGCGGTGTCGATGGTTGCAAACGCACCGGTGATATTGGTTTCAACGACTGCTTGGTCTGCGGCAAAGCGACCGCTGCCGATTTTGGCGGAGGAGGCGATACCGGCGTTGGCCACCACTATATTCAGGTTGCCCATTTTTGAAGCCAGCTCTTGCAAAGCTTTTCGGACATCGTTCGGCTGGGAGACATCCAGTGAAGCGCAATGGATATTAATGGCAGGATGCTTGGCCTGAACTTCGGCTTTTAGTTCTTCCAACACTTCCAGACGTCTCGCAAGAAGTCCCAGTTGGTAGCCTCGCGCAGCAAACTCGTGGGCAAGCCTTTGTCCAATGCCTGAACTGGCTCCCGTGATCACAATCGTTTTGCTCATGCCTTATTCTCCATCAGTTGTTTTGCCTCATGTTTGGCGCGCATGAATTCCGGGTGCGGTACATAAAGTAGTTCTGCGGTGCGGCGGATAAAGTGTTCTTCATATTTGTCGAGACGACCGTCGGCGTAGGCAATTTGCCAGAGGTTCAGGACGATGGTGTACTTTTGCTGTGCATTGCAGCGTTCGTGAATAAGTGAGGTGAATTCATAAAGGGAGGTTGCTTCCACTGCATCCTGTAACGCCTGTTCGATTAATGTATCCAAGTCCGCCTGGTCCAGGCTGAATGTCGAGAGAATGTAGTTTTTAATGACATCCAGTTCTTCCTGACTGACGGTCTGGTCGATTCTCGCGAGTTGCAGCATCAATACTGCTGTCACCTTATCCAGCGCAGGTCGCACAATAGGCACGGAGGAATCGGTAGAAATCTGATCTATAAGTTGCTGCAGGTACTTAAGCATTGCAAATTCTCGACAGTTATAGCGGCATATCGTTGGTCAGGTATTGTAATGAATGGTTTGCCGTATAAATAGTTTATACGGCAAATAGGCGTTTAAGTTCGTTTTGGGCAACCGTGATGCATTTTGAGTCGCGAGCGACTTATTCTGGAGCGTCACTATGCTCGTATACGGTGCCAACGATGATAAAAAGGTGTTTCCAAAATGGTGCATTTTGTGTGATTAGGTTTGTATCTTATTGAAAAATATAAGTTAAAAAAGATCTGGTACAGAAAATGGCATAGGTTTGGGTAACTAGCATACCAGGAGTTACCCATGAAATTGACTACATCTCTCACAAGGTTGGTAAAAGGACTGGCATTCACATGCTGTTTGCCCGCCGCTGTTTTTGCTATTGAACCGGAAAAAGAAGACCTTAAATTCGGGTTTATCAAACTGACCGATATGGCTCCGTTAGCCATCGCTTACGAGAAAGGATACTTCGAAGATGAAGGTCTTTATGTAGAGCTGGAAGCACAGGCGAACTGGAAAGTGCTGCTGGACAGGGTCATCACCGGAGAACTGGATGGCGCTCATATGCTGGCGGGCCAACCTCTCGGCGCGACTATCGGTTTCGGGACTCAAGCGCACATAATCACCGCGCTTAGTATGGACCTGAACGGTAACGGGATTACCGTTTCCAACGATGTCTGGAAGGAAATGAAGAAGCATATCCCGCACGAAAACGGCAAGCCCGTACACCCGATCAAAGCAGACTATCTGAAGCCTGTTGTCGAGCAGTTTAAGTCAGAAGGCGAGCCCTTCAAAATGGGCATGGTATTTCCCGTATCCACCCACAATTATGAGCTTCGTTACTGGCTTGCCGCCGGTGGAATTCATCCCGGTTATTACGCGCCGCACAAGGGCGACATCTCCGGTCAGCTGGAGGCGGACGCTTTCTTGTCGGTAACCCCGCCGCCGCAAATGCCGGCAACCATGGAGGCGGGAACTATCCATGGCTACTGTGTAGGGGAGCCTTGGAACCAGCAGGCGGTATTCAAAGGTATTGGGGTGCCGGTGATAACCGATTATCAAATTTGGAAAAACAATCCGGAAAAAGTATTCGGCGTATCGAAAGCCTGGGCGGACAAGTATCCTCAGACGCATATCGGTGTTGTTAAAGCGATGATTCGTGCAGCCAATTGGCTGGATGACAACAACCTCGCGAACCGTCCGGAAGCCGTCAAGATCCTATCCCAGCCGAACTATGTCGGCGCTGATTACGATGTCATTGCCAACTCCATGACCGGAACCTTTGAGTACGAGAAAGGCGATAAGCGTGAGGTACCGGATTTCAATGTGTTCTTTAAATATAACGCCACTTATCCCTACTACTCGGATGCCATTTGGTACCTGACCCAGATGCGACGCTGGGGGCAGATTGCAGAACCGAAAGACGATAGCTGGTATATGGAGACGGCGAAGAAAGTCTACCGGCCGGATATCTATGCCGAAGCGGCGAAAGAGTTGATTGCCGAAGGTAAATTGAAAGCCGCGGATTTCCCTGATTTCGCGACGGAAACCGGATTCAAGCCGCCGCAAACCGAGTTCATCGACGGCATTTCCTTTGATGGCCGCAAGCCCAACGATTATCTCGCCAAGTTCGATATCGGCCTAAAAGACGATCAGGTAATTAAGTAAGTACTCATTAGGAAAGGCAGCCGGAAGCTGCCTTTCGACGGAGGATAGCAGTATGATGGCTCGAGTATCACAGACACTGGAAAATTTGAATTGGACAGCGCCAATCGTGCGCATGGCGCGCGGGGAAAACCCGCGGGAACAGATAAATGTCATCATCCGGGGATTGGGTGTGCCGATACTGGCATTTATTCTGTTTCTGGGAGTTTGGGATTCTGTCGCATCGCGCATACAGACGTCGTTAGGGGCGGTGCCTGGACCGGCGCAAGTCTGGCAGCAGGCGGAAAGTCTCTGGGAAGAGCACAAAGCCGGACGGGAAAAAGCGGAAGCTTTTTATGAACGCCAGCGGGTGCGTAACGAAAAGAAACTGGCCAAGAATCCGGATGCGAAAATCAAGTGGCGGGATTATAACGGTCCTCCATCATTTATCGACCAGATAGTAACAAGCCTCTATACAGTATTTGCCGGTTTTGCGCTGGCCGTTGCCATTGCGGTACCTGTCGGCATTATCTGCGGCTTGAGTAACACTATGTACACCGCCGTGAATCCATTGATTCAGATATTCAAGCCGGTTTCTCCGTTGGCCTGGCTGCCCATAGTCACCATTATCGTCAGCGCGGTTTATGTCTCCGATGATCCGATGTTCGAAAAATCCTTTGTGACTTCGGCGATTACCGTCACCCTATGCTGTATGTGGCCGACCTTGGTGAACACCATTGTCGGTGTCTCCGGGATCGACAAGGATCTGATCAATGTCAGTCAGGTGCTGCGCCTGTCCTGGTTTACCAAAGTCAGAAAAGTTGTACTGCCCTCGGCGGTGCCGCTTATTTTTACCGGTATGCGTCTCTCTCTGGGGGTTGGCTGGATGGTATTGATTGCCGCCGAGATGCTCGCGCAGAACCCTGGGTTAGGCAAGTTCGTTTGGGACGAGTTTCAAAATGGCAGTTCCAACTCTTTGGGCAGGATCATGGTGGCAGTATTCACCATCGGCCTGATTGGTTTCATTCTCGATCGTTTAATGCTCTCGATACAGCGTTATGTATCCTGGGATAAGTCATCAGCAGTACGCTAAATCGATTGGTTGTAAGGAGAACGCACATGTCTAAAGAGCATTTGAATATTGATCACGTGAGCATTGAATTTGATACGCCAAAAGGCAAGTTCAAAGCACTGGATAATGTCAGTTTAAAAATTTCCAAGGGCGAATTCGTCTCCCTTATCGGTCATTCCGGTTGTGGGAAATCCACCGTGCTTAATATCATTGCCGGGCTGCTTCAGGCGACCGAAGGCGGAATCGTGCTGGATGGTAAAGAAGTCAATGAACCCGGTCCCGAAAGAGCCGTGGTATTCCAGAATCATTCATTGTTACCCTGGCTCACGGCTTATGAAAATGTCGAACTGGCCGTAAAACAGGTGTTTAAGCGCAAGAAGTCAAAAAAGGAAATGCGCGAATGGATCGAACATAACCTGGCTTTGGTACATATGGAACATGCCATGCACAAACGCCCCGATGAAATTTCCGGCGGCATGAAGCAACGGGTCGGCATTGCCCGCGCCCTGGCCATGGAACCGACGGTATTGCTGATGGACGAACCCTTTGGCGCATTGGATGCGCTTACCCGTTCACACTTGCAGGATTCGTTGATGGAGATACAGCGCGACTTGAAAAACACGGTTGTGATGATCACCCATGACGTCGACGAAGCGGTTCTGCTGTCGGACCGTATTGTGATGATGACCAACGGCCCTGCAGCGTCAATCGGCGATATTCTGGAAGTGGATTTACCCCGCCCGAGAGAACGCTTGGTGTTGGCCGACGATGCTCATTACAACCATTTGCGAGCCGAGGTATTGCGCTTCCTGCATGAGCGTCACTCCAAACCGGATGTGCCGACAATAGGGAAAGTGCAGGAAGTTGAGCAAGTAGGTGCTGCAGAAAAGGCGGAGAAAGATAATAAGCTGGATGCAGCGTAGATCTTGTTGAATAACAAGTAAGAGATATTTAGTTATAGAAGATGTAGCCGGCTAAGGAATTAGCTGGCTTCTGCTGTTTACGCTACCATCTACTCCCGGAAAACACAATTGAGTCGGGTTTTTCCTCTAAGGCATAGCGCTAACTGGTATAGGTAGGAGTGTAAATACCTTAAGAAGGCGATTTGCAACTCCCTGACTGACATGGTCTAAGCCAGGAACTTCAATTCACCGGAAGTCGAGAATCTGCTCAGATTGGATTCCTTTCTCCACTATATCCAGAAACTCCTCCGCCATCCGGTGGCCTTCGCTTAACACTTGCTGCCAATATTTCTTTCGCGTCGCTGCATCCAGGGTTTTAAAATCCGTGCGGTCTGAGATCTTGCCATAGGGAAGGCCGGACACCAGTTCCTTCGAAGGCGTTAGCAGAACCACATTGTCATAGTGGCGGGGGTTCACTTGCCGGTTCTTCAGTTTTTTATCGAACCAGCCGGGCGTGACCGTTTGCGCGAAATGGGGATATAACACTAAACCTTCCCGGCCAAATGGAACGTCGAAGTGATAATCGATGATTCCACCGTCCCGATAGCAGCCTCTCGGTGCATTAGGGATATCCTTAACCCCCTTTAAGATCAGCGGAATAGCACCAGTTGCTAGCAGTGCCTGTTCGACATTGTTCTCCTGTAGTTGCGCATAGTGGGTGGGAAAGTCGGAGAACTGGAAATAGCTGGTTGGTCCGCTGTGAAGAATGAGCCGTTCAAAGGAAAACTTCAGCCAGCGTCTGGATATCGCGTTGGTTAGGGCGGCCCAACCAAGGCCTGCTATCTGTAAAGCTTTATTTTCACTGGCGACCAATCCACGGCTACGGTCCGCCAAAATATGGGTGTGCACTACCGGATTATTGGCGATCTCCGCTGCGCCTTGATCGCCTAGTAGGGTATCCAGTAAGACCTGAGCTTTCTGGCTAATTTCATCGACGGTGGGTCTTTCCGAGTATTCCTCATTGGAATAGAGATCGGCCAGGAGACTGATTGCCGCTACCGGATCTTTCCTGGCGAAGCAGCCAAGTTGCCAGCCCCCTGCGGAACTGCCTAAGGTGTGAATCGGTTTTCTGCGTCCGGAAAAGAAATCGCCGTACAGCGCTTTATCCAAGCCGAATAGTATGAACCACTTCGGTCCCCCGGAGGCCGAAACGACAACGTTGAATAGCTCTTGTTTAAAGCCGTGATCTAATAGGGTCCGTTTCGCTGACGGGCCGGCAATGATGGTGAGAGATTTGGTCATTTATTATGGCGTTTCCACTGGATTTCCGCCCATTCTACAAAAACTCTGCACAACTGCCATAAAAAAGGGCGGCCTTTTGAAAGGCCACCCCTAACAGGCGTTGCTATTTGATTAGCAAGTCGGATGCTCCCAACAGGCTATTGCAGTGTCTCCGTGATGACGGTATCGATCACGTGGATAACGCCGTTGGTCGTGTAGATATCCGTGGTGGTGACGTTTGAACCCTGAACCTGCAGGAGGATCTGATTCAGATTTACCTGCCACCAGACATCGTTCACGCCTTGGCCGTTGGTATCTCCAGCCGCCGTATCACCGGCAAAGAAATAGAGTGGGCGACCGTTGTAGGTGGCTTGAATACTGCTATCGTCGCGGGTGATCGTTCCAAGTCCCGGAATTGACGATACGGTACCGTCCGTGACCAGAACCGGAGGCCAGCTTGTGGCACAGCCGTCGTTACAGGCGCTGCCTGCGGTGCCGAGGTCACTGTCAAACACATACAGGGTGAAGCCCGGCTGCGTTGAACCTGTACCGCCCACCAGGAGCTGATTTGTGGCGTCATAGGCGACTTCGTCGTCAGCGGTATTGCTGCCGGCAGTGAGGTCAACCAATGCTATCGTGACATCATCTTCGGCAACTGTGTTGACGGAAGTTCCGTTCGCTTCATAGGCGGCTATGGAGTTCACTTCCCCGGACACCACATGCTGTAGCAATACCTGGGTCAATGCATCGGTATCCGCCAACAAGGCTTCCAGTGTGGAATCTTCGATCTTGTCAAAGGCGGCATCGGTGGGGGCAAAGACAGTGAACGGTCCATCTCCCTGGAGTGTCTCAACCAGGTTGGCGGCGGTTAGTGCCGTAACCAGGGTAGAAAACTCAGGAGTGGCTATCGCGGTGGCGACGATATCGTCCGTTGGCGTTCCCTTATCTGCCGGCGGAAGGATAACCTGGTCCACAACGTGAATAATGCCATTTTCAGCCATTACATCGGTTGCCGACACTTTGGATGCATTGACGAACAGCGTCTCGCCGGCCAATGACAAGGCAGTGTTGTCGCCGTTCGCCATGGTTACCTGAGAACTGTCCCCGCTGGCGACGCTGATTGCACCGGTGGAGTCAATCTTCGCTTCGCTAATAACGTGGTAGAGCAGAATATCGCTCAGCGTGTCGGTATCTGCCAGCAAGGCGTTGATCGTATCGGTGCCCAGCAGAGCAAACGCCTCGTCAGTCGGTGCGAATACCGTGTAGTCGGTGCCGGTGTCGGCCAAAACCGCATCCAGACCGGTCGCCTGCAGTGCTGTCACCAAAGTGGTAAATCTGCCGTCGGCGACCGCTACATCGACTAAGGAACCGAGAGGTTGCGGTACTTCCACATCGCCGACGACCACGGCATCAAGCACATGAATAACACCGTTAGTGGTATAAATGTCGGTTGTCGAAACTGTTGCGCCACCGAATGAAAGAGTGTCCGATCCACTGTCGATGGCGATATCGATCATAGTGCCGCCGGCGGTTGTCGCCTGCCCCCCGTTGAGCGTAAATGCCGTGACGGAGTTCACTGCCGCGCCTTGAACAACGTGTTGCAAGAGGATACTCGATAGGGTTGCCGTATCTGCGAGCAGCAGATCGATAGTGCTCTGTCCGAGTACTGCAAAGGCGGCATCGGTAGGTGCAAACACGGTGAAGGTTTCATCCGGATTCGATAGCGTGGCATCCAGACCGGTTGCCTGCAAAGCGCTAACCAGGGTACTGAAGGTGCCTGCGGCTACTGCGGTCTGGACGATATCCTGGGTCGGTGAGCCCATATCGGCGAGAGGCGTCAAAACGGCGTCGATAACATGGATTATGCCGTTGCTGGCCGGGATATCAATCATGGTTACGGTGGCGGAATTTACCAATAGATCAGCGCCATCCAGCGATAGACCGACTGCATCGCCATTCACCATTGTCACTGTCTGTCCGGCGCTCGCCATGGCTGCCGTTGAATCGACAGAGCCGCTGATTACATGGTAGGTCAGAATATCCGATAAAGTCGCTGTATCTGCCAAGAGGTCGTTTATCGCTTCGTCGCCGAGTAACGCAAATGCGTCATCGGTTGGGGCAAACACAGTGTAGGTCGCACTGGTGTCCGCCAGTGTCTGATCCAACCCTGTCGCCTGTAAGGCAGTAACGAGCGTGGTGAAACCGCCGTTTGCCACTGCCACGTCAACGATCGTCCCCAACGGCTCGGGCACTTCGACGTCTCCGACAACCACCGCATCAATGACGTGAATAATGCCGTTAGTGGTGTAAATGTCTTTGATAACGACATTGGCACCGCCAAAAGTTAGGGAATCCGCGGTGCTGTTGATGGCAATGTCAACCAGGGTTCCGCCGGCGGTTGTCGCCTGACCGCCATTAAGTGTGTACGCAGTGACCGAGTCCACGGCAGAACCTTGCACGACATGCTGGAGAAGAATGGCCGACAGTGCGGTGGTGTCTCCCAGCAAGGTGTTAATTGTCTCATCGCCAAGGACGGCAAAGGCTGCGTCAGTCGGAGCAAATACCGTAAACGTCTCGTCCGGATTGGAAAGCGTCCCATCCAGCCCGGTGGCTTGCAAGGCCGTCACTAGAGTGCCGAAGTCTCCCGCGGCGATTGCGGTACCCACGATGTCCTCGGTGGGTGAGTCAATGTCAGCGGGAGGCATGAGCACGGCGTCGATGACATGGATGATGCCATTGCCTGCCATGATATCGACAGCTGTTACTGTCGAGGTGTTCACCAGCAGGTCCGCGCCGTCAAGTGACAGACCAACCGAATCGCCGTTAACCATTGCAACCGTCTGGCCGGCGCTGGCGATAGCGGCGCTTGAATCGACAGAGCCGCTGATCACGTGATAGGTCAGGATATCGGACAGTGTGTCGGTGTCGGCCAGGAGCGCATTAATCCTGTCCTCGCCTAACAGGGCGAACGCCGCATCGGTCGGGGCAAACACGGTAAAGGTCGCGTCCGGGTCGGCTAACGTCTGATCCAGGCCGGTGGCTTGAAGGGCGGCTACCAGTGTGGTGAAATTGCCATCGGCGACAGCCACGTCGACGATGCTACCGGATGTTTCGGCGGGAGGGTTATGGTCGTCATCATCGTCGTCACTACACGCTGTCAGCGTAAAGAGAGCAACAATCAACAACAGATACCTCAGTGGATTGAAGAGAAAGCTCATCTATGATTCCTCGGTTATTGTTAACGGGTGACTCTCATTACGACAGCTAACTTAACGTTGGATCTACAAACGTTAAGATTTGTTTACAGGACCGTCACCGCTGTTTTCGCTACCGGAAAACATGATCTTGCCCGTGGATTTATCTGATGCGAAGTTCATCGTGGCGGTAACAATTTTATTGCCAAACTTTTTAGGAGCGCTGTTGATGCCTCATTTAACACTGATTCTCGGCAACAGAAATTATTCATCCTGGTCATTACGTGCTTGGTTGGTTGCGCAACACAGCGGCGTTTCGTTTGCGGAAGAGCGTATAGCGTTGAATCAGCCCGGCTATCAGGAGGCGATAAAGGCGCGCTCGAAGGCGGCGCGTGTACCCATTCTGGAAGTACGGGATGAAGGACGCCTTCATACGATTTGGGATTCGTTGGCGATTGCTGAATATTTTGCGGAACAGAATCCGGCCCTATGGCCCCATGATTTAACCCTACGCGCCATTGCCCGCAGCGTTTGCGCGGAAATGCACAGTAGTTTTCCTGCGTTGCGAAGTGCCTTGCCAATGAATTGCCGGGCACGAAACCGCAAGGTCGCGTTGAGCTCCGACGTGCGGCAGGATATTGAGCGCATTCAAGCTATCTGGCGCGAGTGTTTGGCGCTGAGCGCGAACTCCGGTCTAGAAGGAAAGTGGTTATTTGGCGAATGGAGCATTGCCGATGCCCTGTATGCGCCTGTGGTATCCAGGTTTGCCACCTACGGAGTGGTGCTTGATCCTTCGCTGTATGACTACGTAGACCGGGTATCCGATGACCCGCACATGGTGTTATGGCAACAGCAGGCGGAAGCCGAGCGTGAGGTGATAGAAGAAGAGGAAGTCGGACTGACTTCCTCATAATGCCTGGAGAAGAACCGGGTATCGGTTGCTGGATTGTATTTAAGAATCCTATCCGGCCTTTTTCCTGAAGATTCCCTTCAGTTGGTCGAATAGTCCGTCCTCCTGGTCTTTGCGGCGCGAACTGACCAGCCGCATTTTATCTGACGGTTCGGACTCTTTATGTTTTTCCAAGTAGGCTTCTTTAGCCGCCATTAGTTTGTCGAATGCCTCTGATTCTTCACTCAGGTTGCGCATTTCGCAAATACGATTCACCGAAATCTGAAAAGCCTCGTCGAATCCGTATTTATCCACCGAGACTGACTTGAACAGCGGCGGCTGGTCATTCAACTTGACCCTGATCTTGAATTCCGTGGCTGGTCTCCTGCCGTCTCTAAAACGGGTTTGTAACTGCAGCCCGACAATGGTTCCGTCCTCGTGAATCAAATTGTCGCCACTTAAGGCGATCAGTTGCTTCACTGCGGTTTGCCATTGTTCAAGACGCTGATCAATTTCTTTTGCTTCCTTCATTGCCCGCTTCATTGCGGCTTTCGAAGTTCCCTCCACCCGGACGTATCGTTGTTGTTCCTTACCATTGATTGCCCGCGTAATTCGCAAGTAGGTCCTCGTGCTGTCGCTACTATCTTTAAATACGGTAATGCCCATAATTGAACTATGCCCCATGGAGATGGTTTGCTACTTTAACTATCGCTGATACGAAGCGGTGAAAATTTCGGATCAACATCAACTATGCAGTTTTCTTAAAAATAATTCATTTTATGAATAACGCCAAGAGTAGGCTGCCCGCTTTAGCTTTAGCGGCGGGCACAAATCTGTGCACAACGGTATTTTAACGAAAATAGGTTGGCTAATTTATAAATTGTCGTTGCAGAATCTGCGTGATCGGATGAAACTTATTTGATTCCCTATGGTCATAACCATCAGGCGCATATAAAAAGCTAACCCAGAGCGCCAAAGCCATTTCCTAATTGTTTATTCGATCCCTCTCGAGGAGCTTATGTCATCCACTATTCTTCCTGTCTTTGTTGCCCTGATTGCGGCTATCAGTGTATTGATATCGCCCAGGGCAAAGAACGACGGAGCTTTCTTTAAGGGTTTATCCCCTCAGGGACTACAGCCAAATTTACTGACCTTGACCTTTTCCCAGGTGACGACCTGGATTTTTGCCCGTTCGCTCATGAATGCCGCCATATTGGGTTTTTATTATGGGATATGGGGAACCCTGGCATACGCGGCTTATTATCTTTCTTTTGTTACCGGTGCGTGGATTGTTGACTGCATTCGGTTCCAGCATGGCTATGACAGCATTCAGGACTTTCTGCGTGATCGTTTTGGCGGGGTCGGCACCGCTTGCTATAACTTCGTGATCGGTATTCGCCTGGTCAGTGAAGTCTTTGCCAACCTGCTGGTGATTGGAATTCTGTTTGGGGTTGCGGGGAGCGATGCCTACATCGCGGCGATACTGGCGTTTTCCGCAGTCACCTTGCTGTATTCGGCGCTTGGTGGATTGCATGCCTCAATGCGCACAGACCTGTTTCAGATGCTGGTGTTCCTGGTGGTGCTGGTGTTGCTTTTGGCCGCGACCTTCACCAGCGAGAGCTTTGCTTTCAGCTCGTTGTTTAATGTTGAATTCGATATCACCGAACCTGGGCCGATTTTGCTGCTTGTCGCCATGCTTCAGGTATGGAGTTATCCCATGCACGATCCGGTAATGATGGATCGGGGATTTATTGCGGATCGCAGAACCACACGACTGAGCTTTTTTCACGCCGCCTGGATCAGCATAATCTGTATTATCGCTTTCGGATCGTTGGGCGTGTTTGCCGGTGACATGAAACTTGCCGGAGAGGACATGAATTCCGCTTTGAGCCGATTGTTGGGCGACCTGCCGATGCTGATCTTCAGTGCCTCTCTGATTATCTCCGCGATGTCTACGTTGGATTCCACCTTAAGCAGTTCCGCGAAGCTGGTGGCGGTAGATATGCGGATCGTCGAGCCTACTTTGCGCAACGGCCGGGTAACCATGGTGCTATTCATGCTGGCGGGTTTGCTATGTGTGTTCTTTGGCACCAAGGATTTATTTGCGGCGGTGGCGGTCAGCGGTACCGCTTCCATGTACCTGGCGCCTGTGGTGATATTTTCGGTCTGGCTAAAATGGGACAGGATACCCACCTGGAGCTATCTGACGAGTTTCGTGCTGGCAGTTGGGGGTGCTGTCCTGTATTTCACTGAATCTTCGGGTCACTCGGACATTCTCACGCCATTGGCGGGGATCGCCCACAAATACAGCAAACTGCTGTTGATATCCGGCGTGGTTTTAGCCGTTAGTTCGTTGGCATTTGTCGTCGGACATAAGTTCGCCCCTCGCAGTGCAGCGGCGGCGGAACCGGTTGGTTAGGCCGATGCAACAAGCTGCGATATTGGAGTTAGGCGAGCTGCAAGCGCCGGTACTGGTTTTCGGCGGCCCATACAGTAATCTGCAGGCGACCCGGGCGATGAGAAGTCTTGCTGACGCGCAGGGAATCGCGCCGCGGCAAACCATTTGCACCGGCGATATCGTGGCCTATTGCGCCTCCCCTTCGGAAACCGTTGCGGAGCTGCGGGATTGGGGATGCCATAGCATTATGGGTAACTGCGAAGAATCCCTGGGCAACGCCGCCGACGATTGCGGTTGCGGATTTGACGAAGGTACCGCCTGTTCGTTGCTTTCGGTTCAATGGTATCAATTCGCTAACAAACGGGTAAACGCGGAGGACCGTGGCTGGATGCGGGCTTTGCCAAGATTTATCCGTTTCTCCATAAACGGTTGCCGTTGCCTGGTGGTACATGGCGCTGTTTCCAGCATCAACCGCTTTATCTTCCCGTCGAATGCCGCTGAAATGGTTCATGAAGAATTTGCAACGCAGGCTGTCGATTGCATTATCGCAGGACACAGCGGTATCCCGTTTACGTTCGGTTACCGTGAGGATAACGGTAGAGCAAAGGTATGGCACAATGCCGGTGTGATCGGGATGCCTGCCAATGATGGAACCGGCCAGGTTTGGTACAGCATTATTCGGCCCGGCAGGCAATTTGGACACTTGGATTTTGCTCACATGCCGTTGGCGTACAATGCCGAACTCGCTAGGCAAATCATGCTGGCAAGCGGGTTGAACAACGGCTATGCAGATGCATTAACCAGTGGCCTCTGGCCCAGTATGGACGTATTGCCGGAAGTCGAGAGAGTTAAGCGCGGCATCGCCTTGCAAGCGGAACAATATGCTTTTGCACCGGTTTACTCTCGGTCAAACCCTGTTTCAGGGTAAGGCCATTTAGCCGGCGATTTGCTGCATGGCCGCTACAAGTAGCCAGCCTGTGTAACCAAGCCACAAGAAGGTTAGAATGACACCTTCCGTCCGATTAATCCGTCCATGGGAGCGAAAACCGTAACTGAACACGAACAACAGTAAGGTCAGGAAGCCCATGACCGGCAGGTCGCGGTAGATCACGTCGGAGCTGACCTCCAACGGGGAAATCACTCCCGCGATGCCGATAACCATCAGTGTGTTAAACAGATTGGAGCCGATGACGTTGCCGAGGGCGATGTCGTGTTCATTCTTGCGGGTGGCGGCGATGGAGGAGGCAAGCTCCGGCAGCGAAGTGCCGATGGCGACAATGGTAAGGCCGATAATCAGGTCGCTGACGCCCAGTTCAATGGCGATGTCAACGGCGCCCCAAACTAAAAGGCGGGAACTGGCGACCAACAATAAAAGCCCGACAACCAGCCACATGAGCGCCATTTTCAAGGACATTTTCGCCACGCTCAATTCCTGGTCAAACTCGCCGGCGAGCACATCCGGGTCTTTGCGCAGACCGGTGTAAATAGACCATCCCATCACCAAAGTGAAACACGCCAGCAGCATCAGGCCGTCAACCCGGCTGAGATCGCCGTCAATTAAAAGGAGCGTGGCAAAAATGGTGATCCCAATCAGAATGGGCAGCTCCCGGCGAATAATATTGGATTTCACCGCTATCGGCGTGATCAGGGCGGTAAGGCCCAAAATCAGGGCGATATTGGCGATATTAGACCCTATGGCGTTACCGAGCGCCAACCCGGGATTACCCTGGCTTGACGCCAGGGCGGAAACGACGATTTCCGGCGCGGAGGTGCCGAAGCCGACAATGAGCATACCGATCAGCAATGTGGGCATGCCCAAATGTTTCGCTGTCGCAGATGCTCCGTCGACGAATCGATCGGCGCTCCAAACCAACACGATAAGGCCGATAACAACAGCAGCAAAGCTTAAAAGCATAGAGAAATCCCGTGAAGAATTACCGAGCAAATTTGTGCGGGGCGAAGTTTATCACTCTGACAGGGCAGCTGTCTGCCTTCGATAACGATGCATCGCATGCCAGGATACCAAGGCCAGTGCCGTCCAGATAAAGCCGAAGGTCCACCAGCGCTCAGTGCCGACTCGCTCGTCATAGATCAAAACCGCCAGCATAAACATGAGACTCGGGGCAATATACTGGAAAAAACCCAGGCTGGTGAGGGTCAGTCGTTTGCTGGCAATCACAAATAACAGTAGAGGAATGGTTGTGAATGGTCCCGCCAGGAGCAGTAAGCTGTTTAGTTGCCAGGTATTCTGCAGTAGATTGGAGGTCGGACTGTTCAACATCCACAGGCTCGCAAGGGCTATCGGCAGTAACAGCATGGTCTCCACATTCAGACCGGTAAGCGCATCCACAGATACTCTTTTACGAATCAGGCCATAGAGGCCGAAGCTGCAACCCAGTCCCAGGGCCACCCAGGGAATACTGCCATACGCAGTTACTTGAATGGCAACCCCAAGCACCGCTAGTCCTGCCGCAGCTTGTTGCAGCGGTACCAGGCGTTCCTTCAGGAACAGATACCCTAGCAGCATGTTGATTAGCGGATTGATGAAATAACCGAGGCTGGCCTCCAGCATGCGGTTGTTGCTAATCGCCCAAATGAAAAGCAGCCAGTTGAAGGCAATAAACAAGGTGGATAGCAGCAGCCAGGGTAACTGTCGGCGATTAGTAATCGCTTTTACGGAGTTGCGCCAGGATTGGAAGAAGTGAATCAGAATCGAAGTTAGCAATGCGGACCAGATAATCCTATGCCATAACACTTCTATCGGTGCCACTGGCGAGAGTAACTTGAAATAAACCGGCATCAAGCCCCATAGCCCGAATGCGCCTAGGGCTGCGAGTCTTCCGGAAAAAGTGGAATTTGCCACGGAAGGTTATTCTTTTAGTGGAAAGCCGGAAATTAGACCACGGATTCCAAGCCGATGGCTATGGGGATATTACTTATGACCACCAGTGTCTGTGCGAGTATAGAGTGATGGCAGGCTTGTGGTAGGCACTCTATGGCCTTTCAACTAGAAATCTTCTTGCCCGATTATCCGCATAATCTCGATGCAATCACCATTAAGGATTCTGTAATAAATCGAGTGCGCTCCATATACACTCCTGCGATAGCCTTGGCGAACATAATCTACTGCTGGATAGTGCAGTGGAAATTGGGCTAAGGCGGCAAATCGTTGTTCTAGGCCATCATAGTAGCGATCAGCTTGGTCCAACCCAAATCGGTCAATGCCAAAATCATACAATCGATCCAGATCAGCGTCCGCAGCAGGAGAAAGCCTGAATTCTGGCATTAACCGAGTCCTTTGCGTTTTAGTACGCTGTCGCGGATTTCCGCAGGCGTTCTGCCGCTATGACCTCGCGTTCGAACACTTTCTTCCGCCTCAATCAATAAAGTACGGACTCGATCGATTTGCTCGGTTTGACGACGAGCTTGGCGGATAAGGTCGTTCACTGCCTCGGTTACAGAGGTATATTCGTTATCTTCGATCTGTTTTTTTAACCAGGCGGCATTCGGTTCGGTAAGGCTGATACTTTGGCGGGCCATGGCATTACCTCTTTTGGTGCATTTATTAAACAATATCGAACCAAAATAGCACCAGGCACGAGGTGAGACAAGTTCCATCCAAGCATGTGTACTTTTTCTCGAGTACTCTCCCTCGACATTGAAGGTTGTATTATATGAAGGTGATACGCTGCCGCCTGTATCCGGGGGGGAAATGGCTAAGCGCCAATGTCGCCAAGGCGCCCTCTCACATAACGGATAACTGAACCTAGGATCGGCAGATGGCTATAAAAGCCGTCGACACCGTCCCAATAGTCCTGGTGCATGATAATTTTACCCTCGTCGTTGAAGCGTAAGTGGGTGATTCCGATGCTGGTGGAATCAATTTCCTTCCCCCAAACGGCAAACTGCATCCGCATTTTCCAGCGCACCAGGGCATCGTCGCCCATACTGGCGGCATCCAAAAACTCAACGTTGGTCTGTGCGTTTTCCGTCAAACTCAGAAAATAGCGTTTCACCCGTTGGCCGGACCGGAATGTATGAAAAGTGTCGTTGAAGTAGATATCTTCCGCATAGACTTGCTCGAACTCGTTGTCCATTGTCGTTGCATCGAAGTTACCGAGCAGGCGGGTAAAACCTTTGAGGCGGGGATCTTTGTCTGCCGGATTGAAGGTCCCGGTTGGCGCAAGCGAAAGGTATTCGAGAGAAGGACTTTTAGCCACGGAGGTTGCACATCCTGTCGTCATGGTAAGAAGTAGGAGCATCGCGGCTACTAATCCGCTTTGCAGATATTGCCGTTTATGTGGGGTCTTAACTAGTAGAGACATTTACTCTTCCCGTCTTTTTCGAAATGGAAAACAAACGACCTTGGTTTGGTTGATTGCTGCAAGAAAGGTTACGCGTCCGCATGTGAAGGACCTGTGAAAAGGTTTTTGCCGGATCTTCACATTTTCTTCACATGGTTCTTTCTAGTCTTGGTGGCAATACATCCTAAAGAGTAAAAGCTGATGAGTTGGTTGTGGAAATGGGCGGACAATGATGCACGTCTACCGCATCTTAATGAGACTGATAATGCCGTCGACTGGACCCGGGTTTGGCCTTTCTTCGGTATCCATGTCGCTTGTTTCGCCGTAATATGGGTCGGTTGGAGCCCGGTCGCTGTCAGTGTCGCGATTGCTGCCTATCTGGTGCGAATGTTTGCCATAACCGGTTTTTTTCACCGTTATTTCTCCCATAAAGCTTTTAGGACTTCCAGAATCGTCCAGTTCATATTTGCCCTCATCGGCACCTCTGCCACACAACGGGGGCCACTATGGTGGGCAGCGCATCATCGCCATCACCACCGTCATTCCGATACCCAAGAAGATCCGCATTCCCCACGCCATGGTTTTTGGCAAAGTCACTGCGGTTGGTTCTTGGGAAGCCGTTTCTTTAGAACGCCCGGGCATTTGATAAAGGACTTCGAGAAGTTTCCTGAGTTGGTTTGGCTGGACCGCTACGATACATTCATTCCCTTTGTTTTCGGCTTCGGACTTTGGTGTCTGGGAGAGCTACTTGCTTTCACCAATCCGGCGCTGGGCACCAATGGCTGGCAGATGCTGGTGTGGGGCTACTTTATTTCCACCGTGGTGCTGATTCACGCAACCTTGTCAATAAATTCGTTCGCCCATCGATTTGGCAAGCGCCGCTATCAGACCGAAGATGACTCGCGCAACAACTGGCTTCTGGCGCTTGTCACCTTGGGCGAAGGCTGGCACAACAATCACCATCACTATTCCGGTTCGGCACGGCAGGGATTCTTCTGGTGGGAAGTGGATATCACTTTCTACTTGCTGAAAGGCATGGAAAAGCTCGGACTTGTCTGGGATTTGCGTGGCATTCCCGAAAAAAAGAAGTGGGCGCATTCGAACGCAACAGCACTAAAGACTGTGGCCTGCGGCGATAGGGTTGAACAGAAAATTGCATTCGGTAGCGAGGAAGCTAAGTCTGCTGACAAGTCTGTGGATAGCTTACCTCATAAAACACAACAAGGAGAATTCAAGCCATGAAAATCGCCATTGTCGGTGCAGGCGTGTCAGGTTTAACAGCAGCCTATTATCTGCACAAGCAACATGAGACTACCTTGTTTGAAGCCAATCCCTATGCCGGGGGACATACGGATACCCATACCATTCGTATCGGCCGGCAAGTACTGGCAGTAGATTCGGGCTTCATCGTGTTCAATGAACATAACTACCCCAATTTCACGCGCATGCTGCGAGAGCTGCAGGTCGACTGGCAAGATAGCGATATGAGTTTCAGTGCCGTCAACGAAAAGACCGGCATGGAATATGGCGCAGACGGCCTGGAACGCTTGCTTGCCCAGCGTCGCAATATTGTGAATCCAAGTTTTTATCGAATGCTGTGGGATTTGTTTCGGTTTTATCGTGAAGCGCCGGCAGTTCTGAGTTCTGCGGAGTCCAACCAGAGTCTCGGAGAATATCTGGCCGCGCACAAATACGGTCAGGCATTTATCGAAAACCACATTGTTCCCATGGCCTGCGCGCTTTGGTCAGCTTCGGCTGAGACGATAGAAGCGCTTCCTATCGGCTATTTCGTGGCTTTTATGAATAATCACCGGATGCTGCAGGTGAATGGCCGTCCCCAATGGAAGGTCGTCAAGGGCGGGTCGAACCAGTATGTAAAGAGAATCCTGGCTCAACTGGGTGACCGTATCCGTGTGAATATGCCGGTGCGGTCCGTCACAAGAGAAGCAGGCAGGGCCGTGGTGGCGACCGATCAATTTGGCAAGGAAGAGTTTGATGCAGTCGTTTTTGCCTGTCACTCAGATCAGGCGTTGCGGCTTCTCAACGATCCAAGTCCAGCCGAAAAGCAAGTTCTCGGCGCGATTCCTTATCAGGAAAATCACATCACCTTGCACTCCGATCCGGCGATGATGCCGCGCCATCGGCAGGCTTGGGCCAGTTGGAATGCCAGAATTCCCAAAAACAGTACGGCGCGCTGTAGTGTCAGCTACTGGATGAACAATTTGCAAAATCTGGATACCGATACGCCCTTGATTGTATCGCTGAATGGCCAGGGGCAAATCGATCCTGAAAAAATCTGGGCGGAGCGTGTCTATCAGCATCCGGTATATACCAAAGAAACCATTGCAGCTCAGCATGCCAGGGGCAGCATTAATGGGGTGAACAACAGTTATTTTTGCGGTGCATACTGGGGCTGGGGATTTCATGAGGATGGGGTGAAGAGTGCCTTGGATTGCGTCCAGTTGATCGAAAATGGAGTCCGGCATGCTGCAGCATAGCGCCATGTGCGAGGGCTTTGTCGCACACGCGCGAAGGTCTCCAAAACGGCATACATTCAAGTACCGGGTCTGTATGGCCTGGCTGGATATCGATGAAGTTAGCCAACTCGACCGACTGCCCTTTTGGTCGTCGTCCCGGTTTAATCTGATGCAGTTTCGGCGTGAGGATTACATCGATCCGGATATGACGGATATTAAACAAGCGATATTTAAGCGGTTGCGTGCGGCGGACATTGAGCCGCGATCCGGTCCGATTCGTTTGCTCACCAATGTTCGTAGTTGGGGGCTTTGCTTCAATCCCGTTTCTTTCTACTTCTGTTTCGATGCCGAAGAACGCCTGTATGCCATTGTTGCCGAAATAAACAATACCCCTTGGGACGAGCGTCATGCCTACGTGTTGCAGGTAGATTCGCAAACTTGCCGGGGCCAACTGCTGGAGTTCAGCTTTGACAAGGTATTTCATGTATCGCCCTTTATGCCGATGCTACTGCGTTATGATTGGCGGTTTCGGCTTGCCGACGACCGGGTGGTCGTACAGATGCGTCTTTTGGAGCAGGGCGAAGCCGTTTTTGACGCCAATATGGCGTTGGTCAAGCAGCCCTTGACTGCAACAAATGCCCGCAAAGCCGCACTGGGCTACCCCTTTATGACAGCCCGTGTCGTTACCGGTATTTACTGGCAGGCATTACGGCTTTGGCTAAAGCGAGTTCCTTTCCATTCACACCCCAATTCGACACCGGATTCTGAGCCGTCTTTTAAAACCGAATTGCCGGCTGCAGGTGTCCGCCAGATTTCCTTGAAGGAGAACAACTGATGAACTCAGAAGCGCTGATAAGCGAAAAACTTTACAAAGAAGTCCCACGCAAGAATCTTTGGGCAAGACAGGTATTTTTTAAGTTGTGCGGTCAGCTCAAAGGCGGCGAACTTTGTCTTAAGGAGGGCCGGTCCGAATACCGGTTCGGCCAGCCGGCTGCGGACCGTCTTTATGTCAAGGTAGACGTCCAGGACGGCGAAGCCTACTGGCGGCTGCTAACCGGCGGGAGTAATGCTGCCGCCGAAGCCTACATGGATGGCATGTGGGTAACGGATAATCTCACCGGTTTGATACGTTTGTTATTGCGCAATCGCTCGCAGTTGGATCAATTAGAGACTGGTGTTGCCAGAGTTGCCGGACTTTTTGCGAAGCTCTGGCATGCATTCAATCGCAATACCGAAAGCGGGTCGCGGAAAAATATCGCGGCGCATTACGACATGGGTAATGAGTTTTTCCGGCTGTTCCTGGACGAACGGATGATGTATTCCTCGGCGGTGTTCACTGACGAGCAGCAAACTTTGGAACAGGCGTCCACCGAGAAACTGGACCGTATTTGTCGCAAGCTCCAATTGCAGCCCGATGATCATTTGTTGGAAATCGGCACCGGCTGGGGCGGCATGGCCATCTATGCGGCGCAACGGTATGGCTGCCGGGTCACCACGACCACCATATCCGAAGAACAGTTTTTGGAAGCCAAGAAGCAGGTAGAAGCTGCCGGGTTGAGTGATCGAATAACCCTGCTGAAAGAAGACTACAGAAAGCTCGCCGGGCAATTTGACAAACTGGTCTCCATCGAAATGGTGGAAGCGGTTGGCCACCAATATCTCGATGGTTATTTTCAGCAAGTCAGCACGCTTTTGAAGCCGGACGGACTTGCTCTGATTCAGGCAATCACTATTGACGACCAGCGCTATGAGGCGGCCTTGAAAGAGGTGGATTTTATTAAACGCTATATTTTTCCGGGCAGTTTCATTCCTTGCGTCAGGGTTTTATCCGGCAGTTCCGCCGCAGCCGGCTTGCGCTTGTTCAACCTAGAAGATATCGGCCCCAGCTATGCGTTGACTCTGGAAGCCTGGCGCCAACGATTCCTGGCGCAACTGGAACAGGTAAGGGAGCAGGGCTTTGACGAGCGCTTTATTCGGATGTGGGAGTTTTATCTATGTTATTGCGAAGGCGGCTTCCGTGAACGGGCAATCAGTACCGTACAGTTGCTGTTCAGCAAACCCGAGTCCCGGCGTGCTCAGTGGTTGTAGTTTGTTAGTTTCATTTTGTCCGGGTGGGCAGACCATCCTGGACATCAATAGAATTCTGGAGCTTAGATATGATGAAGGTTATTGATTTTGCGGAACGGGGCTGGATGCCGGATTCGTTAATTCGGTTTGGCATTCGACGCCTGTGTGAAGAACGGCTGGATGATGAGCATAAGAGAATCGCAGGGATCGGTCCTACCGCCAAAGAAAGACGCTTAAAGGATCTGGCAGGCAGTCCGATTGCCATTGAAACCGATGCCGCCAATGAGCAGCACTATGAAGTGCCAACGGAATTTTACCGCTACGTGCTTGGCCGTCATATGAAATACAGCTGTAGCTGGTGGAACGACACCACCGCCGATCTTACGGCAGCGGAAGAAAACATGCTGGACATATACTGCCGCCGGGCGGAACTGGGCAACGGCCAGGATATTCTCGAACTGGGTTGTGGCTGGGGTTCATTAACCATATGGATGGCCAAGCATTTTCCTGCCTCGACCATCACTGCGGTGTCCAACTCTTCGAGTCAGCGGGTGTATATCGAAAGCCAGGCGCGGGAACTTGGCCTAACCAACCTGAAAGTCATCACCTGCGATATCAATGCACTGGAGTTAAACGCTAAGTATGACCGGGTGGTTTCCATTGAAATGTTCGAACATGTGCGCAATTATCAAGCGCTTTTCGCCCGAATAAACCACTGGTTGCAGGATGGCGGTAAAATGTTCGTGCATATCTTCTGTCATCGGAATTTGGTCTATCCTTTTGAAACCGAGGGCGACAGCAACTGGATGGGCCGGTATTTTTTCACCGGAGGACTGATGCCGTCCATCGATACCTTTAGCCATTTTCAGGAACACCTTCGGGTAGAACAGCAATGGCAGGTAGGGGGAGAACACTATCAAAAGACATCGGAGGCCTGGCTACAGAATATGGACGCCAACCGCGCCATTATTCATGACATTTTTGCCAAGGCTTATGGGGATCAGGAAGCCGCGCGTTGGATTCAACGTTGGCGAATGTTTTTCATGTCCTGTGCAGAGCTGTTCGGTTACGATGAAGGCAACGAGTGGATGGTTTGCCACTACCGCTTTGTTAAAGCCTGATAGTATGCTATGGCGGCAGGCGTGTGAGTAGCAGAACCGTGCAACGCCGGGGCATGCAGTCCCGGTTAATCAGGGTTTTTGCCGTGCAGGCGACCATTGTCAGCATTGCGACCGCCTGCGGCGTGTACGGGGCCTACATAATCGCCGAAAACTTCCTGCTGAAAGAGGCATTGAAGGGCGAGGCAAAACACTATTGGGCATTGTATGACCAAAACGGTGCCTATCCGCTGCCCAATACAAATAATATGAACGCCTATTTCGCACCGGCTAACGATCTGAGCGCCATCCCCCCGGCGCTACAAAAATTTCAGGGCGAATACGGTCGAGTTGCTTTTCAGGATAAAACCCCGATCTTGCATGTCAGCGAGCATCAGGGCCAACGCCTCTATTTACTTTTTAAGGAAGATCAGGTCTCCAAACTAGCGATTTTCTTTGGCGTTGCACCGCTTACCGGTGTACTGATTCTGATTTATCTCGCCTCCTGGTTTACCTTCCGACAATCGCAACAGGTAATCAATCCGGTGGTGCAGCTCGCCAAGGTTGTTGAACAAACCGACGTGCGTAACAGCGACGACCTGGCCTTGGAGCTGCAGCCATTTCATGCGATCGATGCTGACATCGATGCGTTGACCACTGCCCTGGAACATTTCACCCACCGCTTACAGTCTTTTTTAGAGCGCGAACGCTCGTTTACCCGCGATGCATCGCACGAGCTACGCACGCCCTTGGCGGTATTGCGAGGAAGTCTGGATGTGCTCGATCAGCAGGAACAGTTTTCCGGAGCAAGCGAAAAGGTCATTGCCAGGATGCGGAACACGCTGAAAGATATGGAGGGGTTGATAGAGACATTGCTGTTACTGGCAAGGGAAGAAAGCGAGCCGCTGCCCGCTGAGCCCAACCTGCTGAATGCGCTGATACCCGACGTTATCCAACAATTAAAGCGTTCGCTGCGGGAACAGGCAATCGAAATAAATGTGCAGGAAAATAATCCGCTGCAAGTGTTTGCGCCGGTAAAGGTTTTGAACATTATTCTCAACAACATTTTACGCAACGCTTTGGTGCATGGCGGATCCAAGGTCGATGTGCTGATTTCCGGCAATGCGGTAACGGTCAAGGATTATGGTCCGGGGATGGATAAGGAGCAGGTGGAGCGAATTTTTCAGCCGTTTTTCCGCGGTGAAACCAGTGCCGAAGGACATGGCCTGGGGATGGCCATCATCAAACGCCTATGCGACCGCTTTGGCTGGCAAATTAGTATATACAGTGCGCCGGGGGCCGGAACCGCGATTACCGTGTCCTTCAGCCTGCCGAAAACCACACCTTGAGTTCAAGGTGAACTGCTGGTATTGGCTTAAGGATTGCCGGCAACCAGTTTGATACCAACGCCTTGCTGGGTGCGAATCATCTCTGCGTTGAACGGCTTATCGACGGTTTTGCGTAGTTGGTAAAGGTGACTGCGCAAGGTGTCGCTATCGGGCACCATATCGCCCCAAAGTTCCCGTTCCAGGCTTTCCCTGGTTATGATTTGCGGGCTTTCCCGCATCAGGATTTTCAGTATTTTGAAGCCGGTCGGAGTGAGCTTAAGGAGTTTGCCTTCGCGCCTGACTTCCATGGTGCGGGTATTCATATGCAGATCGCCGACTGCGATGGTTTTTTCGTCGATTTCACCGCGCTGACGTCTGATCAAAGCTTGAAGCCTGGCATCCAGTTCCGGCAGATCAAAGGGTTTGACCAGATAGTCGTCAGCCCCTTCCTGAAAGCCCTTCAACTTGTCTTCCAATTGATCCCGGGCGGTCAGCATCAGAATTGGCGTGGTGATACCGGCGTCGTTGCGCAGTCGCTGGCATATGTCGAAACCGTTGATGCCGGGCAGCATGACATCTAAAATGATGGCGTCGTACTGGTTGACCGTGCCCAAGTGAAGGGCAGTGAGTCCGTCGGCGGCATAGTCCAGGGTATAACCGGCATTTTCCAGAAACAGGGTTACTGTTTCTGCCAGCGGCTTGTGGTCTTCAACCAGGAGAATACTGGCATTGGTCTGCATCATACGGTTCTTTGTCTCATCGCATTTGCGCTTTAAATTCTACGGGGCATGGGCTTGATCGGACGAAAATAAAAAAAATTCCTCTCCTCCCCCTCCTTCTCCTGACTACGCCCCCCCCATGTGCTATAAAGATGATGTAATCCTTGGCTACTTGCTAAACTATGAGTATCAGACCACGCGTCTTAATGTGACTGGTATAACAAAACTTATCATTGTTGATACGGCAGGAGAATAAAAAAATGGTAAAACATCTAAAAGTATTGGCGCTTGCGGCAGTAGTAGGTATCGCTGGTTGTGCCGGCGGTGGCGGAGCTCGTGACTATAGTCAAATGCTCTACCTGCGAGGTCAGTTTGCTTGGTGGGATGCACTGGAAGAGTATAAGGTCAAGTCTGTTGGCGATCAGGTGTACAAGTCGACCGTTGAGCTGACTGCGGATGGCCAGCCTTACGAGTTGAAATTTGGTGACGCAGGATGGTCTTCCGGTACCAATTGCGGCTATTTGAGCCAGGAAGAAGATCAGGTGCTGGAGTTCGGCAAGAAATCCAAGGCTAACTGTTCATCTGTATTCGAAAACTTCAAATTTACCCCGCCTGAAACCGGCAAGTACGATTTCTTCATTGACTTCGGCGGCGAAGTTCCCACGGTTTCCGTGGAAAAAGCCAGCTAATATATTTAGCGAGAAACGTGTAAAAGGCTAGAACTTACCTAGATTTATACGTAAAAAAAGGGCGGCGGTGACCGCCCTTTGTCGTTTGCCCTCAAGCTGTTATCCGTCCGGATTCTACTGGGTCGTCGTACCCAACCCTTCCAGTTCCTTGTTTGCACTCAATATGAAATCCCTGAGTTCTGCTGCCGGCAACGGATGTGAAAAATAAAACCCCTGGGCTTCATCGCATTTTTGCATTTGCAGATAGTCGGCTTGCTCTTTGGTTTCGACGCCTTCCGCAATCACGGTGAAATTCAAGTTGTGCGCCATGGCGATCACTGCGTTGATGATGATGCGGTCATCCTTGTTTGCTTCCAACTGGGCGACGAAAGTTCGGTCGATTTTGAGTGTGCTAATTGGAAAGTTACGCAGGTAGGCAAGCGATGAATAGCCGACGCCGAAATCATCGATGGCAAGTTGGAAGCCCTTGGAAGTTAGCTCGCGCAACAATATCTGGTTCTGTTTCATGTTTTCGATAAAGACCTCTTCCGTGAGTTCCAGTTCGATTTGTTCGGGACGCACTTCATATTTGTTGAGCAAATTAAGAATGGTTGATTTCAGCGACCTGTCCTGTAGCTGTGTGGCGGATATATTGACGGCAATTTTCAGTTCGGGAAAGTTTTGCTCACGCCAACTCTTTAGCTGAATACAGACATTCTCCATAACCCATTGGCCAATGGCGCGAATCATGCCGGTTTCTTCTGCGAGAGGGATAAATTCGCTCGGAGATATATAGCCTTTTTCCGGATGCTTCCAACGCACCAGCACCTCCGCTCCGGTGACGCCCTGTTTTTGCAAGCTGATCTTGGGTTGGTAGACCAGACTGAGCTGCTTCAGTTTTATGGCATCCCGAAGCAGGCTATCGAGTTCCAGACGGCGCAAGGCCTTTGCCTGCATCCCGGTGGTAAAGAAGTGGTAGGTATCCCGGCCTGCGTCCTTGGCCTGATAAAGCGCAACGTCGGCGTTCTTAATCAAGGATTCGGCTGTATTGCCCCCTTCGGGATAGAGTGAAATGCCGATGCTGGCGGTGAGGAAAATATCGGTATTACTGACGCGAAAGGATTTGTGAAAACACTGTTGCAGTTGTTTGGCGCAGAAAATAACTTCATCCACGGAATTGATGTCCTGAAGAAATAGCATGAACTCGTCGCCACCGACTCGGGCCAAACTGATTTCTCCCGATATTTCACTGAGTAAACGCCCGGATAGTTCCCGAATGATACTGTCGCCATGTTGATGGCCGAGTGTGTCATTTATTTTTTTGAAGTGGTCGACATCAACAATCATCATGCCAATAAATCTGTTGGTACGTCTGGCAAGTAGGATTGCCTGGGTCAGATCTTCGAAAAAGAAACTGCGATTTGGCAAACCGGTGAGTTTATCGTGATTGGAAATGTGTGAAAGATTGCTTTCTGCTGTCTTACGGCTGGCGATTTCTTCCCGCAAGCGTTGATTGGTATCTTTCAAATGCAATCGTTGCCGTAGGTTCGATAAAGTCAGAAAGGCCGCCATGGCCATTAACAAGGATGTGAGTGTGCCTGCGATTAATATTATTAGCGGAGTCTTGTTCAGATAGAGACTTGCCCAGGCGGGTTTGGGCGTAAGGACAAGTTTCCAGTCTAACTTCACTGGTGTCCACTTAGCGATACCCTGGGGCGCTTTGGAATGATTCCGCTCTGGTCCGAAAATCCGTTTTTCACCTTCAAAAACAGATATTGTGAAGTTTTCCTGTTCCCTCTCCTGTAGCAAACTTGTAATAAGCGGCTCAATGCGGAAAACGCCGATGATAAAGCCCTGGAACTCTGCCCCTTGTCCAATTGGGTGGTAGACCACCGTACCGGCGCCGCCCTGTTGCAGTTCAAGCACAGGAGTAACATTCGGTTGACCGGCATCGCGGCTGTCAGTCAGCGCGCGAAGCCTTTGTTCATTGAATGCAACATTGAAGTTCAGCGCAGCCTCGTTGCCTGCCAGAGGTTCGATCCAGCGAATCACAAAGCCTTGGTCAGCCCACTCCACTGCCTGAAAATTGCCGAAATCCTTTAACAGATTTCTCGCGTCCTGACGCCACAGGCTCTCGTTAAGTTTACCCATGGTCTGCCAGTGCCCGGCCATGCGCCTTAAGGCTGCAACCTGCACCTCAAACTGCCGGCTGATTCTGTTGCTCAGCTGCAGTGCGTTGGACTGCAGGGCGGTTTGTAGGGCATCTTGGTTGGAGCGGGTTAAATACAGATAAAAGGAAGAAGTTAATAGCAAGCCGACGATGAAAACCAGTAAGCTTGCGAGGAAGTTGTTTGTTCTAGTTGTGATCACGTCAGTCTGAGTTGGCCTATGCTTTTCTAAAGATAGCAGGAAATTGTTAGACGACAATGGAAAGCCGCATCATTGTAATCGCTTGTTTCGTAATTGGAGCTAATCGATTTTTCAGCAATTTGCTATAGTTGGCGGCAGTACCTCAGCGGGCTGGATTTGCCGGCAAAATAGACGGGATTTAGGCTCTATCGCCTCAATAACAATCAATGCAATGAGAATTTCAAAAGCCCTTCGAAGTAACTTACGATTTCTTGTGATTGAGGCCGAATCCCAATTGAATCGGCTGCTCACCTTCTTTGATCACCGGTCCGAGAGTCTGGCGCGAACCATTAACAGCCGAATCGGCTATGCAAACAACCTCAAGCTACGTATTCAGGATGCCTGTATGGAACAGGCGACCCGCGACCCGGCAGTGGATAAGTTCAGTGTCCAGGCGATTTCATCCATTGCGAATGAACTGGAACGCCTGGTGGAGTTAAGCGCCCATTGCGTTCAACAGCTTCTGCCCCTAGGCGCTACCCACAAAATCGATCTAAGAGTGCACAAACCCTTTTTGCGAAAAGTTGTGAAAGGAATCGGTCAGGTCGAAAAAGCATTTCTGGATAAGGACACCAAAATTGCGATTCAGTTGGGGCGCTTGGAAACGGAGTTGAATATCGCTTATCAACTTCTTACCAAGCAATATACCGTCAAACTGAAGAAGAGAAAGCGCACTGAAGAATTGGTGACGGCGCTTTTCGTCGCCAATACGATCAAGCAAATGGGGGATATCTTACTGAATATCAGCGAATCCATCATTTCCAGCAGTATCGGCCAACCGATGGAACTACAGCGTTATAGTTTTCTGCAGGATGCGATCGGTAGTTGGGCGAAAGCGCAATCCGCCTCGAATATCGCGATTAAGCCGGTTGCTGAAACCCGATCCGGGAGCGGCATTTCTTCCATCAATTATCAGGATGAGCAGAAAAACGAGCAACTGGTTATTTTTAAGGATGGTGAGAAGCGCAAACTAAAGGAAGAATTTCAAGGCGTGGAGAAGTGGCATCGGCTGTTTCCGGGAGTCGCTCCACAGATATTAACCTATAAAAAGGATGGCGACTCGGCCGCACTGTTGATCGAACATCTCCACGGCATCACCTTTGAGCAAATTGTCTTAAATGGTAGCCCGAAAATCATGAAAGAGTCGATGCAGGCGCTAAGTAATACCTTGAATGCCATTTGGGACTCGACCAAGGTGAAAAAGAAATCCCAGGCGGGTTTTATTCACCAGATTCATAAGAGGCTCAATGATGTTTATGCAGTGCACCCGGAGTTTCGGCGTAGCGCCCTGCATATCTGCCGGCAGAAATTACCCGGTTTTGTTGACCAATTACAGATGGCCGAGGCAATTGAAAAACGCTATCCTGCGCCGTTTCGCGTGTTGATCCACGGCGATTTCAATATCGATAACCTGATTTTTGATACCCGGAAATCGACCATTAAGTTCATCGATCTGCATCGCTCCGGCTATTTGGACTATGTCCAGGATGTCTCGGTGTTCATGGTTTCCAATTATCGTCTGCAGGCGCTGGACTCTCCGGTAAGACGCCGGATTCGCAAACAGGTTGAAGACTTTTACGCCATTGCCAGAAAGTTTGCCGAACAACAGAACGACAAGAGTTTTGAGGTGCGCCTGGGACTTGGTTTGACTCGATCTCTAATAACGTCCACACGTTTTATTTTGGATAAATCCATGGCTACCCGCATGTTTTTAAGAGCGCGTTTCATTTTGAACCAGCTATTGCAGCTTGATGATGCCGGCCTGGAAACCTATCGATTACCCATCAAGGAGATCTTTTGTGACTAAAATTGCCGTTGTCGGCCTGCCGGGAAAATGGTCCACCGAAGTACTTGCCGATGCCGTTGAAGAGCGCACCGGATATCGCCTGATTGTTGACATGAGCGAGGTGATTCTCGACCTGGATGCTTCCCGGCTGGTATATCAGGGGCAGGATCTCACCCGGCTGGATGGCTTGCTGGTGAAGAAAATTAGCGCCGAATACAATCCGAATACCCTCGATCGGCTGGAAATGCTGCGATTCGCCGAATCTCAAGGGGTTAGAGTATTCAGTCCCGCCATGAATATGCTCAGGCTGATAGACCGCTTAAGTTGTACGGTTACGCTCCGTCAACACGACATTCCGATGCCCCCTACCCGAATCACGGAAAGTCTTGAACAGGCGCTTCAGACTGTCCGGGATTTTGGCAGTGTTGTATTGAAACCTTTGTATTCCACCAAGGCCAGGGGAATGGTAGTGCTTCATGCCGATCAACCGGGGGTCGAAATTCGCCAGGCACTGGCTGACTTTCAGGCTACTTCTCCGATGTTTTACATCCAGAAAAAACTAGCCTTGCCCGGCAAAGATCTGGGCATGGTGTTTTTAGGCGGCAAGTATCTGGGTACCTACGCCAGGGTATCGCAAACCGGCGCTTGGAACACAACGATCAATAGCGGCGGCAAGTATGAGGCGTTTACCGCCCCGGAAGAGTTGATCGCACTGGCGGAACGGGCCCAGCAGCCGTTCGGCATGGATTTCACGACCGTGGATGTGGCCGAATCGGAACGAGGACCCATTGTATTCGAGGTTTCTGCTTTTGGCGGTTTTCGAGGTGCCAAAGAAGGGATTGGCATTGACGCGGCAGGGCTCTATGTGGATTACGCCATACAAAACCTAAACCGATAATTATTCACTTCATTACAGCTTTCTAAGGATCTTCTTTATGGGGAAACAGGCGTTAATCGACGCGATGACACATGGTGCAGAACTGTTGGCAGAGCCCCTGCTTTTGCGTTTGCCGGGCACTGCTATCGCTATTTGGTCAAACAGTCAGCCGTTACTGATGATGCTTGCGGACTATTTTCGCTTCTGGAAGGTTGAGCAAGCGTCGCAACCCATTGAGGTGTTCGCGATAGAGAAGCCGGCGTTGACGCTTCCCGTAACATGGACGGACTGGCGTCGGGAACGGGGGAAAACCGGAAGAAAAGATGCCATTTTCGATGTTGAAGACGGAAGGTTTATCCGCAAAGTCCGCACCGGAATGCTGTTTTTCCAGAGTAAAGACCTGCGGGTAGCGGCAGGTCCCTGTCTGGCGAACGGCAACCAGGTCATTAATTTTATCGATAATCAGTATATGACACTGTTGCAACAGCGGAACTGGTTGATTTGCCATGCTGCGGCGCTAGCCAAGGGAGAAACCGGTATTGCCATTGCCGGCTTCTCCGGCGGCGGCAAGTCCACCATGATGCTACACCTGCTAAATGACCGGCGCTTTAGTTTTGTTACCAATGACCGGTTGTTTGTAAAGGCCGAATCGGAAACGATTCATGCGAGAGGTGTTCCCAAACTACCGCGTATTAATCCCGGTACAATCGTTAACAATGCACGGCTGCGGCACATGTTGACGGCCAAGGAGCTGGCTTTTTTCGAGAATATGCCAAGGTCTGATTTGTGGGATCTGGAACTGAAATATGATGTCGATATCGAGGAGATATACGGCCCGAATCGTATTGTGGACGAAGTCCCGCTACGTCACTTCCTGGTGTTGAACTGGTCCCGCAAATCACAGGAAGAAATGCGGATACAGTCTTTCCAGCCAGAACATCGACCGGATTTGCTCAAGGCCGTGATGAAACCGCCGGGACCTTTTTATCAGCATCAAGACGGTACTTTTCTGAATGACAGCAGTGCCCCTGAACCAGCGGGATATGCCTCGGTATTGCGGGGTGTTAATATGGTGGAAGTAACCGGCAAAGTCGATTTTGCCGGCTTGCAGGACTATTGTCTGCAGGAGCTGGTTGATTGAAGGATTTCTTACCGCAGTTTCTAAAAGCAAAGTTGTTTGTCTGATGCCTATTGAACTCGCCTTTCTGGTGCAAGGCAAAGCCGAAACACCAGGTAAAAACTCTCCTCAAGTAGCGGACCAAGAACTGACCGAACTTAGCGATAAAGGCAAGCGCGCTGCGCAACGCATGGGCGTCTGGCTGGCTAGGCAGGGTTTGCTGCCGGATACCCTGATTTGCTCTCCCGCCGGACCTGGAATGACCTGTGGCGAGAAACTGTTGAAAGCCGCTGGGGCGACCACCAAGCGGATATCCAAGGTAGAAAATCTTGACCGCTTATCCGGTCACGAGTTGGCCGAGTTGCTGGCCGGTGACACCCGTGGAGTAACGAATCTGTTGCTCGTCGCCTCTCAGGCAAGTATTGAAACCTGGCTTGGCTGGTTGCTAGAAGAGCCTGGAAATCCTCCATTGGAAGTTTCTGACTCTTTCCTGTTCGTTATGTCACCGGTGGATAGCTGGGATGAGATAGGGGCAAAAAAACTCCAGTTGGCAGAACGGATAGAGCCTGGAAAGCTACCTAAGCAGTTTCCATTTCCAACCATCACCAGCAGCGAACTCCGGCCAAGACCGGCCTATTACTATCGCCAGTCCGCCGTCATCCCTTTTCGGCGAGCTGAAAACGGCATTGAAATCCTGCTGATCTCGTCCAGTAAGAAAAATCATTGGGTCGTTCCAAAAGGCATTCACGAGCCGGGCTTATCCGCCCAGGATTCTGCGGCAAGGGAAGCGCTGGAGGAAGCCGGTATCGAGGGCGACGTCGGCCAGTCGTCTCTGGGGTGCTACCGCTATGTGAAATGGGGTGCGGAGTGCCGGGTGGAGGTTTATTCGATGGAGGTCAAACTGATGCTCAGCGAATCGGATTGGCAGGAGTCCCATCGGGAGCGGATTTGGGTGAATCCTGAAGATGCGGCCAAGATGGTCAAGCAGGCCGAGTTAGGCCCGCTCATTCGGAATTTGGCACAGCAGGTGGCGGCACAGTGAGTGGAGTTTATCTGGCATTGGTCAGACATGGCGATTACCGGCAACTGGCCGGTACGCCAAGTGCGTTTCAGCCTTTTCCCCTAATCCGGGAAGGCGAGCGGCAAGCGAAAGAACTGCAGGAAAAAATTTCTGAATTTTGCCAATCACATGAGGTCCGGTTGTATCGAAAGGTCTATAGCTCGGTCTTGTTGCGTGCCTGGCAGACAGCGCAGATATTTTGCCGGGAGTGGGAAAAACAGGTCACAGGCGACGCTTTTGAAATCGTTGAAACTTCCGCCTTGGCAGAACGTTGCGTGGGGAGTTTGGCGAACCTCAGTCAGTCCCAAATAGAAGAGGTGCTGCGTGACGACCCGCGGTTCGAGACTCCTCCGGCGGACTGGAAATCCAATAGTCATTACCGCTTACCTTATCCCGGCGCTGAATCCTTATTGGAAGCGGGAAAGAGAGTGGCGGACTTTATCAATGCGCAGCTTGCCGACATTGCGGCTTCTTCGCCACCCACTCTGGTACTCTTTATCGGCCACGGCGCCGCATTCAGGCACGCTGCCTACCATTTGGGAGTGCTTGAATTTGATGAAATTGCGCAGTTGAGTATGTATCATGCCTTCCCGGTGTTTTTTCGCGTAGATAACGATGGCCGCTGGCAGCAGGTGGGAGGCCGGTGGAAAGAGCGTAAAAAGCAAACCGAGTATACCGATTAAGCCGCAATGTAGAGAATCTATGCATTATCGAATTCCAGGCTACCAAGGCGCTGAATGGCTCTCGGCAAAATTGCCGGATCAGCCGCAGCACTGGCTCGACGGAAACAAGCATGGACTACGGCAACGTAAAACCGGGCATAAGAAATCCAAAGCCGCCGTTAAAGAGTTGTTGCAGCAACACCCTTGGCAATGGCCAAAACGGCCGGTCATCTTTATTTCTGATTTACATGCCGATGCCGATGCTCTGCTGGAAAGCCTGGTTGCCAGTGGCGGGATTAAACGGACCGGAGCAAAAGACCACCAGTTTCGACTGACGTCCGACGGTAAAAACTCAACTTTTGTACTCGGCGGCGACTTTTTTGACAAGGGGCCGAGCAACCTGCGCTTGTTACGCTGCCTGAATATATTAAGAAAGAAGGGTGCCCGATTGCGTATATTGGCAGGTAATCACGACATCAGAACTCTGATCGGGATGCGCAGCCTGGGCAATACCGAGGATCCACGGGACGGTCACTTCTTTGTCCGAATGGGCGCCAAGGCGATTCCATTTTTGCGGGAAATCCGCGACGAATTTTTGACAGACAAAGGCGCAATGAAGCACATCCCGGATGCCGAGGAATGCCGCAAGCGCATTTTCCCCGGTAAAAAGTGGCAGCATCGGTTTCCGGATCTGGCCGCCGGGATCATGCACAAGGAACGGCTGGAACGGGAAATCGCCAAACTGGAAAAGAAATGCTCCCGCTTCGAGCATTTCTGCGAGCGGGAGGGCATTAATCTCCGCGAAGCCTACGCGGCCTGTCTCAAATGGCAGGAACTATTCCTCCATCCTAAGGGCGAGTTTTCCTGGTTCCTGCAGAAAATGCAGTTAGCACATCGCAAGGGATCTTTTCTTTTTATTCATGCCGGGCTGGATGACGATGCTTCCGATTTGCTGCACGCCAAAGGCGTGAAAGGCTTAAACAAACAGTTCCAGAAGCAATTGCAGGGCAGTCCCTTCGATTTCTACTATGGGCCGGTGGCGAATACCATTCGAACCAAATACCGGGATGTGGACCTGCCGTTGACCCAGAAAGGCGGGCGTGTCGCCCATAAAGCGGGAGTTCATGCCATTGTCCACGGCCACCGCAACTTGCGCCGGGGACAACGCATCGCGATACGCAAAACGCTGTTGCATTTTGAATGCGACGTTACCTTGGACAGCGGTTCAAGACGTGCGGAAGGACTAAAAGGTGCGGGTGCCGGCGCGACGATTTTTCATCCCCGCGGTTATGTCCTGGGTATCTGTTCCGACCATAATAAGATCAAGGTGTTCGATCCCGAGGCTATACTTAAACAGGACGAGCAATAAATCCGATGCCGGTCAGCCCAATCGAGGAACGTATGGAACGGGAAAAATACACATTTCATCATGAATCGCTACAGGACAGCCAATCCATTACCGAACTGCTTCAGGCGATTACCCAGGGTTTGGAACAAGGGCAACTGGATTTCAGTGACGAAGACGGTGAAATTGCCATGGTTCCCCATGGGCTTTTGCATCTGAAATTGAAAGCCTCTAAAGAAGAAGGGCGCAATCGATTTAACCTGTCGGTGAGCCGGCAGGACAATCCTGACGAGAAACCAGGCAAAAAGTCTCTCAAGGTCAATAAGAAGAACAAGAGTAAGAAATCTTAGGAAACGCATCGTGACCGAGCTGCTTCCTGCCATTCGCAATGCCGCCAGGGCCCTGATTATCCAGGACTCCGCCGTATTGCTGTTAAAAAAACAGTACGGCGATGTGATTCGTTATGCATTACCGGGCGGCGGGCAGGATGTCGGCGAAACCATTGAAGAGGCATTGCAGAGGGAATGTCTCGAAGAGATCGGCTGCCGCCTGGAAGACTATCGATTGATTCATGTCGCCGAGCATTTCAAGGCAAGACCCACCGATCCACCGGTAAGCCGGCATATGGTCGAGTTCATTTTTACCGGAGCCGTTGAACCAGGTTATCAGCCGGCTAACGGCAGCAAACCGGACCGCCATCAAGTGGACGTCGTGTGGGGCGAACTCTTCCGGCTACAGACCCTGATCGGATTTCCGGATGTGCTGGCCGAGCGTATACTGCTCGGCCAGGCCCTGCCGGCACATTGCTATTTAGGTTTGCTGCCCGTCAGCAGGACCTAGGGCCGCTGTGACTGGCAGTCGAACTGTTTGCTAAATACCCTCTGCCGTCAAACTACCAGTGCACACCTTTCGAAAGGCGGGCGAATATTCGTCCGGCCGCAGACAGCTCTTTCCTGGACCCGTCCTTGTTACGCGCATCACTGTCCGGAAACAGACGGTAGGCGAGGTTTTGCACCCAATCGATGGAACGTGGCGAGATATCATAGGCAATTTCAGCAAAGCTTCCGAGCGGTGTGGAAATTTTCTTTTGCTTGGTTACCAATGGGCGTAATACGAGCTGTGCTGCCTGCTCCGTCGTTAATGCAGGAACGCTGTTATAGAGCTTTGTCGGTGCGATCATGGGCGTGCGCACCAGTGGCATGAAGACATTGGTCAGGCGGATATTGTTGTGCTTGACTTCCGAAGCGATACAGCGGCTAAAGGCGTCCAATGCGGCTTTGCTGGCGACGTAGGCGGAAAATCGCGGCGCGTTAGCCTGGACACCGATGCTCGATACATTGATAACCCGGCCATAGCCTTGTTCGCTCATTACCGGCAGCAGGCTCATTATCATCTGGATCGCACCGAAGTAATTTATATCCATGGTCCGCTGGAAATCATGAAAACGGTCTAGCGAATGATGAATTGAGCGACGAATTGAGCGGCCGGCATTGTTGATCAGAACATGCACTCCACCATGCTCGGCAACGACTTTCTCCACGAGCTGGGCGCATGCTTCAGAGTTGCTGAGATCGCAGGAATAAATGGCGCATTCGGCGCCGGTCAGTTCCACCAGCCTTTTGGCTTCTTCCAGTTTTTCCACTCCACGGGCGACCAAGATGACATTGGCCCCGGCAGCGCCTGCCTGACAGGCGGTTTCTAACCCGATACCACTACTGCCTCCGGTGATCAGAACCGTTTTTCCGGCGAGCTCCTTGGCCAATCGTCGATTGCAGACTTTGTTGCCGGAGCCCAAGGCCCGATGGGCAACGGGATTGTTAATAAGGTTGGGAATAGTTTTTTGCAACTTGGCGACGCGACTGGACATATAAACCCCTCAAATCGATAAATAGGCATAAAGCTGTTGAGACTGAAATTGGAAGCGATCGCATCTGATTGTTTTCTACTGCCGCAGATGTCGAAACGCAATTTGTTACCAGGTGGTAACAATATTATTTGATCGGTTTTGCATCTGTCAATAATTTTGTTACCATGCGGTCACATTTTTTAAAGCATTTAACATTTCCGCTTGTCCGAAGCGGTTTTTCCAACAGAGAAGTCAGGTTTATGACAGCGACAGCAGCCGAAAAGCAAACTAAGAATAAAGAGCTCACGAAGCAGAAAATTCTGACTGCCGTGGAAGAGATTCTTGCCACCGAGGGGTATCGAGCGCTCGGTATTAATCGGGTGGCGAAGGCGGCGGGAATCGGAAAAACCTTGATTTACCGTTATTTCGGCGGCTTGGAGGGTTTGCTTGAGGCCTATGGCAATACCGATAGATTCTGGCCCACGCTGGACGAAATTCGCGGTTTGCCGGAACAGGAGTTCAGAGCGTTGTCCTTGAAGGAAAGGTGTCGTTGTATTTTTAGAAACTTTCGTGAAGCGCTGCGAAGCCGGCCGCATACCGTGGCGATTTATGCCTGGGAAATGGCCGAAAATAACGCGTTTGCGCAACACCTGGGCGCGGTGCGGGCACAAACCTCCATCATGCTGGTGAAGGAAATGGTCGGCCAGCATGAGCGTAAGTATTCGGAATACGACCAGGAAATCACCGCGATTCTTGGCGCGGGACTTTTGCATCTAATCGTCAGAGAGCATTTTGACTCCCCGTTTGCGGGCCTGGAATTGCAAGATGACGAGACATGGGAGCGAATTGACGGTGCTCTGGATTTGCTGTTTTCCGGCTTGGTCGCGCGTTATAAGCTTGCCAAGCTGCAAGAGGAAAACGCAGGCGGTTGACAGGCTAATTCAAGAATGCAGAAAATCAGAGTATTTCCAGCATCATAATTCGGTTCTGTGAACTGGATTGCAATGTTTTCCTTTAGTAATAGGTGTGTTGTTAATATTGTATTGCCATGTAGTTTAACGGTGAAAATATTTATATATAAATTATATATTTATATCCTTGTATGACATCATGTTACGTAATCTCTGTGCTTCTTAATCGTAAAAACTCTTCTTTGTTGACAGCTCTCTGTTTCCTTTTTGCAACACTTCAAATGTAAGATCCTGATTTGTATGATGGATTTGGCTTATATAAATAGGCTGAAAATATAACAAGTCGTAGCGTTTCAGCCAAAATAAAATGTACGAAATGGATTATTTGTTACTTTGTGTATTTATAGGAATTACCACACGACGGCACTTCAGTTAATTAATAAATAATAATTAATGACACGGCAAAGCTCCGCGAGTTTTCCGCGTCGAAGCCTTACTTTGTCGGTAGTCGGGGCTGCCGGTAGAGAATGCCAACCCAGGGAGATCGACATGGATATAGCACATATTCACCCTCATCATCGATGTGTTCGAGCAATACAAATGCGAAAAACCGGAATCCTGCAAAGCTTGTTTGCCATGTTGTTGATGGCATGTTCGATGGGTTTGTACGCGGGACAATTGACCATCAATTTATCCAGTGCACAATCCGGCAATGCCATTGTTGAGCAACGAATTGATGTTTACGAGTTGCACGCGGACGGCAGTAAGAAGTGGAAAGCTCGCGAAAATACCGACATTTCCGGTAAAGCGGTATTCGAGTTGGAAGGCCTGGGTGAAGGCAATGAATTTGTTGCCCAAACCACAGCGTATAGCGACTACCGGTATACCACAGAGCCCATTACTCAGACTGGAGATCTTAATATTGCATTGGGATCGGTTGCGGTAAAGCTGCGAAATGGTTCCCTGGCAGGTAAGCCGCCAATGCCGGAAACACGGGTGGACATTAACCGGTTGGTGGATGGCAAGCGCAAGTGGTTCGGTCGTGCCAAAACGGATTCGAACGGTTATGCCTATATTGATTTGCCTGGCCTGGATAGCGGTGAAGTTTATATTCTTAAAGCCAACAGCACGGTAAACGGTGATTCCAAGCTAAGCCGGGAAATTCACGAGACAGGTAATCATGAGTTTGTTGTCGGTAATCCGGCATTGTCGGTAGTTGTTAAGGATGATGAGTCCGGACAACCCATCCAGGACGAAAAAATTACCGTTTATCGTTTAGCTGAAGATGGCAAGCTGAAATGGACTACCAGAAAAACCACGGATGCGGAAGGTAAAGTCGTTTTCGATCTGGACGGCATCGATACCGGCGAAAAGTTCCAGCTGCATGCCAGGGTATTCAATAACTTCACCGCCAAGAGCGACTACTTAACTCAGTCTGGTAGTTTGACCTGGCGTCTCGGAACGCTTCGGGCAACGCTGACCAATAGCTCGGTAACGCCTGCGCAGCCGTTGGCAGAACACGAAGTAATCATTCAGTTGCAAAAAGACGATGGGAAGTTCGGTTGGTTTGGTAAAGCCTGGACAGATGCTACGGGCGAGCTGAAGCTCAATCTCAATGGAATGGATGATGGCGCCGTTTATCGGTTGATGGCAAAAAGCACTGTCGATGGAAGTTACAAGTACAGTGAACCCTTCGATCAAAATGGCGTCGTCGAGTTTGCCGTCGGTAATACCCCGCTGCTGGTTTCCTTGCGCGACGATTCATCAGGCCAGCCCTTAAAAGAGTTGGAAGTCACTGCCTACGAAGTGGTCGCCGACGGCAGCCTTAAATGGCATACCCGAAAGACCACCGATGCCAATGGCCGGGCCGTATTCGATTTGCTGGGTCTGGGAGAAGGGACCAAGTATCGGTTAAAGACCAAAGCGTATAGCGATCAGTGGATCTATTCCGAAATCCTTGAGCAACCTGGCGACCTGGAATGGCGGGCCGGTAAGGTCCGGGTGGCGGTAATGGACGGCAGCGTTGCTCCCATGCAGCCGCTGGCGGGTCAAAAGGTCACGATTGAAAAACTGAAAGGCGATGGCAAGTATGGCTGGTTCTCCCATGCGACCACGAACACTGCCGGATTGTTGAAAATCGATTTACCCGACTTGCCGGCCGGCGCCGTTTATCGGTTGCGTGCGGCAAGTCCGGTCAACGGCGCTAAGAAATACAGTGAACCAATCAGCGAAAACGGCGATTATCAGTTTGCAGTCGGCAATACGCCACTGAGCGTCACCCTGTTGGACGATAAAACGGGTCAACCGCTTGCTGATCAGAAGGTGACGGCGTACCAAATTCTCGATGACGGCAGCAAACAATGGCGAGCCCATCAAACCACGGATGCGGAGGGATTCGCCTCTTTCGACCTGGAAGGTTTGGGCGAAGGTCAACAGTATTTACTACAGATTCGCGCTTTCAACAGCTTTACCTATTACAGCGACAAGTACAGCCAACCCGGTGTGCACACGCTTCGATTGGGGCAGGTGCGGGTCGAGGTCCTGGATGGATCCGTACAACCTTTTGCAGCAATGCCGGAGGTGAAAGTCACGATTGAACAGCTGAGAGAAGACAACAAGTTCAAATGGTTTGCCGGCGCTACCACAGATGCGGACGGCAAGTTGAAAATTGATCTGCCGGGTTTCAACGACGGTGCAGTTTACCGGCTTCGCGCGGCCAGCCCGGTGAATGGCGCGAATAAGTACAGTGGCGAGTTAACCAAGAAGGGCGACTTTCAGTTTATCGTCGGCAATACGCCACTTAATGCGACGCTCCTGGACGATGCATCCGGTCAGCCGCTGGTTGAACAGAAAGTTACCGCCTATGAGATTCTGGAAGGTGGCGACAAGCAATGGCGCGCCCACCAGACGACAGACAGCCAAGGGAATGTTTCATTCGATTTGGATGGTCTGGGTGCAGGGCGCAACTACGTTCTCCAGGTTCGGGCCTTTAACGGTTTCACTTATTACACAGAGAAATACAGCGAACCGGGAACCCATACTCTGAGAATAGGCAAGGTGCGGGTGAGTGTGCTCAATGGTTCCACCGAGCCCCCAAGCGCATTGCAGGAAACCAAGGTTACCGTGCAGAGGCTCGATGCCGAAGGTAAATTCAAGTGGTATGCCGGTGCGACCACTGATTCTGACGGTAAAATTAAGATCGATCTACCGGATACGGACAATGGCGCCACCTATCGGCTGGCCGCGAAAAGCCAGTTAACGGGCCATCATAAGTACAGCGACCCGATTATGGCGAATGGCGACTTTACTTTTGTGGTAGGAAATCCGGCGCTGAATGTGCTGCTCAAAAATGCCACCACCGGTACGCAACTGGTTGGCGAGAAAGTAACTGTCTATGAGTTTTTGGACGACGGCAGCAAGAAATGGATCACCCGCAGCGAAACGGATGACCAGGGAGCAGTCGTCTTTGATTTGGACGGCATATCCCAAGGGCGTCAATACCGCTTGTATGTAAAACCATACGATGCCGGTCATGTCTACAGTTCCGTTGTTCAAGCTTATGGAGTATTCGATTTTCAGGTCGGTACCGTTCCGGTAACCCTGTTCAACACTGCCAGCCAATCGGTGATTACCGACAAGGATATTCATGCCTATCTGGTACAGCCGGACGGCAATTTGAAATGGGCCAAAAAGGGAACTTCTAACGCAGAGGGCCTGGTGTTGTTTGATTTGGAAGGTCTGGGTACGGGAGAAACCTATGTCCTGAAAACCCATAACCCATTTGGTCAGAACAAGCGCTATTACAGCAGCGTGATCAGTCAACAGGGTCCATACCTCTTTGAAATTACCGACGGCGATACCCAGCAACCGGATGTGGAGCCTCCGCAAGTAGCGGTGCTTAGCCCGGATGCCAGAACCACTGTCCCGGCAGAAGGATTCCTGATAGCCGGCACGGCGACCGATAATCAGGCAGTCAGCAGGGTCAGTGTCATGGTGAGTGCGCCGGATCTGGCACCTGTGACAGGCGATGCGGAACTCAACGGCAACGGCGCGTGGCAGTTCTCTGTAGCGCCGGAAAACCTGGTGGCACTCGCGCCTTTGACTATTGAAGTCACTGCCTATGACGCGGTGAATAACAGCGCCAATGTAACACTAAACTATCAGGTTGCCGCGGCGGTGACCGATCAGGAAGCCCCGGTGGTTGCGGTTACTTCCCATCAAACCGGCGATACCGTCAATAAAACCGGCGTCACTATTCGGGGGACGGCAACCGATGATGTCGGCGTTACCGAATTGTTGGCCAGCGTTACCGATCCTGCCTTGGGTGTGGTAATTAATGCCCAACCATTGTCTGTCGATGCCCAGACAGGTGAGTTCGTCCTGGTAATCCGCAACGGCCAGATGACTGTTGGAGAGAATATTACCATCGACCTACTAGCTACTGACGGCGCGCAGCGACAGGGTTCGGCGAGCTTGACGCTGGTAGTTCAGGAAGTGTCCGGTGAACCCGTGCAAATGCTTAGCCGTTTGACCTTTGGCGCGACTCCCGAGCTGGTGGAGTATATTCAATCCGTCGGCCCTGACATGTTTCTGGCGGAACAGTTGAATCCTGAGTTAATTGACAACAGCGCCTTTGAAGCCAGTTTGCCCAGCGGGACGCCAGACGACGTCAATGGATTGAAGGAATACACCTTGCGCCACATGCTCTACAGCCGTCGCCAGTTACAGGAGGTGATGACCTGGTTCTGGGATAACCACTTCAATACCAGTTACAGCTCCCATGGCAGCATTCAGTACGAAATCGACGAAAACAGCGGCTTCCGTCAGCATGCACTGGGCCGCTTCCGGGACCTTCTGGAAGTTTCCGCCAAGAGTCCGGCCATGATCTATTACCTCAATAACGCGGAGAATAACGCTGGCTCGCCCAACGAAAACTATGCCCGTGAGATTATGGAGTTGCATACTCTTGGAGTAGATGGTGGCTACACTTCGGCGGATGTGGCGGCGTTGGCGAGGATCTTTACCGGTTGGCATGTGCAGAACGATGTATTCTTCTTTAATGCGGGTCAGCATAACTTTGAGGATAAATTCTTCCTCGGGCAAACCATTGTCGGTAGCGGACTTGCCGAAGGCGAAGAAGCATTGGATATTCTCGCCAGCCATCCTTCAACCGCCAACTACCTCTGTACCAAGCTGGTGCAACTGTTTGTCATGGATACGCCAACGGATGTCCTTGTCAATGACTGTGCAGACACCTTCCTTGCCAACGACGGCAATATCGCCAGCGTTGTGGAGCGGCTGGTGTTGTCGCCGGAGTTCTCGGATCCAGGCATGTTCCGGAACAAGATCAAGACGCCGTTGGAGATGATTACAAGCGTGGTTCGCAACTTCTCGGTTTCCGTCGACTATCGTGATCTAGATTCCGCGATGCGGCGCATGGGCATGAACCTGTATTACAACTCCGTGCCCACAGGATGGTCGGAAATCGGCGAAGATTGGATCAATACCAATCTCTTGTTGCAGCGGACCCGGTTCGTCAATGACGTGGCCTACAACACCAATCCAAGCAACGATAACTACATCGATATCCGCACCCAGATGCTGGAGCTTGGATTGCAGACGCCGGAAGCGATAGTTGCCCATCTGTTACTCGTGGCAATGGGCGGCGACTATACGGAGTTGGAATACCAGATTGGTGTCGATGTACTCAATCAGGGAACGGAACCGTTCGACATTAATGCAAGTGATGCCGAAACCCGGCTCAGACGGATGTTAGGTCATATTCTGAGTTATCCCGGTTATCAATTTCAGTAAAGGAGACAAGCAGATGAACAGACGTCAATTTATGAAAGGTCTAATGGCATCGACAATGGGTGGCATGGCTGCATTGTCCGGGAATCCGTTTTCTCCTGCGATCAAGCTGGCAAATGCCGCGCCGGGTAAAACCTTGGTAGTGTTATTCCAGCGCGGGGGCTGTGACGGTCTCAATACCGTCATTCCCTATACCGAAAGCCGCTACTACAGCATGCGGCCGACTATTGCCATTGCACCGCCCTCTGCCGATCCGGCGTCGGCCATCGACCTTAACGGGGTGTTCGGGCTCCATCCGGGGCTCGCAGCGATTGCGCCTTTCTTCGCTGCGGGCGAGTTGGCCGTGTTGCCAACCGTGCATTATCCGGATGCCAGCCGCTCTCACTTCGATTCCCAGATGTATATTGAAAGCGCGGCTAACAGTCGGGATATAGAGGGTTGGCTGAACCGCTACCTGCAGACCACGGGAGGTCCTGGCGATATCCGGGCGATAGGCTTCGGTAACGAGCTGCCTCAATCCTTGCGCGGAGATGTCACAGTTTCCTCGATGAATGACTTGCGTAGTTTCAGTCTGGGAATTCCGGATAACGATGAAGCCACGCTGTTAGCTAACTTATCCTCGGTATATGACGAGCTATCCCAGGATGGCCGGACCTATCGGCAGCTCCTCAACCGCTTCGGTTCGAGGTTGATCAGTGATGTCGAGAATCTCAGGGATATAGATGCATCCGCCTACACTCCCGGCAACGGCGCGGTTTACCCGGGCCACAGCACCGGGCAGCAGCTACGGCAGGTAGCCCAGCTCATCAAGTCGGGTGTCGGCCTGGAAGCGGCAACCGTCAGTATTGGCGGGTGGGATAATCACTCCAATCAGGGCGGCGGCGCAGCCGGCGGAACCCAATACAATGCGCATGTGCGGTTTGCCGAGTCCATAGCGGCCTTCTGTACCGATATGGGAGCCGGGATGGCGGACGTTGTGCTTTTGACCTGTACCGAGTTCGGCCGGACCGCGGAGGAAAACGGCAGCCTCGGGACCGATCATGGTTGGGCTTCAAGCTGGTTCGCCATTGGCGGCGGTATTCGAGGGGGTATTTATGGTGCCTGGCCGGGATTGGAAGAAGACCAGCTCCATAACGGCAGATACCTGGAAATGTCCGTTGATTATCGTGATGTGTTTGGAGACATTCTCACCCAGCATATGGCAGCCAACAACCTATCGGAGGTTCTGGCTGGACACGATTATTCGGCAGTAGGTTTGTTCGGCTAGCTAGAGAAACGGAAGCCGAAAGCGGTTGAATAAAAGCCCTCGATTCGAGGGCTTTTGACCTTAGGTAAGCCGGCTTGGCTTAGCCACTGTGATTCCATAGATTACTGCATGTCGAAATCGAAAGTCCCCTGCAGGGTATCGCCTGTACCGGTAATGAAATTGAAGCTGCCGCTGGCAGAATATTCACCGACACTGGAAACGGTTACGGTACCGCTGATTCCGGATACCCACTGAGGATCTTCTGCCGTCCCTCCGAATACTGCAGAGACCGCGTCGGCTTCTACTTCACCGGCAGCCTGGGCGAAGCTGTTGACATTAAAGGTACCGGTGGTTATCTCTCCGGGGAAATCGAATTCAAAGTAAATCCAGTTATCCTGATAGGGCGCACCGAATCCGATGCTGCTTTGATCGATCTCGACGCTCGGCAACAGGTCCGACGGTGGAGTGAAGGTGCTGCTTGAGGTGAGTTGGTCGCGTTCGCCACAGACGCCGGTTGATGTGGATAGAGATGGGTACAGGGTTGAGGAAAATGCCAGATTGCCGAAATCAAAAGTCGAACTATCGGAAACTTTGATTGTCTCTACCTCGCCATACAGGGTTGCATCACAGTAAAGCTCTATTCGATAGGAGGCATCGTTGATCTTGTAGTACTTATACGAGAATTCGCAGAGTTGGTCGGAGTCTTCATCTTGCTCAATTAGCAGGCTTTCCTCAAAATCATCGCTGGTCAATTGTTGAGGACCATCATAGCAATCGGTATAGACCACATCGTTTACGTTGTTGAACTGAATGGCATTGACCGTTACGCCGTTGGCTGCAACTGAGTAATTTATTGTCACATCGCCGGTAGGCAAACCGTCAAAGGCTTGGGAGCTACTGAAAGTAAAGTTGTATTTGGTGCGCCATACGCCGCTTTGCAGCAACAGGTCGAAGTCTTCCACCGATACTTCAATGCCGTTGGAACCGGACCCGATCGTAACACTGACGGTGTCAGTTGAGGTTGCTCCGGATCCGTCGGTGACCGTCAGCTGAAAAGTATAGGTACCGTCGTCATTTGCGGTGAAGGTAGGATTGCTGATCGTATAGGACGAGAGCGCTATCGAACTGCCGCTGATCTGTTCCCAAAGATAGGTCAATCCGCCTTCTACGTCAGCGCCGCTGCCGCTTAGCTGTACCGCTTCCTGGGCGCCAGCCGTCTGATTAGAACCCGCTTCCGCGACTGGAGGGCATTGAGAATAGGCATCCGAACTATCCATCTCGGCAATGATCTGTGCAACCAGGTCATCGCTATAGATATTCGGGTTATTGGTATAACACTCGGCAACGGTGAGTTTGTTTGCCAGCAGGTCTCTGTCATCCTCTGCATCGTCGTTATCCTGCGCACCATGTATGTAAGCAATAATCAGGGATTCCGGTGGAACCGCGCCACTTTCCAGTTGGCCGACCCAATATTCCAGGCCTGCCTGATCCGGCTGCCGGTTCAAGAGGTTTTCATAGACCTTGACTGCCAACTCAGAGAAAGTGAGTTGACCGTAGTTCTCTAGATACTCCGGCTGTTCATTAACGATGTTAGCGCGGATTTGATCAACCGTGATGTTGCCTAAATCCACCTGCTCCGTCCAATAGGCTAAGCCGGCCGCATCTGCAGCCCGTCCCAGATAGCCAATGTACATCTGTTGAATTTGCTGAGCTGTTGTCAGCTCAGCATTGACTTGTGATGCCAAAGCCAGCAAGCAAGTGCCGATTGTAAGTGATGATTTGAGCATGTGGTTTCCCCTCCTGTTGTTAAGTTATTGGTTCTTTGACCGCCTGTCGCTTAAATACTTCAAAGGCGCGCTGAATTTCTTGCGCCTTCGCCACTGCTTTTGCAATCGCATCGGGTGAAGCTCTCTGGGCAATGAGTTTGTCCGGGTGATGCTGTTTCATCAGGCGCCGATACTGTAGTTTAACTTGTTCAAATGAAGCCGCCGGGTTTACTTTGAGAATTTTACCGGCCTGCTGTTTTGACAGTGCCGTTTCGCTAGCGGCCTGCCGGCTTTGGAACTCAGTGACCTGGTCTAGCAGCCTTTTAAAGGCGGTAACAGGTAATCCCAGGTTTTCTCGCAGCAGATGCAACGCTTGCATTTGCTGCGGATTAGGTGGTCCGTTTGGGCTGCAGACTTGAATCGCGATACCGAGTAGGGCAATCGCATCTTGCGGCGCCCAGAAAACCAACTGGCTCAGCTTTCTGAGAGCGACAGGGTCTAGTCCGGCATCGGTCAGACCCTGTTGAAAGGCGGTATTGGCATTTTTCGCTGCATTCGGGCCAAGCTGCAATTGCCGAATAAGCGGTTGCAGGTTTGGATAAAAACCGGCGTGCTGTGAGTCCATTGCAGTTAAGCAACCGAGAATGCGAAAAATGGCGGGAATGGTTCCGGCGTCGTCCGCTCCGGTTCGATTGCCTTCTATTCGGAAATCCATTCCGGGAAGCTGACCGGTAAGCCATAAGTCGATCAACTTATCCCATTGGCTACCCCAGGCTTGGCCCATAACCGCACCCACGGGGCCGCCCGCCGCGAAGCCGAGCATACTGCCAAAGAATTTGCCCCACATGGAAATCTCCTTGAGCCTGATACTGCTCATGCTCCCTAATGCCGGCGTCGAATGAATGAAATTTGAGGATCTATACTAGCCGGAAACAGGCGCGGCATGTCAAGCAATTAAATGCGCGCATGTATTAGTTTGAACAAATAGATTCCATGCTCGGCAAAGTCCCTTGGATCGAGTACTTCCACCTGTCTGAAACCGCACTCCAGCAGGCAGGATCGGATTTCATCCGTGGACTGAAAATGCAGAGGTACCTGTTGTTGGGTTAGCATTTCAATGGTTTTTATACCCAGACGCAGCGGCAGTGACTTTTCATAGACCGGTAGTCTCGGCCAAATCTCGAACAGGTAGCTGCTCCCTGGGGATGCACCGAGTTGCAATGCCAAGCGCCGCCAAAAGTCTTGAATGGTGTCCAGGGAAAAATAATTGACCAGACCTTCAGTGACGACCACTTTAGGCTGGGAGATATCCAAAGTCTTGCGCAATACCGCGCCAGGACTAAGTGCGCCTTTAGTCCGCAGTATATTTATCGGTACGACGGTCAGGCGCTTATCCCGCAACCGGAGCGAAGTGAGCTTTGCCGATTTCCAGTTCGTCATTTCCGGTAAATCGGCTTCCACGTACTGTAGATTAGGGTCGGCAAATTGCTCCAGAATACGCCAGCTTCTGAAGGAAAGTCCGCTGGCAATTTCCAGTATTTGGGAGACGCCCTGATGCAGTTCTTCGGCCACCAGCCGGTCAATCAGTTGGTGGCGAACCAATAGCATCTGTTCGAGGTCGGCTTGATACAGTTTAGCGTTCAGCCATCCAAACGGCCGGTGGCTTTGATAGAGCAATTTGCCTTTCCAGGTGCTGGTTCCTTTCGGCGACAAGCCGTTTTCAGACCAAACCTGCCCGGTAAAGTAAGCCGTAAGGCTAACCGGTGATGTATCCTGGTCCGTAATCTTCTTTCTTAGCCGGTTGAAAATCACCATGGCGGGCGATCCTGATAATGATCCAGGGAAGTTCAATTGGCCATGCTCTCACAATCCCCCCTGACTTCCAATGTATTTAGGCACACCGCTTGAACGTTTGAGGCTGCGGGACTTCCCAGGTCAATGGCGAGTCAAGTAAGGCTGCCGGTGTGATCGTGCGGCGTGCCCAAGGAATTCGTCCGAAGTACCAGCAGCGCCAGAAATTCAGGTTTGCCTGCGGATTTTCCTGCAGCAACTCGGCAAAGCTCTGCATCTCTCCCAGTTGAATATTCAAGGCTTCCCGATAGATATCGAACACGAATTTTGAGCAAAACTGTCGGGAAGATTGGTAGTTGAATCCGGTGTGGTACCATTTACCCAAACGTTTGCGGGTTGCCTGGCGCAGTCTGTCCAGTTGCCTGGAATCGATCTCCCGATGCAACCTTTTGATAGCAAAGCGGCCTTCCCCCGAGCGTTGGATAAAGTTTTCCAGCGTCGTAATCTGGCTGAGGGGGAAGCGGCTCTCGGCGACCAGAACACGTTCGCTCTCCACGGCATAAACCCAGCCGACGTGATTGGTCCAGGTTTGCGTCGCGGTGGCGACCTGCTTGAACAGAGTAAAGGGAATGACGGTGAAAATGAGATCACCGGGTTGAATGTCAAACTGCCTGTTTCCTGACTGATTCGGTTTCATTTGCGCTCCTCGCTGTATAGGTTTCCATGCCAGAATGAAACAGGCTGAAGCAGTCGCCAACAGACCGGTTCCTTGTCGCACTATTTGGGATGCAGGGTTGCAACATTCAATGCTTGCAACCCGGATATTGTCCTGCCTTAGCGCCTTTATCGACCGGACGATACTTTCGGCGCCGATGCTGTGTCCGCTATGCCTCCCTTAGAATGGAGGCCGCCAACTCAGTGCCGGGCAAACCGGTTCCCGCCATTAGCAATATGATGGCGATAAACAGGACGGCGGTAATCACATACCAAACCAAGGAGAAGGCGATTCCATAACTGTTCATGCCAACCAGGGGATCATTTTTCATTTCCCTCCAACTGGCGGCTAAATCCAACAGGCCGAGAATAAAGAAAAATGTCAGCAGTCCCAGACCGAACTTTATCGAGAAGAAAAGGCCGCCGAGCGTCAGCAGAATGACGGTGACAAAACCTGCTTTACCCTGTCCCGATAACGCCATTGCTTTGCAAACCCGGCCGCCATCCAAAGGTAGAACGGGGAGCAGATTAAACAGGTTGACCAAGGCTCCGACCGAGGCAACCAGTCCGCAGAAGTGATTGCCGGTGAAGTAGTAGATAAGACCAAAAATGATGGTCATCAGCAAGCCGAAGACAGGCCCCATCATTGAAATATACACTTCCTGCCAGTGAGTGCGCGGCCGGTCTCCCACCGCGACGCCTCCGACAAAGGGGATCAGGTAGATACCTTTGGTGGGAATGCCGAACTTCTTCATGGCGAGTAAGTGGCCATATTCATGGAACACCAGAATGCCGATGATTGCCAGCGCAAATTCCCAGCTGAACAGCAGGCCAAGGGTCGACGCCGATAGACCGGCCAGGCCGATTTGTACGACTTTGGCGCTTTTCAACAACTTAAAGCCAACGCCCAACCAGGCCCAGGGATGCCAACCGCGCGCCGGTTTGCCGGGTGCCGCGCTACGGTTTAACTTATGAATATCCTGCGCGCCTTCAAAGACCAGGCGGTCACCGGTTCTGAGCTGAATATGGGTTTGTCCGGTTTTATCGTCCACCCGGTAGTTCAACCGGATATGGCCAATTTCCGGCAGTTCGACGGAATATTGATTTTCCATGGACAGGGCCGCTGAATCGTCAATGACCGTGCCGTTCAGATACAGTGTTTGACGATTCTCTCTTGGCGATCCCAAGAGATAGAGCTGGTGGCCCGCTATTTCCAAACTGAATAGTTTCACGTTCCTTCCTTTAAGAATGAGCACTGGCGACAAACATAACAAGTCCTCATCAGACTTGAAACACTCTCTATTACCAGTTTCGCAAAGTCTTGACTTAATCCCGTGCAGCGGTGGGGGGCTATACCGATGCAAATTCTTGTAGATCGATAAAACCACTACTATCTTTCAAGAGCTTCGGATTGCCGGGGTGGATAAGGCAAAAAATTGTTAAATTCGTCAAAAATTTTCACGAATTGACACGCATCACTAGGATCAACCTTGGGTAGATAATTAGGGGTTATCACCTAATTTGTTTTGTTAAGCTGCGCGCGTTTTTTATACAAAATAATTCGTTTCTTTTCGAGGTAACTATGTATTGGGGTTTTAAGCGGGGCATAGGTGTAATTGTTGTTTGTACGTTGAGCAATCCTGTCTGGGCCGGTGGAGCGATAAACAACCAGAATTTCAGTAGTGATTATATTCGCACGCTCAACAGAAATGCGGCGACAGACGCAGCAGACGTTGTTTTTTATAACCCGGGAGCGGTAACTAAACTACGCGAAGGACTTACTTTCAAAGGTGATCTTCACTACATTACCAAAGACTATGAAAACAATATCACGGCTTCTGCTCCATTAGCCCCACTGGGTGGCGATGGCGATTTGGAACAGGACAAGGCTTCAATAGTGCCTGGTCTTTTCATCGCGTACAACAAAAACGATTGGGCTTACTTTTTTGGCATCGCGAACGTTGCCGGCGGGGGTACCGTAGAATATGAGCAAGGAAACTGGACTTCCTACCAGGCAGCGGTCGGCGCATTGACGGCGTTGGCGACTTTGCCACCGGCTTTCGGCGGGCCTTTGACCTTTGAGCAGATTACTTCTCATGAGTTGGATGCAAAAAGTTTAGCACCGGAATATCGCTTTGGTGTCGGTTATGCCATTAACGACCAGTTCTCCGTTTCCGCCGGTTTACGCTACGTAGACTTCATGCGGGAGGCCGATGGCCGTGTGGTGTTGACTGACCTTAATGGAGACCTTGGGGGAATCAGTACAACCGGTCGAATTGGTTTCGAAGAAAAAGGTGACGGAATTGGCGGTTTCTTCGGCTTCACCTATACCCCAGACGATAATTTGACTGTCGGACTTCGCTATGAGACGGAAGTTTCCATAGAAGTCGAGCAGGAAGTAACTGCGTCCAGTATTGATTTGAACCCGGCCCTATCCGTTGTCACGGACGGTATTCTGGCGGCAGTCGATGTGGTGGATGGCGCGAAGTTGGATTCTAACCTTCCGGCATTGTTGGGAACGGGTCTCGGCTACCAGCTTACTGAAAAGTTCCGTATGGATGTGAACTACATGTTGTATTTCGATAGCGACGCCGATCTTGGTTTGCAACGATACTCCAAAATCGGCGACAGCTCTGAAATCGGATTTTCTGCTGAATACAGCATTTCGGATACCTTCAAGATATCCGGCGGCTACCTGCGTACACGTAAAGATTTTGGCACAGAATTCCTATTGGCGGAACGTCCTGAACTGAATGCCAATAGCGTCAGTATCGGCTTCCTGTGGACAGCGATGCCCGAAATGGATGTTAGCTTCGGTATCGCCAAGATCAATTATGATTCGGAAGACTACACCGATCCTGCTACCGGAGCCAATGTGGAGTTCGGTAAAGACAGTATTGCCTTTGGTTTAGGTCTTTCTTATACCCTTTAATATTCTCCGGAATGGGAAAGCGCCTGCCATTTTTTGACAGGCGCTTTTTTGTCAACACTATCCCTATTTCGCATCCTTCATGGTGAGCAAAAGCCGCCTCATACAGTAGGCTGTGTAACAAACAGCTGCATGATGCTGGAGAAATCCAGACTGCCTTTGCCTTGCTTGGCCTGCATTTGATAAAGCGCTTTTGCCAACGCCCCAAGAGGCGTGCTGGAATGGCTTTGTTGCGCGGCTTCCTGGGACAGGCCCAGGTCTTTGTTCATCAGATTCACGGCAAACCCACCCTGGTAATCACGGGAAGCGGGAACATTTTCCATCACACCGGGTTGTGGGTTATATAATTCGAGCGACCAGTTTCTGCCGGAACTTTTCAGCATGATATCCGACAGAACCGTCGGGTCCAGCCCCAGGTTCGCGCCCAATTGCAGGGCTTCACAGGTGCCAATCATGTGGATCGCCAGCAGCATGTTGTTACATACCTTGGCTGCCTGACCCGCCCCGGCGGCACCCGCATGCAGGATGTTTTTTCCCATCGCCTGTAATACCGGCAGGGCTTGCTCCAGGTCAGAGGCTTCACCGCCGACAATAAAAGTCAGGGTTCCTGCTATTGCGCCGGCGGTGCCGCCTGAGACTGGGGCGTCAAGCATGGCGAAACCCAGCTCGGCCGCATTGGCGGCTATTTCCCGCGACACATCGGGAGCAATGGTGGAGCAGTCGATTAACAGCGGTCTTGAGGTTAATTGCGCCAACAAACCCGGCTGGTCGGCCTGTCCGAGATACACAGATTTGGAATGCTCGCTGGCCGGCAGCATGGTAATGACCAATTCAGCACCCTCTGCGGCGTCCAATGCCGATTCACAGGCCAATGCCCCGGCCTGCTCAAGGGATTGCACCGCTTCCGGCACCAGATCGTAAACCTGTAGTGAATATCCGGCTTTGATCAGGTTTTGCGCCATCGGCGAGCCCATGTGCCCGAGTCCGATAAATGCTACTTTTTTCATTTGATGGTCCTCCAGTTTTTATTTTTATCAGTTCCAACAAGACCTTTATCTATTCCGTAAGATCTCCTTTACTTCTGTCCTAAATCTTTTAACGGATTTTCCGGCCAGGGTGGTTCAAAAAAAGCATCGATTACCTCGGTCGGCACATCCGCCACGGTATTGAATCTCCACTTAGGCTGCAGGTCTTTGTCGATTAATAAGGCACGAATTCCTTCCCGGAACTCGCCTTGGCGGGTGGACTGTATCGCCATGATCAGTTCCCGTTGGAAGACTTCGGCCAGACTGAGACGACCTCCGGTTTGTAGTTGACGCCACACCAGTTGGGCGGATATCGGCGAGCCTTTGGCCAGCGTTTTTTGTGCCTTTTCAAACCAGGGATCATTGGCGGGCAGCGCCAGTATCTGTTCGATAACCTCCGCCAGCGTATCCCCTTGGGTTACCTGGTGAATGATTGCGCGATGCTGATCTATCTGGCCCTTCGGCGCCTGGCTTCGATGTTGTTCGGTCAGCGACCGGCATAGTTGGGTGACCCGGCTGTGGTTGCTTTCGCTGCTGCTCCACTGTTGTTGCCGCAGGGCACGAAAAACAGCATCTTTTTGGCTCTGCGGTATGAAGGCCTCCGCCCAGCCCAGTTCAACCGCATCCGTGGCATTGCAGGTCGCGCCGGTAAGACCCAAGAACAAGCCGGTGCCGTCCGGCATGCGATTTAGGAACCAGGTGCCGCCGACGTCCGGGAACAGGCCAATGCTGATTTCCGGCATGGCAATCCGCGATTTTTCCGTGACAATGCGATGGCTCGCACCTGCCATCAATCCCAGGCCGCCTCCCATGACCACCCCGTGACCCCAGCAGATAACCGGTTTGGGATAGGTGTGGATCATGTAATCCAGACGGTATTCCAGGTGGAAGAATTTTTCCGCAAACGGATTTTCTCCCTCAGGATGATCGCACATGGATTGGTAAAGATGGGTAATGTCGCCCCCGGCGCAAAATGCTTTGTCGCCGGCTCCTTGCAGGACAATTGCTACGATTGAGGCATCCAAACGCCAGTGGTCGAGTACCTGCAGCAGATTCTCGATCATGGGTAAGTTCAACGCATTCAGGCTCGACGGGCTATTGAGTGTCGCCATGCCGAGTTTCTGGCCTGCGCTGCAGGTCACTTCTTCGAACATGACAGGGGCTGTTGTTTGCATATCGGTATTATCCAGACCTATAGCCTATTTGTTTTGCCACTCCGGTTGGCGTTTCTCAAGAAACGCATTGACGCCTTCGCGTTGGTCTTCAGTATGGAATAAATCCACGAATAATTCCCGTTCGTCAATCAGCGCCATAGCCGGCGGTTTGGTGCGCGCCGCCTGGATGAGTTTTTTGCAACTGGCGACCGCCGGGGGGCTTTGTTGCTCCACCCGCTTCGCCCAGGCGATAGCGGTTGCCAGGCTGGTACCTGGATCGACGACCGTTTCAACCAAGCCGATTTTGGCGGCGGTACCGGCATCCACCCGTTCGCCCAAAAGTATCATGCGTTTCGCCCAGGCTTCTCCGACCAGCCATGGGAGATTCTGGGTGCCGCCGGCGCAAGGTAGCAGGCCTACCGAGGCTTCGGGTAAGGCTAACTTGGCATGTGATTCGGCAATCCTGAGATCGCAGGCCATGGCGCATTCCAGGCCGCCGCCCATTGCATAACCATTCACTGCGGCGATTGAGACGCCGCGAAAGTTGCTCAAGGTTTCAAATGCCTGACCAAACAGGCGCGCCAGAAGACGGGCTTTACCGGTATCCCCGTCCGCGAACAGTTTGAGATCGGCTCCGGCGGAAAAAAACTTATCCCCTTGGCCGGTGATGACCAGCGAATAGATGTCAGCGTTTTCATTGAGTTGCGCAACCAGGCTTTGTAATGCCGGAAGCGACTCTTGGTCCCAGGTATTGGCGGGTGGATTGGCAATGGTGACTATTGCCGTGTGGCCTTCGACTGCAAGCCGGATTTTGTCTGAGCTGATAGATGGAGAGGACATTAGCGGATAACCTCAAAACTTTGTTGTAAAAGTATGCGGCGGGCAATGATGACCCGCATGATTTCGTTGGTGCCTTCGAGAATCTGATGCACCCGGCAATCGCGGACGAACCGTTCGAGTGGATAGTCGCGAATATAGCCGTATCCGCCGTGTAGCTGCAGGGCGTCATTGCACACCTTGAATCCTGCGTCGGTGGCAAAGCGCTTGGCCATGGCGCTGTAGGTAGAGGCTTCGGGGTGCGCCTGATCAAGTTGAAAAGCGGCCAACCGCACCATGTGGCGGGCGGCAACCAACTCCGTTGCCATATCCGCGAGTTTAAACTGCAGGGCTTGGAAGTCCGCCAGCTTATTGCCGAATTGCTGACGCTCGAGCATATAGTCCCGAGCTGTCTCCAGCGCCGCCTGGGCGGTGCCGATGGAGCAGGTGGCGATATTAATACGGCCGCCGTCCAAGCCTTTCATGGCGAAAGTAAAGCCCTGACCTTCTTCACCCAGGCGAAAACGCTCGGGAATCCTGACGTTGTCGAAGGTAATGGCCCGGGTCGGTTGGCAGTTCCAACCCATCTTCGCTTCTTTACGGCCATAGCTGATGCCTGCGCAGTCAGCGGGAACCAGGAACGCGGAGACCCCCTTGGGACCAAGCGACCCGGTACGGGCCATGACCAACAGCAGGTCGGTGCTTCCGGCGCCGGAAATAAACATTTTCGAACCGTTAAGGATGTATTGATCGTCCCGCCTGTGCGCCTCGGTCTTTAGCGATGCGGCGTCGGAGCCTGCGTTGGGTTCCGTCAAGCAATAGGAGGCAAGTTTTTCGCCGTGCAGCAGCGACGGTAGCCACTCGGCTTGTAAGCGGTCGCTGGCAAAACTGGCGACCATCCAGGTCGCCATGTTGTGAATGGTCATGTAGGCGGTGGTTGCGGTGCAGCCACGGGCCAACTCTTCGATGATCAAGGTGCTGTCCAAGCGGGAAAGTCCCATGCCGCCGCCGGCTTGCGGTGTATAAAGGGAGAGAAACCCCAGTTCACCCGCACGTTTGATGACATCGACAGGGAAATGGGCTTCCGCGTCCCATTTGGCCGCATGCGGTTTAAGTTCCTTGTCGGCAAACTGCCTTGCACTTTCCTGAAAGGCTTTTTGTTCTTCGGATAGCGTAAAATCCATACTGGTGCCCCCGGCTAGCGCATTTGAATCGTCAGGTTTGGTCCCGTGGCTTCTTCCCCCTGGTGAAACCAACGGCTCAGCACAGTCTTGGTTTCCGTATAAAAACGCACGGCTTGTTTGCCGTAGGCATGCTGGTCGCCATAAAAGGAATTACGCCAACCGGTGAAAGAAAAGTAGGGCGACGGCACGGGAATGGGCAGATTAATGCCTACCTGGCCGACCAGTACGTTGTGCTGAAAATGCCGTGCCGCGCCGCCGGAGTTGGTGAATAGTGAGGTGCCATTGCCGTTGGGATTGGCATTGATGATTTCGAGTGCCGCGTCGAGGCTGTCGGCAAACATCACCAGCAGCACCGGGCCAAAAATCTCTTCCCGGTAAATCTGCATATCGGCGGTTACGCCGCTAAACAGGGTAGGACCAACCCAGTTGCCTTCGGGAAATTGCGGATGGTTGTAGTCAGAACCATCCAGGTTGCAATCCGCACCTTCTTGTTTGCCCTGTTCAATGAGGTGGAGTACGCGCTGTTTGGCGGCCTTACTGATTAACGGGCCAAAACCCGCTTCGTCATCGTTCCAGGCACCGGGTTTGACCTTTTGCAGTGCGGTTTTCAAGTCATCCAGCCAAGCCTGGCTGTCGCCGACCAAAACGGCAACCGATATGGCCATGCAGCGTTGTCCCGCCGCCCCCACAGAAGCGCCCACCAGATGCGAGATAACCTGATCTTTGTCGGCATCCGGCATGACGACCATGTGGTTTTTCGCACTGGTCATGCACTGTACGCGTTTCAAGTTCTGAGTTCCGGTACGATAGATATGCTGCCCCACTTTTGCCGAACCGACAAAAGAAATTGCCCGAATATCCGGATGGTTGATGATCTGATCGACCTGCTCCCGGTCACCGTGCATAACCTGCAGAATGCCTTTGGGAAAGCCGCACTCGGTAAAGATCTCGGCCATTCTCAGCGGCGTGAGCGGGTCCTGTTCCGACGGCTTAAGCACGAAGGTATTGCCGCAGGCGATGGCCATGGGGTACATCCAGAGAGGAATCATCGCCGGAAAGTTAAAGGGGGTAATTCCGGCGCATACGCCCAAGGGCTGTGAATAAGTGGAGGTATCAATGCCGGGGGCGACATTTTCCAGGGTTTCGCCCATCAGTAGCGAGGGGATGTTGCAGGCGTGTTCGACCACTTCGATACCGCGCCACACATCGCCTTTGGCATCGGCAAAGATCTTGCCGGTTTCCTGGCTGAGGACTTCGGCAATTTCATCCTGGCGGGATTTGAGTTTTTGACAATAATTCGCCAGCAGCCTGGCGCGGTCGATGGGCGGTACGTCCCGCCACTCCTGAAAAGCGGCCGAGGCGCTGGCGATAGCCCGGTTAATTTCCACCTCGGTTGCGCAGGGCGCATGGGCAAGGGTGAGTTGGCTTGCAGGGTTGATGTTTGCAATTTTTCGGGTGGCATTGCTTGTGACAAATTCACCGTCGAGAAACAAGGGTACGTCGTGCGTCATGGGGAGCCCTCGGTTATTGTTATCGGACCGGTTATTGTAGTTGATAAAGCAAGAACGGCATTGGTGTATCAGTCATGATACGCCCTAGAATGGGGCGCTGGCCAGTTGCCAACACTAACACATACCTCCGGCATAAGATTCACCTAAACTGCCAAGAATATGTGCAAAAACGCTCAAAGGGAGAATCCGGTTGTCCCGCAGACTTCCCCATATCGGCTTTTCACTTGGCGAACCAGTGCTATGCTAAAAGTGGTCTTTAAAAAGATCTTTGCCAGCAAACATCCATGCATGAATAAGCCTTACCTCAAGAACGCCAATGCTTAACAGGGAATATCGGAATACACGTTTTCTCATTGTCGATGGCAACACCCAGTTGCGGTTGGCCTTGGAGCGCATGTTGAAAGCGTTTGGCGCTTGGTATATCGATCTGGCGGCGGATAGTAACGAAGCTATCCAAAAGTGCCGGCAAGGAAGTTTCGATGCCGTTGTCTGCGATTTTCAGCTTTCCGATCGCAATGGGCAGCACGTTCTGGAAGAACTCAGAGAACGAAAAATTCTGCGCCACACCTCCATGTTCGTCATGATGTCGGCGGAAACTACCCGGGAAATGGTGCTTGCCGCCATTGATCACCAGCCGGATGCCTACATCAATAAACCGATCACGGCGGACATTCTGAAGCAGCGGCTTGATGCCCTATTGGTGGAAAACGAGGTGTTGTACGAGTTAAAACACGCCCTGGACATGGAACGGTTGTCGGAAGCAATCTCCCGCTGTGAGGAAAAGATCGCGAAAGGCAGTAAGTACAGCCGGTGGTGTGAAAAGACGGTTGCATCCTTGTATTTTCAAGAAGGCGATTACGAGGAAGCGAAGCGTATTTACCTGCAGGTGTTGAATAACCGGCCCTTGGTCTGGGCTCAGGTCGGGCTGGCCAGGGTACATATGGCTTCTGCGGATTATGAGCAGTCCCGGGACCTGTTGGAGAGCGTTGTTGCCACCGCGCCACATTGTCTGATTGCCTATGACCTGCTGGCTGAAGTTTTGGTCCATTTGGGGAACCGGAAGGACGCACAGGAGTTGCTTGCCAAGGCGGTAACGCTTTCCCCGACCGCAATCCTGCGGCATGCCCGATTGGGTCAGATAAGCTGGGAAAATCATGATGTGGAAAACGCCGTGGAAGCGTTTCGCAATGCGGTAGAACTCGGCCGCCAGAGCATTTTCGATAACCCCGATAACCATGTGGGATTTGCCCGCAGTTTATGCGAAAGAGCCAGTGCGCAGCCGAAAGAAATCCGCCTGGCTTGCGCGGATCAGGCGTTGCACGTTTTGGAGCAGGTTTCGAATCGATTTGAGTTGGAAGGGTTGCAGTTGTTTCAAACCCATGTCGTCAGTTCCCGCGCGCATTTGGCCCAGTACGATAAGGAGCAGGCTCAAAGGCGTTTAGGACGGGCAGAATCGCTATATCATCAAACCGGATTGGAGATGCCCGCCCACCTGGCTTTGGAGTATGCCCAGGCTTTGTTGGCTGCGGATAAAGATGTCGACGCCGAGTTCGTTTTGTCGCAGCTGACCTTGATTCACAACCATGACAAAGAGCTGTTGCGGCGGATTGAGGAAATACGCGAAGAACCCGTGAGCTACGCGGCCAGGCAAAAGGCGGCGGAACTCAACAAACAGGGTATTCAACTGGCTGACGGCGGTAACTTGCGTGGTGCCGTCGAGGCGTTTCTTGAAGCAACCGACTATTCGCCGCGACACCCCGCTTTGAATCTGAATTTGGCGCAGGTGTTATTGAAATTGGTCAATGAAGAACCGGGCGACACGCAACTAAGAATTCTCTGCGAGGCCTGTTTCGAACGCGTCGCGCATTTGAAGCCGGATCATAAACAGTTTCCAAGGCTCCAACATATCAAACGGAAATTTTTTGCAGTGACGGCCTGAAGCCAAACAAAAACCGTTGAAAGTCATTATAATGGCCATTTTCCAGGTTTGATCCGATCCTTTAAATCCCTTGAGGAGATATAGATGAGAGTTGTTAACAAATTGATTGCCGTACTGAGTATGTCCTGTGCAATGAGTATTGCCGTCAATGCTAATGCCGGAGATGCGGCGGCGGGCAAGGCCAAGTCGGCGGTGTGTGCTGCCTGCCATGGCGTTGACGGAATCGCGACCATTCCTACCTATCCAAACATTGCCGGGCAGAATGAAGCCTATTTGGTCGAATCAATGAAAGCCTACCGGGAGAAAAGGCGTACCGGCGGCCAGGCGGTGATTATGCAGGGGCAGTCCATGGCTTTGTCGGATGAAGATATTGCCGATCTAGCTGCCTATTATGCAAGCCTAGGGAAGTAGGGCCGGGCATTTCCCTTTCCGGCAGTCTGGTAAAAAAATCAACTGGTTAGCCTGCCTTCGATGTTTCGACAACCCGGTAGCTCGGTTCGTAGTGCGAACCGGGCAGCTTCATCCGCCCTTGAATCACGAACGAGGTCAACAATGCCTCCAGGGGTTTTAGCAGACCGGGATCGCCGCTGAGTTCAAACGGGCCCTTGCGGGCGACCAACTTGACCCCTTCCTCTTTCACATTGCCCGCGACGATGCCGGAAAACGCCTGCCGCAAGTTCGCCGCCAGCAAATGAATGGGTTGATTGTGGTGGATTTGCAAGGCACGCATGCTTTCGTGATCCGGCTCGAAAGGCTGTTGAAATTCTTCCGCGATCTTTAGCAGCCAATTGAAATAGAAAGCATCGCTGGTGGATTTGCGTCGATAGAGGACATCCTGAATCCCCCGTTTCATGCTCAACCCGACCAACTCAGGGTCATCGATAATAATCTGGTAACGTTTTTGGGCGGCCTTACCCAAGGTTAGGCCGATGAATTCGTCAATTTGACCGAAGTACTCCTCGTTTGCCTTGCTGCCGGTAAAAATGATCGGAAAGGGCAGGCCGTCATTGGCCGGATTGATAAGGACGCCCAATAAATAGAGAATTTCCTCAGCGGTACCCACGCCGCCGGGAAACACAACGATGCCGTGACCGATGCGGACAAAAGCCTCAAGACGTTTTTCAATATCCGGTAGGATGACCAGTTCGTTAACAATAGGGTTGGGCGGTTCGGCAGCGATGATGCCCGGTTCGGTGACACCGGTGTAACGCCCATCCTGGATACGTTGCTTGGCATGGGCGATTGCCGCACCTTTCATCGGACCTTTCATTGCCCCCGGTCCGCAACCGGTGCAGACATCCAGGCCACGCAGTCCTAACGAATGCCCGACTTCCTTGGTGTAGTCATATTCTTCACGGCTGATTGAGTGGCCGCCCCAGCATACCACTATGTTCGGGTGGCGCTGCGGAATTAAAATCCCGGCGTTACGCAGGATGTGGAAGATGAAGTTGGTGATATCCTGGCCCCGCGCCAAATCCAGACGCGAATTGTGGGTCATCACGTTATTGGCGTACACGATGTCGCGCAAGACCGAATAAAGGTGCTCCTGAATGCCCTTGATCATGCGGCCGTCGACGAAGGCTGACGCCGGTGCGTTGCTGACTTCCAGCTTAATACCCCGCGCCTGTTCGATCACCTGGATATCAAAATCGGAATATGTGTGGAGCATCTCGCCGGGATCATCGGAATGGCTGCCGCAGTTGAGCACTGCCAGTGAACATTGGCGAAACAGGCGGTAAACGCCACCCTGGCTTTTATCCATCAGCAGGCTGACTTCGTGCTGAGACACCAGGTCAAGACAACCATCTGGCGTTATACGCGCACTAATCTTGGGGCTCATGGGAAATTGACTATCCTTTAACTAGTGGGAGTGACCCTTTATCTATTGGGCGTGAAATAGTAAAGCCGCCGAATTGCAACTCGGTTTGACACCTTAACAGGGTAAACGTCTACACTACCACCCCTAATCAGTATACAAAATGTCAACGGAGCCAAGTGAAAAGGAAACCAACAAAATGAAGTTTTTGGTCAAACTTTTTCCTGAAATCACCATCAAGAGCCGTCCGGTGCGGCGGCAGCTAATCAAGAAGTTGCGGAAGAATATCCGCCGCGTGTTGACCAAGTATGACAGTCAGGTGGAAGTCGAAGGATCTTGGGACAAAATCGAAGTCAATCTCTCGGCGGCGGGTCCGCATCTGGAAGCTGCTATCCAGGCGATGCAGCGGATCAGCGGGATTGTGCACTTTCTGGTAGTGCACGAATATCCCCTGACCGATGTCCATGCCGTGTATGAACAGGCGCTGCCCTTGTATCGTGAGCAACTGCGGGGCAAGACCTTTGCCGTGCGGGTGAAACGCGCCGGCGTTCATTCCTTTACCTCGATCGATGTGGAAAGGTATGTGGGCGGGGGCTTGCGTCAACATACCGAGGCTGCGGGCGTGCGGTTGAAAAACCCGGATGTCGAGGTGCAGATTGAAATACGCGATCAGAAGGTCTTCCTGGTGGAGAAAAAATTTCCGGGCCTGGGCGGCTACCCGATTGGCATGGTCGATCCGGTGTTGTCGCTGATTTCCGGGGGCTATGACTCCAGTGTGGCAAGCTATCTGACCATGAAGCGGGGCATGCGAACCCACTTCTGTTTTTTCAATCTCGGTGGCAGTGCCCATGAAGTGGGGGTAAAACAGGCGGCGTTGTATCTTTGGGAGCAGTATGGCAGCGGCCAAAGGGTAAAATTTATCACCGTACCCTTTGAAGAGGTCGTGGCGGAAATTCTCACCAAGGTCCATCACTCCAATATGGGCGTGGTACTGAAGCGCACCATGTTGCGCGCGGCACAGGCCGTGGCTAATCGATATAAGCTACCGGCCCTGGTTACCGGCGAGTGCATCGGCCAGGTGTCCAGCCAAACCTTGGCCAATTTGAATGTGATCGACAGCGTTAGCGACCTATTGGTTATTCGGCCGTTGATTACCACCGACAAGCAAGACATCATTCAATTGGCGGCGAACATCGGAGTGGAAGAATTTGCCCGGAACATGCCGGAATATTGCGGCGTGATCTCAGATCGCCCCACGACCAAGGCCCGGGATTATCGGGTGGAAAACGATGAAGCGCGCATGGATATGTCGGTCCTGGAAAGAGCGCTGGCAAACATGCGGGTAATCAATATCGATGAAGTTCTGCAGGCGCATAACAGTTTTGATGAAGTGGAATGGATCGGCACTCCTTCCAGCCAGGATATTATCATTGACATACGCCACCCTGGCGAGGCCGAAAAACAACCGTTGTTTTTAACCAACAACGAAATTCTGGCAATTCCTTTTTATGAACTGGAATCCCAACTCGAATCGTTGCAAACTGGCTGCCGTTACTTGCTTTACTGTGACAGAGGCGTCATGAGCCAACTTCATGCCAGCCATTTGGGCCAACATTCCCAGTTACAGTTTGCCGTCTATCGACCTGATGCCTGAGCGAGTTTGTCTTTGTTTAGCTTTGTTGCGCGCCGCATGCTGACTTTTCTTTCCCTGCTTGCACTTGGATTTTTCGGCTTGATGGCCTACTACGCCATCTTTCAGGATAAGATGATTTTCTACCCTCAATCACTGGCCCCTGAAATCAGAGACAAACTGGCGCCGGCGGCTTTCAGCTTCGAGGTCACCGACAATGAGACTCAAAAGCCGATAACCCTGCATGGTTGGCTGCATCTTGGATCGGTCAGCCGCGCCCAACCCTTGCTGATCTATTATGGCGGCAATGGCGAGGAAGTTTCCTGGAACCTGTGGCATTGGACGCAGCTGTCCACTTCCTCTTTCCTGCTGATGAACTATCGCGGATTTGGCGATAGCGAAGGCGAACCCGGTGAACGCGCACTGTTCGAAGACGCGCTTGCGCTCTTTGATCATATGGTGGACGAACATAGAATTCCTGCCGAGCACATTGTCTTGGTCGGGCGCAGCCTGGGCTCGGGGGTAGCGGCCTATGTGGCCAGTCAGCGCCGGGTGGCGGGCTTGGTTTTGGTGACACCTTTCGACAGCTTGGTGGCAGTGGGGAAACGGCATTTGCCTTTTATGCCCGTCGATCTGTTGCTGAAGCATCGTTTCGATTCTGTTTCACGGGCGCCGGAAATCGAAGCGCCGGTGCTGGCAATTCTCGCCGGCCAGGATCAGATTGTGCCTCCCGCCCATGGCCAGCAATTGCTGCGGTATTGGGCGGGACCGAAAGAATTAGTCAAACTGCCGGGTGCGGGTCACAACGATATCACCCAATACCCGGAGTACTGGCAGGCATTTAACGGGTTTTTGGCAAAGCTTGCCAAAGGCGAGCTTTAAATTTAGGCTCGGTTGATCTTTGGCCGAAAAAACCCGGGGGATTATTCCCAAACCGCGCCGTCTTCATCCTGGCTGAACTCTATGTCATCCCCTTCAGCACAAAGCTGGGCGATTCGGCTGGGGGAGCCATCATCCCGAAACTCTACCAACCCAATGCCTGCCTTATTCACCAGACGGCGGCCGGGAAAACTGTTGGCGGGTTTGCGCGGGATAATGCGCATTCGACGCCTTTTGGTAAACCAATTCAACGGTGAAGCGGGAGCATACAACCAACGGTTGATTCGGTCAAAAACCATCAGCAGTTTAGCCGGGAATTCATTTTTGATCCCACTGCTGGTGATTTGCCAGATATCGGGTCCGGTATCGTGCCTTCTTAGTTCGACATCGTAAACAAAGGAATAGTGCACGTCGCCGGATAAAATGACGAAGTTTTGCGGTGTCCGGGAGTGGTGAAACAAGTTCATCAGGGTGCGGGCGGCGCCATTGTGCGCCATCCAGTTTTCGGCATCGACGGTCAGGGGGTATCCCAGCAGGGTAAAGAGTTTTTGAACAGCCTCGATCAGTTTCACGCCGAATACGGGGGCAGGCGACACTATCACCACCGACGGGTGATTGAGCAATTGCTGCTGAAGTTGAGTCAAGGCTTCCCAATCCATAAGACCGGAGGGCCGCGATGGAGATACTTCGGAACGCCAGCGGTGGGTGCGGGTATCCAAGACAATTAACGGCGGCTCCGTGGGCCACTGGTAATGCCAATCGGGAAACTCAATCATCTGCTCGATACAGGTCTCGTGAGCGGTTGAGCCAGGCTCGTCTAAGGCATTTTGGACCTGTTCCAGCCAATCTGCGGAAAACACTTCCGGCGCATTTCCCCAGCCCTGGCATAAAAAATAACCGAGCAGGGCATTGCCGATTATGCGCTTGGAGAAGGGTTGGCCGTAGGCAGCCTGTTCCCATTCCGCCGTCAGGTTCCAGTCGTCGGTAATGTCGTGGTCATCAAAAATCATAGCGCAGGGTATATGCGCCATCAGCCGCCGAACCATGGCGAGGTCTGTTTTGAAACGCATTATTTGGGTTAATTCCTGGTTGAATCGCAGGCGCTGCTCCGCAGACAATTGAGCTGGGACCGCCAACTGCTGTTCATCCAGTAGATTCCAACCGGTAGGCGACCAAACCAACAAATACATGGCCAGAACTTCAGCCAAGGAGATCAAATGGTTTTCCGCATTCACCGAGGTGAAGACCGGTTTGCGCGCTCCCCCAAAGACAATCTGGCCAACAGCCTGTCCGGCCTCCGTCATGGGTAATAGGTTTTGCCTTTGGTAGTAGTGCGGCGACCTGGTGTGCAAGGTATCGGCAGTATCGATAGTGGCGTCCGGAAAAACTTCCTCGGCGATGCCCAAATGGCTTGTCAATTGGTGGATGGCGACTAGCATCGGTGCGGCGACGTCGTCGACATAAACCTGATCGCCGCTCATGATCAACAGTGCCGGCCACTGCTCCGGATCATGCTGTGCCAGATAGGTATCGGCCCGGACCAGGCCGTCTTCGCTAGCATGGTGCGGCTTCCGGCAGGAGCCGTGTAACAGCTTTGTTAACCCCGGCTGGAGGATAAATCCCGGCATTTCCCTGCCCGGATAAACCAGGTCCGGCGCCCAGCGCTGCCAACCAAGGATTTCCTGAGAATTCGAAGCGGTATTTTCTGTCGTTCGCTGCAGGCGTAAGTCGTAGCCAATCCAGATGCCGGTGGGTAACGGCGTATCGAGCGGTAGATCAAGCAAATAAAAGAAAAGGTGCTTGCCAGCCCGCTGGCATTTTGTAACTTGCTGAAGCGTATCAGCCGCAATGCATATCCGTTCTCCATTTTGGGGATGCAGACTTAAAATAATGCGAACAGGGTAGGACGTCGCCAACCAGAGAATGAAACGACCTTGTTCCGCACGTCGAAGAATGGGGCCTGCGAGGACTAGTTGCTGGGCGGTGTTGCTCTGAAGCGGCTGTTGGTTTCCCATGGAATGGGGTTTGCTCTTTTTTTAGGGATAGACTTTTTATAGGTTTAGATTCTTAGCTTTATGACAATCTGATTGCAAATGTTTTGCAACAGACTGTTTAGATATTTCACAAAACGCGACGGCATAATATTGGGTTAAAGCTCCTTGCAATATAGTGTCAGGTTATTTGCCAGTCTTTCCAGAGAACGGACGAGAGTTAGTTGTTGCAGGTCAAGTTGTATTCTTAGTGTTTGTTTTGTTGGTTAAAAATCATACTCACCTGCCAATGATCTTTACAGTTCTTTTACACAGAAGTCATGACATCGACTGTGGATCAAATGGAATAGGTTAAAAGTTATAGATTATTTTCTTGTAGGCCTCTGTCTTGCTTGTGGTGGTAAATACTTAAGAATTTGTAAAACAAGGAATCCAAAGGATTGCCTGGGGAATAAGAAAAAGTTTAGTTAAAAGATCATGGATAGGAATTGGATCTACTCAGAGTGTGAACAGCTCGCCTTTAATCGTACCCAAGACGATTTCTTTAAGCACTTGGAGAAGTTTACCAGTGCGATTGAGTTCGACCGTTTTCTTTATACCGCCCTCCCAAGTAATTACCGTCTAAATACTTCGAGCGTACCTTACGTTGCCCTAACTACCTACGATCAAGATTGGATGGAATACTATATCGATCATCGTTACGACATTGACGATGCCGCTCTCCAGCATTGTTTGGCTGGTAATAGTGATCCATATATCTGGCCTGGCAGCAAGGCCAGATTACAAATGACGCCAAAACAGTTAAAGGTTTTCAGAGAGGCGAACTCTGCAAATTTGTATCACGGGTTTACTTACCCCATGCATCATCTTCCAGGAGCTATGGGTATCTACACGGCAACATATGATGGAAAAGTGAGTACTTTCAATAGGTTGCTGAAAGAAAAGTGGGATGCCATCAACCTATTCAGTTATGCCTTTCATGACGCAATTCTCAGAAATCATACTTCTCGGTTTGGCGATGTTCATAAGCCGAATCTTACGCCGAAGGAAAAGGAAGTACTAAAGTGGCTTTGTAATGGGGATTCCTATGACGACATCTCGGTCCGGCTAAGTATTGGTCTGACGACAGTCAAGAAACACGTTATACATATACTCGAGAAAACAGGAGCCAAGAATAGTACGCATGCGTGTGTGTTAGCGCTTCGGTGGGGGTATTTGTAGGCAAATATGGACCGATTGGTCCATACCCAAACGAGAACGAATAAATAATGATGAAAGAAAACACTTTACCGAAGACGGCAGTTTGTAAAGAGTTAATTTTTCTCGCGTCATCCGGGAAAAGGCCGGATGGTGCAACCTTTGTCATGACAAAAAGAGTAGTAATAGGAGTAGTCCACATGAAGTATTTTCCCTCTCTAGCCCTTGGCTTCTGGGCATTATTATTTATAAGCACCAGTCAGGCGATTGTCATTGAATATACAGCTACAGATCTAACCGATATTAATGCTGGGGAAGACCTGTGGGAGTATTCCTACACCGTAAGTGACCATACCTTTTCTGCTGATACTGGGTTTGCGATCTACTTCGATTTCAACCTATTCGATCAGCTAGACTTTGCTCCCCTTGCACCTAATCCAGACTGGGATGTCATTACTTGGGCACCTGATCCATTCTTTGGTGAGGATGGGAGCTATGATGCGTATGCTTTATTTGATAGCGCTTCTTTGGCAGACCCTTTTACCGTAAGTTTTGTCTGGCTAGGGGATTCTACAGGACCTGGAGCACAAAACTTCGAGTTATATGATGGCTTTACATTCGACATTCTGGAAGAAGGTAATACAAGCCTACTAGCTGGAAACAATCAGCCACCCTCTGATGTACCTGAGCCAGCCACAGTGACACTTATGGCCTTCGCCTTGTGGTTGATAAGACGTAGAACACGATAAGAAATAAATAATAAAACCGATGCGAAGTGGGCTCTAAACCCACTGCTGTTCGTTAGGGCCAATGATAAAAAGGAAGGGTCTAATGAAATTCCCCACGTTCAAAGAATCACTCTGGTTCGTATTATTTGCGATACTTTTTTCCACTTTCTCCTTCGCTGAACTCACGATTCTGCCTGATTACGAATTGGTCAGCAGCAAACGAGTTTCGCGAACAGACATGGAGTTTACTTACAAGGTCACACTTGAAAATACCGGCGACGCTGTAACTGATGCAGTGGCAACAGTTACGAGTAGTTCGCCTCATACAACAATTGTAGAAGCTGAGGTGTTCTTTGGTGATGTTGACGCTGCTGCAATAGTTAATAGTGAGGATACCTTTGCGCTTCGTCAGAATCGAAGATATAGGTTTGATCCAAGTTCTTTAAGTTGGTCGATTGCTGCAAATCCTGTAGAAAAGCCAATTTTTGTCGAAGAAATCGATGGTGAAATTTTCTATGGCAAATCAGTAACGGATGAAAACAATAACGAGATATTTGTTTTTGCGAGTGATGGGGCTACTGCTAGCCAAATTGAGTTTGGCCAAGACCTATCTATACCATCGAGAAATCCTTTGCTAACTAATGGCTTTATAGAGATTTCAGGGCTCTCTGAGCCAACTCCATTGTTGGTTACTGTTAAGCCAAGTGGAAATGCCGGATATCTGCTTATATTTGATTCAGAAAATGAACTGCTAACTCGAACACCCTATGGTGCAGATGTGAATGGAAACATTCTATTTCGAGTATCAGGAACCAAAGTCGTTTTTGCGATAACTAAGTGAGGAGGATCGATTATGAGAACTTTTTTCATGCTGCTACCACTCTTCTTTACTGTCTTATCAACCACAGCAGTTTCGCAATACACAGAAATCGACTACTCCCACAGCGGTAAGGTTGTTGTTCATTCTCTAGACGTGGAACTTGCGGATAGTTCTACAAAGGTAATTTCTCGCCATACTACTTCTATCGACAGCAGTGGTGTTGTTAACTGGTCTGCCAACGAGAAGAACTTTGACCAGTGGGAAGCGCTTGATAGAAATGATGATGGTAGTGTCGAGCTGACCATCCCTGGATTATATGAAATTGTATATTATTTACCCAAAGCGCTTGGTTTCTTTAAAAAGGAGCTGTGGCGTCAACAAATATATGTACCCTATCCAGAGCCTTCTAATTCAGAAGAACTTGCTCAAAAGTATGCACCATTAATCCAGTTTAACAGCGAAGAAAGCTTCTTTCCTGTATCAATTGAAGAACTAATTTACCATGGCGAAAATGAAGAGGAATCAATAAAGGTACAAACTCTTAATGGAACGAAATATCCACGTGCAGGCAGTGAACTATGGACTTTTTTAGGATACGACGGACATGTTGAGAATCGATTCGACTTTGGTTTCGAGGAAACAGTATGCGACGCAGATAGCACTCTTTGTGACCCTCTTTATTTGAGAGATTTGGTAGGTAACAAAAGTAATCCAACTGTGTATTGGCAAGCTTCCGAAGAAGGTAAGTACCTATATTTAACCTACTTTATGCTATATGCATTTGATCCTAAGGATGGTGATAACCTAAATCCTGGTAATTTGGGCTCCCATGCCTTTGACCGTGAGAGCTTTACCATAACTCTAGAAAAAGCTGGAGGAGAATACCACCCTGTTGATATAACATACGCAGGCCATGGCCCTGATCACAGTATGAATTTTCTTGGATGTGAATCAATTGAAAGCTGTGCCGAGCCTGCTGTCGACTTTCTTAGGTCATTGCGTACTTTTACTGGCAAGACCACCGTTTCTTGGTCTTTTGTTAACAAAGTAGGTAGTCGCCCGCTTGTCTACATAGCAAAAGGGTCTCATGCTATATATCCCAGTTTCGGTTGGTATGAAACATTTAGTGCAAATGAAAAGGCTGGCGAAAGAGGGCCGGAAAACGCAGTTGAACCGTTGCTAACTAAATTCGATCTAACTGCTTATCATCCGTTAACTTATAGCGGTTACTGGGTAGATGGATTAGCAAAATTCCCTGACTCGAAATTTCCTCCATTTATTAATCGCGCACCTCACGCCCAGTGGTTAGCGTCCAAAGACTATGCTTTTGACGAATGCTTCAACAACAGTCTTGAAGATGATTGTGAAGACTGGGAGGTTCAGAAATACTTTAATGTAGACTTGGCCAAAGACCAAGTAGAGATCGCCACCGAAGGTTCCTTGCAAGAAGTTATTGCTTTAACTGGTGGTGACCAAGAAATAATATTAACGGGTCATGGAATACAGATAAGTATTCCAGCCGAGGCAACTTCAGGTTCACACGTTCTCATCGAATCCAGTAGTGTAAAAAACAATGATTACTATTTAAAAATTTCCATACCAGATGATCACGTTGTGAATTATGGTAAGTTACTAACATTGACATACTTACCAAGTAGAGACATTGATAGCGAGTTGCCTGCTAGTACTTTAGATGCTACTTGCAATGCAAGTGATTCACACCCCAATAAGATCCTCCTTGCTAATGCAGCACTTTATTTCGATGAACTAGGGTTAGACAATCATCGTCTTCCTAATATCAGTCCAATAGGGGTACTGGCTGAAGGAGATTCATCGGTCACACTTAAACGAAAACAGTCATCTGGACTTTGTTCATTTTACTCAGAATCCGAGATATCCAATCAATCTAATCTTTCCTTTATTGAACCCGTCCTTCTAATTAACGGCTACACGCAAAATGGTGAGCTTGGCGGTGATTTTGATGGAGGTTTAGATGGCATAACAACGACTTGGAAGAACTTACCAAAATTGCTCAAGGACAATGATAGCGGAAATGTTGTGCCATTTGTTTTTCGTTGGGCAACTAATAGTCGGTTCCAAGATGCTGCAAGTGAGTTAAAGGAAGCTATTGAACATATAGCCAATTTAACGGGTAAAGAAGTCCATTTAGTTGGCCATTCCTTTGGTGGGATCTTGGCAAGAACATACTTACAAGGTTTGGCAGCCATTGGCACTAGTTACGAAGCAAAGGTAGCCAGCCTAACAACGGTAGGAACTCCACATTCAGGTATTTATGAAAATAGCACGTATAAAAACGGCATTGAGTTTCCTTTAGGGTGGGATGCTTTACCAGGAGAATTTATAAATTATTGTGGTCAGATAAGTTGTCTACAAGCTGGTTCTGCGAGAATTGAGGATGATGGCCTAGAAAAGCTCTATGGTAATCTTTATCAAGGTGAAATAGTTACACTATTGCTAGACAGTAATAATCAGTTTCTTGCAGAAAATCTTCCGATTCAGCAACTTATTGGCCTTAGGGAGACATTAATATTACAACCTTTTCCCGAAAATCCAATTTCATCTGGTAATTTCTCAAACGGGGATGGCCTCATATCTTTAAAAGGCCAACGTTTTTTCCCATCATTTTCCAATCAGCAGCTGCTGTGTGGTTTTACTCCTCTTAACTTTGCCAACGTGACTATTACGGAACATGTATTAGGGATTTCAAAACATCCTGAGATATATGACTACTGTAAAACTGATCAGCCAAGCGTTGCATCTATCCTTGTTGGAGAAAAGATTAGCGATGTAGCGAGGGATTTCAAAGGCTATGGTCACACTTCTTTCCATTTTCAAGGTAATAAAGCGCATGAAGTTGCTGTCTTTTCAAACACTGATCATCCCACCTACCAACGAATAATCGCGTGGATAGCACAATACCCCGCAGAACATCTGAACAAGGTAGACTGGAAAGATGAGTCCACATTCGTGGGTAATTGGAACTTTAGTGGAGAACTACTTCTTTTTCTAAGCGAAAACAAAACCGTAGTATTCTTTGATCCAGTTTCTATGGAAGTTGCTTATGGAGTTTGGTCCCAATCAGGAAGTCAACAGGTCACTACTATGATCAGCCATTCTAGTGAGCTAATTTTTGGAACTTTGGATTTGAATAGTAGTGATCTCCTATCAGGAACATTTACCCCGAACAACATCGATCTTGGCATTTCGTACGGAGTAGCCAAGTCACTAGGCCTTGAAGATGGTCTGGTTGCTTACTATCCGTTTGATGGCAATGCAAACGATGCCAGCGGAAATTGGAATCATGGTGATATTAAGGGAGATACACATTTTGTCAGCGGAGTTGACGGTTTAGCAGCTAGCTTTGATGGTTTAGGAGACTACATCGAATTATCAAAAACTCTAAGTATTGGATCATCGAGCAATACTGTAGCAGCATGGATTAAAATCCCTTCTGAGGAAGTTAGTCGAGCTGGAATACTTCTTGGTAATTATGGTGGCAGTAGCAGTACCATAAATTGGGAACTGTCAAATATAGCTAAGCCAAGGATTTTTCATAATGAATGGGAAATAGATGAGAACTTTGGACCAGACCTAAATGACAGTAAATGGCACTTTGTGGCCTGGGTCAGAGACAAAGATTTGGATCAGTATATTGGATACATTGATGGTCAAAAGTTTGTTATTTCAAATTCGACTGGATCAGATGTAGAGTTTTCAAACGTACATCGCATTGGGCTTGACTATAGAAATACTGACATTGGCCAAGCTGATTTCAACGGTTTAATAGACGAATTGAGAATCTACGACCGCGCCCTATCCCAATCAGAGATCTCGGAACTTTCCAATAGCTTGAACAAAGGGCTAGTTGCGTACTACCCATTCAACGGTGATGCAACCGACGCTAGCGGGAACGGGAATAATGGAACAGAATTTGGCGACACGACGTATCAATCAGGAATAGCAGGGCAAGCAGTATCATTTGATGGAAGTGGAGACTATGTGAAACTTAATTCTCCGCTCTTAAACGATAATGAGCAATGGTCAGTGACAGGTTGGTTGTATACAAGGACAGAGGCGACTGACCATAACAGGCATGTTATCTATGGGGAGTATTCGCCTACTGAAAACGGTGATACCAAAAACCTGTTTATTATCCTAGAAGACAATTCGAATTTTGGTGGCGGCTTAATTTTTGACAACTTTCCAAATGCTGGTTCACCTGCACTCCAAAGCGGTGAAATATCATCACAGGTTTGGCATCCCTTTGCCTACGTTAGAGATGGTGACATTATTTCGACCTATATTGGTGGAAATAAAGTTCATGAAGGACCATATGAGCTTTATTTCGGACAACCAACAACCGTTGCTGCTTTTGGCAATAGACTCGCAACAGATAGCGCGCTCTATGGACAGACAAATATTGAAAAATATTCAATGGATGGTTTGCTAGATGAAATTCGCGTCTACAACCGCGCCCTTTCTTCATCAGAAATCGCCAAACTAGCCAATAGCTTGAATGAAGGACTGGTGGCTTACTTTCCGTTTGATGGCAACGCAGATGATAAAAGCGGTAATCTAAACCAAGGCGATCCAAAAAACGGCGTAGCATTTAGCTCCAAAGGGAAGATCGGCAAAGCGGCTACTTTCGATGGAATAGATGACTATGTCAACGTGTCGGCTAGTGATTCACTACAAAACCTTTCACAGGTATCCATAGCTGGCTGGGTAAATGTACACGATCTTTCTTTCAAGCAGCGGCTGGTGGCTCACTGGACATCAGGGGACAGTCTTGGGCAGTCATTCATCATGTCAGTCAATTACGATGACGAAACTCTTGGATTTGCTGTCAATACTGAAGGTTCTGGTGTTGTCCAAGCTAACACTTCAAGTATTTCAGCAAATAATTGGTACCATGTGACTGGTGTTTACGATGGCGCAGAGGTCTCCATTTTTCTGAATGGAAAGAAAATTGAGAGTATCGCTGCAACAGGGAATATCGTTAATCGAACGGGCGACTTGTATATTGGACAAGGTGGTAGCAACAGCTTCCCTAATAATTTGCTGGATGGGCTACTTGATGAAGTCAAAATCTACAACCGTGCCCTTTCCCCTTCTGAAATTTCTGAGCTTGCTAACAGTCTTAAAGAAGGGCTATATGCTCACTATTCGTTCAATGATGGCAATGCAAACGATATCAACAAACGGAATAACGCTGTAGGGACTGTTGATATTGATTATTCATCAGAAATCGTTGGAAAGGCGGCTAGTTTTAACGGTGTTAGCAGCTATATTGATCTTCCTGATCAGTTCTTCAGAACCCTAACCGTTGCGGCCTATGTACAATACGATAGGGACGACATCCCTCCTAATGATAGAGGCTATAAAGTTTCTAGTGTAATTGACGGTTGGAAAGATAGGGAAAACTTTGCATTGAATGTCGCAGACCAAAATGGCGAAAAGAAATTTGTAGCAGCATTCCACGATTATGATGATACCGGAAATTGTTATCCCGAGATCACAGTATATTCCAATACTACCGTACAACAAGGTCGTGAATACCATGTCGCAATGACCTACGATGATTCAAAGACTTTAAGTATTTATGTCAACGGTAATTTAGAAGGGCAAGTAACATCCAACGGTTCATCCTACGCTTGTTCATATAGTGCACGTCCAGATATACGATTGGGTGTGGGCAGAAGGAATACTGGTTTTTTTGAGGGTGCACTAGATGAAGTGAAGATCTACAACCGCGCCCTTTCGCTATCAGAAATCGCAGAACTTGCCAATAATTTGAAAGATGGGCTAGTTGCTTACTACCCGTTTGATGGCAATGCAAATGATGCCAGTGGCAATGGCTTAGATGCCGATGGATATGGGAATATCGACTATTCAACTGGCATTTATGGGCAGGCAGTCGATTTAGATGGCTCAGGAGACTATTTAGTCTCGCCAAGTATTTCAGAACCATGGAGTGAGTGGTCATTTTCTGTTTGGGTAAAACCAAGAAACATTGAACACTCTTCGCATCCATACACTATCGTTGAAAGGGAAATTATTGGCCTTTACCACGATTTTGAGATGTTCCTGCATCACTCTCGTGATTCAGTTATTGTTGAAACAGATTTAACAGATAACCTCGAATCTACAACCTCGCCTCGAGATGACATCTGGACCCATATTGCCGTAACTTACGATGGCTCAAAGAAGTCCATGTATGTCAATGGAGCACTTGAAGACACTGTTTTTGATACAAATTCGCAAATCACAGTAAATAGACCATTAGAAATTGGCAGACATGCAAACACAGGCAACCGTAACTATTTTAATGGGTTGATTGACGAGCTTAGAGTCCACAAGCGCGCTCTTTTACCATCTGAAATAGCCCTGCTTGCGGGTCATTAATGCGGTGATTGAACTAAACACGCCTTTTGTAAAGAGTAAGACAGTCGCGTGACCACAAAGCCCCTGAAAGAAGGGGCTTTTCTATTAAGTAAACCTAGATGCCCACAAGGCAAAAAGTAAAGAGTTAGGAAAATTGGTATGGGAAGGAAAAGAATCAGACGTTCAAGTCTTCAAATAACAAATAACCCTGATCACTATCATCACCATATTGCTAGGCAACTTCGCTAATGCAGCCGTTATTGAGTTCGGTGGTGGAAGTATCTTAGATGACCGCTTTGACGGCGATACTATCAACCTGGGTCTTGGTGGTGTGCTTCGTTATTTTGACCCGGCATCGGTTTTTAGAATCCAATCGCTTGATTCTGGATTTATCAATTATTTTGGTGGAGGTACGAGTGAGATTGAAGTCTACAATTACACGGAAGTAGATGTTTTCGGTGGGTACATAGGTTGGCTCGGTGCTTATGGAAATAGCCAGACGAATGTTGTTTCAGGCGAAATTGGCAGCACTTTGCTCGATGACAACGCATATTTTTCGCTTGAAGGCGGTTCAATTGGGCAGGTCTTTATGCTCAGAAATTCTACTCTGCAGTTGTTCGGTAGTAGCTTTTCTTCTGAAATCATCGCGTCTGAAAGAGATAGAGGTGTCATTTACGAGGTTTCATGGGATGGCCAGCAAGGTGAAGAAATTACGGTGAATTTCGTTACCAGTCATGGTGATCCGGAAAGTTACTTTACGGGGTCTGTTTTGTTTAATGACACGCCATTTCTCTTAAATGGCGAACCTGTAACGGCGCAAGCTGTTTCTGAACCAGCAACAGTTGGATTAATATGTGTGGGAATGATTGCGTCAGCTTTTCGTCGGTCACGTAAGAAGGGATGCTAGAGAGCAGTCGTTGAAAATTGGCTGGTAGTTAAGATTTGAGCCTTCAGGCAGAGGCTTCTCAAATTCCAAAGGGATGTGTAATGTGGCCGGTGATTTTAACCACCGGTATCGCATGCCTTAGTTTCAGAAAAAGTTTTCCTTTCGATATTGCCGGTAATAGCTGATCGCAAACAGGATAAAGCCTATTTGAATCAGCAGCTTGAAATAAGCTTCTATTATAATGTTTTGGTAAATGGCGTGAGTCACGACCAAGGCAAAAACGCCTAATGTGAAGCGAATTGTATACTTTGGCTTTTTGTAGTTCAGAAACGAAGCGATTAAGAATATGGTTCCCTCAATTAGTAACAAATGACGAATTGGCGCATTTTCCATTCCTGCCCTAATGCAGAAAAAAATTCCCGCTAACGCTAGTAACCAAGTTACATATTTAATCATCGGATTGCTGCCTGCCGTTTCTTTATCTCAGCTTCGCCTGACTCGACACTGGCATCTGCCATAATTTTGGCAAAGGTTAGTGAAGCCGCTGCTAATAAGTAGACATAGCCTAGAGTTTTTCCGGCTGCTGCACCCACTTTACCAGCAACTCCTTTTGATATAATGTCGGGAACCTGTGAGCCAATAAAGGCTTTTGCACCATCTGTTCTAAGAGAATAGATGGCCCCTGCTAGTGTGATGGCGTTATATCCGCCTAGGTTCAGTCCCCAGTCTTCAACTGTTTTCGAAAAACTTTTGTTTTTTTCAATAAACTTTTTAAGCTGCTTACCGTCCATGCTCCATGGATATAAAGTGTGAAAGCCAGCGTACATTTCGCCTACATAACCAAACAACTTAGACGCCAACGTTTTTACTCTATGGTTCTTCCCTTCAGTCATGATTCTAATAAGACGCGTGTTGACATCTCGTCTGTCTAGTCTGCCAAGGCTTCTGTGGAGTAAAACGCCGCATATTGCAATGATGCCATCATTGCCAAGTGATCGAAGCTCTGGCGCATATTCTTCGAGGCCTAGAATTTTTGTCATTTCTAGATGAGGATCTTTTTTTTTACCTTTGAGGCAAAGTCTTCGCTTCTATAGCGGCTAATAGCAAGCTCGTAGGGATTTGACATTCCTTATCTCCTGATATGTCCTTTTAACACAGACCGGGAGCTTACCTAGAATGGAGTTGGGATGGATAGAGGTGATCTCTCCTTTTACTGTAAGATATTTCTCACATTCTGTCTTGAACACCGTAATAATATCGAATCTAATTGTCGCTGTTCTGAGTTTATCGTGTCTTTTAAAACATAGGGGTAACCGGCAAAACGCGGAAATTGGAGTTAGCTTTATCAGTTCCAAGCTATGCAATGAGCTATACGGAAGTTTTATTGGAATTGCCAAAGCGGGGCGTCGCCCTTCCAGGGCTTAGTTTGTAGGTGCCTAAACCGGTGGCTGAAGCCACCGGCTATACGACTTTCCCCCCTACGGGGGATTGCACTTTGATTGGGATTGGATGTTTTCGAATTTTGGCTGCTAACCAAAAGATTTGAAGCCTTTAGGCAGTTGCTTTTATTTGCCCCGAAGGGGGTATGTAATATAGCCGGTGGTTTTAACCACCGGTAAGCTTTACAAGGCCTGGTTTATAGGTCCCTAAACCAGCGGCTGACGCCCACGGCTGATATGACTTCCCCCTTTGGGAGATCGCGAATTCGACGACTGCAAGTCAATTAACAGATGAACTTTTGTCTGCTCGCCTATTGACTGTCATGAAGCATTGCAGGATGCTTGCTGGCTGTTTAGAAATCTACAATAAGATGGAAACTTTATTATGGCTGAGCAACCTTCCAGACGACCCGCTAACCCAAATTTTTCTTCGGGTCCTTGCAGTAAACGCCCAGGTTATTCGTTAGCCGAACTGAATACCGCGACGCTAGGACGCTCGCATCGATCCTCCTTGGGTAAAGATGCGCTAGGACGCGCTTGTTCTGAAACCGCGCGGATTTTGGGATTGCCCGAAGGATATCTGGTCGGTGTCGTGCCGGCCTCCGATACCGGGGCCATGGAAATGGCGATGTGGTCAATGCTCGGCGCCAGGCCGGTGGATGTGTTTGCCTGGGAATCCTTTGGCAAGGGCTGGGTCACCGATATCGTCAAGCAACTGAAGCTGGAGGACGTGAGTTTATTTGAAGCCGACTATGGAAAGTTGCCGGATCTTAGCCAGGCGAATCCGGAACATGATGTGGTATTTACCTGGAACGGTACGACTTCCGGGGTGAAGGTACCGGATGCCGATTGGATCAGTGACGACCGGAAAGGCTTGACCATCTGCGATGCCACTTCCGCCGTCTTTGCCATGGAGATGCCTTGGGAAAAGCTGGATGTCATCACCTATAGCTGGCAAAAAGTGCTGGGTGGCGAAGGGGCTCACGGCATGCTGATTTTAAGTCCGCGGGCGGTTGAGCGGCTGGAATCCTATACGCCGTCCTGGCCGTTGCCGAAAATTTTCCGGCTCACCAAAGGCGGAAAGCTGATGGCGGATGTATTTAAAGGCTCCACTATCAATACCCCGTCAATGTTGTGTGTGGAAGATTACCTTGATGCGCTGGCTTGGGTTGACAGCTTGGGTGGCGTCGCGGCATCCATTGCCAAATCGCAAGCAAACCTGAAAGCGGTGGAGAACTTTGTCGCGGCCAACGATTGGATTCATTTTCTCCCGGAGTCCGAAGCGATCCGCTCCAATACCAGTGTTTGCCTCACGCTGGATCTCCCCGCCGACCAAGTCAAGAAGCTTGTGAAGGTGCTGGCCGACGAAGGCGTGGCTTACGATATCGGCGCTTATAGGGATGCGCCCGCCGGAATTCGGATTTGGTGCGGCAGTACCGTGGAGGCGAGCGATCTGGAAGCTATGCTACCCTGGTTGGCTTGGGCGTATCAGCAGCTTACCGCATAATCCGAGCCGAAAAAACCAGGATGAGGCGTGGCTTGCCGCGCTTCGTTGCGGTTTTTGAATTTTTACGGCACTCCGAACAGTTAATTCAGCACCCCTACAACTAAAACAATATCAGGAGCATAACGTGACCAGTCTTTCTGAAGGTCGGCAAACGTCTTTTAAAATTCGCACCTATAATTCTATCGCGGTTAAAGGACTCGAAGAATTTCCCCGCAACCGCTATGAGGTTGCCAGTGAAATCACCCACCCGGACGCCTTTGTTCTGCGTAGCCATAAGTTATACGACGAAACCCTTCCCGATACCGTCAAAGCGATTGCCAGGGCCGGTGCCGGTGTCAACAACGTTCCGGTAGAACGTTGCAGCGGCAAAGGCATCGTCGTTTTCAATACCCCCGGAGCCAACGCCAATGCTGTGAAAGAGCTGGTTCTAGCCGGCTTGCTGCTTAGCTCCCGGGGTATCAGTCAAGGGAACAGTTTTGTTCAGACGCTGGAAAACCAATCTGATGCCAAAGCGCTGGCAAAGTATCTGGAACAGCAGAAAAAGGCGTTTAAAGGCTCTGAAATTGCCGGAAAAACCCTGGGTGTTGTCGGCTTGGGGGCGATCGGTTCCATGGTCGCCAATATGGGGGTTGCATTGGGCATGAAGGTGATTGGCTTTGACCCGGCCATATCCGTAGAGGCTGCCTGGCGCTTATCCAGCGAGGTCGGCAAGATGGAGAATCTGCAATCCCTGCTGGCCAGAGCCGACTTCGTATCGCTGCATGTCCCGGCAATCGAGGCTACGCACCATTTACTTAACAAGGATACCTTGGCCGTCGCCAAGCCAGGTTTGCGGCTATTGAACTTTGCCCGGGAAGAGGTGGTCGATACCCAAGCGGTCATCGCCGCGTTGGACAGCGGCAAACTGGCGGGTTATACCAGTGATTTCCCGACCCCGGAACTGATCGGGCGTTCAGATGTCATCCTGACCCCGCACATTGGCGCCAGCACCGAAGAGGCGGAAGAGAACTGCGCGGTGATGGCGGCGCAGCAGTTACGGGATTACCTGGAAAACGGCAACATTAAAAATTCCGTGAATTTCCCTTTTGCCAGCATGGAGCGCACCAGCGGCCACCGAATCACCTTTAGTAACGAAAATGTATCCGGTGTGCTTGGCCACGTGCTCTCTGTGCTCGCCGAAAAAGAAGTGAATGTGATTGACATGCTTAACAAGAGCCGTGACAACCTTGCCTATAATATTCTCGATGTCGAACAGCCCCCTTCGGAAGAATTGTTGGCAGCCATCGCGGCAGTCGATCATGTGATTAGCGTGCGCTTGGTGTAAAGATGCCGGCTGACAGGAACCGGCCTGTATCTCAAATGGCTCAGCCGGATTCCTGCCTGGATTCACGCGAAGGTGCCGGGGTATGGCATTAAACGGCAAAGAAATCTACCGGACCCATGATGCTTATGGTCCGATCATTGTTATGGATCAGGGGCAAAAACGTTTTTTGAGTTTTGGCAATGGCGAAGAACAGAGTTGTCAGGTCATTGACGACCCGTCCTTGCTGATTCACGAATACAATCGGGTCATGCTGTTGGCCATGCTGTTCGAGCCTTTTCAACGGGTTACCATGTTAGGGCTGGGTGGCGGCACCTTGGCCCAATGTCTCTGGCAGCGTCTGACAATCCCGAAGCTCCATGTCGTGGAACTGCGGGAATCCATTTATCAGGTTGCGCGCAAATATTTCGCTTTTCCCCGCGCCCGTCACCTGCACGTGACTATTCAAGATGCAGTGGAATATATGGAAGCACAGGAATGCGGGGCAACCGATCTGATTTTGAGTGACATCTTTACCGCTGACGGCTTTGATCTCAGCCTCTACTGCCCCAGCTTCTTGTTGAATTGTCACGGGCACCTTTCGCGGCGCGGCTGGATGGTGATCAACTGTTGGTTGGATGCCCGGCAACGTCAGGGTTTCATCGCGGACCTACAGGAGGTTTTTCAAGACGTTCGAATGGCGATGACCCAGGAAGGCAACTGTGTAATCTTTGCCGGGAAAAATCCGGGGCCAAAACTCGACAGGGCATTGGAACTTAGCGCTTATAGTTTATCGGAACGGCTTGGATTTTCGCTTCTGCCCTTGCTGCGAAAGCTGAAAACCGCCGTCTAAGTTCGAAAACTCCCATAAGGGCAGAGTTAAGTTGTCAAATTATGTGATCAACCGAGCGCTTTTCGGACCGCAGGATTGACGGCACCCTGGCGACTAGTTGTACCCTACTGCTTCTAACAAGTGTGAAAATGAATAACAAGCATTGTTACCCAGAATACTCTCAAAGCCATGTATAAAACCCATCTCAGTTTTCTGCTTCTGCTAACTATTCTTGCGGCCGGTTGCGATTCCGGTAGCTCGGTCCCACGGGTGCAACTGGACGAGACCAGTGTCGCCATCAATTCCTTATCGGCGCCGCAAACTCTGGCGGAACGGGATATTGCCTACTTTGATGTCACCTATACGGCAAAGGAAAGCCTGGCTGCCGGCGATTACAGTATTTCCTGGGAAGTCGTGAACGGTCTGCAGACTTTAGACCTGGTCGAATGGAATTCTGACTCTGCCTTTGGCGGCCAGGCATCGGATCAGCCGGAATGTTACGGGGTTGCCGATGCCGAAGAGCCACCGATCACCAGTCCGCCAGATCCGGACTCGGACGAACCTTACACCGCTACAATCGGATTTCTGGCCCCGAGCGTGGATTCCGACACGGTTTTGACGGTCGAGGTCCGCGTAACCGGGGACGAGGGCATTGGCGAGGAACGGATCGTCACGGCCATTGAAACGGTAACAATTACCGTACTCGCGCAGCCGCCGACGATTTCCTTGCTTGATGCCAATCTGCATGGCTGTGTCGCCGCCGCTGCCGAGCAATGTGGTGATGCGGCAGTCTTCCGGCTAACTTGCGAGCAACCGGTTCTTGAGCTGAGCGGGATCGAGCAACTGCAAACTCTGCAACGGCTTGAATTAAACTTATCCGGTGCCGCGATGGAGCCATTCGCGCTGTTGCCGGGACTTACCCGGCTGGAGTTGTCCGGGACTGCCGCGACGGGTAATTTGGAGCCTATCAATCAGCTTTCGGCTTTACGCGGATTAGGAATAAGTCTGGAGTTTATGGAAGGAAATGCGCTCGACAGCGGCCAACTGCAAACTATCCTGCCGCAGTTGGAGTTTCTCCAGCTCTGCTCCAGTCAACTACAAACGATCGGACCTCTCACGGCAGCCGCCAACTTGTCCACTCTCCATCTGTGCGATTTTGGCCTAACGGAACTGAGCACGCTGCAAAGCCTGGAGCAACTGCAGAGCTTTAGTTATCTGCAACGAAAAAATACCGATGACGGCGGAGAACTGTTGTTCGATTTCAATAATTTGCAGGGTCTCACCTTATTAACGGAACTGACAGTGGATGGCGAACGGATGCCGGATGCCGGAACGGAAAGAGGCGCCGATCTGCGGGTATTGGCAGACTTTGTGAACCTGACCAAGCTGCAACTGAACTATGCGCAAGTTGCGGACTTGACGCCCATAATGGAGCTGACAGATTTAACGGAGCTGGAACTGTCGAACAACTATATTCAGAATATTGATGCATTGGCAGAACTGATTCGCGTCGAGCGGTTGGTCTTGGACAATAATCTGCTCACCAATCTGGAAGCACTCGGCAGTTTGTCGAGGCTGGAAAGTCTGGTTGCCGATGATAATCTGATCACCACCGATCGCGGATTAAATGATTTAAATCGCCTACAGAGCATCAGCATGCGTAACAATCAGCTGACACGCCCCTCCTCGCTGGGCAACCTCAACAATCTGGAAACCGCCGATTTTGGCAACAACCAGATCACCTCGCTGACATCATTGCGCAATCGCGATTTGCATACGCTGATAGCTGACGGAAATGCGGTAACCCGCGATGATTTTATTGAAACTCTTCCCAATATTCGGTCGTTGGATATCAGTTGCAACCCGCTCACTGAGATTGATGATATCGCTGTAAGCCCAACCTTAAATGAACTTATCCTCAGCCCCGAAACTCTCGATGCAGAAAGCCTGCAGCTACTAAACGACGAATATACCGGCTCCTTCACACCGAAGACCTGCACTGAATAGGCAATCTCCGTTAGCCTAATTGCCCCGGCAATCCCGGTAGGGAGTAAGAAATGGCGGTGAGTCCGCCTATACTTAATCTGCGCTAGCCTAAAAGCGCCAGAAATCGAAAACGAAGGCAACGCAGGGCAAAGACTCAAGCTGTCATTGCTACAATAACTTGGTATGGAGTGAAGGGTTTTCGCCCGAAACGGCGCTAGCACCTATGAATGGGTCTTTTAGCGCTGTTCAAGGCATCTATGCAACTCATTTATAAAGGAATTAGGCGGCTTGAAATTGATTTCAGGCGAGTTGTATAAAAACTGTTTAACTCATAATCATCTCAACCGGTGAGTAAGGAAGTGTGCGTATTGGCACTGACGTTTTTCCTTCGCTGGCATGCAAGGTTGTCGCAACGAGTTTGTCGTAAAGAACTTGTCGCAAGGATTTTGTCGTAGAGAATGCTGCCGCGAAGAGAGTCAGGCTGATTCTCCGCCGTTAAACAACTACGATTTCGTGAGATTGGATAGTGACACTACGAACATCATTTCATTGGGTAATGCATTCAATTCTGGCCTTGAGGGTAGTGCCGATTCAAGCTTCGGCGCAGCGCTTTGGCGGCCATTGCGTATGGCGTTTCTCGCAGTTGCAGAGCCCTGTGAAAGGTCTGATTTGCAATCACCGGGAAACCGGAGGCGGGGTCTGCGAAATGCTCTCGGCCAAGTGGCTGGAAGAGCATGCAAAGGGCGGCAGTATCGTCAACTGGATGATGGCGGCAAACGGAGAAGGATTGGATAGTGATAAAATACGTTACCTGATGCAGTTGTTTGCCATCGGTTGCGGGATGCGCACCGGTGCATTGTCCGACACTTCCGGCGGCAGAATCGACCAAAATCTGGCAACGGATGCCTGGTTGCGAATGCGGGGCGTTGTACGACGCCGCCAAATCAGTGGCGGAAAACTGCATAACGCATCGAATTCTGCGGGTACCCGTCAGAGTCTGAGTAAAAGAAATTTTTCCGAGCAGATCTCCCAGCAGATAATCAGCAGCCCCGGATCATACAAAATGATCGGCATCCATGGAGATCGATTTGCCCATGCCATGGCAGCCTGGAGCGACCAGGATGTCAGTTTCTTCGATCCCAACTTTGGTGAATTTTGGTTCGCCAGGCCGAATGACTTTCTCTCCTGGTTTCCCCTGTATTGGCAGATGGCAGGATATGCGATGCCAGCGCTCGGCCTCAACGAGGGTTATTCGATCCAGGAATATGGCCTGCCTTCCCGGATAGCGGCTTAACTAGTGTAGCGTCCCATATAGATAGCACATTAAGCGAGTCGCTAAAGGGTCAGATACTAGGCGCGTTTGCGAAGGAATATTGGGCATCTTTCGAGCAATCGCAACAACTTAGATGGCCCTTTAGCGGCTCGCCCTCCGGGTGGCCCTCAGATTCACCACAATGGTGTTGCACTTCTTGGCAAGGTAGGCGACATTCCCTGCGAAATGCGCCTTATTGTGGCA
>JANQMN010000090.1 GCA_028280065.1 Hahella sp.
TGCCACAATAAGGCGCATTTCGCAGGGAATGTCGCCTACCTTGCCAAGAAGTGCAACACCATTGTGGTGAATCTGAGGGCCACCCGGAGGGCGAGCCGCGAATCGGCTTTCAGTATTCTATGATCGCCTTGTGGATAGAGAAGTAGGAATTTAACTGTGAGAAACGGATCAATAAGAAGTTTTTGTTACAAGCGGTTATTTTTGTTTGTCGTATTGTTCTCTGTTGCCGGTACAGTTTCCGGCGATGAATTTATTTCACCAGTTGCCCCTACAGAACAATCGGCGGTAAAAACCCCCGCATATTTCCCTGAGTCAAATGACAAAGTCGTACTACGCAAAGGCGCTTATCAGCTAAATAGCCGTCCGTTAGTTATAGACGCTGGTGGTAAAGTTAGTGACGTGGAGCTCTCAAAAGTCAAGAGAACTAAATATGAAACCTGGATTGTAGAAAATCGCTATATTCAGGCAACACTTTTACCTGCCTATGGTGGACGCATTCTTTCCTTGATAAATAAAACGACGGGACATGAAACGCTTTATCAGAATCCGGTTGCTTCGGCTTATGGTATCGGCGAGGGAAACTTTCTGCATGATTGGCTGCAAATCGTCGGGGGTATTTTTCCAACCTATGGCCCAGAGCATGGTAAAGCCTGGAATTTGCCCTGGCAGTTAGACGTCGTCACACGTTCTGAAGAGAAGGTCACGATTGCCATGCGTTGGAAAGATACTCAAGAAGTGGATGTGCCGCATCGATTTGTAAATTATGGCAAAGCTAATGGCTTGGAGATTACTTACGAAGTGAGTTTGAAAGCCGGCAGAGCAGCACTGGATACCCGGATCTCAATAAAAAATCCTACTGCGGCTCACGTAGACTATGAATATTGGACCAACGTATCGTTAGCCCCTGGGTCTGCAGTCGGAAGCTCCAAAGCCACGAGTGGGGCAGAAATAGTCTATCCACTTGATTTTGTATCGTCTTCCTGGTGTCTGTTTGAAGCCCGTTGTGAGGAGACAAGTTTCATTGAAACCATGACGACTTTCGATGGTATTTTTAAGTTTGACAAGTTACGGCATTTTGCGAACTGGAAGGATTGGGGGATCTTCTATGCCTGGCCAGATATGGCATTGCGCAACTTTTGGGGAGTCATAAATCAGAACAATATAGAAGGTCTTATTCGTATCGCAGACAATCAGATGACCAAGGGCATGAAAATATGGACGTTTGGATATCACACCACAAGAACAATGACTGCCGAGCCCGAAAGATATTTTTATCGCCCTTTTATCGAACTTTGGGCCGGTAATGTCGAGGAGTTCTTCCGTTCTACATCTATTCATCCAAATCAGGTTCACCGGCAAAAGGAAGTGTATGCTCCTACTGTCGGGTTAACCAATATCACCCATGCCAACGATAATTTTGTGGCACAATTGGAAAGTATCGGAGAAGATGTTGTCGCCAAGGTCTATCCATTGTATCCGGGACAAAGACTAACCTATGAACTTAACCGGAATGGCGCTAACGTTTTGGTTATAGAAGAGATCAGTATTCCGGATCAGCCAGTGACTCTGCGGACAAAAAATAACAGTGACGGTGAAATAAAAGTGCGGGTACTGACTCAATCAGGCAATGAGATATTTACCCTATCGAGTTCCCGGTAGATCGCAGCTCCACGGTTAGAACCGCAATCTATAGCCCAGCGCTGGGATGATACCCAGCCCTTCCGTTTCTTCGATATATACAGGATCGTTGACGGATTCCACGCGGTCGTAATCCAAGCTCCGGTCGGTGACGTTTTTCTGGTTGGTTGCATTGATAATGTCCAGGATCAACTCTCCAGGATAGTTTCCTATAGGTAGATCCCATTTGAAGCGTATATCGAGACGCAAATAGGTTGGTAGCCTTTCTGAGTAAGGCTCCCCATAAAGTGGAAGCACACTGTCTTCGAAGAAAGGATTCTCCTGTATACCAACGATCGGGGTATAGGCCGCACCGCTACGAACGGTCCAACGCCAGGACAGGTTGAGTTTTTCGGTCCATTGATAATTCAGAACCCAGTTGAACATCATTGGCGTGTCAAGATAGTAGTCCCGGGTTTCACCATTCCTTTTGTTGGTGCGCTCGCTTTTGGCGTAGCTGAACGATAGCCAGGAATACCAATTGTCGGTAAGCTCTTTGTCAACGAATAGTTCAATGCCGTATGCTTTGCCTTCAACATCATTGCTATAGAGCAAGTCAGCGTCAGGTTGATCTTCTTGAAGGGCAAGAGGCAAATTGTCAAATGTCTTGTAATAGGTCTCCAGGGACCAGCTCCAGCCATAGTCGAGGCTGTTTTCCAATCCAATACTGAAATGCTCCGATTCCGGCGATTTGAGATTTGGATTCCCCAGTTTTGGCAGAACGAAACCCAGATCCGGAAAACGGTTGTATTTCCCGGTTTTGGTGGTCAATGTCCAGTTTTTGCCGAGTAAGAAGCGTAAGCTGGTTCGCGGATTGGTGAAGGACTCTTCGGTGTAATCATTGGTTTGCCATTGGGCGCCAATGTTCCATTCAAGCCAGTCGGTTAGCATCCAGCTATCGTTTATGTACAGAACGTATTCCCTGGCGTCCAATGAATCCTGGTCCTGAATACGCCCCCGCCGATTCAAATCGCAATCCGCGTCAAACTCCGTGCATACGAACAGAATCAGATCATAGGTATAGGTAAACTTGTAATCCTTTACCGTAGCGCCGAGTGTAATGGTTTGGCTATCGGTTACCGGCATAGAATAGCGCGCTTTCAACGTGTTTTGCTCAAATTCAGTGCGGGAGAAGAAATCATCGCCCCAGTCGACGGCAGAGGAATCCTTCAGGTGGCCGAAACCTACCTTCAGATACTTTCCATCACCGCCGTAGTGATCCCAGATAATGCTTTGTCCATTGAACTCCGTTTCGAGAGAGGCATCCCCTTCAAAATCCGGGTTGCTTCGAACGAAATCGGATTCCCGGCTAAATTCCGCATCGGCGGTATCAGTCGCGCCATTGGCCGATATTGTTAGTTTATTTGCTGAATTGACTTCCCAAAGATACTTAAACTGGTAATCCTCATCCTGGGGAACGTTGGTGATCTTAACGCCATCCTCTTCTTCGTTATCCGGAATAAACAAATGGATCAGGCTTTTCCGGTAGGAGGCATAGAAAGCGCTGTTCTCAGTGATCCCTGACTCGATAAACAGCCCTGAACGGAGCATTGAAAAGTCTGCGATTCCGGAGAACTCCTGATTCTTCGGGTCCCGCAAGCTGATGTCGAATACCGCGCCGGTTACATCCGCGTACTCGGGGCCATAGCCCGAGGCATGTAGTTGAAAGCCCTGCAGAATGGATTCATGAAATACCGAAGTGGAAAATTCGTGGAATACATAACCGGCAGGTAAAAAATCGACGACAAAGCTATTGTCTTCCGGGCTTGAGCCGCGGACAGCGGGCTCTCCACTGTCGCCGTCAGAATACACGACTCCCGGCAGACTAAAGACCGCACCCAACGGATCGCCCAGTGCACCGGGAATTTCGACCAGCTTCTTCGCGTCGTCGGATATCTCTGTTTTGTCTTCGAGGGGCTTGCCTTCTACGATAACCACCTCAGGTTCAAACGCGTCTTCTGACAATGCCGCGAAAGGGAATGCGAGCAAACAGATTGCATAGATAAGAGAAACTAAGCGAGTGGGGTTGATGGAAATCATAAGTATTCCGGGAAAAAATTCGCTGGTGACTGGCCGGGAATATAGATTGACTAGCTTAATCCAGGCTTAACTTTAGGATTAATGGCCAGCGAATATACGAGATAGCTTTTTCCCTAAATCACATCTCCATTTTTTGCGTTATAAGATAAGCCTTGCGAAATAAAACAAACTTTGCGAAATAAAATAAACCTGACAACAGATTGCATAATTTCCTTCCAAACTGGCCCTTGCCAGTATCTGAACGGGTTCGAATACGGGCGTTTCCAAGTGATAAATTTGTTCTTGTAGTCTTCCTGGTGGAAACGGATGAGAAGATTCGAGTCCTTGGGGAAGGACCTCTCTTTAGAATTGAAAGCCTTTATAAAACAATGGATTATATTTTTAGTCCTAAAGTTCTGAAGAGCTTGTGTGTATCTGGATAGATCGTATTTCGATGTAAACAAAAAAGCAAAAGTGATCCCAAAAAAAGTAAATGCCCTTTTTTCTACGATATGTAAATTTATAAACAGAAATTTACAAGAGCAGCATGATGCAGGGCGTTAGAGATCTTTACATTTGCAAGGATGAGTTCGCACTGAGCTGTTCTGAAACCGATAATAACCGATAGGACAATTATAATGAGTGTCGTTGACTCTCGAGCAGAAGAGGCGCCGGCAATGGTAGCGCCTACCGTTAAGCGACTTAGAAAAAAGTACAGGCGTCAAGACTGGGCGCCCTATGTGTTTATCAGTCCCTTCTTTATTCTATTCGGCTGCTTCGGGCTCTTTCCGCTGATCTTTTCCATCTATTTGGCATTTCAATACTGGGACCCGGCATCAGGCCTGAATGCTATGGAGTATGTCGGCTGGGAAAACTTCTATTATGTTCTCACTGACGAGTGGTTCTTGGATAGCCTCTATAACACCGTATGGATAACGGTGGTGTCCAGCGTCCCGATGCAACTGGTGGCATTGCCTCTGGCCTTCTTTTTACATACCGCTTATCGCCGTTGGCGCAACGTTTTTAGCGGAATTTACTTTCTGCCCTTTATCACCTCTACGGTTGCCATCACTCTGGTTTTTAACTCCATGTTTTCAAAGGATTTCGGCGTGTTTAATTCGATGCTGACGTGGCTAGGGAGTTTTCCGCTGCTGGAATACGTTTTTCCTAGCGATAATATCGACTGGTTTGATCAAGAGCACCTGCGTTGGACCATCGCTTTCATTGTCTGGTGGCGCTTTACCGGCTGGATAACGGTGCTTTACCTGGCGGCGTTACAGACCATTCCGAATGATCTCTACGAAGCGTCGTCCATCGACGGCGCAAGTACTTGGCAGCAATTCTGGCACATCGCCGTGCCCATGGTTAAACCCATGCTGTATTTCACCATCTCCATGAACATCATCTTCGGCCTCCAGATATTCGAGGAGCCCTTCATTATGGTTGGCGTCACCGGAGGAGTGGGGCAGATGGGTAAAACCGCCGCGATGCATATGTATTCCACGGCCTTTGTCGATAGTGACTTCGGCACGGCCTCTGCCATCGCCTGGTTACTGTTCTTGTTTATCGCCGTTATCGCGCTGATTAATAACCGAATTTTTGCAAAAAGCGGAATGGAGAAGTAGTGATGAGTGTGTCCGCTGTGAATGAGAATCGTAAATCCGCCGCTACCATGATGGGCTACCTGATTGTGTTTGCCGGCGCCGTTCTGATGCTTATGCCTTTTTGGTTCATGTTCGTGTTTGCCACGCACACGAGCTCGGACATCCTGTCCGTTCCACCCCCCGTTTGGTTCGGTTCGGCGCTTGAACAGAATCTGCAGGTGTTGTTTGAGCGGCTTCCGTTCTTTTGGAACAACTTTGCCATGAGCCTCTATGTCGCTGGTTTGACGACGGTACTGAATCTGTTGTTCTGCGCCATGGCAGGTTATGCCTTTGCTATGTATGAATTCAAAGGCAAGGGACTCGCTTTCGCCATCGTGATGGGGACTTTATTACTCCCACAATTTCTTGGTTTGATTCCCAGCGTACTGGTGATGTCCTGGTTGGGTTGGCTAAACGAGCCACGAGCGCTCTATGTGCCTGCTGCCTGTACCGCTATCGGTGTGTTCATGATGCGTCAATACATCGCATCCGCTATTCCCAAAGAGCTTTTGGATGCAGCACGGATTGATGGCTGCGGCGAGTTCGGTATTTTCTTTCGTATTGTCGTTCCTCTTTTGGGACCGGCCTTTGGGACTCTCGGGCTCATCACCTTTATCGGCTCTTGGAACAACTTTATGGGGCCTTTGGTCATTATGCGCGACATGGAACGTTTTACGGTGCCGCTGGCATTAAGGGCCTTAAATGGCATGGGGGATGTGCCTTGGGGAGCCATATCGGTGGGTTCGGCTCTTGCCACGTTGCCGATGATCGTTATGTTCGTGTTTGCGTCAAAGCGTTTTATCCAGGGTATGACCGCCGGTGCGATTAAGGGTTAGGGTATGAAACTTTTTATTACTCTGTTAAAGCTGTCTGAGGTGTGTCGTGCAAAGCATGCAGGCTTACTATTGTTCTCAGCAATAGGCTGTATCTTGTCGTGTATTGCGTTGGCGAGTAGTAAAGCCCTTTTCGAACCGGCGGACGGGAAAACGCTACTTTTTATCGGTCAAGAAAAAGGGGAGATTGCCAGCTATTGGGAACAGGTTGGCCCCGCGGCGGGTTATATGCTGTACACCAATCTTAGTTCTCTGGAAGGAATGGATTCCGCTCACCAGGGCAAGGGTTGCTCTGATAGCGGAGTCATGTCCTATGAGGATTGGTTGCAGAACTATCCGAACACGGCGGTACAAATAGGCCTGTATATGGTTGGGCAACTACCGGATGTTATCTCCGGCGATCTGGATATTCTTATCGAGGAGCTTGCCGAAAAGTTAAGGGCCTCGGACCGACCGGTGTTTCTGCGTATCGGCTATGAGTTTGACGGACCTTGGAATCGCTATGATTCAGACCTCTACAAACGGGCATACCGGCGCCTTGTCAGGATTTTTCGCGGTGAAAAACTGGCTGAAATGCCAGCTGCAATTAAACCTGTAGCAAACGTTGCGTTTGTATGGCACTCCGCCGCCTACAACCGTTATCAAAATAAACCGCTGCATGCTTGGTATCCAGGCGATGAATATGTCGATTGGATTGGTCTGAGCTGGTTCCACTGGGGAAATTCAAACGACAATGCCGCAGCCGACCAGGCCAGAGATGAAGTCGTCCGTTTTGCCGATCAACGAAGCAAACCATTGATGATTGCGGAAGCTGCGCCTAAGCGATATTTCGAAGCAGACAAATCCGACGCTTGGCAAGGTTGGCACCAGCCCGTGCTGGAGTGGATCGCTGCCAATAACGTGAAGGCCTACAGCTACATCAATCAGAATTGGAACACCATGCCCCAGTGGCGGGACGCCTTCTGTGGGAATGGCGCTGATTGGGGAGATACCCGCATTCAGAAACCCGATAGCAAGATTTTAAAAACCTGGCAAGAAGCGGTGCAGTCTGACCGCTACTTGCTGCAAGGCGAAGGACTGCTGCGCGCAATCAACTTCAAAAAAAATGAGGAGTAGAGAGCAGGTAAGGAGCATGAATACCCGGCTAGGCCGGTTTTAGGCGGGTTCAACTCACCCAAGGATTCCGAAGCCACAGGTGAGAGAACCCTGAATCCCAAGACGTCCGGCTGCAACCGGAAAGTCAAGGAACACAAAACAATAAGGTAGTGTGCAATGAAGAAACGTCAATTTCAAGCAACACGATTTGGTATCGCTGCAATCTCACTTGCAGCCATGATAGGTACGGCTCAAGCAGATATTACCTGGAACGGACTGGGTTCCGGACGTTTAGGTTATGTCGGCCGGGATGGCATGGCTGAAGGGTTTGACGAAGATTTTAACGTCATTTCCGGTAACTTTACGCTGTTCTTGGACGGTAACCGTAACCTGGGCAAAGGTTACCGCGCCGGTTTCGGTTGTGTCACGGTGGCAACGACCGCAAGCGGAGCAATGGCCGGTTTTGCCAATGGAACGCTTCCCGTCACCCATGCCTGGCACGATGTTTTTGCCGGCCAGGAGGATTTCGGAAGCAATGCCGATGGCGGCATAGGCGGCGGTTTTGGTTCTTACGGTAACCTCGTCGGTGATGACAAAGGCGTTCTTTGTAACGATGAAGTCAAAGTTTATCTTGGGACCCCCTATGGGTCTTTCGCCGTCGGTCACCTGATTAATCCGCTAAGAGCAATCTATGACAACGCGACCGTCGATCCCTATTACACCAACGAGCACGTTTACTACCAATCAGTGGATATTCGCGGTAACGCCCTTCGTTATGGCCATGCCATTGAAGACTTCACCATTGATCTACAGCTCAATGCGCCAAGTTCAGGTACGTTAGCGAATGAGAATAACGAAAAGAACGGCTTGGCGTTAACCGGCCTGTTTACCTATACCCTGGACGATCATCAGTTCGGTCTGGGCTTTGGGGCTTTTGATGCCGCTTGGGCGGGGAACAAGTTTGTCGCCCACGATGGCGCAGGAGCGCACGATAGTGCCTTGGGGGCTTATTATCGCGGTTCATTCGGCCCCGTCGGATTTGCTGTTTCGGCATTGAATGGCGTCATCGAGAATCTATCTGACGAAGGTGGCGATCTTCGTAATATTAGCGATGTTAACGTTAAGCTGACCTATCCAACCGGCAAATGGAACTTTATTGCCATTGTCGGTATGGAAAAGGAAGAAGCCGATTTCCGTGGTTATGGCACACCTTTCACCTTTAAGGAAGAAGGCGTTTCCGTCGCACGAGCTGATATTGAACGGCTCAATATTGATCTCTGGGCGCAATACGACATGGGCAAAGGCGTGAAGTCCTACCTCCGTTTCAATCGCCTGGAGAAGGAATGGACTTCTCCTGATGATTCCAGTCTGAAAGCCGAAGCGGAAGCTTTCACCTTGGAAACCGGCGTAATGGTGGCTTTCTAGTTGGCGATTAACCAAAGAGAAGACCTGAACTGAGCAAATTGCCCAATGGCTAGCATTGGGCTTCCAAAACAAGAGGAAAACCTCCATGAAACTGCAAAAATGTATCCTTGTGCTGTTGGCACTTTTCATGACTTCCTTTACTTATGGGGAATCCTTTCCTGAGCCGGAAACAGATTTCGACCTTAAGTATGATCTTCGTTACATGAAGGATCTAAAGGTTGTACCAATCAGCGATAAAACTCCTGAATTTTTGAAACCCTTTGCGGGTCGCTGGGCGGGCCAATACAACGGTGTGATGAACGTGGTTATCGTTTTCGAACAGTTGGATGATCCCGATAACATTTACTACACGCACTCTGTTGGTATTACTCCAGCCTACAACATCATGCGAAAGCTACGTGCTCGCAATCGTGCTCCAGGGAAGTGGGACGAAAGTCAGAAGAAAATTATTGCGAACTTTGAACCGACCCAGGTTCAGCAGTTCAGCATCACCAAGGAAGGCTTTTTGAAAGTAGAGTATGAAGAAAAAGGAACTTGGAATTCTTTGGGACTATTGAAGCGGGTACAGGATTATCCCGGGCAGCCAAGCGGCGCTCCTGTTCCGGCGCCTTTCCAAATGGAAGAGGGTTAGTCATAGCCAGGTGCCCCAGTCTGGCAACTCCTATGCATTGACGATGAAAAAGATCGTCAATGGTTTCCCTAGCCAGGTTGCTGGTTAACGCTTGAAAACGCAATTAATGATTGAAGGCTTTCACTATGAAAACACATTTCAAATTGAGCGGACTCATTGCAGCGGCGGTACTGTCTGTAAGCACTTTTGTCCAGGCTCAAACTACCATTACGGTTGCTTCTTTTCCCAGTTTTGACGAGGCTGTCAAATTAGCAAAGGAACCATTCGAAAAGCAAAACCCGGATATCAAGATCAAGCTGGTCAGCTTGTCATTCAACGATCATCACAATGCCATGACCACGGCATTGGCCACGGGTTCCGGCATTCCTGACTTGATGGGCTTGGAAATTGCCTATATCGGTAAGTTCGCCGAATCAAAAGGCTTGGAGGATTTAAACCAGGCGCCATACAACGGCAAGGAGTTGGCCACCAAACTCCATGGCTTTGGCGTTGCCCAAGGTCAGGATTCCAATGGGGCGCAAATCGCCATGCCGGCCGATGTCAGCCCAGGTACGCTTTTTTACCGAAAGGACATTATCGACAAAGCCGGTGTCAGGCCCGAGCAATTGGTGGCGTCCTGGGATTCCTTTATAGAAACCGGCAAAGTCATCAAGGAAAAAACCGGCGCGAATCTCGTGGCCCATGCCAGTGAGCTCTTCACGGTTTACATCCGTTCCAACCTAAAGGATGGAGAAGGGCTTTACTTTGATAAGGACGGCAACTCATTGCTGAACACGCCACGCTTCAAGCGTGCATTTGAACTCTCGGTTGCGGCAAGAAAGGCAGGAATCGAGTCGGATATCGGCACATGGAGCAACGACTGGCGCGAAGCTTTTAAACGAGAAAGTCTTGCCGCTCAGCTCGATGGCGCATGGTTGGTATTTCACTTCGAAACCTGGCTGAATCCGGAAGGTAAAGGGAACTGGCGTTCCATCCATCCGCCTGGAGATTCACATTTTTCCAAGGGAGGCGGATTCTTTGCCATACCCAAGAAGGCCAAGCATAAGGAAGCAGCCTGGAAGTTCATGAAATTCATGATTGATAATGTTGAACAACAGCGCAAGGTTTTCAGCGCTACCGGTTCCTATCCGGCGCTAATAGAAGCCATGGAAGACGACGAGTTCCGCAATCAGCCCGTAGAGTTCCTGGGAGGCCAGAAAGCCCGTGTTCTTTGGCATGAAGCCACCGCAAAAGTTCCGATGATTCCTACTGACAAGTATGACCAAACGGCTGCCGTCATCATTGGTACAGCGTTGGACGATGTGCTTGAAGACGATGTGGATATTGACAAGGCGCTTGCTGCTGCAGATAAGAAGTTGAAACGCCGGGTACGTCGTCGTTAGCGATTACATCGGATATCGAATCGCTCTGGTCGCCGGCCCGGTTGCCAGGGCGGCTTTGACGAGTTCCTCTACATAGTAGATACCGCTGGTTTCAGCGGGGTAAGAATTTCGGGTTCCAGTATCGAAGAAGGAGGCGTGTTTTGGGTAAATTCAAGTGGGGGCTTATCGGTCCGGGCCGAATCGCCCAACGTTTTGCGGAATCCTTTGCGGCATTGGAAAGCGCTGAATTGCATGCTGTTGCCAGTAGTAATTTGAAGCGTGGGAAGGCCTTTGCTGCAAAACACGGCTGTCGAAAGGCCTATGATTCCTACGAGGAACTCATCAAAGATCCGGAAGTGGATGCCGTTTATATCGCCAATCCACACCGTTTTCACTTTGCATCTGCGGAAGCTTGCATTGAGGCCGGCAAACCGGTTTTACTTGAGAAGCCGCTAACCGTTAACGCAAATGAAGCCAGCTTCCTAATCGAACTGGCCAATGACAAAGGCGTGTTTCTAATGGAGGCGCTTTGGTCTCGATTTTTGCCGGTTTGGTTAAAGGTTAAATCCTGGGTTTACTCAGGAATTATTGGAGATATCGTGCTCTTGGACTCTCGTTTCGGATTCCCCATACCCAGGGACGAGACAGACCGGTTGCTCAATCCTGTCTTGGCCGGCGGGGTATTGCTGGACATGGGTGTATACAATGTTTCCATGTCCCAGTACGTAATGGACTCTGATCCCGAACATATCGTCTGTGACGGACTGGTAGGAAGTACAGGAGTCGATGAAAGAGTCTCGGCAATTCTTAACTATGGCGATGCAGTCAGTCAGTTTACCTGTAATTTTCAGGCTTTTACCAAAAACAACTTCGTCATCTATGGCAAATTAGGCCATATTGAGGTTGAACCTTACTTCTGGGATACGACCAAGGCCAAACTTGTCACCAATACCGGCTATCAGGAAGACTTCGAAGAACCCTTTCTGGCCAACGGTTTCGAGTATCAAATCATGCACGCAATGCAACGAATACTTGCCGGAAAACTGGAAAGCGATGTGATTACCTGGAATGACACTATGGGTACGCAGAAGGTGATGGACGAAATTCTACAAACCCTTGGAATCAGGTTTCAGTTCGACACACTGCATACCTCGGTCGCATAGTCGTTTGTTAAGAATGGTTAACCAAAGTAAGGCCATTAACTGCAGTTTGAGAGTATTGATAAAAAGATAGAAGGTATTGAACATATCATGTCCACTGAAACATTAGCGCAGCGTTTTTGGGAAGACGGCTACATCCTTTTGGAAAACTTTTTTTCGCCCTGGCTGATGGATGCCTTAAACGAGTTAATTATTGACCACTTTGGTTCAGATCCTTCGATGTTTCACACATACGAGTTTATGTCCAAAGCAAAAACTGAAGTTATACCCTGGTTTCCGCAGGAAGAGGGACCGAGTGCGTTCGATGAAATAGAGGCTGAAGAACGATTAAACCAACTCACCGAGCAACTTTTAGGAGCTCGCTGGCAAAAACTCTACTGTATGGTTATGTTTTCCAAACAGGGTACAGTTGGCCAGGCGTGGCACCAGGATTGTCCCCCTGATCGTCCTGCCTTTTTTAATTTGAACCGGCTGGTTTACACCACAGACATTCGAGAAAAAATTGGCGGGGAGGTTATGGTTATCCCTGGTTCGCATAAGCGCGGCGAAATTAGCGTGGGTGATCCCAATGAAGTGTTTCAGGATCAAAAAGTTTTGCGCCCGAGAAAGGGTTCATTGATCCTATTGCACGGACATACCTGGCATCGGGTTGGCGCTATTAAGTCTGGTTTTCGATTTTCAATTAACTACCGGTCCATGCCGGAATGTGCTTCACCGGACATAACGGATACCTGCGTATATAGAAACATGCGGTATTCCTTTTCCAGTAACTCCATGATTCTGGATAGGACCCAGGAGTTACAGTAATCTCCGATGAGTGGTATTCGTATGAAGTTGCCTAAGGTTCAATTACTTTTCTCATTAGGCATTAGCACACTGATTTTCCTAACCAGCTTGCCACTATTGGCGGAAGATCATTACCCTATCTATGTCTACGAGAACTTTGAACGGTTTGTGCGTATCGAAAAAATTGAATCAGGAGCGCAAGCTAATTCCCATCCGACTCACCTTCCTGCCGACGCTATCAAAACGCTACTGGGCGGTATCCGGTTATCCGGCAGCTTTTTTCAGTCTAAAGAAGAGCCGGTGTTTTCCGAGGAAGAGCTTGCTGAGATAGCTGAACCGCTTTCACTTGCGCTAGCAAAAGCGCAAGCTCACGAAGATGTAACTTTTCGATCCGTTGGCGCACATGGATTATTCGGTACAGAGAACGGAATTGATATGACTTCCGCCCGGGTGTTCATACAGGGCGACAAACTAAACCTGATATTTGGCCTTATTCACCAAAGAAAAGACCCTAGATCCTTTAGTCAACCTAGAGTCTCTGTTCGTGTTGGTTCACGTGAATCCGAAACCGTTATTGGGGAGGAATTGGTTGCAGATCGAGGACAGTTAAAGCAAAACCGTCGTGATTGGATAGTATTGCCCATTCAACAGCAACAACTGGTGAAACCGGATTCTACTGTGCAAAAGCCTGCAGAAGGAGTTGTGGAATCTTCTGAGTCTGTAATGAATTCAACTTCTAAATTTCCCGCAACCGCAGTTGAAGGACGCGTACAAAAGATCCAGGAACGTCTCGAAGTACTCAATCAGCTAAAGAAAAATAAGCTGATCAGCGAAGAAGAGTATTCTGCTCGACGCAAGGCGATTCTTGACGAAATCTAAAGCAAGCAATATCCCGACCTACAGCTCCTGAGAGTATTCAGACACATTTGCCGAGTCGACTGGTATCCGCTGTTCGCCATCCCCTCCAATCGCTTAGTGTTTAAATAAAACTTAAAATGTATATAAACCAGTCATGGTAGTCCCTAATCAGTTTGATTTGTGATAAAAAGAAAATCCTGACGTTTTTCTGACTAAATTGTGAATAATTATAAGTTTTTGGTAAGCGTTCTTCTTGTATTGTCTTTCCAAGCGAGGTGAGGGTTATCTCAATCTCCCCCTAGCCAAAAAACTGAGGCATTAATCCTCAGCAGATCGACTGCTTTGATTGGATATTGAATGCGATGATTTACCTGTTTTCCCGTCAATAAGGACCGAAAGCCAAGGTTATGATCTATAGGTTTCAAGAGTTCCAGCTAGACACGAAACGCCACGAGCTAATTAGCGCTGGGCAGGTTCAAGCTTTGTCACCCAAAGCTTTTTCGTTGCTAACTTACCTGATAGAAAACAAAGATCGAATGGTCTCCAAGCGAGAACTACTGGATGAGTTCTGGCCCTCCAATGTATCAGAAGCTGCCCTGCTGAAATCAATCAGCTTGATTCGCAAAGCACTTAGTGAGAATGGTGCGGTGGACAGCATTATCAAAACCCACCATGGCCAGGGCTATCGATTTATCGCGGCTCTGAATAGTGGTTTACCTGAATTCGATTCCCAAACCAATGCATCTGATGCGATGGGAACACTTGGTGAACAAAGACTGGCAGCAGTAATCCATGTCCGAATCCTGGAAACAGAACGGGATATTACCGAAGTTGATAGTTGGGAAAAAGATCTTGAAGCTTTCTTAAGCCAGGCAAAACCGCTAGTTGAAAATCATCAGGGACAGCTTCTGCATATGATGATCGACGGTTTCACGGCTGCATTTGGTCTTCAAGAGCACTGCGATGACGTTGTCCATAGGGCGGTACGCTGCGCTGTCGATTTGCGACAAAATGGCACTGCTCAAACAGCGCTATTGAAAGGATTATCCCTGACGATAGGCATAGATGCCGGTCCTGTCGCATTGGATACCAAAGGCAAACAGGATTGGCAATTACCCAGCACTATTGAACGTAAAGCGACTCGAATATCGCAAAAAGCGAATATAGGCGACATTCTGTTGAGTAAAAGCACGCTTAGTCAACTCCACAATGAAGCCGAAACGGAAGCAACTCCCGATGGTTATCGATTGTTGTCTGCACCTAAGTTAAGGGCAGGAATACCTGGCCGACCTTACCATGCCTCGACGAAATTTGTGGGGCGAAGCGCTGAACTGGCGTTCGTATTAGCCAATCTAGGTCTTTTGTCACAGGGACGGGGGAATGCTCTCATGTTGTCCGGCCCTGCCGGGATCGGTAAAACCAGGCTCGGTGCAGAAGTACTTAGAAATCACCTTCCGGATGACCACCTACGGTTAACGATTCAGTGTTTACCGAGCTTACGAAATACCCCACTGACACCCGTGCGTCATCTATGTGAGTTCCTACTGGATCAGGCGAACTTAACTCCGACGGCAAATGTTGATGTTGATAATGCTCTATTGCGAGATCTGCTAGACACATCTGTTGGTCAAGAACCACTTTTACAGAGCATGTCAGATCATCAGCGGCGCCAGAAAAGAATCGACTTGTTGAACCGTTTACTAGAAGCAGTTTGTCAGCGTCAGGCCTTGGTCGTCATTTTGGAGGACGTACACTGGATAGATGAAACATCAAAAGAAATATTCAACGAAATTATTCAACAGTTAGGAGATAAAGCGTTTCTTTTACTGATAACCAGCCGGCCGACAGAGCTGTCGCTCCAAGTTGATTCTGTATTACCGCTTTCTCCCTTGAACCAAAATGACTGTATGGATTTGCTGCAAAGCTATTCTGATTCGCAAGGAATTGCCGGAGAAACAGCGCGAAAACTGGTCCAACGTTGCGCCGGTAACCCGTTCTTTTTAGAAGAGCTGATGATTGCTGCGCAATTCGGGGCTGATCCGGAAGGTAAACCGCCAGAGACCGTTCAGGCAGTTATCTCCGTGAGAATTGGAGCGCTGTCAACGATTCAGCGAACTGCAGTCTATATCATTGCCGTGATAGGGCCACCTGCTCCATTGGAGCTCATTTCCTTTTTATTTGGTCAAGATACGGCAGAGCTACAAACCATTCTGAGACAACTCATTAGAGCTGGGTTTATCACAGCAAAAGATGGCGGATATAGTTTTCGCCATATGCTGATCAACGATACAGCATATGCGATGGTGGCATCTGTAGATCGAAAAAAATTACATGGAAAAATTGCTACCTATTTGCAAAAGAATACCGAAGAAGCTTGGGTTCAACCTGAACGGCTTGCTTGGCACTACCAAGAGGCGGGTGAAACTAATCAGGCTATTCGATATTGGTTGGCGGCTAGCCGCGCCGCCTTGGAGCACTCCACCCATCATGAAACCGTGGCTTTTGCTCTGCAAGGATTGAATCTGATAGAAAACGACAATATCGAACAGCAGCCTCACGCATTAAGTTTACATTTGCTACTTGCGACGTCATTGACCACCTTAAAAGGTTTTGGTGACCCTGAAGCGGGCCAGGCATTCAAGAAAGCTAAGACCCTAAATAAAAATATCGGATCAGCGAAGTCGGATATCCGGATTACCGTGGGGCTCTGGATTCACGAATGGGTCCGGGGCAATCTGTCAGAATCACTCCGCCATGCCAGAAAACTTATGGATCTGGCAACCGGCTCAGATCATCCTGCTCTTAAACTCCAGGCGCATGCCAGTATGGGGCAGGTATTGATGCATCTTGGAAAAAATGAAGATGCGTTACGCTACCTGAAAAAAGGCCTCAAGAGCATCGAAAGTGCTCCGCCCAAAACATTGCCCGAGCAAAATGCCGCAACTTCGTGTGCGGCCTATGCCGCTTGGACAGCCAGTATGCTTGGCTATTCAGAAGAAGCAGAAAACTACTTTCAACAGTCCCATGATTTAGCTCAGTTGTTTAAGAATCCATTTGCCCAGGCGATTCACTATGCACTTTGTACCGAGTATTTCTTTTTTGAAGGAGATGTTAAAAGGTGTTTAGAGATAGCGGAACACGCGGTTTCAATAAGTCGCAAACATAACTTTAATTTTTGGTTGGGCACCGGGCTCGTTATGAAGGGCTGGGCATATGGCCAATTGGGTGAATCAGATAAAGCGTGTGATGTCGTAGAAGAAGGCATCAAGGTTTTTGAAGCGACGGGGGCTGGCGTTCAACTGGCAAACTGGTATGGGCTTCAGGCGGAAACGCAGCTTGCTTTGGGTCAATACTCTGAGGGACTTAACTCCGTTGTTACCGCGCTGGAGTTCGCTGAGCGAACCGAAGACAATTACTTCACGCCACGCTTAAATTGTATCGCGGCTGCATTGTATCGAATTTTAGACCACCCTGAGCTTTCTGATATGCATTCCAACAAGGCTCAAAACCTTGCCGAGGAATATGGAATTACTGCTAGGGCTATAAAACCTGTAGCAAAGTAAAAGGGTTGGAATATTCTCCCCACACCTGGCGTTAGTTCTGGACCAATGGGCTTATTGTTCCATTGTTCTTATCATGCACCGCCTTAGTTTCATGTGACATTTGCAGGCCACCGCGTCGATGTAGGCACTTCGAATTTCGTTGATGAGTGTTTTGGCAGCATTGGAACCTGAATTTACCAGTACAACAATACCTTGATCCCGCGTTGGATTACTACACATAAATGTTGTGCCGGCGTTGTTAAAGTTGCTGCCATGAAAGAAGTCCTGATCGCTGAATTCATTAGCCGAGTTATCTAAATTGACCCCAAAAAATAGGGCGATGTATTGGTCGCGACCGGAACAAGTCCCGACGCAATTCGGAGAGATTTATGACCGTTGAGTCTATGGATATATAGATGAGAGACTGCAGAACATGTTAATGGCTGCTGATCCTAATGGCGGGAAAACCAAATCAGACAGGCTAACCAAGAAATTCTAATTATTCACAATTTTGTCAGAAAAACGTCAGGATTTTATTTTTATCACAAATCACACTTATAAAAGGCTGGTAGATGTTTGAATTTGAGGCTTAAGGGTGCTGAATGCCAAATCATGTTGTTGAACAGGGAGAACATACTGCAAGTATTGCCCACGACTATGGTTTCGATAGTTTTCGCATCCTTTACGACCATGCAGAAAACTCTCCGTTCAGGCAGGAACGACCTGATCCCAACATTCTTTGCCCTGGCGATCAGATTTATGTGCCGGAAAAGGAATTGAAAGAAGAATCCGGAGTAACGGAAAAGCGGCATCGATTTCAGTTATTGGGAGACCCGCTAAAGCTGCGGTTAAAACTTCTAACCTTGGACTGGGCCGGCTACGAAGGTGTTGCCTGCGAAATGATTGGTTCAGGCCCGGCAAAGCCGCACGAAACAGACACTGAAGGGAAGATCGAGCAAGCCATCACGCCAAAGGTGGAAGAGGTGTCGCTTAGCTTTCAGGAAGCACCGGATTTATTAGAGGATGAATTGCTGCTGAAGGTAGGTCACCTGGACCCGATTACCAAACAGTCGGGGCAGGCGGGAAGATTGCGTAATTTGGGTTACTACCGGGGTGAAATTCCAGTTGCCGATGAATCTGCTTATTGGTCTGCAGTTGAGGAATTCCAGTGCGATCATAAGCTGTCAGTGGACGGTTTGTGCGGACCCAATACCCAGGCAAAACTCGAGGAAATTTATGGTTGCTAGCAAGCTATATGGTAAGCTAGGCAATAATGAGATCGTATTGTGAGTAAAGGCAGTCAAGACAACCTCATCCATTCCCTCTCTGAAGCGGGTATCGCGGCCGAGCATCCGTCTACCGTTACTTTGCCCATATTAGCAGCACCGGCTACGAATCAGCAGCTCAATACCATCCGCCCGCATCTGGTGCCTATTGCCTGTTGGTCAATCGGCGATCAGAGATTTGAGTTTGGATCATCCTTTATACTCCCGGAAGTGGCCGAAGATGTCCACTCTTTGGCCGCCCTATATCGGGGCTTGCAGAATAAACATGGCAAACGTCCAGTTGCATCATTGTTCGGTCATGCCGATCCAGTAGGAGAGGATGCTTTCAATAAAAAGTTGAGTGGGCGCCGGGCGATGGCGGTCTATGGCATGCTCACTCGACGCACGGAACTCTGGGAGGATATCTACAGCCAGACGGGTAAGTTTACATCGCCTCTGAGCGCGGACGATTGGAGGCAAACTGTAATCGATCGACTATTGGCTGACCTGGGTTATTTTCAAACCAATGGAGACAACCAAGAAAGCCATAATTCTGGCGATGAGCAAACGAACCCTCAGAGTACCAACCGGGTCGATTCGGTAAAAGGTTTTCAACGAGACTTCGGGCTTGTTGAGGATGGAATTGTCGGACCGAATACCCGAAACGAGCTGTTTGGCGCCTACATGGATAAACACTGCCAAACCCGCAATGGAGAAGAATTTAAGCTGGAACTCAGCGACTTTTTGGCTCGTGGCGAGGATTCCGAAGGAAAGGGTGATGTACAGGGATGCAGTGAGTTTAACCCGCTGGTTTTGCTTTCAGAAGCGGATAGAGAAGCCTATTCCAAGTCGGGACTGAAGGCAGAGCGAGATCTGGCAAATGCACCCAATCGACGGGTATTGGTTTACCTATTTCATCCTTCGGCACAGATGTCCCCGGAGAGTTGGCCTTGCCCGCGGGTAAAAGAAGGGGTTTCTGGTTGCAGAAAACGTTTCTGGTCGAATGCAGATCAGCGATTGATTCACGGGGAACAGGAGCGCAAATTTCAGCAGAGTAACGACACCTTTGCCTGTCGTTTCTATCAACGTCTGGCGGATAATTCACCCTGCGAGCGTTCCTCAATAGAAGGCTTCGTGGTGTATCTTCTTGACGCCGATTACCAGCGCCTACCAGGAGCTGTCTGGCGGGTTCGCGATGGCAATCAGATTATTGCGTGTGGCACCGCCAATGACAATGCGATGGCAATGGTATCGTTGGCAAGTGTTCCCGAAAGGCTACTGCTTGAATGGCGTCCGGGGAACTCTGAACGAGGAGCTCCGAATGATCCTCAAGCCCCATTCCCTTATGTCAGTGACCACTTCCCTCTTGCTGCTGATAATCATGGTGATGATAGTTTTAATCAGATGCTCAACAACCTTGGTTTCAATACCGGCGACGACCTTCCTGAAAACGTTAGAGAGTTTCAGTTCGAGTTCGGGTTGGAGCGGACAGGTGTCATCAATGATATTAAACAGGTGCTCAAGAGCTGGCACGACACGGGAGGTGTGCCTCAAACCGCAGAACCCGAAGCAGTCGAAGAAGAGGAACCACCTATGGATGTCCAGAGTGCCGGGGGCGGCTGCAGTTTATGCGGAGAAGAGGAGTAGAAGCCTAAAGTGGCCAAAAAGAAGATCATTACCAGTACAGCGCGAACTGCCCCCCGATATTTTGTCAATATCGGCACGGTTTATTGGCTCAAGGAATATCTTGCCGATTCAGGGTTACCGATAACGCGACTGAAAAGAGCCAATATTCGGCCGCCTTCGACTATTCAGATCAGCGTGTATCATAAAGGGGACAGTGCTCCTGTTTATGATGCCTTCAAGATCAGTCGAAGATTTTCCGCTGGTAGCAATAACACCCGGTCTCCATTGCATCGAGGCACCAATCAGGAACTGGAAATTGCATTGGATACTTTTCTGAGTAAGTTCGCTCTAGGTCCGGATGCTTCTGCTGGCGACCCTCTAGGCACTTTTATCCTTGAGCTAACCCCCCCTGATAATGCATTGAGCCAGGAGGCCGCCGGTCCAAAAACCGGCGATGATGATCCAGCGCGTCCGGGAAACTGCGGGGCCAATGATCAATCCCACGATGGATTATTCAGGCCGGTAAAACTGCAGTTTGATCTCCAAGTAGGAGAAGATAACTCATTTTTGATAAGCAACCTCGGTGATGCAGGGCAGGTGGCATTGCAGCGAGGACCACATTGGACTGCTTTTATGCATCCGGATCCTCTCAGTACCGGCGCACATCAGAGAATCATGCTGGATTGGAAGCCAGACTGGATAAGACAGGTGCTTGGACGAAGAAAGAAGACAGATGGTTCAATGAGCGGCAAACAGGAGGAGCGCCGACCGAAACTCAACCCGCGCCGAGGTAATGTTGAGATGGTGGAACTACACAACATCAGTGGGGCAAGACCGCTACCAGAGATTGGCCGTGCTATTAATGGATTTTTGGCGGTTCAGGTGACGAACAAAAAAGGGAAAGTTGTAGATCAAGAATCAGGCATCCATTACATCGTCGACGTTGATGGGCATATCACCAAAATGGCACACGAATCATTCTGGGTACAACATGGGGGAGGAAAAGGCAGCCCCAAAGGCTGGGGGCATATCAGACATGGAATTAACGAATCCGCTGTGGGTATTGAACATGCACTTTTCGAAAAGGCCCCTGTTTTTTATCCGGCACTTATCGATGCCAGTGTCGACCTCGTGCGCCAGCTGGTATCTCATTTTGGCACAATCCCACCATGGAACATTGTCGGTCATGCGCATGTGCTTTCCCGCCAGAAGCATGGCTGTCCTGGTGTTGACTTCCCTTGGATCAAGTATGAGGAAGAGGTTTTAGGTGAAGTTGGCTATCCGCCAAGGAGCGTTCCTCTGGCGCTCGGTGCCGATGAGACTTATGAGCCGGATTTGAAGGTGATTTACAACGGTTACTTCGACGACCTGCCGGGTGGTGTTTTAAAAATAGGAAATAGCACAGATCGCGCGGCAATCGCGGAACTTCAGGAGGATTTGCGCACTATCGGTTTCGTGTTCCATCAGAACGTCAACGGCATATTTGATGAGGGTACGGAAATTTCTGTCAAAGAGTTCCATAGCCGTTTCATGAATGAGTCACATCCCGTGACTAAAAAACTTTCTCGCGGATCTCTGAAAGAGGTTGATCGCGCCAGTGCCATTCAGATTAAGCGTGTGTTGAGAATGTTAGAGTTTGTGCAATCTACGGATTTTCCATTTGTTTAACGCTAGCTATTCAACTAGCGACGGCGTTGGCTTCGTCAAATTAGGTTAAAGATAAGAATCGAAAGGTAAGTGGTAACAGGCAAGAGGTGAGAGATTAACCATGTTAAGAATTCGCAAGGAGCAATTGGAGGCGTTTACTGTAGTTCGAATTGCAGCATTCAAGTCAAGATTGGTGCAATGCGTTGTAAGGGGGGAGCCAACCCCTATCGGGTCTGCTTCGCCAGAATATGTAAAGCGGGTAGTGGAATGCAGCGTGCCATTAGATGAAGCTTATCGCTTAGCCAGTGAAAGGCACACCGCCAGATTCATGGTAATACTCTTCCGGCATTTGGCAGGAAAAATCGAGTTGGTTAGTGCTGAGGAACCACAAAAAATACTTCGAAATCCTTATCTTACTCCGGCGGAAAAACTCGATCGATTTGAGGAGTGGGCAAAACGCCGGGGAGTGTGGCAATGGTAGACTCGGATGACGAATTTGCTGAATTACCGGTTGGCGAAACAATTCTTCCCTGTAAACCCCGACATTGGATTGAAATAGAGTTGGTGGATTCCGAAGAGCAACCCCTACCCGGCAAGCACTATCTCGTTAAGGCACCGGATGGAAAGGAAATCCAAGGAATCTTGGATGAAAATGGATTCGCCCGGATCGAGTTGGAAACTTCCGGAGAATGTATGGTTTGTTTTGACGAATTGGATAAACGAGCATGGGTAAAAGAGAATGCTCTCTAAGCGACCGGTTCAACAGGATTTGCATAGCTTTTACGTATTGAGAAACTTTTATGTGGTTTAATCATTCCTTCGAACAACTAGCTATTCGACCTTCAAATGGTAAATTTGCGCCGGTTTGCTCATTTATCAATAATTTTGATGGTGCGCTGTTTTTCCTCAGAAGTTGCCCCAGCCACTCTGTGATCCAACAGGACATCTACTCGGCTTTGGCCGATGAAAGGGTGAACTCACCTAACTACTCAAAAAGTGACCTATTTTCCAGTGTCGCTCAGCTTCTTGCAGATGGTCGGTTGATCGTTACCAATCGATACACAGTTGATGTTGGCTTTGATAACTTTAAACGCAAACCAGCAGAACCGGTTCAATCACTTCCTCCCGTAGCTCCGCCGCCACCAGCAAAACCAAAAAGTGCTATTGAATTTAAATCGCCCAAATCAAAGCCGGAAATTGATATTTCAGCACAAATTGCCATTCTGACCGCAGCCAGGAAACATGCAGTTCCATTTTGCGAAGTTTGCGAAAAAGCTCTAGGTTAACCGGAAAGATGAAGATTGGCTGTTTTTACATATATGGACAAAGAGTATAAAAACCAGTTCTTACAGGTTCTCTGGCCTTCAAGCGGTGACATGAAACCCGATAGCGTCTATTCAGTGCTCGATGCTGGTGCAGACCCGTCTATTCTTCCTATGATTCAACAGTGTGGATTATTTTTTGAATGTTTGTTTGCGGGTAATCTGCCGCAAGAACTAGCAGCAGCAGCCCCCTATGTCGTGAAACTAAAAAAAGATGCAGATTTTACTCATCAACTAATTGATGCCGGTTGGTCAAAAAATTGGGGCATCTTTCTAACGGCACCTCCCGGTACAGGAATAAAAGATATTCGAAAACACTTGCGAAAGTGTCTTTTGGTTAGGGGCCCGGAGGATCAAAAACTATTCTTTAGGTACTATGATCCCAGAATAATGAGAACCTACTTGCCAACTTGCGATCAGAAGGACCGGGACTTTCTGTTCGATCCTATTATTAAATTTGTGATGGAAGGTAGCAGCGGAAACGAGATTCTTGAGTTTTCAACTGATGGCTGCGTGAGTTACTAGGCTTTCTAAGAAGCGCACCCGTCAGATTTAAGAAAATTGCAGTTCTGTTCCGCCCTTTGTCTGAACTTCTTAAACTAGAACTTTAGGCTCGTACTCCTTACTTACTTTGTCTTGAAGGTTCAAAGCTATCATATCTTGGAAGATCTGCATTTAGGTCATCCCGGTTTGCCTTTGACGAAACAAGATTATGAGAGATCGGTCTTTCTGAAACATCCGAATCTAAAAGATCTAGTCGAATTCGTAGCTATCTGCGTAGGAACTATAGCATGGTGAAGCGCAGACGGTGCAGAAGTGCCGATTTTTTCGGGTTTGAACCCGTAGAATCCTAGATTCTTGCCCAGGTCAATTTATTATGCAACTAAAGCTTATGTATTGCCTTTTTCTCAAGCCATCGCTGAAGAGTTGTCAGGCACTGGTGTGACAGTAACGGCTTTATGCCCGACCAAATTTCACCCGATAGGCTCCCGGCGCCATGCCGGTGCAGCGTTTGAACAGGCGGGAGAAGGAGCTGATGTCTTCATAGCCCACGGATTGGATGATGAAATCCAAGTTATGCTTGGTGCTTTCCAATAAACGTTTGGCTTGTTCTATCCTCAGGGATTGCAAATAACTGATAGGACTTTCACCAGTGGCCGAAGAAAATCTGCGCTTGAAGGTACGCGGGGTCATAAGGAATTGCCGGGCCAGATTGTCCAATTGGATTCTTTCCTGGTAGTGCGATCCCAGCCAATCCTGCACCATTAGGATTTCCGGGTCCTGGTGATAATGTTTCGCAGGTACCGTACCGTAAGCCGATTGACTGCTACGGGACATGTCGATCACCATGGATCGGGCCGTGGCGCGCGCCAGGTCATGGCCGCAATAGCGCTCGATCAAAAATATCGTAAGGTCCAGCCAGGCCATGCCTCCCCCGGCGCAGAATATATTGGCGTCCCGTGTAATAAGCCGTTCGGGTTCGAGCAATACTTCGGGGTAGCGTCGTTTAAACGCATTGGCGAAACCCCAGTGTGTGGTTGCCTTTTTACCGTTCAGAATACCGCTTTCCGCCAGCAGAAAGGCACCTGTACAGTTACTGGCGATATCGACGCGCTGTTCATGCAGAGCCCGAATCCAGGACAGTAAAGGCTGGCAGTTATCGAGCGTCTTTTGGATATGGTCTCCAATCGTTGGAATCAGCAGTAAATCCGTATGACCCACTTGATCCACGCTTTCGTCAGTCGGCAACCGAAGGCCGTTTGTACAATAGATGGCGCCGCCGTCCAGAGAGGCTATCCTGACCTGGAACCTCGGGTCGGTGGCCTCCCCCTGAATGCGGTTCCAGGTAGATCCGGCTGCACTGAATACATCCACCGCACCGGTGATTGCTGTCGCGAAAGCATTGTCGAATCCTAGAATAGTGACGCTTGGCATAACTTCATCGGCATAGGAGTTTGGTAAAATTGTGGCCTGATTGGCCAATATTGTGTCATATATGACAATTCATTACACCTTGAAGCTATGTCATGCTAGCCCCCTTTTCAAATTGAGCAAACAAAATGACACAGATGGTTTCCTGTGTCTTTAAACCATACATGGCGAGGAATCCTTATGGCCTGGTTATCTAATAAGAACATAATCATTACCGGCGCGTCTTCGGGCATCGGTGCGGCTGCGGCCAAGTGGTTAGCGAAGCATAACGCCTACGTGCTGTTGGCGGACATCGACTCGGAGTCGGGACTTGCGGTCGCCGAGCAGATTCGAGGCGAAGGAGGAAAGGCGGTTTTTATTGAGGTGGATGTAAGTGACGGTAACTCGGTTTCGGCCATGATGGACAGAGCCGTCGAATTGGCCGGCGCTGTGGATGTCGCCATCAATAATGCCGGCGTTGAACACGCAAATATTCCCTTGGCGGAATGTGACGAAGAGCTCTGGGATCGAACGATGAATATCAATCTCAAAGGCGTTTTCTTATGTATGAAGCAGCAGATTCTACATATGCAGAAACAAGGCGGGCATATAATCAACTTAGCGTCGGTCGCAGGCTTGCACTCGGCTCCCTATTTAGCGCCTTACGCCGCAAGTAAACATGGCGTGGTAGGCTTGACCCGATCCGCCGCCGTGGAATATGCGCGCTATAATATTCGTTGTAATGCCGTCTGTCCCGGTGTTATTCGTACGCCCATGGCGGAAAGAGCATTACAAGCCATGAGTGAGAAAAAACGCGTGGCCACCATGCAGGGCAATCCTATGCGGCGCATGGGGGAACCCACGGAAATCGCCAAGGTGATTGCCTGGCTGGCAAGCGACGAGTCGAGCTTCTTGACCGGCGAAACCATTAGAGTCGACGGCGGCATGTTGGCGTAATGGGCTGGTAAAGTTACTTCGGATAAATGGTAGGGTTTGCCGTGCACACCTTTGAATCATATCCCGTTAAAACGGTGCGCACGGCGCACCCTACGGGTAGAAACCCGAAGTTTTTGAATCCCTTAAGTGGAATAAAAGAGAGTAAACGAATAATGCAACAGTTAAGCGGTCTGGACACCACATTTTTGAATATTGAATCCAATGCCTGTCCGATGCATGTCGGCGGCGTGGTGATCATGGAGCCGCCTAAGACGGCGTCAGCGGAGGAGGGTTTCAAACAGTTCTTTAAACATGTGGAAAGCAGGCTGGATCTGATACCGCCGCTGCGTCGGCGGCTGGTCAATGCACCCATGGGATTTGATCATCCCTATTGGATTGAAGATCCCGATTTTGATCTTGTGCACCACGTCAAACACCGTGCATTGCCCACCCCCGGAAGTGATGCGCAGCTTGCCGAACTAGTCTGCGAGTTGGCCAGTACTCGCCTGGATCGTAATCTGCCCTTGTGGGAAATCCACTATGTAGAAGGCTTGCAAGGTGGTCGGGTGGCGGCAATCAGTAAAATGCACCATGCTGCAATTGACGGTGTATCCGGTGCCGAGATTCTCGGGAATTTTCTGGATTTGACCGCTACACCTCGGGAGTTTCCGGCGCCGGATACGCCCTGGCAGCCGGATACGGAGCCGTCGCTGGCCAAGCTTGCAGGTCTTACAGCGAAGTCCCTTGCCAAACGGCCGGGCAAAGCGGTGCAACTGGTGAAGGACACCTGGCCGTTCCTGATGTCATCGGGCCGGGATATGTGGGAACGCCGTAAGTTGTCCGGCAAGTTCCGCGATATGCTGGCCATGGCTCCGCGTACCCGGTTTAACCATCAAATTACCGCCAGACGGTCGTTTGCCTTCGGCTCGTTGGATCTTCAGCAAGTGAAAACGGTAAAGAACACCTTTGGGACCACGGTTAACGATGTGGTCATGGCGGTTTGCGGTATTGCCTTGGCAAGATATCTGGTTGAGAAAGGAGAGCTGCCGGATAAATCCTTGATCGCAGGTGTCCCTGTATCCACCCGCACGGAAGAACAAAAAGGCACTGCAGGCAACCAGGTCTCGTTCGTGCGCTCATCCTTACATACGGATGAAGCAGACCCGGTCAGCCAGCTATTGGCCATCAGTGAAGAAATGGCCAATGCCAAGGACCGTTTTCGCGCCATTGCCGCCAATCTCATGGGAGATTGGGCGCAACTTCCCGCCCCGGCTCTGATGGCCCGTGCCGCCCGCTTGTATGAAAACTTCACCATCCACAACTATCACGCTCCGGCGTTCAATGTGGTCATTTCCAATGTACCGGGTCCTTCGATGCCGCTGTACCTGGCGGGCCTTAAAGTACTGGCGAATTACCCCGTGAGTATTCCCTACCACGGTCTGGGATTAAATATCACGTTGATGAGCTACTGCGGAAAGCTGGATTTCGGCCTGACCGCCGACTACGATTCGGTACCGGATATCGATGACTTTGCCCGAATGATGCACGATGCGCTCGAAGTGTTGATCAGTAGGGTAAATGAAGCGGTCTGATATGCGTTCGGTGCATGCCAAAGACAGTTGTCTCCGGACATTTATCGACTACCCTAGATATGTTGATTTAGCCTAATTTGAATAATTTAGGAGATCGGTTAAATGATAATGTCCTATGTGAAATTTTGGTTTTTGGCCGTATTACTCTCGGTGAAGGTAGTAGCGAATGCTGAAACATTAAAACTGGCCACAGTGGAGTGGCCACCTTTTTACAGCAGCTCTCTGCCGGAAAATGGCTTTTATTCGGCATTAACTAAAGAAATCTTCAAACGTGCCGGATATGACATTCAAATCAAATTCCTCCCCTGGAAAAGGGCGTTGGAAAGTGCAAGAAATGGCTCATATGACGGTCTCCTGGGCGCATACTTTTCTGAAGACCGGGCAAAAGACTTTGTTTATACGGAAGAGGTAGCTAACAATGACGAGGTTTTCGTCCAAAAAAAGGGTAAAGGCATCACGTATTCCACAATAAATGATCTCAAGGCTTTTAAAATTGGAGGGATGCGGGGTGGGGCGCAAGTTGAAGAACTCAAGAAAATGGGGTTCAACATTGACGAAGCTGCCAATAGCATACCTAACATGCAAAAACTGGCCGCTGGCCGATTAGACCTCATAATTGTCGGCAAACAGGAATTTAATTTTCAGCTAGCAAATGAACCTGTTTTGCATAATTTCCAAAATCTATTTGACGTTTTGGAGCCACCCTACAAATCATTTGGGTTATTTAACCCCATAACGAAAAGGCGACCAGATGCGATGGAAATAGTCGCCAAGTTCAACTCAGCGTTAGCCGAAGTAAAAGCTGACGGAACATATGAGGCAGTCCTTAGTCGGTTTGGGCAGTGATTGTTTTAAGGTAGCCATTGGTGAATAGGTCTTTGGTTATCTAGCAAAATGAAAAATCTAGGCTTTGTTGCCGATCTGATATCCAGGTCTTTTGCCAAAAAGGGAGAACCGCAAAATTTGAATTCCCACCATGGCGAAGAGCCTGTGTGTGGGGCACAAGACGGAAGGGATGCCGACCATCAAGGTAAATGGAAGTTCAGTGTCCAGTATTAAACCTGGATACCAAGCCATTTAGTTCACTGCTTAAAGTATTCTGTTCCCGACAAAGTGATTCTACATTCGTTGATAGCTCAGATACCTTATTGGCAAACTCGGAAATGGAGATTGTGTTCTTGTTTATATCCTCCGTCACCAAGTGTTGCTCTTCGGTCGCGCTGGCTGTCTGAGTGGTCATATCACGTATTTTTTCAACCGAATTCTCAATATTTTCGAAAGCGGTGAGTACATCGCCGGACAAACCAACAGCCGTTTCGGACTCTGTAAGACTGGTATCCATATTCTCAGACACTTCTTTGGTCTTATCGACCAACTGTTTGAGAATGGTATTGATTTCTTCCGTGGAATCCTGCGTGCGTTTTGCCAAATTGCGCACCTCATCAGCTACCACCGCGAACCCCCGTCCCTGCTCGCCAGCCCTAGCGGCTTCTATAGCGGCGTTAAGTGCGAGTAAGTTGGTTTGTTCGGCGATGTCCTGAATGGTGCCTAGAATGGAATTAATATTGGCTGTTTCCTTTTCAAGCTCCTGGATCACCTGGTTGGATGTTTTAATGCTCTGACCCAGACTTGTAACTCCCTTGGCGCTTCGGTTGATAATCTCTTTGCCTTCAACCGTTGCTGATAACCCTTCTTCAGATACATTGGCTGTATCGACACAGTTCTTCGCAACTTCGTTGGCCGCGGCAGACATCTCCGTTACTGCGGTCACGACTTGGTCAACCGATTGCAGCTGTTGACTTGACGCCTCCGCCATATCCATCGCCCGTGCATTGGTTTGGTCGGATAAGTTGTCCATTTCCACGGAGGTTTTCTTTATGGCGACTATCATTCTTTGGGTGGACTCAATGAACTGATTAAACCAGTCGGCCAGTTCGCCGGTTTCATCGTTGCTTTCCACATTGATTCGGGTCGTTAGATCGCCTTCCCCTTCCGCGATAGTCCTTAGATTATCTTTCACACTGTTAATGGGGCTGACAATTCGATTGGCAATGAAGACACCGAATAGGCCGAATACGATAACCAGTATGGTACAGACTATTGCTGTACTGATGGTCATTTGCCTGGCTTCGGCAAAAATCTCCCGCTTTTGCATGAGGCCGATGAATTTCCAGCCTAGCTCCTTTGAATGGTATATATTTGCCATGTAGCCCACGCCGTCAACCTCTAACTCTACGACACCCGAGTCCGTCTTATCGATGACTTGATAATGCGGGCTATCGAGGGAGCTGAGTGCTTTAAAGTTGTTTTCCGTATAGGCGGCATCTACCAGGATGTTGCCGTTGCCTTCAACGACCATAAGATAACCGGTTTCTCCAAACTTGACTTCCTGCACCATTTTCGTCAACGTTTTTAAGGAAAAATCGATGCCGACTACACCTTCAAAGCTGCCATTCTTCCCCTTAAACGCACGCAAGACAGCAATATAAACTGCATCATCGGGTGCATAGTAGTAGCCATCCCGGCGGACCACGGAATAGTTGGCGTTTTTACCAATATCGAACCAAGGGCGGTTACGTGAGTCCCAGTTTCCATATTCGGCAGTCCCCGGCCATTCCAGATAGCCTCCTTGTTTGTCTCCCATATAGACGTAAACCAGGGACGGGTTATTGTTCCCGATAGAGCTGAACAGCTCAAAAATTTCCAGTTCGCGGCCTCCACTCGCTCGTGCAACTTCAGAAGGTCTTTGCTCCTCTCCGAAGTAAGTGCTAATCGGCCCTGCATCTGACTTGGTAACACTGGGATGCTCAGCCAAAGCCGAAACCGTATAACCTACATACTCAAAAAAATTCACAAAGGTGTTGTTGATTACCGCCATGTTCAAACTGCTGGCTTCAGCAAACTGCAGTTCGCTATTTTTATTGATATCTCGGGTAGTTATGACTGCAACCAGCAAAACAGGTACAAGAACAGCCACTAAGAAAGCTACCAATAGTTTGGTTTTTATTTTCATAACGAGTCTGTATCCTATTCGTGGTAGTTGCCCAAGCCTTTGTGCAGAAAGAAGGCATATTTGGGGTCATGGAGGCTTGTAATAAGAGTAGACTCGCCTAACCTGCATGACCAGCCTAGATAGGCAAAAAATGGTAGTTAACTACTTTTGAGTATTAGCGGGAATTTGCCTACGGAATAGTCGGATCAAGGCCATAGTTGCCTAAAAAGAAGCAGGGAAGATGCATATATGTGGTTAGCGACGTAACTTTGCCTTTATCGCAGCAGCTTCAAACTCCAACAGCATTTCACGGAGATTGCTGCCGCGGGAGGCGGCCCTTTTCATTTGTCTCAGTTTACCCTCATAAAGGTGCTGAATCAGCGGTGAGGTTACTTGGATTGATTCTTTTGAATTGAACCTAAGATTCACGATACTTTCCCCCATCTTAGAACGTCCTAAAACAGATTCTCATTTGCACTGTAAAGTAATTTGAACTTTGCGTAGCGGGGTTCGTATAGATCCACCCTGCTTGCATTCGCTTCATGCAGGTCAACAATTGTCGGTGTAGGGCATATGCCGGCGAGATTTTCGATTCCTTGCTTACCCAATTGAGCTAACCGTGCGGCGCCTAACGCTGGACCAACGTCCCCACCTTCACAAAACGCCATTTGCCTGCCACAAATATCGGCTAACATTTGGCGCCAAAAAACACTTCTTGCGCCACCGCCTATGAGTCTGATGGGATCATCCATCTTAGCGCCGGTTTCCATCAGCTTTTCCATGCCCTGTCTGAGGCCGAAGCTCACGCCTTCCAGCACGGAATAGACGAGATGAACCTTGTCGTGCCGGTGAGTTAATCCAAAGAAAACGCCTTTGGCATTCGGGTTGTTGTGAGGTGTTCGTTCACCGGAAAGATAAGGGAGAAATATTGGGGCATGCCTGGCAACACCGACGTCCACAACGTCCTCAACTCTTTTCAACAGATCCCCAATATTTGTCTCGCCGACCAGTTTGCACATCCAATCCAAACAAGAAGCTGCGCTAAGCATCACAGACATTAAATGCCAGCGCTCGGGTAAGGCGTGGCAAAAACTGTGAACCGCCGATCCAGGCTGGGAGTAAAACTTGTCAGATGCCAGGAAGCATACTCCCGATGTCCCCAGGGATAACATGGCCTGACCACTTTCGATAATACCCGAACCAATCGCGCCAGCCGCATTGTCTCCGGCACCTGCATATACCGGAACTGTCGGAATGCCAAGCTCTTCGGCGACCTGCTGACTAACCGACCCGGTTTGTTGATTACCTTCCACAACCGATGGCATGTGGGACAGATTAAGTCCCGTGGCATTGAGTAACGACTCGCTCCAGATGCGCTTCGAAACATCCAGCCACAATGTACCGGCAGCGTCGGACATATCAGAATAGAATTCGCCGGTTAGCTTGAATCTTAGGTAGTCTTTAGGAAGTAAAACTTTTTTCAGCTTTGCATAGATATCCGGTTCATGCTTTCTCACCCAGGCAATTTTAGGGGCGGTGAAACCCGGCATAATCAGATTACCGGTCTGGCGACGAAAGTCGGGCTGATCCTTATCCAGTTCGGTGCATTCAGCAAACGAGCGGCTATCGTTCCAAAGAATGCAGGGTCTTAGCGGTTTGTTGGACTCATCCAGAAGAGTAGCGCCATGCATTTGACCGCTAAAAGAAATTCCCTGAATAGCGGATAAATTTTGTTGCTTGGAAAGTGAATGTATCGCATTCTTCGTTGCGGTCCACCAACTATCCGGATCTTGTTCTGACCATAAGGGTTTAGGTTGTTGAACAGTCAACGCTGATGTTTCACTGGCGACGAGTCGACCTTCATTATCTATGAGGGCAACTTTTACGCCTGAAGTGCCTAGATCAATACCGACAAACATTTCTACTTTTTATCCTTTCAAGTTCTCATTGGTATAGATACATTTCAGCGCTATTCGTTGCTTTTCTCAATTATGATTCCTGACATGCCCGGAACAATTTTTGATAAATACAGGAGTCTCCCAACCTAGTCTCGTGGTTGTCGAAGACAGGTCAAATAACAAGACCGTCCCTTCCGACCTCCAAGTGCGTATATCCATTCAAACCACGCGATTTTCTTCAAATGCATGGACGATCAGTATTGCGGTTTTTGAAATCGCGTTTGCCTTTTTTGTTATTAGCTGGTTTTGCGTTAGCCTACTACTAAACGCGCAAAAAATAGGCTGAATGGCCTGTAGAAAGTACTGACAATAGGTTGTCTCTGTGTAAAATGGATCGGCGCAGGTATAGCGCAGAGCAATAATTAAACTAGGTCATTACCACTGCCAGCGCTTTTCATAAATAACAATAAACGAGTGTTGCGAGGAGATTGGGTCGAGTGTTTGAACGAAAATACCGCATTAACCTCTTGTTTAATGCCAATAAGGTCTATGATCGTCAAGTTATCGAGGGGGTAGGAGAATATCTCCAGGCATCGCAGGCGGATTGGGATATTTATATCGAAGAGGACTTTCGTTTTCGCATTGATCGGGTAAAGGATTGGGCTGGAGACGGAGTCATCGCGGACTTCGATGATCCCGAAGTCGAAGCCGCATTGCAGGATATGAATTTTCCCATTGTCGCCGTAGGCGGTTCATACATGGCGGAAGAGGATTATCCTACCGAACCCTACATTGCCACAGATAACTTCAAGCTGGTTGAACTAGCCTTTCAGCACCTGAAAGACAAAGGGTTCGAAAACTTTGCCTTTTATGGTACGCCGCCACACCCAGGTAAAAAATGGGCAAGGGAACGTAAAAAGGCGTTCGTCAAACTGATGAAGGACAATGGCTTTGAGGTCTACACTTATAACGGCGAAGAAGTAGGGCCACAAAGCTGGCAATATGCATTGAACCGGTTGGCGGATTGGATTCAACGCCTTCCCGAGCCGACCGGAATTGTCGCCGTTACCGATTCTCGAGCGCGGCATGTACTCCAAGTCTGCGAGCACTTGGATATTCTGGTGCCGGATCGGATATCGGTCATCGGCATCGACAACGAAGAACTCACCCGCTATCTAAATCGGATTCCCTTATCCTCGGTGGGGCAGGGCTGTAAGGAAATGGGCTATCAGGCGGCGAAGTTGTTGCACCGTGCTTTGCGTGGTGGGGATATAAGCGGCCATCGCATGTTAATTCCGCCAACCAAAGTATTCGAAAGGCAGTCCTCGGACTATAAGGCGTTGAAAGATCCTTATGTTATACAAGCCATGCACTTTATTCGCATGAACGCCTGTAAAGGCATTAAGGTGGATCAGGTGGTGGATTATGTCGGGATATCGCGTTCCAATCTTGAAGCGCGTTTTAAGGATGAAACACGCCAGTCTGTCCATAACGAGATACATAACTTTAAGTTGTATCGGGCAGAACATTTATTGGAGAGTACCGACTTGCCAATAGCTGAAATCGCTTCTCTTTGCGGCTACCCCTCGATCCAGTATCTCTATACCGTGTTTAAGAAACACATGGATATAACGCCGAAAGACTATCGCGAGCAGCATCGTAAAGTCGTGGAATAATCTTTAAAGTTGTCTGATCAACAAGCGGAAAGAAAGAGGAAAAAAGAAGAAAAAGGGCGAATAAAAAGAACGAAAAATGGGGGAGGCTGAGCTCCCCAAAAGCACTACGGGTACACTATCTAAAGAGGCAAAGGTTAACGAGGTTTTCCAAATCTTCTTGGCGACCGGATACCGGCTTGGGATTGAGTTCATGCTCGTTGCAATAACCTGCGAGGGATTCCAGGCTGTATTCGCGAGTTAAAATGCCACGGCCCAGCGCACTGTTCCATCCGGCATAGCGCGCTGATACAGCCTGTCTAAGTACCTTGCTATCGAGAAGTGCGGCGGCTTTTTCCAAAGCTAGTGCCATAGTATCCATTCCTCCGATATGCCCGTAAAACAGGTCGTATGGATCAAGGCTTTGACGTCTTAGTCGAGAGTCGAAGTTAAATCCGCCTGTTGTGAACCCACCGGCTTTAAGAATTTCATACATCACGAGAGCATTTTCTTCAACACTGTTAGGGAATTGGTCAGTATCCCAGCCTAGTTGAGCATCCCCTCTATTGGCGTCAATCGAGCCAAAAATTCCCAAAGATATCGCTGTGGCAATTTCGTGGTGGAATGAATGCCCCGCCAGCGTTGCATGGTTCGCTTCGATATTTACTTTAAACTCTTTTTCCAGTCCATACTGTTTGAGGAATCCATAGACGGTAGCTGTGTCATAGTCATATTGGTGCTTAGTGGGTTCCTGCGGCTTGGGTTCGATTAGCAGCGCGCCTTTGAATCCAATTTTGTGTTTGTGCTCTGCAACCATTTGCATGAACCGGCCCAACTGATCCCGCTCCTGGCGAAGGTCGGTGTTGAGCAAGGTTTCATAACCTTCGCGGCCGCCCCACAATACATAGTTCGCGCCACCGAGCTGTTTGGTGGCGTTCATGGCATGAAAGACCTGATTGGCAGCCCGTGCAAAAATCTCCGGATCCGGATTTGAAGCAGCACCGGAGGCATATCTGGGATTGGAGAAACAGTTTGCTGTACCCCAAAGTAGCTTAAGACCGGTTTCCTCCTGCTTGGCTTGTAATACCTCTACCATTTCCTGAAAGTTATTAACGTATTCCTTAACGTTAGCGCCTTCCGGAGCTACATCCGTATCGTGGAAGCAGTAGTAAGGAATATTGAGCTTGCTAAAGAATTCAAAAGCAACATCTGCTTTTTGTTTGGCAAGCTCTAGCGTTTCGGTAGAACTAATCCATGGACGATTGAATACAGCGGCGCCAAAAACGTCAGAGCCATTCCAGACGAAGTTGTGCCAGTAACATGCGGCAAAACGCAAATGCTCCGCCATTGTCTTGCCAAGAATTACCTTTGCTGGATCATAGAATTTGAATGCAAATGGGTTTTGGCTTTCTGGTCCCTCATAAGTGACCCTTTCAACTTGATCAAAATACTGGCTCATACCGGTATCCTTTCTTTTGTAGTTCATTAACGTTTGTGTTCGAACATTGGGTAAATGTTCACTTAGCAACTGGTTTGCTGCAATTACTTAATCTTTTAAAGGCTTTGCAAAAATTCATTTTTCCTGATGTTTACTGGTCGCTATTTAGCAACTTGTTCGCTTTTTTGACGAGATTGTCAAACGTCAAACCAAAATGTTGGTAAAGCGCTTCTGCCGGCCCGGACTCGCCAAAGGTGTCGATTCCCATAGCGATACCTTCTAGCCCTGCATAAATCCCCAAAGACGTAGAAACCCCAGCTTCAAATGAGATTCGCTTAGTCACATTGGGAGGCAGCACCAGTTGGCGATAAGTTTCTGACTGGGCATCGAATCGACGGGTACATGGCATGGATACCAGGCGAACCTGAATGCCGCTTTCGGTAAGATGTTGCCATGCCTGGTAGGCGGTACCCACTTCAGAACCGCTGGCGATTAGGATTAACTCAGGTACCTTGCTTGAATCTTTTAGTACATAACCACCGCGACTTATTACCTCTAACTCATCGGTGTTTCTTGGGATCGTTGGGAGACCTTGGCGGGAGAGAATCAACGCCGAAGGACCTTCGTTATAATTAAGCGACTCTTTCCAGACGACGGCAGTTTCCACAGCATCACAAGGTCGCCAGGTTTCAAGGTGAGGAGTGACTCTCAGGGCTGCGAGTTGTTCTACCGGTTGATGGGTCGGGCCGTCTTCGCCCAGGCCAATGGAATCATGGGTATAAACGAAGATTACCTTCTGCTTCATTAGCGAGGCCATACGCACTGCGTTTCGTGCATACTCCATAAACATCAGGAATGTGCCGCCGTAAGGGATAAATCCTCCATACAGCGCCACGCCATTCATAATGGCCGACATGCCGAACTCCCGCACACCGTAGTGCATATAATTACCAGCGGGACTATTTGGGGTAATCGCCTTACTATCCCCGGTTGCCGTAAGATTTGAAGGCGTCAAATCGGCAGATCCGCCCAATAGTTCGGGTATCTCGGGAACAATCTTTTCAAGTACCATTTGGCTGACTTTTCGAGAAGCCAATTTAGGCTCTTCGGCTTGCAATGTTGCCGCCAAGTCATCCAGTTTGGGGTTTAGCTGTTCAGGAAGGAGACCTTTCCAGCGCCGCTGAATTTCAGCTGCTTTTTCAGGGTATGTCGCCTGGTAACTTTGAAACAGGTTGTTCCAGGCATCTTCCATGGTTTTGCCGTTTTCTCTGGCATCCCACGCCTTATAGACTGAATCCGGAACTTCAAACGGGTTGTCGGGCCAACTCAGAACTTTGCGTGTTGCTTTTAGCTCATCTGGACCTAACGGCGCACCGTGACAATTATGGGAGCCCGCTTTGGTAGGCGCCCCCCAACCGATGGTCGTTTTGCAGCAGATTAGCGTCGGACGCCCTGTTTCAACTTGTGCGGCTTGAATTGCCGTGGTAATAGATTCTGCATTGTGTCCGTCAACGCCTGAAATTACATGCCAACCATAGCTTTCGAAACGTTGTTCAGTGTTATCGGTAAACCAGCCGTCAACTTCGCCGTCAATTGAAATGCCGTTGTCATCCCAAAATGCGATGAGTTTGCCAAGCTTTTGAGTGCCCGCTAAAGCACAAGCTTCATGGGAGATCCCTTCCATCAAACAGCCGTCACCTAAGAATACGTAGGTGTGGTGATTGATAATGGGGAAGTCTGGGGTATTGTATTGCGCTGCCAGGGTCCGTTCGGCAAGGGCAAAACCAACGGCATTTGCCAGCCCCTGGCCTAATGGACCGGTAGTGGTTTCAACTCCCGGCGTATAGCCGAATTCAGGATGCCCCGGTGTTTTGGAATGGAGTTGTCTAAAGGCTTTCAGGTCATCAATACTGAGATCATAGCCACTTAGGTGTAATAGCGAATAGAGCAGCATGGATGCATGCCCGTTAGACAGAACAAACCTGTCGCGATTGGGCCAGTTGGGATTATTCGGGTTGTGTCGAAGGAATCCCCGCCAGAGGGATTCAGCAATATCCGCCATTCCCATTGGCGCTCCAGGGTGGCCAGAGTTCGCCGTTTCGACGCCATCCGCTGATAAAATTCTTATGGCATTGGCTAATTGTCGACGCTGCATTAGTTGACCTCCCGGATTCGAGTACGCAGTTCGGAAAATAGGGTCCGTTGATCCTGTGCGAAGCGGCGAATTCCTTCGGCTAGTTTCTCAGTTGCCATAGGATCTTCACTTTGTGACCAGCGATAGTCAGCCTCAGATAGGTTGGTAGATCTTGGTTGCGTGTTGAAAGGTGGTTCCAATCGCCGGGAAACACTGGTTTCGGAAATGTCCAACTCTTCTAGCAATGTCGGGCTGATTGTTAGGCGGTCGCAGCCGGCTAAGGCGGTGATTTCTCCCGAGTTGCGGAAACTCGCCGCCATAACTACCGTTTTGTACTGGTGTTGTTTAAACCAAGTGAAAATGTCTGAGACAAGTTTTACCCCAGGCTCGTCTTCAGGATTGAAGTTGTTTTCCGGCTGGCTCGTCCTGTACCAGTCCAATACCCGGCCTACAAAAGGTGAGATTAAAAAGACGCCAGCTTCCGCACATGCGCGTGCCTGATCAAAATTAAAAATGAGCGTCAGGTTACAGTTTATGTTTTCCTGTTCCAGAACTTCTGCCGCTTTGATTCCTTCCCAAGTAGCCGCGACTTTAATTAGTACACGCTCCGCTGGAATGCCTCTGCGCTGATATAGCTCGACTAATTTGCGGGCTTTAGCAATAGTGGCCTCGGTGTCGTATGAAAGATGTGCATCGACTTCGGTAGAGATTCTTCCAGGAATTGATTCCAAAATCTTGGCGCCTATGGCAACTGTCAAAAAGTCGGCACTATCTCTTACCTGTTGTTCTTCGTCCTGGCTGTGACTCAGAGCATAGTCGATTGCCTCGTTGATTAGCGGGCCGTATACGTCGTCTTTAAAAGACTGGAGTATTAGTGATGGATTGGTTGTCGCGTCTTCGGGGTGAAAAACCTGTATGGCGGCCAGATTTCCTGTATCCGCAACTATCGTAGAGTATTCCTTTAATTGTTTAAGTGAAGAAGTCATCTTTCGTCCCCCGTTGAATGTCAAAAGTTAAAAAGCCGGAAAATTGCCTAACCAGGTATTTGGATTTCGATTGCTTTTCACTTTTGCACTGGAGCGGTGTTGGAAACAATTACGCTTTTTTTTAGTGCGATTGTGAAATTTAGGGGATGCCGCACAATTCGCTAGATAGGCAAAAAAAGTAAAGCGAATAGGAAATTTCGCATTTTCGAATTCACACTATTGCAATAGCCTTATAGGTGTTGTTTTTCCTGCTATCGGGAGATTGGAGTTCCACCGTCAATGTAAGAGATCGATCAGATCTCCATTGCGACGATTGTGTCAGGATGCCTCTTGTCTAGCCTTTGAAGGATAGGTTTGCCGTGCTTTGTCACGGCTTTTTTTGGCTATCATCGTGCGACTGGACAGAGCCTGGAAAAACTCAGGGATTAAAAGAAATCGCAAAAATGGGCGGCATTTTCATAATTGAGAGAACACCAACCAATAGGCAAACTTAAGATGACTCCTCATACAAGTTTATCTAAGAGGTCTTAAGGACAAAATATCATGAGTGAAAACCAGATTTTAAATCCGGTCTTACGGGGGTTTAATCCGGATCCATGCTTGCTATGTGTGGGTAAAGACTATTACATTGCGACTTCCACCTTTGAATGGTATCCCGGAATTCGTATCTACCACTCGCGCAACCTGGCGGATTGGGAACTTGTCGCGACTCCGTTAAACCGGTTAAGTCAGCTGGATATGCGTGGGGAGCCCGATTCCTGCGGCGTTTGGGCACCCTGTCTCACCTATAACAACGGTTTGTTTTATCTGGTCTATACCGATGTGAAGCGATTCGGCGGGGATTTTAAAGACACGCATAACTACGTGGTAACTGCTCAGCATATACAGGGTCCATGGTCAGAACCGGTCTATCTGAATAGTTCAGGTTTCGATCCTTCTCTATTTCATAACGATGATGGCCGCAAATGGCTGGTAAATATGATTTGGGATCACCGGCAGCCCAAGAATCGCCATAATCAATCCCCACATTCTTATTTCTATGGCATAGCCCTGCAAGAATATTGTGAAGAAAAAGGCCGATTGGTAGGCACTCCTCAGTTGATTTTTAAAGGATCCGGCAGAGGGTTCACGGAGGGGCCGCATCTCTATAAGTTCAATGGTTATTACTATTTATTGACCGCTGAAGGCGGAACGGGTAAAGACCATGCAGCTACTTTTGCACGCTCGGAAGAACTCCGAGGTCCTTACGAAATAGATCCTCAAGGTTCACTGTTAACCTCAGCCGATCAGCCGCTGACCCCGTTAAAAAGGGCAGGTCATGCAAGCCTGACTGTTACCCCTGAGGGTAAGAGTTATCTGGCCCACCTGTGCAGCCGGCCATTGCCCCATCGTGGCATGAGTGTCATGGGACGTGAAACCGCTATCCAGGAAATCGAATGGGTAAATGGTTGGCCCCGGTTGGCAAAAGGAGATACAGCACCTGCGTTGATCCTAAATGGTTCAGAGAACTTCAAGCGTCAACCAAGGGAACAAAATCAATTTGATGATTTTGATGGTCCGGAGTTGGACCCTGCTTTCCAAACTTTGCGGTTGCCTGTTTCTGAGTTGCCTATTTCTTTGACAGAGCGACCAGGCTATCTGCGCCTTAAAGGGGCGGAATCCATTGGCAGCCTCTATCGCCAATCCTTGGTGGCAAGACGCCAGCAGGCTTTTGTCTTTGATGCGGAAACCAAGCTGGAGTTTGCACCAAATTCGTTTCAACAAATGGCCGGATTGGTTAGCTACTATAACAGCCGTAAGTACTACTATCTCCATGTCACTTGGAATGAACAGACTAAAAAACGAATACTCGATTTGTCCGCTTGTATGGTCAGCGATTTTTGTGCCTGGCCGTTGACAGATCCGATTGAACTCCCGGATACCGGACCGGTTTGGTTAAAAGTCCATGTGAACTTTGATTTAATCGAGTTTTTCTATGCCACATCGGAAGGACTATGGCACAAACTTCCTGTGACTCTCGATTACAGCCTGATGAGTGACGAAGCGGGTGATGGTGGCAGCCACGCCAACTTTACCGGTGCATTTGTCGGCATCTGTTGTCAGGATCTAACCGGCATGTCAGCCGCCGCTGATTATGATTATTTTGCTTATCGCGAAATTGATAGCGATGGGCCCTTCTCTATAGAGAACTGAACAAAAGGTAAACTCATGGCCGAAGTAAAATTTAGTAACGTTCAAAAGTATTTTGGTGATCTGCACATAGTGAAGGATTTTAACCTCGATATCGAAGAGGGAGAATTTATTGTTCTGCTTGGCGGATCAGGGTGTGGTAAATCAACCACTCTTCGAATGTTGGCAGGCCTGGAAAAAATAACCGATGGCGATGTCTACATCGGCGATCGCTGGGTGAATGATCTGGAACCCAAGGAGCGGAACATCGCCATGGTATTCCAGAGCTACGCACTATATCCGCACATGAATGTCTATCAGAATATCGCCTTCGGGTTAAAACTCAGCGGTATGTCCAAAGACGATATTCATAAAAAGGTGAGCTGGGCGGCGGAAATGCTACAGATAGAAGCCTTATTAGATCGTAAACCAAAGGCGCTTTCCGGCGGGCAACGTCAGCGGGTTGCCATTGGCCGCGCCATGGTGCGGACGCCCGACGTATTCTTATTTGATGAGCCTTTATCCAACCTGGATGCGAAACTGCGTAATCAGATGAGGACCGAAATTAAGCAACTGCATCGTAAACTTGGCAAGACCACTATTTATGTAACGCACGATCAGGTCGAGGCGATGACCCTGGCAGACCGTATCGTTATCATGAATGGCGGCGCCGTCGAACAGGTAGGTACGCCACAGGAAATCTACGATAAGCCAAGCAATACCTTTGTTGCAGGTTTTATAGGTTCGCCAGCTATGAATATGATTAAGTGTGGATTGCAGTCTGGACATAGTGACTGGCGGTTACAAATCGGCCAACAGGAAGTGGCCCTGCCAAAATCCAAGTTACTCCTGCCCGAATCTTCGCCTTCCGAAATCGTCTTGGGTATTCGTCCTGGGAACATGCATCTGCGCCCCGAAGCCTTGCATCATGATAATTTCCTTTCCGTGAAGGCGAACATTGCGACCAGCGAATTACTCGGTCCTACCGTTCAGCTAAGTGGCCAACTTGGGGGTCAGAAGCTTATCGCTGAAGTACCGGCCAAGGAGGATCCCGGCGAGAATGTCGATGTGGATGTTTTTGTCGACTGCCGGGCTTTACACTTTTTTGATCAAAACAATGGTTTGACTCTGCAATAGTGCCTATGAAATGAATTCGGTTGCAGGCTTAATACATCCGACTTAACTTCATCAGATCGCATTTCTATAGCGGCAAGGGGCGTACCCGTATATGCCTGTACGGCACTCCTGGAGTCCCTTCTTATCCATTGAAAAAGTATAAGCGTCTATACTAGGATCGTCGGTAACATTTGATCGGAGTTTCCCAGTGGACAACTCGTCGGTAATACTAGATAAAGCGATCGAACTGGCTTTACAGAGCTCGTGGGAGTCATTCAGCCTGATTGACTTGGCTGACTCTCTGAACCTGAGCCTCGCGGAGGTCAAACGATACTATCGTTCGAAAGATGATATGGCCGAGGCAATCTTCGATCGCGCAGATAAACTGGCACTCGAAAAAACATCGGATCAAGACTTCAGGCATTTAACCAGTGAAGAAAAGCTGGTTGAGAGCATGATGGCTTGGTTTGAATATCTCTCCCCGATAAAACCCATTATTAAAGAAATTCTGGCCTATAAGCTCACCCCCGGACACTTCCATTTACAGGGGCATGGTATAACCAGAATTAGTCGTACTGTGCAGTGGTTCCTTGCCGTTGCGGACAGAAATTATATCGGACTAAAGCGTTCTTCCGACGAAATTGCGGTAACCTCGATTTATCTCACCAGTTTCAGTTTCTTTCTGATTGATAAAAGTGACCGCAACACCAAGACTCGAGCATTACTGAGTAGATTGATTAAAAGCATCCACCTTGGACAAAAGCTTACTAATGGATTATCGCGATTGAATCCATTCTCGAAAAAATCCATGACGCATTCGGATTAGAATATTCGAACCGATCAAAAATAAGGGCTATAGGCAAAGGTTCTACGTCTATAGCCCCACAATTATGCTATTGCACCGGATCACTCTTTGCACTGCTTAGTGCTTGCCAACATCAAAATTTAGTAACTCAAATTAAAAATCATGGGCGCCAGTAGCATCATAGCCGTGTAAATCAAGCCGATTGTTATCAGGTTCAACCAAATACCGGCTTTCATCATGTCCTTAATCCGCAACCCTTCGTAGGAGAAAACGATGGCGTTGGGCGGTGTTGCCACAGGCATCATAAAGGCCATTGATGCGGCTAGCGCTACAGGAATCGCTAACGCCATCGGACTGAAACCGAGCCCGACTGAAACCGCGCCGAGAATGGGCAGGAATGTAGCCGTGGTCGCTGTATTGGAAGTGATTTCGGTGAGGAATATGATGGCAACGGTGGTGGCCAGGATGATCATGGTGATCTCCAGGTAATCTAACGCGCCCACAAACTCACCGATTGAGCTTGCCAGCCCCGTGCTCTTGAAAGCCCCAGCCAGCGCTAGACCGCCACCGAACAGCAATAAAATTCCCCATGGTACATTCCGTGCCGCACTCCAATCGACGGTGAACTCGTTTCGTTGCAGCGAGGAGGGAATGACAAACAACAGGCTTGCCGCCATTATTGCTATAGAGGTATCGGTGATACTTAAACCAGTGTAGGCAACAATCCATTTTCGGGTAATCCACATGATTGCCGTTACGGCAAAAACCACAGCCACCACTTTTTCACCACGGGACATAACGCCCATTTTCTGTAGTTCGTTCTTCACCAAATCAGACGCATTGCCCATATCCAGATTGCTCACAGGAAACAGCAATTTACAGAGTAAAACCCATACCAAAGGAAGCATAATCAACATGATCGGCACACCCATCATCATCCAGGTGGCGAAATCAATTTCGACGCCATAACTATCCGAGAGAAAACTTGCCAGGAGCGTATTGGGTGGAGTGCCGATTAAGGTAGCCACACCACCGATGGAGGCGCTGTAAGCAATGCCTAGCATCAATGCAATACCGAATTTGCGAACCTTGGTTTCATCTTTCGCTTGAGATGAAACGAAATCAATGACAGAGATTCCCACGGTAAACATCATTAGCGCGGTGGCTGTATTCGAAATCCACATGGATAAAAAGGCGGTCGACACCATAAAACCACCGACAATCCGCGTACTGCTGGTGCCGGCAAGCTGCACGATACTGAGGGCGATACGCTTGTGCAAACCCCAGCGCTGCATGGCAGCTGCGATCAGGAAACCACCCAGAAACAGAAATACCAAAGGATGTCCGTAACTCGCCGTCACGGCCTTCTGGGCGCTAATCCCTAGGAGCGGCATCATCGGAATGGGCAACAATGCGGTCACCGCTACGGGGGCGGCTTCAGTCATCCACCAGATCACCATCCAGCCGGTCAGCGCGACCAGTTGCCAGGCCTCTTGCGAAAAACCTTCTGGGGCGGGAAAGCTCAGTATTAATAGGGTTAGTAGCGGTCCGGCTATGATGTTAACCAAACGCATCGAAGTAATGGGTTTTGCGGCATCGGGTGTTTTTAAACCCGGAGCAATGGTTGAGTGGGCTTGTGCTGTCATGTCAATCGTACCCTTTCATTCAGTCTTATTTTGGGGAGAATGTAAACGGGTGTTTTTCGACACACCCGCTAACAGGGTTGAGCAAGACTTACGCCAGAAGTGGGTAGGAGTTTGTAACCAACTGAATATTATGAAGAAAAAACAGAATGATAGTGGATTTGCAGGTTTTGCGAGAGATGCTAACGGGTGGGTTCACACCCAATTCCCAAGTTGGATGGGTGGAATTCTACCCATCGGAATCACTGCTTCTGAACTGGTTTTTATCCAGATGGTATTTGCGCATTTTCTCGTACAGCGTTTTCCGTGCGATGCCCAGATTATCCTGAACCTCCTTAAGCCTGCCGCCACAACGTCTGAGTTCACCACGAATCAGGGTTTTCTCAAACTCGCTTACCTGCTCGGCCAAAGTTAATGGAGCCCTGGGATGATCAGGGCTGGAATCATCAAAAGCCCGATCTTCACCCAACAACACAAAGCAGTTGGCCAGATTGCGTAGCTCACGCACGCCACCGGGCCAATCATGTTGCAGTAACCACTGACGCCTTTTGGCTGACAACGATTTCACCTGGGTTTTGTAGTTATTGGCAGCGACTTGGGTAAAGTGCTCAAACAATAACGGAACGTCTTCTTTGCGCTCTCTTAAAGGTGGAATTTTGACCTGCAACACATTGAGCCGATAATACAGATCCGCACGAAATTCTCCGGCATCACTCAGCGCTTTCAAATCGGTTTTGGTGGCGGCGATTATCCGCACATTTATGGGAATCAGTTTGTTGGAGCCCAATGGTTGAATGCATCGCTCTTCCAATACACGTAACAACTTAATCTGCAGTGACATCGGCATGCTTTCAATTTCGTCAAGCAGCACCGTGCCTCCGTCGGCGTATTGAAATTGACCGATTCGCTTACTTTTCGCGTCGGTGAAAGCACCGGCTTCATAACCAAAAAGCTCACTCTCGATGGTTGATTCCGGTATTGCTCCACAGTTTATAGCGACAAAAGGTTTGTCTTGACGCTCGCTTTGGAAATGCAGATACCGCGACAGCAGTTCTTTGCCGCAACCGGTTTCTCCATGGATAAGCACATCGGCAGGTAGATCTTTTATGTCGTACAACAGCGCCCGCAAGTCTTTCATCGCCGGCGTGTTGCCTACGATGCGTACCCCCGCAGGCTGGGCGTCCAACTCGCGCTTTAATGCACGATTTTCAAGAGTCAGGCGGCGCTTTTCCAGAGCGCGAGATAGGGTGCCGAGCATCAGGTCGGAGGAAAAGGGCTTTTCCAAAAAGTCATAAGCGCCCCGCTGCATGGCGTCAACCGCTATCGATATGTTGCCATGACCGGTTAATACAATTATCGGAATATCCGCATCTAGCTTATGCAACTGCGCTAATAGTTCCAAACCATCCATAACAGGCATGTTGATATCCGTGACGACCACGCCTTTGAAATCCGGTTCCAACCGATCAAGCGCATGCTGGCCATTGCTGGCGGTGATCACATTAAAGCCCTCAATGGATAAGGTTTGTGACAGCGCACGAAGAACCTGAGGTTCGTCATCTACCAGCAATACCTCATTAGCGGCTTGATTCATTAAATTTTTACCTTTTTCATTGAAGACTCATTACCCTATCTGGTTGAAGACTCTTAACCTTTTCTGGTTAAAGTCTCTTTGCTTTTTAGTTGAAGATTCTTTCTACACCGAATTGTCCTGGATCCCTATCCCAGCCATTCGTGGGTCAGCTTGGCTGAATAACGGCAAGGAAACGGTGAATACTAAACCATTGCCGGTTATACGTGGGGCTACACTGATGTTGCCGTCCTGGCTTTCGACAATGCGGCGGACAATCGCCAAGCCTAGTCCTAAACCGCTCTTCCGTGTGGTGAAAAAGGGCTCGAACAAATGATGTAAAACTTTCGACTCAACTCCCGGACCATCGTCTGCCACATGCAGCAGCAGTGAACTGGGTTGAATCTGAGTGCTGAGGATGATCTCGCCGGATTCACTACCACTTAACGCATGCATCGCATTACTGATCAGGTTCACCAGTACTTGTTCGATCAGAATCGGCTCACAAAAAATCGTGCAATCCAACGTTTCATCGAGCAGTTCACAGTTCTGTTCATCGAGTTTAGGCCGTACTATGCTCAAAGCGCCATGAATGATTTCTGCCAACCTAACGGGTCGCGGTTCCGGTTCATGTCGTCGGGCAAACACTTTAAATTGCTGCGCAATCGTTGACATGGTTTGCGTGACGGCAACAATCTCCTGGAGATTGTCCCCCAGCATTTCAGTTTTATCCCGCTGTAACATGCGCAAGCTGTTCTCTGCATAGGTTTGCAGTGCCTGCAGAGGTTGCGCCAACTCATGATGCAATCCTGCGGAAAACTCACCGAGCACCGCAAGTTTTGCGGCTTGTATGAGTTCTGCCTGGGTCTGCTCCAGCTCCGACAGCGCTTTTTTGTGATGATCAACCGATTCTTGCAACTGGCTGTTGGACTGTCGCAAGTCCGCGGTCAAGGCATTTACCTGCTCCTCCAGCCTGCTGTTCATGGATGCCAAATGCTGCTGCAACTCCTGGTGTTTGGTGCGGTACAACCAATAAAACCAACAGAGCAAGACAAACAGTGTGTAACCCACGGCATAGCTGATCAAGCCTTGATAGCTTTTACCGGTTGGCGTTAAGGTGGCCACGTTGAGACCCCAATGATCGATGGCGTTGACACTGATATACCAGCTAGGGTAATCCGTCTCATCAACACTCGTATTCGGGTTACGTAACCGAATATGCTTTATTGCTTCGGGTTCAGCTTTGTCTTGCAACGAAATACTTTCCAAGCGCTGTTGGCCGTACCGCTTAGACTGTTGCAGCCGCTGCCGCGTTTCGCTTGAGAGAGCGAACAATGACCGGTAAAGCCAATCAGCTCTTGAGCTGAAGAACACCACACCATCCTCGTCATAAACCAGAAACTCGGAGTCCGACCGCCGCCATACATCTTCGATAAAGTTAAGTGATACCTTAACCACAAGAACCCCCATTTTGCCTGGCTCCACCAAGCCCGACTCTGCCACCCTGGGCTTAATCGACGGTGTCTCCGAATAAATTGGCGCTGAGAAGTAGTAGCCGCGCTGCCCGGATTTAACCCCAAGTGCCAGGTAGCTGCCACGTTCACCCTGCATTGCGTCGTTGAAGTAGGGGCGAAAGGAAAAATCGTCGCCCACAAAGCTATGGGGCTGGTTAAAGTTGCTGGACGCCAGGGTGATACCTCGGGTATTCATCAGGTAGATCGCATCACTCTCTATCTGTTGATTGGTTGCGTCCAGGTATCGGTTAAGCCGTTCGATATTGGCTGGTTTCGGTTGCTGCAACGTTAAGCGAAACAGTTCGGATTGGTTCATCAATTCAGGAATGAACTGAAAAAAATTCAACGTGGAGTGAAGGCTTTTTTCAATTAGCCGGCGCTCGTCTTGCAACTGCTGAACCAGCTCTCTTTCAGTGATCCAATGGGCCAGCATTAGAGCAGGGAGTAAGCCGAAAACATAAAGTAGAAACAGCCCCCGAAGCTGTCGAGGCCTAATTCCCGTTACTGTTTTCAACCGGAACAACGCTATAAGCGACGGTGTTTTCTTTAGCATGCGCCTTAATGGAGGAGTCATCACAAAAATATAGTCCCTCCCTTGGCTGAGGAAAAGCAGCACGGCATAGAAATGGCTTCCCGCAGAAGCAACAAACAAATGTTAACAGCCTAGTTATTTTTTTGTGAAAGTTGACTAGACTGCTAGCTATTATTAGCGAGCAACCCGCAAGTAATGTCGCGTTACAACGGCAATTGAAACTTCGCAAATCGCCTACGATTTGTAACGAAACGACATTTTACCCCTGGATGCTGTAACGGCTCACAAGGTCACTAATCCATTGTTAATATGGGATATTTATCAATGCGTGTAACTAATCTGGTCACTTTAACAATCTTCATGCTATTTCTGATCGGTTGTGATGAGCAGCCTGCTGAAGCACCCGCGCCAAGCCAGCCACAATCGATGCCCGTGGAAACGATCAGGTTGCACATGCAGGGCGTGGAGTTAATTGAAGAAATGCCCGGACGTACGGTGGCTTACAGACAGTCTGACGTTAGACCACAGGTTGAAGGCATACTGGTGCAGCGAAACTTTGAAGAGGGCGCCTTTGTTGAAGAAGGCGAACAGCTCTATTTGATCGACCCTGATGTTTATGAGGCTAATCTTGAAGCCGCCAGGGCAGATGCTTCCCGATTAGAAGCGGCTCTCGATCAGGCAAGTCGTACACGCAAGCGTTATCAAGGATTGTTGAAAAACAAATCTGTGAGTAAAGAGGATTACGACAGTGCCGTTTCTGCGGAAGCCCAAGCCAAAGCAGCCTTAGCTGCTGCCAAGGCGCAAGTTAAACAGGCGGAGATCAGTCTTGAGTATACCCAGGTAAAAGCACCGATATCCGGAAAAATTGGTGCTTCGGCGTTTACGGAAGGCGCACTGGTCACGACCAATCAAACCAACTCGCTGGCGACTATTACCCAATTGGACCCCATTTATGTTGATGTCACCCAGGCAGGCCAGTCGTTGTTGAAGCTTAAGCAGATCATCAAGGCAGGGAAGTTGCAGACCGTTAAAAATCAAGGCATGCCGGTATCTCTCATTATCGATGCAACGGGGCAGACGTATTCCCATGTTGGCCGGCTTGAATTTTCCGATGTCACCGTTAATGAAACAACCGGTACGGTGCGCCTTAGAGCCGTATTTCCCAATCCGGAAGACGAGCTTCTACCGGGCATGTTTGTGCGCGGATTAGTAAGCCAAGGGTTGATCAGCAACGCTTTTCTGATTCCGCAAAAAGCGGTGATGCGCCGCCCGGACGGAACGGCTTATGTGTTTGTCGTGGACAGTGAAAGCAAAATCGTCACAAAGGACATCACCATAGAACAGTCTCAAGGCAAGGACTGGATTGTCACTGCTGGCGTTAACGATCAGGACGTGTTGGTCGTTAATGGGTTACAGCGGATAACACCGGGAATGCTGGTCACGCCAATACCTGCACAAGTGAATAGCTAGGGGCCGATACCATGGGACAGTTTTTTATCGATCGACCTGTTTTTGCCTGGGTGATCGCAATCGCGATCATGTTGGCAGGTGGCCTGGCCATTAATCAGCTTGCCGTGGAGCAATATCCCTCTATTGCACCGCCTTCGGTCGCTATCTCGGCGGTTTATCCGGGTGCATCGGCTGAAACGGTGGAAAACTCGGTAACGCAAGTCATTGAGCAGCAGATGAATGGACTGGATTTTCTGCGCTATATCAGCTCGAGCAGTAACTCCAACGGGTCTGTCAGTATTAACCTCACCTTTGAGCCTGAAGCCGACCCGGACATCGCACAGGTACAAGTACAGAACAAACTTCAGGCGGCCACCTCTTTATTGCCCGCGGAAGTTCAGCAGCAGGGAATCTCGGTCGTAAAGTCATCCGGCTCTTTTCTGATGGTGGTGGGTTTCATTTCCGCCGACGATTCCATCAGTCCCAATGATCTGGCTGACTTTGTTGTCAGTAACGTTAGGGACCCCCTTTCCAGAGTGCCCGGTGTCGGTAGTCTGCAGGTGTTCGGTTCGCAGCATGCGATGCGTATCTGGCTCGATCCTAATAAACTGATCAGTTACAACATGACGGTTTCTGACGTATCTGCCGCTATTCGCGCCCAAAATACGGAGGTCACGGCAGGTCAAATTGGTGGCTCGCCTTCCGTAGAAGGACAGCAGATAAACGCCACGATCACCGCCCAGAGTAAACTGCAAACAGTTGATGAATTCGCCAATATTTTATTGCGGGTAAATACCGATGGCTCCCAGGTGCGCTTGGGAGATGTCGCCAAAATTGAAATTGGCCGTGAAAGCTACGCAGTCGTCGGGAAATACAACGGCAAGGATGCAACAGGGATAGGGATAAACCTGGCGACAGGGGCAAACGCTTTGGACACTGCAGCCGCCGTTAAACAACGGATCGAAGAGCTTCAGGCGTTTTTTCCAGCGGGGGTAGACGTTATCTATCCGTATGACACGACACCATTCGTCAAGCTGTCGATCGAAGAGGTCATTAAAACGCTATTTGAAGCGATTTTTCTCGTCTTCCTGGTAATGTATCTTTTCCTTCAGAATTGGCGGGCTACATTGATTCCCACCATAGCGGTCCCTGTTGTCCTGCTGGGTACCTTCGCCATACTTGCGGCCTTCGGCTATACCATCAATACCCTGACCATGTTCGCCATGGTATTGGCGATCGGGTTGCTGGTCGACGATGCGATAGTGGTTGTGGAGAACGTTGAGCGGGTGATGTTTGAGGAGAATTTGCCGCCTCGCGAAGCTACCCGTAGATCCATGGGGCAGATTACCGGTGCACTGATAGGCATTGCGTTGGTTCTTTCCGCCGTGTTTGTTCCCATGGCCTTTTTTGCCGGCTCCACCGGTGCGATTTATCGTCAGTTTTCGATTACCATCGTCTCCGCGATGGTCCTTTCGGTGGTGGTTGCCATTGTGCTGACACCTGCTTTGTGCGCAACCCTTCTGAAACCGGGCCATGGCAATCCATTTTCGCAAAAAGGGCTGTTCGGCGGTTTTAACCGTGGCTTTGATAGAACCAATCGTTTCTATCAAAGTAGCGTCGGCTATGTGGTCAACCGGCGCTGGCGATTTTTGGTGGTTTACGTATTACTCGTCGGAGGACTGGTTACCCTGTTTAGTCGTTTGCCAAGCTCTTTTCTTCCCGAGGAAGATCAAGGGATCATGTTTGCTTTGGTCCAACTGCCGGCCGGGGCGTCTTTAGAGCGGACGGAGGCGGTTTTGGAGAAACTGACCGATCATTATCTTGAAAACGAACAAGAAAACGTGAATGGCATATACACCGTCGCGGGATTCTCTTTTTCCGGTTCCGGACAAAATGCGGGGATTGCCTTTATCAACCTGAAAGACTGGGCGGAGCGGGAGCGGCCCGACCAATCCGTAGGCGCTGTGATACAAAGGTCCTGGGGCGCATTCGCGCAGATACCGGAAGCAATGGTATTCGCCTTTGCCCCACCTGCGATTATTGAACTGGGCAATGCCACCGGATTTGATCTGCAACTGGTCGACCGGGGAGGAGTAGGGCACGATGCGATGATGGCGGCGCGTAACCAACTTCTGGGAATGGCTGCGCAGGATTCGCGGGTTGTCGGCGTTCGCCCCAATGGAATGGAAGATACTCCGCAGTACAGTCTGGCGATCGATCAGGAAAAAGCCAGCGCATTGGGCGTCAGCATATCCGATATCAATCAAACCCTTGCCACGGCTTTAGGGTCTACCTATGTAAACGACTTTATCGAGAATGGGCGCGTTAAGCGGGTATACGTTCAAGCCGAGGCAAAATTCCGGATGATGCCGAAGGATATCAACCATTGGTATGTGCGCAACAATCAGGGAGAGATGGTTCCCATCTCAGCATTTTCTTCTGCCAAATGGGAATTCGGATCTCCACGTCTTGAGCGTTTCAATGGAGTTCCATCACTCAATATCCAGGGGCAGGCTGCTCCTGGAGTATCTTCCGGTGTCGCGATGCAGGCCATGGAGGAAATGGTAGCCAAGTTACCGCCCGGCATTGGTTTGGAATGGGTTAATCTATCCTACGAAGAACGTGAAGCCGGTGCGCAGGGGCCCGCACTCTATGCCCTCTCCTTAATCGTCGTATTCTTGTGTTTGGCAGCGCTGTATGAAAGCTGGTCAATTCCTATTTCGGTCATTTTGGTTGTGCCGTTAGGCGTTTTGGGTGCTGTTATTGCGGCTGTCTTGCGGGTGTTACCCAATGATGTCTACTTCCAGGTGGCCATTCTGACTACTATCGGGCTATCAGCAAAAAATGCCATTCTTATCGTTGAATTTGCCCGTGACTTACGAGATCAGGGCATGAGTCTGCTAGAGGCCACGACGGAAGCCGCACGGCAAAGGCTGCGGCCTATTGTGATGACTTCCATGGCGTTTGTCCTGGGCGTTCTGCCGCTGGCTATTAGCACGGGCGCCGGTGCCGGAGCGCGCAATGCGGTTGGTACCGGGGTGATGGGCGGGATGATTGCCGCCACTGTGCTGGCCATTTTCTTTGTCCCGCTATTCTTCGTGATAGTCATGAGAATGGCCGGCAAGAAACAAGATCCTGAAGTGACAGGACATGGCCTTGAGCCGGCATCTGAAGGGTGACCTTGGTTAGGGCAAATCAAATCGAATAACGGGTGGCTTTAGCCAATACCTCGGCAGCCGCTTGATCATTGAGCGTGCACTGGTCGATATCGGCTTTCTTAAAGACATAGACCATGTCTTCGCGACGTCCTTCTCCTGCGTCTTCTACGACAAAGGTTATGTGCTCGTTCTTATCAAGGGTTCGCATGGCGCTGCCGTAATCACATAAAGTGCTCACCAGATCATGTAGCAGCGCCTGGAATTGCCTTCGGCTTAACGCCTCCCGCTTAGCCTTGGCTTCAGCCATTTTTTTGTCGATGTTCTTTTTCAGTTGTTGGTAGGACTGACGGGTTTTGTCCAGGCTTGCGCGCGCCTTTTGTTCTGCCTCTGAATCGCGGGCGGATTTCCGTAGCTCCCGGTGATAACGCCGCATTTCCTCGGCAAGTTGCCGTTGTTCGGCAAAAGCCTGGCGCATTTCATCCGCATAAGTTTTATATTGGTTTACCCACTCGCGTAGTTCTTCCGAGTGTTCCCTCCCAGGGCTGATTAACTCGAACTCCGGGGGAGTCGGATGTTCCAGGTGACTGAAATCAAAACTGTCGTCACCGTCCATTTGCCACTCCAGAGTGGACTCCAGTTCTTCTTCGACAGTTTCCATTACTTCGTCGATGAAAGGGCCGATGGCATTGAAGTTAAACTCTATGCCATGTTTAAAATGCCGGGTGCGTGGATCCACCCAAAATACCACTCCCTGATTGGCCAGGTAGAGACTTTCTATGCGTGCTCGGGAATCGCCGGATTTGGTTTCAGTGGCGGTACTGAGAATACCCTCCATAATCCTGACGTTTTTGATGGTTTTTTCCAGTTGCTGCGCCGTTTTTTCGCTGCCCAGAACTGGGGCGGAAGCGATCAGCAGACTGAAAATAACGGCTACTGTTTTGTTCATTTCATTCCCCTAACGGATACTGTCTTGTTCATTTTATTCCCCTAACGGATATTCGGAAGTGTTTAAATAGTCTGCCGGTTGGTCTAAAAATGCATCGCCGTCCGGCAAGATGTTTCTATCCGGGTAGTCGGGGATCATGCCGCGTTGATACATTTGGCTCACCTTCTGTAAGTCGCTGACGCGCTGTTGCTGCCAGTATTTCATCATTTGCGTCATTTCCCGATGGCGTTCGTCGCGACTGAAACTCAACAGCGTCTGAAAAAGCTGACCGCTGGTACTGGCCTGTTGGAGTTGCAGGTCTTCGAAACGGTCGTCAATATATTGGGTCTGTGCGTACTGCCACTCCTTAAACCGTTGTTCCAATTCAGGTGTTTCTACAGCTTGCGATTGGGCTGGAAGGGGCTGGCCAAAACCGATGTAGAATCCTTGATCCGCTACTTGGACATTTATCTGCAATACCACCATCGTAACGGCGATCAATGAAGCGGTTAACGAACTCCACTGCAGCCACTGAAATCTGTTCACCGGCGGCGGGGCAATATAGCGGGTACGATTCCACTCGGGGACTTGTTGTTGTTCCCAGTTTATAGATGCTTCGTGCATTTCACGTAAAATGCGATATTCGGCACGGCAGTCGGCATCCGTCTGAATCAAGTGCTCGATTTCCTGCGTGTCTTTTGGCGGCAAGCGCCCTTCGACGTAGGCCAATAACTGGTCACGTTGGTTGTCAGATAACATCGTCGACCTCCATTAACTCTCTTAAACTTTTTATAGCGCCATAGAAACGCGTTTTTGCCGTCGCCGTGGGCGTACCCATATGCATCCCTATCTCGTTGAAGGTTTGCTGCTGAAAAAATCGTAGCTCCATCACAAGCCGTTGTTCCGGAGGAAGCGAACTCAACAGCTTTAAAATTTCTCTGTTGCGGCTGGCTTGCTGATAATGCTCGGCCGGATCGTTATCGCATGGCGCATCCCAGTTCTCGCTGATGCTTTGCTCCGGGTGACGTTTGCGGGTCCGGTGCAGATCCAATGCACGATTGCTTGCCACTTTCATCACCCATCCCAAAAACGAACCGCTACCCCGATAGTTCGGTAAGTTGCGATAGACCGCCAAAAAGACTTCCTGCAACAGGTCCATGGCGTCGGCCGCATTCCCCGTCATCCGCAGCAGATGGTTGTAAACCGGGGTTTCATGCCGCTTTACGAGTTTCTCCCATGCCTTCTCCGAGCCCTGAAGCGCCCTTTGAATTAATTTCTCATCGCTATTTAAAGCGAACATAGTTTTTCCTTGTCCCGATTATTAAGTTTTGCCGGCATTTGCTGTTATTTTTTAGGTAAAGACGCCAGCCCGGCGGAAAAAGTTTGGCATAGGGGAAAAAAAGAAATTAGTAGATGAGCGAAAACAAATGCATTTACTTGAACCAATGAGAATGCTGAGTTCGAAGGCAAAAGTGTTTGTAGTGTATTGGTGTGGGGTTTCTGTTATCTATACAAGTCTGCGTATTCCCAAAATTCTACTCTTTGGATATCTTGAAAGATTTACGCTATCGGCTTGATTGCCTCCTAATATTAGCACCTTGCTTCCTTCCAGGCCGCCAAACAAGCCGACATGGCCAGGCGCGTTTATGACATCTGCTCCCGGTTGATTTCCGGAACCTCGGCTTAATATCACCACATCGAAACCAACAGATGCTTCCTGTAAATCCACAGATCTCCCAACCAGCAACCAAGATCTAGCTCTCAAGCTTTTAGACCTTGGCAATCGTAATAGCCAGGCAATATAGTTCATGAATGCCGAGCACCAGGGCACGTGATCTCCCTCTGGCCATTCGTTATCTAGTTTGAGCATTGCCAATATATGAGGGTTGGAGGTATTGCCCTCTATTTCATCTACTCCAATAAACCTTTGTGCTAATGAAAAAGCAGTTAGTTCTATTCCTCGCATAGCAATCACCGACGTTTTATAGACTCTTACGACCAAGCAGCCGCCACTTTGAGCATAGCCGAATGATACTTGACCGTCCTCTTTGATTCGCTTTAGACTTCCTTTTGCCGACAAAGCGGCATCCTGGCCTGCGGAAAGCGTTTAGCACTTTGATCTTCGTTATGTTAATCGGTTGGTTATTCTCCAACTGCTCAATCTGGCAGGTCGTTGAGCGCTAATTAGGAGAGTACCTATGTTACCCGAGCTTGCCTATTTTCGATCCGAGGCCAAGCGCCTCAAGAAAGCCTGCAAAAATGCCGATGCTGCGGCCCTGCAGCGGTTAACACCCTATATTGACGTATCCAAACCACCCAAGCATGCAGACTTCTTGCATGTTATCGCTAGAGAAAACCACTTTCCCAGTTGGCCTAAGTTGAAGCTGGCCACTCAACTGGATCGACTGTCAAAAAACGAGCGTGCCGAAACTCTGAAACGGGCGCTGTTTTACGGTCAGAGCTGGGTGGTCGGGCGGTTATTGACGGAAGATTCCAGCTTAGGACATGCCAATCTAGGGGTAGCTATCGCCCTCTACGACGAGGCGTTTGTTAGCAATGTCATTCATAACCGCCCGTCCGCCGCTACCGAATTGATCGGCATTAGATCGCCGTTATTACATTTGTGCTTTTCGCAATATATTCATCAGTCTCCGGAATCAGAACAGGCGATGCTCAATATCGCAAGCTTGTTGAAGAATAACGGGGCTGAAGTGAATGATAGCTATCCCGCCGAACCAGGCAGCGAACATCGGTTGAGCGCACTCTATGGTGCGTTGGGACATGCTAACAACATGGTATTGGCGGAATGGTTGCTGGCCCACGGGGCTGACCCCAATGACGATGAAAGTCTCTATCATGCCACTGAGTTGGGGCATCATCGTGGTCTACAGTTATTGCTCAACTATGGCGCTAGGCCTAATGGAACCAACGCGCTAGGCCGAGCCTTGGATTTCAATGATTTGCCAGCAGTCAAACTTCTACTTGAGCATGGCGCCGACCCGAATGAGGCCGTGAACGAGCATCCCAGTGGCCAACCCGTAGACACAGTTCCGGCCTTGCATCAGGCTGCCCGGCGTGGCTGCTCCGCTGACATCGGTCGATTGCTGCTCGCTTACGGTGCTGATCCAAAATCCCATTGGCTGGGTCATTCACCTTACGGTATAGCCAGTGTATTCGGTAATACCGAGTTTGCAGAC
>JANQMN010000026.1 GCA_028280065.1 Hahella sp.
CTATGGCATACACAAGCGTAAAAGCGGCGCTCAGCAGGCCCAACTGCGCATCGGTAAGGCCAAACTCCAATCGAATGGGTTCAAAGACTACAGCCGGGATGGTGCGGTCATAAAAATTCAGCAGATTGAACAAAAACAGGATAAATAACACTTTTCCTGCATTTTCCGCTTGTTTTATGCCTTGATCGTATGTCGTGCCTACCATTTTTTGTCCTTATTTTGATGTAGTTGATCAACGTGAAAACGACCTGTTTAAGGCAGTCCATTATGGATCTACCCTTACCAAATTAGTTGATAAATGCGAATACTGCTAAGCTGCGATTAGCGGCGGCATCAAAAAAGCGGGCGCAGGCGCGAACTATCCACTTATGAGTCCAGCCTTTAAAACCGATAATCACCTTTCTCGATACTCACAACCAGCTTCTTATCCAATCGCTGGTACTGGCTTGTTCCGGGCAATAACACCCAGACTTCGTCCTCACCTCGATCCAGTGAATAGCCGGCTTTCTTAAGTTCGATCTTTTTATACTTGAAGGTACCTGTTTTCTCGATTTTATCGGTTATGCGGATAAATACCGGGATAGCGTAGGGAGGAAGTTGGTCCTTTAGATAGCGGAGTAAGTTTGCCGTATCCACTCCCTTGATAATATCCGTGGGCACGACACAGGCCATCCCGGCTTTCCCGTTTGTATTGGGTATTTCGACGCCATAAACGATGGTTTCTTCGATTCCCTGGAAACGGTCAAAGATGTTCTCCACTTCGGTGGTAGAGACATTCTCGCCTTTCCAGCGGAAGGTATCGCCCATCCGATCCACGAATTGCAGGTGGCGGCAGCCTATTTCTTTCAAGACATCGCCGGTATTGAACCAGGAGTCGCCGCGACGGAAGGCGTCTCTTATGATGGCTTTTTCGGTCGCATCATTTTGGCTGTAACCTTCGAAATTCCATTTAGGCGTGATTTTTCCAAGCAAAAGGCCGGGTTCGCCTTTTTGCACTTTGAGCAACTTGCCTTTGCCGTCTCTTACCGGCTCTCGGGTACCTTCGTGGTATTTTACTAGGGCAAAAGGTGCTGTTGAGAATCCCACTGTGTTATCCAAGTTCAGGAAATTACTGAAGCCGATATTGCCTTCACTGGCACCATAAAGCTCAGCAATTTGCTCGATGCCGAATCGATCCTTAAAGGTCTTCCATATCGAAGGGCGTAAGCCATTGCCGACCATCTTTCTCAGAGGATGGTTGCGGTCGTCTGTGGATTCCGGTTGACTCAGAAGATAGCGACAGAGCTCTCCAACGTAGCCAAAGCAGGTTGCATTATAGCGTCTGACATCATCCCAGAATTCTGAAGCGGAAAACTTGCGTCTCAATGCTAACGCCGAACCGCCCGCCAAGGTCGCGCCCCAACAGACCAATAGACCGGTACCATGATAGAGGGGTAGGGTGACATACATGACATCTTCAGGTTGCATAGCCAGCGACATGTGACCAAGACTACCGAAGGCCTTAAACCATTTTCGGTGGCTGCTGGGCGCGGCTTTTGGAAGGCCGGTGGTGCCCGAGGTAAATAAATACAGTGCCGTGTCGCCTGCTTGAGGTGGGTCGGAAAGTTCCGGATTGCTGTGGTCGTATTCGCCTATCGATGTAGCCAAATTTAAGTAGTCTTCACCAAGCGGTATTTCATGATTGGCTTTGCCGAACGTATCGGAATCCGGTACGACCAATACTGACTTCCCGGCAACCGCATTTATTTCACCCTTGGCCGACTCAAATTGTGTTAATTGCTCTTCACCAACAACGATGATTCTTGGTTTTACCAGGTTGTAGCTATGGGCCAGCACATGTCCCTGCTGTGAGGTATTCATCATAGCCGCCGCAGCGCCGAGCTTCATGGTGGCCGTCAGTACTGCCAGCAACTCCGGTCGATTTTCCAGGTTGATCGCCACCACGTCTCCGCGTTGTAATCCCAAGGCGCGAAAATAGTTAGCTATCCGATTGGCCCACTCATTGAACTGCCTATAGGTGATCTGCCGATCCTCGAAAAATATGGCAGGGCGATTCGGATACTTTTCGGCGTTGCCGGCAATGGTATCCGCCATCGTAATCGGTTTATTGGCGGACAACATGGCGTAGTAATAATAACCTTTAAGCACATGCGGGATTTTTTTTGCGACGAAGGGAAGCTGGCGTAAGACATCGCGCCCGGAAATGTGGGTATTCTCAGCAGTATCTGTGGTGTTCATGAATTTGCCCCGTTACGACGACAGGCTCAGTCGCCTGTTATACTTTTTTAGTTATTTACGAAGGTTGCACAAGATTGTAACGCGAAGGTTTTTTACAACTGTGACCAGTGTAGCGAATCCAAAGGTTCGTTCAGCGTTAGTAGAGTTTTGCACAGCTTTCCCGCAATTGTTAGCATGCCTGATTTATTGGTTGATCATAAATTTGGTTGTTTTATGAAGTCCTCCGTTCATTCCCTGATTTCCCCGATCTTGGCTGTCCTCGGCTTAGTTATGTTGATGCTGGTCCATACCGTTGCATCTGCATCTGCCGGTACCCGACCGTCCGCCTGTGCAAGGCAAGCGGAAACTCCGCTGGAAAACCTCTATTGCTCGATCAAAGACCAAGGCGAGGGTCGCCAACTTCCAAATTTCATTGACTTCAGACGCAATAATCCTGAAGCGCAAAAACTGTTATTACGTCGCCCGGCAAAAAAACTAGGTTTGGCCATTCCTGATCAAAAAACTTCTATCACATCTACTGAAAAGGCTGCCCAACAAAGAACAACACAGGGCCAATCCAACCCAGAAACCGTTGTTATTTCTTTAGCTAAAACCGCGCCGAGTGAAGCGTTGCCGAAGTCTTCACAGCCGTCAAACCTTGCTGGCCTTTCCGACTGCAGTCTTTATCAACGGCAAATTTATTGTCCGGGTGATACCTTCCAGCTCGTTGACAATTTGCCGAATAGAAAATTATCACCAAAGGCATTTACTCAAGAAAACCAACTCCAGTTTCCCGCCTGGAACAGTGCTTCAGGTATATCAGAACATCAGTATCTTGCAGATAATTATCGCTTATATCTCGACAAAATGATGTTTATCGGCCTGGGGGCAGCCACCATGAGCTTTACCCGCTTTTATCACAATTATTTCGATTTGAAAGAGCAGGGCATCGACTTTTCCAGGCGCTATGCCAATCTCTACGCATTTTTGAAAGAAGACAAGCAACGGCTGCGTACACCTGCCCAATTAATCGACGAATTGCCGCGAAATCTTAACCAATGTGAGAAACTCGACAGGCAGTTGATTGCCTGTGATAACGGTTCTCACAATTGGTTGTATGTTGCCGACTAAGTTAGGCTGGGATTTCTGCTTCTGTTGAGTAGACGTAACGCCAAGATAAGGTTACCTCTTCAGATCTCTGACCATTCGTACAAAACTGCTGCTTGGCCCAAAAAATCACCATTTTCATTGATCAGGTTCCATACGACAGCATTTTCTATCAGGAATCTTTTGCCAGATGATGATATTCTAACGCCCACATAATCATCAACGAAGCCTCGCTCCTCAACTTGCGACAATAGCCTCTCTCTTTCTTCCCTCACTTGTTGCTCTGCCGACAATCTGGATGGTAGTTTAATGAAATCATCCCAATCCATTTCGAATAGCGCTTGAGCAGCTTGATTCCCATAGTTGAAAACAGGATCGGCCTCTGCATTATGAGAAACGGCACAAAAGCTGGCTTCATACAATTGCCTGTAACGTTCGCTTACAGGCAGCTTTGGATCTATCAGATTTTTACCAGTTAAACGAGAAAAACTGGATAGGATCAGCTCGGCATGCTGGCCTTTAAAGTTGTTTTTTTTACACGGAGCACGAGTTTCCACAAAAGTACAATTCTGTCGCATAGCCCTAATGCTTTCGCCAACCGCAGCAGATGCCTGCTGGAATTATTGATCTACCGATTGTGACAGCCTATGTCTCCCTGTTGAGCCGCCCAATTAATTGACATTCTCTGATAGTGGGGCACAAAATTCAATTTTGACCAGAAAGCCCTAAGATTAGCGGTTTCTTGTGAGGCGTTTGCTTATACCCGTAGTAAGCGATAAGCGCCATTTCATCACCACTGATATCCATATAAGGGGGACTAAAATGTCGAACCTTGCCAAGAAAACACGCGCTACGATTATCCCGTGTCTTTGCTACCGTGATGCATCCGCCGCAATAGAATGGCTCTGTGAGAATTTCGGCTTTGAAAAGAAACTAGTGGTGCCGAATGACGATGGAACGATAGCACATGCCCAACTGAGCTTCGGGAACGGGATGATTATGCTCAGGTCGGTGCTCGAAGTCGAAAATGAGTTTGGAAAACTCATGAAGCAGCCTGATGAAATTGGAGGTGCGGAAACTCAAAGCGCATACGTAGTCGTTTCCGATGCTGATGCTGTTTTTAAGCGTGCGAAGAATGCGGGCGCAGAAATAGTCATTAATATTCAGGATGAAGACTATGGTGGGCGTGGCTTCAGCTGCCGAGATTTAGAAGGACATCTGTGGAATTTTGGAACTTATGATCCATGGTGATGCCCACAATTTACAAATGTGGGCTCCTCAATCATTCTCAATGGCAATGAATATATATTTTAAATAGTTTTTATACTGGATAAGGCTAATGGGCGACCCTAATGTTTAAGTCTAGAGCAGCGAATCCTTTAATTGGGTTGTCTCTTAGCTAAGAGCGGGCTAAGATGAGGCAAAAGTTAGCTCTAGGATTCTAGAATGGAAGTCGTATCAATGCATCAAGCTAAGAGTTCGCTATCCCAGTTGGTTAGTAAAGCCAAGCGGGGCGAAACTGTATACATCGGCGCTTATGGAAAAGCCCAGGCAAAAATTGTATCTGTTGATTATGAAGAAAAGCCTGAGAGGAAGATTGGTGTATTAGCTGGCAAGCTACAAATACCTGATGATTTTGATGAATCTCTACCAGAGGATGTGCTGGCTGAGTTTAATCAGTAATGAGAATTCTACTCGATACCCACGTAGCTCTATGGGCATTTGCTGGCTCAAAACGGATTGATCCTGTACGAGAAACAATTTTGTCAGAAACTAACGAGATTTTTATTAGTGCGGCTTCTTGGTGGGAGTTAGCGATAAAAATTGGTTTGGGGAAACTTGATGCTGACTTAAAAGAACTTAGATGGGCTGCCAAAGAAAGTGGTTTCGGCGAATTATTTGTGACTGGAGGACATGCGGAATCTTTATTGCGACTCCCTCCCATCCATAAAGATCCATTTGACAGGTTACTCGTTGCTCAAGCCATTGCTGAGCCAATGAGAATAATTACCGCTGACGACAAACTCGAAGCATATAGTGAGCTTGTTTGGAAGATTAAGTGACGGAAGTCACTGGCGAATAAGGGCCGGAATAAGCTGCCGCATTCGAGACTATTCTGGATTAGGGTATAGATTGGATCTGTAGGTTGGGTGGAGGAGGTACGACGTAACCCACCGTGGGAACTGAAGCAATGCAAGACTTCCTGTTTGTTCTTCGCTGAATAACATGCTGAGCAATACCGAGTAAACACCATCGCGGAAAACGAGCCAATTATCCTCCTTGAAAATTGTGATTTTATAGAACTGTCTAGAGTTGGGCAGCTTACATTACTTTTTGTATTTTGAGCCGAAGCTGCATATTGGTTAATAAATAGTTTTTACACTGGCCTCAAATGCTCCTAATGTTCTGACCACAAATGTCTCAAATGTCAAATGTCTGCTCCCAATTGTCCAGTGACCCTGAAACTAATTCCTATTCCAGACCAGGATCCGTTACGAAAACTGGAAAAGTTTGGGAAATCGCTGATAAATATTCATCAAATGTTATTAGAGCTTCGCGCCAAAGTGTTGTCGATGAATGTATTAAAGAGGGGATCAACGTGAACACCGCAAATACGCAATACAGTCATTGGAGCAAGGCCCCATTTCAAGGGGGCGGGATGATGCGGGCTTGGCAAAGTCCGGATCAAAAATTTCATCATCTATTCCTAACTTTGGATCTTGAATGTAAACCGGATCACTATCCAGGGGTAGTGGTACTTTCAGACAAGAATCATAGTAAAGTGATTGTCAAAGAAGTTCAGAATCTAGAAAAAGAACTTCCGCAACTACTCGGGGAAATCAATGGTATGCCTGAGGTTTATTGGGATTTGGAGACAGACGCCAATAAAAGAAAAGAAGTATTATCTGGCCTTACTGAACATCCAAAGTTTATTGGTTAATGTAATATCACGAACGGTTATAGAGGTTTTGTAGAAAAAGGGGAAAAAGGGTAAGCGGTACCGACATACCAAACCGACTGGTTTGGGCAATTCGCGCGCTCACCTACATAGATCAAAACTGCCCTCAGGCCTTACCCTTCTCGTGCCGGGATCGGAAGCGACGGAAAACGCGCCAACCGTAGCCGACGATTACTCCATTGAGAATAAAACTGAAAATCACGATCTGCTGCACCAGTGGGTTTTCTACGCCAGAAAGCAAAGTGCCTACGGGAAACCGAAGGACATCAAAATGCAGGTGATAGCAAATTCTGGTGACAACGGGCATGTCAGCGAAATAGGCCGCTGTGTAGGGCGCCAGACCACTCTCTGCATTCACCACATCATAGTAGTATCCCTGTTCAACCATCCCGGTAGCGACCGCCAAACAGGTATAGACCAACAAAATAATCAGATAAGCTTTCATACGGGACGCCAGATTACGCATTCAGCGCTTTAACGAGCAACTCAATGGCTCTTGCCTTCGTCATTTTGTAAATGGTGGCATGGGTTGAATCCGCAATTTTATGGTTGTTAACTGTTGTTTTGGAGGCATCTATCGCACGGTTCTCGCCTCCTTTCTGACCAAATTTGGTCTTCGGCGTTGAGGTCCAAAAATTCTCATTCACCTTCACGTTAGGAGGGATGTCTCGATCAATGCCAAAGTTGTTGAACGTAGCCGCATCAACAGTGACCACCAGTTCAATCTCAACCGACTTAGGAGTTTTCTTGTTCTTCATGATCGCATTCGGCCTGTTTAAGAATGTGGCCAGCTCTACCGCCGTGTCGCCGCCCATGCTGTAACCGTAGATCAAGAGTTTTCCGGTTTGGTTGCCCGCTTTATCAAAGGACAAATTCTGATTGAGAAACCTTTTTGCATGGTGCTGAACAAATTCATCCATATCGGTAGCGTATGCCTGCACCGCAACCCGCGCACCTAGTGTTGGAATGAACCGCTTTTTGACGGTGTTTAGGATATCCACCACCCGGTTATCGGGTGTGTCCATAGGGATGGGCCTGCCAACCCCCTTTTCCAGGGGGTGATTAAATCCTTCAAATCCCAATATAACGTGCGTTACTTGCTCCATCGATTGCTTCCCTTCTGTAGGCTAAATACTCATCAGTGTATTGATGAGTTATGTCGATTCGCAATAGGCCAAATGACTTATTTGAAAACACTTGAATTTATCCAGGTAGTTTCTTGCACTAAAATCATTATTAGTTGGCAGTAGCCAAGCAATAGGATTAGTACTCTCAAACATTGTGCACCCGGTCCGTTGAATGTGAGACCATTGGCGAACAGTTTTTACACCAATAATTTCCTAGCCCAACGCTCTGATTGTCTGAGAATATGAAAAGTTCATTTAACCCATTCGATAAATCAAAAATCGCAATTGATTAACAGAACCAGTTTTTTGAACTTGAAATCGTAGTAGGTTAGTCACCTTGGCGGTAGCTACTTCCAGAATGAAAAATTCGGCTCTTTTGTTTAACGGTTGCTGACATTGTCACTTTGTTATAGCTAATTTGAACAGATTTTTTATACTTCAATAAACTTAATCCAATGGAAACTACCGAATATGAAATTAGACCGCATCACCGCTGACCCCAATATACTCAACGGTCAGCCCTGCATAAGGCACATGCGTCTTAGCGTAAAGCGGATTTTAGAAGCATTAACTGTGACTCAGGACTGGCGAGAGCTTATGGAGGAACATCCAGGACTGGAAGAAGAGGATATACGCCAAGCAATTTCCTGGGCTGCATATAGCTTAGACGACCAGATTATCCATCTGGGTGCTGCGTGAAGGTATTATTCGATCAAGGTATTCCTTATTCGACAGTCAAGCACTTAGAATCAGTTAACTGGGATGTTGTATTGCACCTTACAGATGCTGGCATGCAAAGGGCTATGGTAAGCCCAATCTTTCCCAGCGTAGCCCTGGAATCAGTTTCATTTGCAAATCAACGTAAACTTAGAATGCATGTCATCGAGCTGGAAGCTAGATGTATACAAGTTGCAACAGTTAACCCGTTTCTCCCTCAACAACCCTAATCTGCACTAACACCTGGCGTATTTTTACCTGGTCACCTGGCTTGACACTCACGGTCTCTACCACGCCGCTGCAATCAGCTACCAAAGGGTGTTCCATTTTCATGGCTTCCAGGACCACCAAGGTTTGGCCCTTAGTAACGGATTGACCGGATTCAACCTGTATATCGACAATCGCGCCATCCATACTGGCGAGAACTGTGCCGTCTCCTGCCGATGACTCTGACTCCGGAACTTCATGAGTAAGATCCTGGTAGCAGTAGGTTTGTGCATCAAACTTCAGATAGAGCAGGTCGGCGTCGATGGCGTAATCGACCTTCTTTCGCACATTTTCCACGGTGTATAACAGGCTGTTCGGTTGGATATCGACTATCCGAATAGTGACATCCTTTTGCTCATTCCCATCGCTATCTGATGCGCCTAGGTTCACTTTAAACTGGCCATCCGCCAAGGTTGCGACGCTTAATTCCACTAAATTCTCACCAATCCGGAGTTCGTAAGGCACGTCGCAAGATTGAGCGCTCCACCAATTGAAATGGCTTTTATCAGAAGCATATTGGTGATGTAGCAATATCACCGCTGCCAAGGCATGTGTCAAAGTATTGCCATGTTGCGTTTTGATTGAAGGGTCGTCTTGAAAGTGCTCAGCCAAAAAAGCGGTTGTTGCCTGCCCGTCGATGAAGGTCTGATGCCATAGTATATTGCGCAGAAAGTGTTGATTGGTGGTCACGCCAAATAGTGTACTTTGCTCCAGTGTGCGTACCAGCCGCCGTCGTGCTTCCTCACGATTTTTGCCATGGCAGATCACTTTTGCCAGCATCGGATCATAATGCGGGCTAACGGTTTGATGGGCGCGAATACCGTCATCGATGCGTACACCTTCACCCACGGGCTTATCCCAACGAATAATCTTTCCGGTTTGCGGCATAAATTCAGCAGCGGGATCTTCAGCATAGAGACGTACTTCCATGGCATGACCATCAAGTTGTATTTCTTCCTGATGTAAGGGCAGTGGTTCCCCGGCGGCGATCTGTAACTGCCAATCGACCAGGTCGAGTCCGGTAATCATCTCGGTGACTGGATGCTCTACCTGCAAACGAGTATTCATTTCCAGAAAGTAAAAGCTGTGATTGGCGTCGACCAAAAATTCCACGGTTCCAGCGCCGACATAATTGCAAGATTGTGCTGCTTGCACTGCGGCCTTGCCCATGCGCTGGCGAAGCTCCTGGCTGACAAAGGGCGAGGGCGCTTCTTCCACCACCTTTTGGTGACGGCGTTGAATCGAGCAGTCACGTTCGCCGAGGTAAACCGCGTTGCCATGTTTGTCACAAAACACCTGGATTTCGATGTGGCGGGGTTGAATAACAGCCTTTTCCAAAATCAGTTCACCACTGCCGAACGAATTCTGCGCTTCCGAGCGGGCGGTTTTGAGCTGCGCGGGAAGCTGCTCAGCATTTTCCGCAAGGCGCATTCCACGGCCGCCCCCACCTGCCGATGCTTTGATCATGACCGGGAAACCAATCGCTTTGGCTTCCTTAATCAGGGTGTCGTCATCCTGGGCTTCGCCCTCGTATCCGGGGATGCAGGGAACATCGGCTTCCAGCATGGCAATTTTAGACAGACGCTTACTGCCCATCAGCTCGATAGCTGCAGTTGGCGGGCCAATAAAAGTAATTCCTTTGGTTTCACACTGCCTGGCGAATTCGGCATTTTCAGATAGGAACCCGTAGCCAGGATGGACCGCGTCTGCGCCAGAAATCTCGCAGGCATGAAGAATCTTCTCGGAATTTAGATACGATTCCGCAACGGTTGCCTCGCCGATACATACGGCTTCATCCGCTAATGTAACGTGGGGAGCATCCTGATCTGCTTCACTGTACACAGCCACGGTGGCATAACCTGACGCCGCCGCTGAACGAATAACTCGTGCGGCTATCTCACCACGGTTGGCAATCAATACTTTTGTAAACATAGAGCAAGCCCTTGATTGTTCTTATGTATTTTCAGGAAACTTATTCAAACCGACCAGAAAGGTGGGCGTTTTTGGATAAAGGCCATTGCGCCTTCTTGTCCTTCCTGCCCCTGCACGGCTTGAGAAAATGATTCTGCCGCGTTATCCAGCAAGGTCTCGAGAGGCACCTCGTCGACGGATAGCAACAGATCTTTGGTGACCACATTGGCATGGGGAGCGCAGCGCTTGACTGATGTGAGAATTTCCTGCAGCCGCTCGTCCAACAGTTCTAAAGAACCTATATGCTCGTGAATCAAGCCCATTCGCAATGCTTCCTCGGCACCGAAACGCATACCGAGTAATGCAATACGTCTGGCTTGGGTTAAGCCAATGCGGTCAACTACGAAGGGGGCTATCTGGGCTGGTGGAATACCCAGCCCGGTTTCCGGTAAGCCAAATTTTGCCGAGTCTGTTGCCAGCGCGACATCGCTGATACAGGCCAGGCCAAAGCCGCCGCCCAATATTGCACCCTCTAATATCGCGATTACCACCTGCGGTGCCCGGTTTACCTGGGTAATCATCCGGCCAAATTCGCGGTTTAATGCTTGAAACGGATCGGCTGGCTCTTGTTTTTGGTCTTTTTGCGCCATAGCCGCTCGGGCATTCGCCATGTCTTTGATATCGCCACCTGCGCAGAAGTGCCCTTCCGCACCGCGTAACACCACTGCGCGGATTTGCCTATGCTCCTTAATGGATTCAAAGACGGACATAATTTCTCGCACCATTTGCAGGCTCATGGCGTTCCGAACCTTGGGCCGGTTCAGCGTGATAAATAGCACATGCTCTTTATGTTCAAGTAACAGCGTCTCAACGGTTGGAAAATCAAGCTGCATGATTATGCCTCTTTGAGTAGGTTAGAATCTGGCTACACCAAAACTACTGGGGCGAAGCGTGCGCCGATTGGCTTCGTCGCAGATATCCAGGACAAAAGCCAGCACTTTGCGTGTATCTCGTGGATCAATTAGTCCATCGTCCCAGAGCCGTGCTGTGCCATAGAGTGCGGTTGAACCTTTTTCGAGTTTTTCTGCTGTTGCCTGTTCCATGGCGTCGAGCATTTTGGGATCGGGTGTCATTCCCATTTTTGCCTGCTTTTCTTCGGTAACGATGCGCAGAACTTTTCCGGCTTGGGCGCCACCCATCACCGCTGTTCTGCTGTTTGGCCAGGCAAAAATGAAACGGGGATCCAAGCCACGACCACACATCGCATAGTTACCCGCGCCATAAGACCCGCCGACAACTACTGTGATACGTGGTACGCGTGCATTGGCAACTGCCTGAATCATCTTGGAGCCGTGCTTGATCACGCCATTCTGCTCGGAGTCGGTCCCGACCATAAAGCCAGTGGTATTGTGGAAAAACAGGATGGCGGTGTTGCTTTGTTCACAAAGCTGAATAAATTGCGAGGCCTTCGCCGCCCCTTGCGGGGTAATGGGGCCGTTGTTGCCAATGATGCCGCAGGCATGTCCTTGAATTTTGATAAAACCACAGACGGTTTGATGGTCAAATCCGTTTTTGAAATCGAGATATTCCGAGCCATCGGCGATGCGGGCGATAATCTCACGAACATCGTAAGGTTTTTTGCTATCGTTCGGCACAATACCCAACAGATCTTCGCTGGGATATAGGGGCTCTTTCCAGGTTTTTTCCTGGGTTGCGGGTAACTGCTCGTTCCATGGGATTTGCTGCAAAATTTCTCGTGCCTGGCGAATACCATCTGCATCGTCTTCAGCCAGAAATTCTGCTGTTCCTGCAGTATTGACGTGCATTTCCGCACCGCCAAGTTCTTCATCTGTGGCAATTTCTCCGGTCGCCGCTTTGAGTAAAGGCGGGCCTGCCAGGAATAATTTCGCCTTGCCCTTAACCACGATGCAGTAGTCAGAAAGCCCAGGCTGATAAGCTCCGCCTGCTGTGGCATTGCCATGCACGACAGTTACCTGGGGTATGCCCGCTGCGGACAAACGTGCCTGATTGGCGAAGCCTCTGGCTCCCAGCACAAATATATCGGTGGCGTAGTTGAGATTTGCGCCACCGGATTCCGCCAGGGTCACGATGGGTAACTTGTTTTCCATGGCAATCTGTTGGAGTCGTAGGGTTTTATCCAAACCAGCCGGGGAGATAGTGCCCCCTTTAATCGCACTGTTGCTGACCACCGCTAAACAGCGCACGCCAGCCACATAGCCAATACCGGCAATTACCCCACCACCGGCCATGGAACCGTCTTTGTCGTCGTACATCTTGTATCCGGCTAGCGAAGAAATTTCCAGGAAAGGCGCTCCTCTATCTAGCAGCAGGCTGAGTCTTTCGCGGGGCAGCAATTTGCCTTTGTGGTGAAACTTCTCCTTGGCTGCCAGCGCTTTGGCAACAACTTTTTGCTCCACGCTGCGGAAACTTTCAATGGCATCCAGCATCGCATTGCGATTAGCAGCAAACTCTTCACCGGTCGAATCTATTGTGGAATTGAATGTTGGCATAATCGTTTCCTACTGGCTTTTCTTGCCAGGCAAGATACCCATCAGCTTACAGATAATGCCGAGCATGATTTCATCTGCGCCACCACCGATAGACACCAGCCTAACATCCCGATAAGCACGGGAAATCGGGTTGTCCCACATGAAGCCCATACCTCCCCAATATTGCAGACAGCTATCGGTGACTTCCCTGCCGATTCTGCCGGCCTTAAGTTTTGCCATGGAGGCCAGGTTGGTCACATCTTTGCCGGCAACATACATTTCACAGGCTTGGTAGGTCAGGGCACGCAGACATTCGATTTCAGTCTGTAACTCGGCCAAGCGGAAGTGGATTACCTGATTGTCTAACAAGGGTTGACCAAACGTCTGGCGCTCGCGGCAGTAGTCAATGGTCTTTTCGACACAGCCTTCCAGTGCCTTAATGACATTGGCAGCTCCCCACAGGCGTTCCTCCTGAAACTGAATCATCTGCATCATAAACCCCATGCCCTCTGCACCGATGCGATTGCGCTGGGGAACGCGTACATCGTCAAAAAATATTTGAGCGGTTTCCGAGGAACGCATCCCAAGCTTGTCCAGTTTTGGCGCGACTTCGATTCCCGGTGAATTCATGGGAACGACAATCAGGGATTTGTTTTTATGGGGCTTGTCTTCTGAAGTATTGGCTAACAGACATATGAAGTCTGCCTGGGGTGCATTGGTAATCCACATCTTGGTGCCATTGATGACGTAATCATCGCCATCCTTTTTGGCACTGGTTTTCAGTCCGGCAACATCCGACCCCGCTGAAGGTTCGCTTACCCCAATACAGCCTATGGCTTCACCACGTATCGCAGGCGCCAGAAATTCCTCTTTCTGTTCGTCACTGCCAAATCGCGCCAGGGCGGGAGTACACATGTCGGTTTGCACCCCCACTGCCAATGGTACGCCACCGGCGTGAGCAGTACCAAGCTCTTCGGCGGCGACCAGGTTGTAGCTGTAATCGAGTCCCATACCGCCATATTTTTCGGGCTTGTGGATGCCGAGAAGCCCCAATTCGCCTAACTTCATAAAAAGCTCGCGCATTGGAAACTGTCCGGCTTTTTCCCACGCTTCGACGTTGGGATTGATTTCTGATTCAACGAAGTTTTTTACGGTACGGCGGATTTCGTTATGTTCTTGGGTAAATAACATGGTTCGACCTCATGAAAGTGTTCAGCAACGCATTCTTGTTTTTTTTGAGAATCTAAGATCTATTCGAGAACCTTGGGTTTAGTGCTGCGGTGGAAACCGTCATACACTTCAACATTTTTCGCTTTCGGCATCGGCCACACCCGCCCACCCAACGGGGCAGCACCATCGATACGGATGGTTTCGCCGCTGATAAAGAAAGCGCCGGGGCTCAGCAGAAAACAGATAGCACTGGATACTTCTGCTTCCGTGCCAAGGCGTTTTAAGGGGACGGCATTCTGCAATGAGAGGATAAAAGGCTTCATGCTGGCATCGTAATTATCCATCCCACTGGAGGCGATCCAGCCAGGAGCGACGGCATTTACTCTCACCCCGGAGGCTGCCCACTCAACCGCCGCAGTTTTGGTCAGGTTATCCATGCCGGCCCTTGCGGCACCAGAATGTCCCATGCCCGGCATACCACCCCACATGTCAGCGATGATATTGACGATAGCGCCTCCGTTTTTGCTTAAACATTGGGTGTAAAGCTCTCTCGCCATCAAAAAGCCACCCACCAAATTGGTTCGCACAACCGTTTCAAATCCTTTTTGATTGATACTGCCTAAGGGCGAAGGAAACTGACCGCCTGCGTTATTGACCAGTCCATAGGCTGTCCCATGCTGATCCAGGATTTCTTTTATGGTCGCTTTGACGTTTTCTTCCTGGCGAATATCGCAGACATAGGCACTGACCTTGCCTCCATCTTCCTGGATCTCTGCCACAACAGCGTCCAGTTTTTCCTGTTTGCGGCCAATAATCACAACATTTGCGCCTAAAGCACTCAGTTCATGTGCTGTGCAGCGGCCAATACCACTGCCTCCCCCGGTAACGATAATGGTTTTGTCAGTGTAAATGCCGGGTTTTAACATCGAATCGTAAGACATTACGCAAGCTCCTTGGCGATTGCAGCTGACACCGGGACCGGAAACTCCAGTAATTGTTGGGCAAAAGCCTTGCCCTGCGGATCAATTCGCAGACTGGCGACGCCGCCGCCACCAAGACTATGCTCCAGTAAATAATTCAAACCGTGGATACCGGGAAGTTCCCAGCGTTTGACTTTGCCCATTTCGGAATCCAGCACATGGCCCATATAGCGTTGTACCGCAGCCTCCGAAAGGGCTTCCCGAATATAGGGTAAATACTTTTCATGGCGAGCGATGACGCCAATGTTGGCGTGGTCGCCCTTATCGCCGGAGCGCGCCCAGGCCAATTTAATGAGGGGAATTTCCACCTCTGGCGAGGCAAAACTGTCTGTAGGGGCAGGTTGGTCGACGACGGCTGTCAAGTCAAAGCCACCCTTGCTGTCAATGTCAATGGATCGCTTATCGCCCGATAAGTCAATTTGCACCGGAACATCCTGCTTCGGAATCAGACAGGAAAATAGCCGTATTTTCGGCCAGACCGTGGGACGACCACCGACGATACCTGTCAAGCCTGGGGTCATGCCTGTTGCTGCTTGGGCGATTTCCCGGCTAAACAGCACCAACGCCTCTTTTTTCGGATGGGCGCAGGACAATTTAACCACCACTTCCCGGCATCTTTCGGCGTCGGCATGTGGGCCATAAGTTGCTTCGGTTCCCAACAGTTCCACACTGGTATCCGAATAATCCGGCCAGCCTTGCTCGGTAAATTGCCTGCGGGTTTTGTTGAGAATAGCATCTGCGACTGTCTGGGCTTTGTGCTTTGCATCGATGCCTGCAAGCAGGAAACTGGCTGTACATTTGAAGCCGTCGGGGTAGGTGGCGCTAACTTTGTATTTGTCAGTGGGCGGCAATCCTTTTGCGCCTGTGACCTTCACCTGATCAGGCCCCAGCTGTTGCAGATTTACCTGGGTAAAATCGCACGTGACATCCGGCAGCAGATAGCATCGAGGATCACCGATCTCGTACACCATTTGTTCAGCCACCGTCGCCTGGGTAACGAGGCCTCCTGTGTTGGCTGGCTTGGTGACAACGAAGCTGGCATCCGCTGCCACTTCGACAATCGGAAAGCCCATATTGTCGAAGCCATCAACCGATTGCCAATCAGTAAAATTCCCGCCGGTGCATTGTGCGCCACACTCAATTATATGGCCTGCCAGGCTTCCCTGGGCGAGCTTGTCATAATCCTGCATAGACCAATCAAAGGCATGCAACATGGGTGCGAGTGCTAAGGCACTATCGACTACCCGGCCGGTAATGACGATATCGGCCCCGGAATCGAGCGCGGCAACGATACCAGGAGCGCCCAAGTAAGCATTCATGCTGACACACATCATGGGCAGTTTAGCGCCGGTGTTCATTTCAGTGATTCCGGCTTTGGCAAACTCCTGTTTACGAAGCAGAAGATTATCGCCGAGCACTACCGCGACCTTTAATTCAACTCCGGCTTTGTCGGCAGCTGCCAATAATGCATCCCGGCAGGCCAATGGATTTATTCCGCCTGCGTTACTTAATACTTTAATGTTCTTTTGCTTGATCTCATCGAGCACAGGCGCCAAAGCATACTTCACGAAGTCTGTCGCGTAGCCGGCCTTCGGGTCCTTCATTTTTTGTCCGGCCAATATCGACATGGTGATTTCGGCAAGGTAGTCGAACATCAGATAGTCAATATTGCCTTGCCGAACCAGTTGTGTGGCAGCGGTGTTAGTATCGCCCCAAAAACCGGCGGCACAGCCGATACGAATGGTTTTATTATCCGTCATGAATTGAGCCTTGAGAGTTGTTTGGTGATCGTTTTCAGATTTGTGCCAACAATACCAAGCAAGCGCTTGGTTTGTAAAGTGGGTGGGATCGGTTAAACTTCACAAAACTATTTCTAATTATCTGGTGTTAAGGGACTACCAAACAGCATCAGTGGACGTCAGGAGAAAGCACAGCGAATGGCACAGCTTGAAAAACTCGTTGAAGAAGGCAAGATTACCGATCCGGAAAGCGCTCGCGGCCGGCTCTTGGGCAAGGCCGCACATCTGTTCAAGACAAAAGGCTACGAGCGCACGACCGTGCGTGACCTGGCGGCCTCCGTCGGAATTCAAAGCGGTAGTATCTTTCACCACTTTAAAAGCAAGGAGGATATTCTGTTCGCCGTGATGGAAGAAACGATTCTCTTTATCACCGCAAAAATGGAAGACGCCTTAAGCGCTGCCGAAACACCCGAAGAGAAGTTGCTGGCGCTGATTCGCTGTGAGCTGGAGTCCATTTTGGGAGATACCAGCGAGGCCATGACCGTGCTTGTCTACGAGTGGCGCAGTCTATCCGAAGCCAGGCAGCAGGAAATACTCTTATTGCGCAATCACTATGAAAATCTGTGGCTGGAATGTCTCCAAGAAGCCATAAGAGCGAAGCAAGTCAAAGGAGACGCTTTTGTTCTGCGGCGCTTTCTGACCGGTGCATTGAGCTGGACAGTGACCTGGTACAAATCCGACGGACCCTACAGCATGGATGACCTGGCTAAACAAGCGCTAGGCTTGCTGGTCCAAAACTGAGACCGGGACGAAAATTTCCCTTCCACCAAAGCCCGTCTACACTTAAGAATTGAAGTGCTGTCGGTTCAGGCCGGATGTACCCGGATGCGACGGGAGTATACGCCTGTTTTCGACCATGTCCGTTTCTAGCCAGGCACTGCTCTAAACCTTTGGGAGAATACATGGCGCCGCCAATTAGCAAAATCGTATATGTGGAAGATGAACCCGATATCCAGGCGATTGCGCAAATGGCTCTGGAATCCATTGGTGGTTTTCAGGTGATCCTTTGTAGCTGCGGTAGAGAAGCGCTGGAAGTTATTCCCGAAGAAAAACCGGATCTGATCCTGATGGATGTAATGATGCCTGAGCTCGACGGGCCGTCAACATTAAAGGCGTTGAAGGGAATGCCGGAGTGTGCATCGATTCCGATCGCTTTTATGACGGCAAAGGTACAAAAGTCCGAAATTGCCGAGTTTGTCGGCTTGGGCGCTATCGGTGTTATCAGCAAACCTTTTGATCCGATGACTTTGTCGGATGAAGTCAGGTCGCTATGGGCCAAAGCGCATGACGGGACCGCAACAGACGCCTGAACCTTCGGCAGCATTCAATGCGCGCCTGGAAGAACTACGCCGCGGCTATGCCAAGGGGTTGCCTGACGAGATCGCTCTGATCAGGCAGTGCTGGGGGTTGGCAAGAACCCTACCGAGTTTTGATCCATTGATTCTCAAGCCCCTGCGCACGCATGTTCACAACCTTGCCGGATCAGGAGCGACCTACGGCTATGACCGGCTTTCCCGGCTGATGCAGGATATCGAACAAAAAATTGATTTACTCGCCGATTTTCCCGAAGACGCGGGTCGTATTGTATTGGAGTTGGATGCCTTGTTGGCTGAGGTTGACACGACGTCCGTACCGTCCGGCGAGCAGAAGAACTGGGCTGAACTTGATATTCATCGCCCTAGAAAACGTCCGGATAAATTGAAAGTATTACTCGCACTTGCCAAGGATAGTCCCTCCAGCGGGCTTGATGAACAGTTGCTCCATTATGGTATGGAAATCCGGGTCTGTGATCCTGAGGCATTAGCCGAAAGGCTGGTCGAGTTTCATCCCGACATTCTGCTTTTCGAAGAAGATGCCGAGTCGAACCGTATTTGTCCTTCGTTAAGAAATCTCTTTGATCAGGCGCAGTCTCAATCTGATAACGACAAGATGGGTTACTCGGAAAAAGGAATTCCGGATATTTTTATCCTGAACAACCAGCCCAGTATTGCGACCAGAGTGCGTGCCTTTCGCAATGGCGCGCGGGAAGTGTTGTTTAATCCGCCTGAAATATCCGCGCTACTGGCGAAGATCGACGACTGTTTTTTGGAGCAGGTCGGTGGCGCGATCCATGTGCTCATCATCGATGATGATAAGGAGTTAGCGCAATTTCATGCCAATGTGCTTGAGCAGGCGGGCTTTAAGGTAGAAATCGCCCACACTGCCGCAGAATTGGAACAGAAGTTGGGTAATTTCTCGGTAGATGTGATTCTGATGGATTTGCATATGCCGGACTACAACGGCATCGAGCTTTCCGCGGCATTAAGGCAGGATCCCAGTCTCTATGGCGTTCCCATCATCTTTATATCGGTGGAACAGGATATTGTCCGGCATCTTGGCGCGATTAAAGTTGGCGGGGACGACTTCCTGATCAAGCCGGTTGCGGTTCCCTATCTCATCGCCTCTGTGGAAACCCGAGCCCGCCGGGGCCGCGAGCTTCGCAGCCTGATCAGAAAGGATGGCTTGACAGGTCTGTTTAATCACGTCTCCATTGAGGACAGCTTGCAGCAAATGTTGGCCAGGGCGATACGGTCAAAGACAGATCTGTCGGTGGCCATGATTGACTTGGATTACTTCAAGAAGGTCAACGATAATTATGGCCACCTCGTCGGTGATCGGGTCCTGATCGATTTCGCCAGATTCCTTAAAGGGCGCTTGCGTAAGAGCGATGTTGTCGGCCGTTTTGGCGGTGAGGAGTTCATGCTGATTTTGCCCGATACTTCCGTTGAACACGGGCGCGCTTTGCTGGAATCCATACGCCAAAGTTTTTCGATAGTAAATCATAATACCGCCGCCACACCGGTGCGGGTGACCTTTAGCGCCGGAGTCGCTTGCCATCCCGATTTCAGTACCGCTTCCACTCTGATCAAAGCAGCGGATACGGCTATGTATCAAGCCAAGGAGCAAGGCCGAAACCGCGTTATAACCGCTTCCAGGGAAACGCTGCAAACGGAAGGGGGTAATGGGGAATGAATGACTCTATCGACCAGTCCATTCAGCAAAAACTGGATATTCTGAAGGAGCAGTTCCGGCAACAGTTGGAAAACAAGCTGGCGAAACTGGTACAAATTTGGGATCTTGCCGTTAATCAGCATGTCGATAGCTCCTTGGGAGCGCTTTACCAACTGCTGCACCAGTTGGCCGGTTCGGCAAAAACTTTCGGGTATCCGGAGATTTCCCTGCTTGCCAAGGAACTGGAAGATAAGCTGAAGAGCTACTTGGCCGATCACCTGAGCGATCATTCCGATGCCGAGCTGCGTGAACTGGATGCGATCAGCAGCAAACTGGTGAAGGTGATTCGTGCGGCGCTGGAAAATAAAGCCCGCCCGATGGTGGATAGCGAAGTCCTTAAGATCACCGAACATCATCGAAATCGTGCGGTTTATATCGTTGAAGACGACGTCGGTATGGCGGATTGGCTGCATCTGGTGCTGGAACGAAACGCATACTATCCTACCGTGTTCTACTCTCTTGCGGATCTTAAGAAAGGCTTGCAGATCGGCGAGCCGGCGTTGATCCTATTGGATATTGCGCTGCCCGAGGGGCAGAATGCAGGCTTGGATTTCTGTCAGGCCCACTATGAAGCCAGTAATCCTATTCCGATTATCATTCTTTCCCAACGTCAGGACTTTGCCACTAGGTTGCAGGCATTACGCAGTGGCGCTAAATATTTTCTTGGAAAACCCTTTAGTCAAACCTCATTGATATCCAGCATGCGCGATGTGGTGGACAATCTGCCGCTGGAGCCCTATCGCATCTTGTTGATAAAGGACGACAAGGACATGTTGGATGTTGTAACTCAAGGCATGGAGCACCCGAATATCCGGGTCAAGGCCATATCCGATCCCACGGAGGTTCTGCAAAACATCGAACGGTTTAAACCCGAACTCATTATTATCGGCATGAATATGCCGGGTTGCCATGGTTTGGAAGTAGGGCAAGTGATTCGGCAGCAAATCAAGCATGCCAATATTCCGTTGCTGTTCATGTCCTCAGGCGATGCGCCGGCAGAAATCGTCGACGAAATCAAACTTTCAGGCGATGACTTTATGATCAAACCCGGTGAAACCTGGAAGATTCGCGACGGTCTTCTTGCCAGGTTAAAACGGGCGCGCCTGGTCAATCAGTATCTGAATGAACTGCTGGGCCAGATGTCCTTTAAAGATCAGCACGACGACCTGACCGGATTGCCCAATCGTAAACAGTTAGAGCACCGGCTGGACATCGCCATTCGTAACGTACAAGAGGGGATCCGGGAGCACGTGGCCCTGATGCTGGTAGATCTCGATAATTTTCAGCATGTGAATGACGCCTACGGGCATGTGAAAGGCGATAACTTGCTTATAGATGTGGCGCGGCGTTTGGAATCCGCTTTGCCGACCAGCGCTATTATCAGTCGTCCCGGCGGCGATGAGTTCGCGATTTTGTATAAGGCATACAACGACGCGGAGCATATCGTGCAGGAGGCCAGACGCCTTTTGAAACTCTGTGAGTTACCTTTCCTGGTCGGCCAGGATGAAGTGCGGCTGAACTTCAGCATCGGTATTGCCTTGTATCAGCATGGCATGGGCAGCCTGGCAGGCAGGGCATTGTTCAAACAGGCCGATACGGCACTGTTTCGCGCCAAGAGTTCCGGCAAAAACGCTTTTGTTGTATTTGAGCAGGAAATGGAATCTGAGCTGGTTGCCCAGGTATCCATGACCAGCGACCTGCGTAAGGCGCTTCTGAAAGACGAGTTCCACTTGATGTTTCAGCCCCAGGTGAGTCTGGTGAATGATGGGTTGTTCGGCGCGGAAGTACTGATTCGGTGGCAGCATCCGGAGCGCGGGCTGGTTTCACCGGGGGTTTTCATACCGGTGGCGGAGAATCATGGATTAATCGATCAGGTGGGAGAATACGTGATGCGCTCTTCCGTTCGGCAAATTGCCACTTGGCGGCAGACATACGGCCGCACTGTGCCGCTAGCGGTGAACGTCTCCCCTCGACAGTTCGCGCGGAGCGATTTTGTCGAGCAGGTGGCGAGTTTGCTGGCGGAGTATCATGTGGAAGGCCGCTGGCTGGAGCTGGAAATCACCGAGAGCGCTCTGGCCCAGGATATTGATACGGCAGTGGATAAACTGATCCGGTTGAAGAAAATCGGGGTTCGAATGGCGGTCGACGACTTTGGTACCGGATTTTCCAATCTTGCTTCATTAAAACGGTATCCGGTGGATGTGCTGAAAATTGACCGTTCTTTCATTCGCGACCTTCCTAACGATGGGGATAACCTGGCCATCGTTGCCGCGATTGTACAGATGGCAAAAACCTTGGGCTTGAAACTGCTGGCGGAAGGTGTCGAGAATGAACAGCAAATGCAGATTATGCGGAATCAGGAGTGTGATCTGATACAGGGATTTTATATTGCCCGGCCCATGGATTTAGCCAGTTTCGAGAAGCAATACCTGGTGCCCATGGCCAAGTCGAAAAAGTAGCACCGACCTTTTCGGTCATGCTGCGAAGCGTATGTTAGTCGGATAGTTTTCCCCTGTCTGTAAGAGATCTCCGCAATTTAAGTAAGAAATCATCTCTCAACGGTCTCGCGGACTGCAGGCGATTGGCGGCTAGACATTTTCACTTGATTGGTTTTTAATCGAAATCATACCGAGCCGAGTACTGCAATGTTATTGCGCGCATTTTGATGCGGCTACTGGGCTGAACCTCATTCCATGTTCACCACAATGTGGAATCCATGACTGGCCAAAAGCCGGAAATAATGCCGTTGGAACAAATCGTTTCCAAGGCAAGGAGGTATCGAAAATGAGTGGATTCAAAATCCAGCCGGTGCCTGGATCGAAGTACCGGTCAAAATGCCCAGATGACCAGGGAAACGTCGACTACACGGCTACAGAAAACAGCGTTTGGCGGGATCTGCTGGCACGCCAAATCCGGGCGATTCAACCCGTCGCCTGTGACGCTTATCTTCTAGGCATGGAAATGCTGCAGTTGCCGAAAGATCGAATTCCTCAATTGGAAGAAGTTTCCAGTCAGCTACGGTCAGTTACCGGCTGGCAGGTCGAAGCGGTACCGGCCTTGATTCCCTTCTATGACTTTTGTGATTTGCTGGCCCGTAAAAAATTCCCCTGCGCCACTTTTATCCGTCGCCGGGAAGAGCTTGATTATTTGCAGGAGCCTGATATCTTTCACGAAATCTTTGGCCATTGCGCGATGCTGACCAATTCCTACTTCGCCGAGTTTACGCGGCTATACGGCGAGCTGGGGTGTCGCGCATCTGATCTGGAACGCCGTTACCTGGAAAGACTTTACTGGTTTACCGTGGAGTTTGGTTTGGTTAAGCAATCCGTGGCTGGGGTATCGGAGCAGAAGATTTATGGTGGCGGGATTTTGTCCTCGATCGGCGAGACCGAATATGCTATGTCGGATACACCGGAAGTCCTTGACTTTGATTTGGTGGAAGTGTTCCGCACTCCATATCGTATCGACATCATGCAGCCCGTCTACTTTATCCTGGAAGACTTGCAGCAATTATTCGAGATTGCCCGGATGGATATTAAGCAAGCGATCCGGCAGGCTGAACGACAGGGCATGAGACAGCCAAAGTTTGCTGCCCCAGTGGATGCTGCCCCGGTGGAGACTGCCTCAGTGGAGACTGCCTCAGCCCTTGCGGGAACAGCCGACAGCTAAGGTCTGCTAAGACTGGTACTTTTTGCTATTAGAGAGTTCAAGACGCCTTTCGGAAGGTCTTGGTGGGATTCGCTTCCGTCTGGTTGGTCACCTGGAGAATGCTTAACCGCAGCTCGGCATTGAGTACCAAACGGGCATCCTCAGCAACCTGCTCAAGGCTTTCATCGTAAATCAGGTGACCCTGATCGTTGGTCTGAATATAACCGTCCTGCCGCAACAGATTTATGAAATTACGAAACAGGGTTTTGTCGAAGAATTCGGGGGCGTTCAAACCATAGAGAATTGACATGCGTTCCGCCATTAGCGTGCTCTGGGATTCCAGTTCATTGGCAGTTATCTTGCCGGGACCGTTCTTACGCAGAATTGCAATGGCGATGTAATAGCGCTCCAGAGTAGGCAATATCATGCGCGCCAGGGCATCTAACAATACCGCTTCCCGGGAACCGGCTAACGGCCGATGAACAGCGCTTTTTTCGCGTATCAGTAAGCCATTGTCGGTCAACGTGGCGATCCAGGCGTGTATGACGCTCTCAATTTCTGACTTGTCCCAACGAATAAACAGCTCTGATTTGATGTAGGGGTAGACCGCCTTGCTCAGCCAGACAAGCTTTTCGACGCTCATTCGACTGTTATTTTGCAACATGCTGGCAACCAGCGCGGGAACCGCCAGCAGGTGTAATATATTGTTCCGGTAATAGGTTAGCAGGATCGCATTGGTACCCACCAGAGAGATGATGTCGCCAAGCGCTTGTTTCTGGCGTAGGGCAAAATTCATCTTTTCGGTGTAACCAATCCAATCGATTCCTCTTCCCGCAGGAAAGGTCACCGTGTCACTATAGCGGTTTTGCTGCAATAAATTGATCACCGCGTCGCAATGATCTGCCAGCACGTGGGCATCCATAGACTGCCTAGGGGTGGAAAGCAGCAGTGCGGCAACGATGTTTACGGGATTAATGGCAGCGGCGTTGTTTATACCTATCGCAACCTGTTCGCTCAGTTCGGAAATGGCATTGGGCAGCCAGGCGGGCCGTGCATCTGCTTCATAGGTTTGTTGATCCCAGCCCGGTTGAAGCCGGTCCAACGTGTCTTTTAGTAGAAACGGTGTGCCGAAGTTCAAACTGACCTGGCCGAAGGAGCTACGGAGTTTCTTTACCGTTTTAAATAGCGTGAATATATTTTCCTTTTCTTTCTTTTTACCCTTCAACTCACCCAGATAGGAGCGGGCTTCGAGGATTTTTTCATAACCGACGTACACCGGAACGAAAATAATCGGTTTGCGGGAATCCCGCAGGAAACTGCGCACCGTCATTAACAGCATGCCGGCTTTGGGCTGTAACGTTCTTCCTGTGCGGCTCCGGCCGCCTTCGACAAAGTACTCCACCGGGTAACCCTTGGTGAAAATCGAGTGCATATACTCGTTGAAGACCGTGGCGTAGAGCTTGTTGTTTTTAAAGCTGCGACGCATGAAAAACGCCCCGCCGCGACGCAATATCGCACCGACAACCGGCATGTTCAGGTTAATGCCGGCAGCAATATGAGGGGTTGCCAATCCGTTGCGGAACAAGACATAGCTAAGTAGAAGATAATCTATATGGCTGCGATGACAGGGTACGTAAATAACAGCGCCTTGTTGGGCGGCTTCCCGGACAGCTTCGACATTGTTTACCTTGATCCCCTTGTAAATTTTGTTCCAAACCCAGGACAGGAAAATTTCCAGGAACCTTATGGTCGCGATGGACATGTTCGAAGCAATTTCGTCCGCATACTTCAAGGCTTTTTTGCTTGCCTTGGCTGTCGTTGTTTTTTCTTTCCGTACCGTGTCTTCAATGGCGTCTTTCACCGCTTGCGAGCGGATAAGCCGGGAAACCAGGGTGCGGCGGTGCGAAAGGTCCGGCCCGAGCGTTGCCTGGCGGATACGTCGAAAGTGTACGCGTAAGACCCGGGCCAGTTTGCGGCTGGCAATATCGGCCGTTGTGCTATCCGAGACGATCTGCCTCAAGGACAGGGGGGCGCTGAACTGAATCATGGTATTGCGGCCATGAATAAGGATCAGAAAGAACTGGCGGATACGCCCTGCTACTGTCCATGAGTTGGCCATCATCAACTTAAAGAGCGATTTCTCCTTATCCGGACTGCGTCCCCAGTAGATGGATACCGGAACAATTTGCACATCCAGTTCGTCGTCAACTTTTGCGGCCTGCACCAGCTTTTTCAAACGATTCTGAATAATCGGGCTGAAACGGCGCCGGAAGAACTGGCCTTTCTCGGAAATCAGGAACAGGTGACTCTTGGACAACACCTGATCCGCGATGGTCAAGGGTTGTTGGGACGAGGGAAGACCTGCGCGTTGCACTTCTTCTTCCAAGACCAATTTGCTGCTGAGAGCGCTATGTTGCAGAACATAAACGACCGGTTTTTCCGGATCCAGGGCCAAGTTTCGGGCATCGTGGCTGGAAGCTTCAGTGCGGACCCAAAGAAACAAGATCTTGCGCAGTAAGTTGAAGAAAAAGCGACCGAAATCAAACATGCAATAGTCTCAACAAAGGGCGGGATGGCATGGAAACAGCCAACTATTTTAGCGGCTGCGTGGCTAACAAGCCAAGTAGTGCATTGGTCAAAAGCGGTAAAACTGATCGATTAGCCGGAATTTTAAACCTATTGGTTGAAGCGTCTGACAAACTGTTAATTTATCGGCGGTTCGTAAGATCTTGCATTGCGGCAATTCAATACTTATTCTTTGTCACCCGCAATTGCCCGTAATTTCCAGGCCAAATGCCGTATATTCAGGCCCTGTGTCTGGAGTAGACCGGCAGGTACCGCCAACTCTAATAAATCAGTTTGCTGCACAAAGCGGCTGGTTTAGTTATGGGTAAGGATAGTTGACGAATCATTTCAAGCGTAAATAACAAGATGATTGAATTGCAAGAACTTCAAAAGAGTTATGGGGCTCTGCAGGCTGTACGGGGGATCTCATTTCAGGTTCGACCTGGAGAGGTTCTCGGTTTCCTGGGACCCAACGGCGCTGGTAAGTCCACGACCATGCGCATGATTACCGGATACATTGAACCCACGGCTGGGGAAATTTCGGTCATGGATCACGACGTAGTGGCGAATCCGCTGAAAGCCCAGGCATTGATCGGCTATTTACCCGAGGGCGCGCCGCTGTACGGGGAAATGACGGTAAGCGCCTTCCTAAAGTTTGTCGGCGCAGTCAGAGGGCTGAAAGGGCAGGAACTGGAGCAACGGTTTAACCAGGTTACCAGTCAGGTGTCCTTGCGAAAAGTCCTGCAACAACCCATCGAAACGCTATCGAAGGGATATAAACGGCGCGTCGGATTGGCCCAGGCGCTGATCCATGATCCGCAGGTGCTGATTCTGGATGAGCCTACCGACGGTTTGGACCCCAATCAAAAGCATGATGTTCGGGAACTGATTCAAAACCTCTCGAAAGACAAGATCGTGATCATTTCAACTCACATTCTGGAAGAAGTCGAAGCTCTCTGCTCCCGCGTGGTTATTATTGCCAAAGGCCAGATTGTTGCTGACAGTACGCCGGCCGAGCTTGCCGAGCAATCCCGCTATCACAAGTCTCTTTTTATTCGTTTTAGCGAAGAGGCGGCAGCCCTGGATAAACTGGGTCAATTGGAAGGCGTGATGGAAGTGGAGAGGGTCGACGACAAGTCCTTTATTTTGCTGCCGGAACCGGGTGCTTCCCTTTTGCATCCGGTCAATAGTCTGATTCAGGACGAACACTGGGATGTCGAAGAACTGCATATCGAACGGGGTCGGCTGGATGATGTGTTCCGGCGCTTGACCAAGGAGGACGCGGCATGATCCTGACTGTCTTCAAACGCGAATTGCTTAGCTATCTGGCCACGCCGTTAGCCTATCTTTTCACGGTGATCTTTGTTGTCCTCAGCGGCATCTGCACTTTTTACCTTGGCAGCTTCTTTGAGCGCGGCCAGGCGGATCTCGCGGTATTTTTCAATTTCATTCCCTGGCTTTACCTGGTGCTGGTGCCCGCGCTAACCATGCGCCTGTGGGCGGAAGAACGGAAGTCTGGCACGGTTGAACTGCTGCTGACCCTGCCGGTTCCGGCACTCACCTGGGTAATGGCCAAGTTTCTGGCTGCCTGGCTGTTTGTGGGATTTGCCTTGATGTTGTCGTTTCCCCTCTGGTTGACGGTGAATTATCTTGGAGACCCGGATAACGGGGCAATTCTTGCCGGCTATATCGGCTGCTGGTTTATGGCGGGCGGATTTCTGGCAATCGGCTCAGCATTGTCTGCCGCCACCCAAAACCAAGTGATTGCTTTTGTATTAACCCTGGTGGCCTGCTTGGTGCTGGTGGCAGCGGGCTTTCCCCCGGTGCTGGATTTGTTCACTGCCTGGGCCTCCAACCAAGTGCTGGACCTGGTCGCTAACTTCAGTTTCTGGCGGCATTTTCTTTCCATTTCCCGTGGTGTTATCGATTTGCGTGATCTGCTTTATTTTCTTTCAATCATGGCCTTTGGCCTCGGAATAACGGTGCACCTGGTGCGGCATACGGTAAGGAGATAAGGGATGAAACGTACTTCGGTCGTACTAATCGGCAGCCTACTGGCTTTAATACTTTTTAATTTAGTGATTCATACCGGCTTAACTGGTTTCCGCTGGGATCTTACTGAAAACCGGTTGTATACGCTTTCCGATGGATCGCGCGCCATATTGCAGAATCTGCAAAAGGATATCACGCTCGATCTGTATCTTTCCGAGGAAGTGACCAAGGATCTTCCGGCGCTGCGCGCCTACGCCCGACGGGTTCAGGAGTTGTTGCTGGAGTTTCAAGAGCTTTCCAAAGGTCGAATCAAACTGAACTTCGTTGATCCCAAACCGTTTTCGGAAGAAGAGGATCAAGCCACCCTCGCCGGATTGCAAGCGATTCCTGTGGGTGTTGCCAACGACAGCCTGTTCTTCGGTCTGGTTGGCCGGGTGATGCCGGAAGGCGCGGTGGAACAGGAGGATAACCCCTTTGCGGAAGAAGTCGAGCCATTGAAAGAGGAAGTTGTTCCTTTCTTTCAGCCCGACAAAGAGCAGCATTTGGAATATACCCTAAGCCAACTGATCTTCAACCTGAACCGTGATGCACCTCCTCTGATCGGGATCATGGCTGGACTGGATGTCAATGGCGGCATGGACATGTATCGGCAAGCGCCGCTGCCTGCCTGGGTTTTCATGCAATTTGTCGAGGATCTTTTCGATGTCGAGTTTATCGAATTCGATGCCGAAAAAATTAATGAAGACATCGATGTTCTGATGATCATTCACCCGAAAGACATTCCTGAACAAACCTTGTTTGCCATCGATCAGTTTGCCATGGCAGGTGGTCGTGTAATTGCTTATGTCGACCCGGTTGCGGAGCAGGATCAACCGTTGCCGATGATGATGGCTGGGGGGCATTCGCGCAGTTCGGACTTGGGCCCATTGCTCGAAGCCTGGGGCGTTAAGCTTAGAGAAAATGCTGTTTTGGGAGATTTTGCCAATAGTCTTGTGGTCGGTGTCGGTCCGCAGCGGAACCCGCAGCGGCATATCGCGTTGTTGGGCCTGGGTCCGGAAGCACTGGCAAAAGAAGATATTATTCTGGCCGGACTGGAGAACATAAATATTTCCAGTGCCGGTATTCTGGATTTGTTGGACGGCAGGGAAACACAAGTAACTCCGTTGATTCAATCGAGTAACGAGTCGAATGCATTGGATATCGGCAAGTTCGAGCGCTTGGAAAATCCAGAGGCCCTGATGAACGACTTTACGCCGAGCGGCGAACGCCACGTCATTGCGGCGCGCATTGAAGGTGCGGCGAAGACGGCTTTTCCAAACGGAATTCAAATCGAAGAGGAAGTTGAAAAGCCTGAGGAAGCAGCCGAATCCGCTGTTGATGAAAATGGCGGACAGGCAACCGAAGATACAGCATCGGATACCCCGGCGGAACCCGAAGAACCGGAGTTTGTCACCCGCACTATCATGCCCGAATTCACTGCTACCGACGCCTTGAATGTTGTTGTCGTTGCCGATACGGATCTTTTAAGCGACCGCCTCTGGGTACAGGTACAGGAGTTTTTCGGCCAGCGGATTGTCAGTCCGTGGGCCAACAACGGCGACTTCCTGGTGAATTCGTTGGACAATCTGTCCGGCAATGCAGATTTGATTAATGTCCGGTCCCGCGGTCGCTTCTCGCGTCCGTTTGAAGTGGTCGAAGATTTGCGGCGTAGTGCAGAAGAGCAGTTTGCCGATCAACAGCGGGAACTGGAGACCAGGCTTCAGGAAACCGAAGCCAAGCTCGCCGAATTGCAGGGGATGCGGCAAGGCGATGACAATGCCCTGCTATCGCCGGA
>JANQMN010000043.1 GCA_028280065.1 Hahella sp.
GTCGGCATTCGCAACTTACTTGGCAACTTGGTTATTACTCATGAAAACGGCGATGTTCGTCAGGATCGTATACTCATCCCGAATGGAACCGATTTGCAGAGAGTTGAAAATGGTGGGAATCCCATTACAGCGATCAATTCCATAGGACGATTTATTGATTTCGATCTTCTCGACCTCTTCGACATTTACGGACCGACCTATAGTGACAATGACATTGCTAGCTGGGAAGTAACAGAAAATCATTTTTATATTGACATTCATAACTACAGGCATGATGACGTCCTGATCGTCCCGGATAACTATGGGTCAACGGTATTTGTCACCACAGAAGTAAAATCAGGTAGAGACGACGATATTCTATTCGGATCTGCCGGCAACGATTCGATATGGGATCGCAGCGGTGATGACTACATTGATGGTGGCTTGGGTAATGATCGGCTGGATGGTCATTCAGGAAATGACATCTACTTTTATGCCTATGGAGATGGTCATGACGTTATCGTAGATGAAGAAGGCGAGGATGTAATTCTGTTTGATTCGTCTGTGACTATCCAAGATATAGAACTGTATCGCAATAACAGTGGGTACGTGCTGTCAATAGATGCAGAAAACAGCATATTAGTCACCGACTATCCGAAGGTGCAGTTTGGCGAAAGCACCCCACAAACGCTCGTTTCAACTTGGCCAGACTACCAGGACGTTGAAAACCTAGATCGTATAGCAACCTACAGCCTAGACCCTTTTACCCCGTTACCTGGGGATCTTGTGTATGAATTGGATGCCGGCATCCCGACGCCACTATTTGAGGGTTTTCAGAGCCATATTACAGCCAAAGATACGCGCACATTGACACTAGATGCTGCGACTAACATCGTGATCTTGGAACAAGGCGGAGAAGCCTTCGCGGGTAATGGAGAAGATATTCTCGTCGCATTGGAGGACGGGGACCTCTACGGCGAAGGTTGGACGGACTTATTGATCGGCGGTAATCAGACAAACTTGCTGGACGGAGGTGCAGGGAATGATACCTTGTACGGCGGCGCTGGTGATGACCTACTTCGTGGTGGCGGTCATCGCGATATGTTATATGGAGGGGCCGGAAATGATACGTATGAACATACGTTTGTTAGCGGTTCATATACTGACGGCATTAGCTGGATTGAGGATTCGGAAGGCAGTAATACTCTGCGTGTTTATGCCAATACAACGGATATCTTTTATGCAGAGGAGCGTGAAGGATTCACAGCGCTAGTTTTTGATACATGGTCGACGAGTACAATCCCCAGTTATGTACGTCAAGGCATTGTCCTACGTAATAGCGATCTGGCACAAATGACCATCCAATTCGATGATGGTGTACTCTCTGGTTTCGAAAACCTACCTGCGCGACCAAGTAATCAACGGTTGATTATTAACGTCGAAAGTCTTTCTGCCGAAAACAATACCTATACCGGGAATGCCTTTGACGATTTTGTGGATGGTAATGATGGAAACGACCATCTGATTGGCAATGGTGGTCGCGATAGTTTGTATGGTGGTGATAGCGGAATACATTGGCAAGCCACATCACTAACGCATGATGGTGATGATGTGCTGGATGGAGGTGCCGGGCACGACGGCTTATATGGCGGCAGTGACAATGACACCCTTTTGGGAGGCGAAGGAGACGATGTTCTAATTGGCGGAGTGGGTTCCGATTTCCTCACCGGCGGAACTGGAAATGACCAAATATATGGTGGAGGGACCCATGGAGCCGACCGAACTGCTAGCCTGTCAGGAGATTTCGACACTATGTTCTTCTCCGCCGGTGATGGCCATGATGAAATTGGGAACATTGACCGTATCGAATTATTTGATATACAGCCAGAGGACGTGATCATTCGCCGCCGCTGGGATGATCTGGAAATTACTTTTCGAAACAATCCTGACGATTCAATTTTCTTCAAGAACCAATATGAAAGCTGGGCATCACCGCTCCAAGAAATTTATTTTCATGATACCGGCACCACCCTAACCGATTTCCTATCGGTGCATGGCATCGTAATGGATTTCACAGATTCAGAATGGACTAAATACGGGGCCAGTATAACGAACCATCCCGAGTATGGTTTCTGGAAAACTTGGGGTAATACTAACGTCACTCCTAACTACCGTTATATGGAGCTGTATACAGATTCCACTCTCGACGCCCATGACATAATCATTGCACATGAAAATTTTGCCAACGCTAACTGGACTGAAATGCGTAGTTACGGGGGTAATGATCTTTTGGTTGGCTGGAACGGCAATGATCTACTGGTAGCAGGAGAAGGAGACGATATCCTTATCGGTGAAGGTGGCAATGATGAGCTAATTGGTGGTCCAGGTAATGATATCTACCAATTTACCGTAGCGCGTGAGAACGAGAAATCCTATGTAAACGACTACCTTAGTAATGGCGAAGATCAAATTATTGACTCCGTTCAAGATACTAACATTATCCAAGTGGTCGCCGATTTGTCGCCAGCCGATTTTACAATCCTAGGTGGGGGTGATGAATATGTGCTTGAGCTAACCGAAAATGATCGCATGCTATTTAAAACAGATCGAATCGACTGGATCGAATTTGAGTCTGACGGGACTATTTGGACAACTGAAGATCTTGCGGTGATGGCCCAACCCATTGGGCCGCTTACTTACGATGGCTTTGGAATGCCCAACGATCAACCCGGTTTTCTTTATGACTACAATGGTGGAGCCGGGACTACCGGCAATGACTATATAGTCACCGCCGGCGGGAGCGGCGCTGACGGCGGTGAAGGCAATGACATACTGGTCCTGAATCGTTCCTTCAACTATTCGCGAAGTGATCTCTATGGTCGTTCAGGAGATGATTTGCTTGTCAATCTTTCGAGTGTGCCCGGTTATCTAAACGGAGGCGATGGAAACGACGTCATTGCCATCGGTTATGAAAGTGTATTTCATGATGTATGGGATACCGATACCTATGCCTATGGTAATGCAGGCGACGATACGTATCTCTACTTTAATTCTCTAAACACTTACTACGATCATAATCTCTACATTTATGGTGGTACGGGAAGCTCCAACAACGATGTGGAAAAACTGGTCATTGACGAAAATATCCCTCTCTCTCAACTGGATTTTGAGATAGTTGATGATGAGTTGGAAATTTCAGTTCACAGATCATCCGGTTCACACGCCGGGACGATTACACTGCCGTTTCTCAATATTAATAACAATCCTAATATCGCGACAATTGATGAAATTAGCATAGCTGGTGTAATTTATGATCCGCTCGGGATGAGAATGCTGTTAGAAACGCAAGGCATTTTTTACGGTGACAACAACGATAACACCATTGATGCATCGCTAGCTGTTCAGGAAACCGATATACCGACGTTCAACGGTCTGGATATCGTATACGGTAGCAATTACCGAGACGTGATTCGCGGCGGAGATGATCGCGATGAGTTTTATGGGAATGATGGAAATGATTCGCTTCTAGGAGGAAAAGGCGATGACTATCTGGTTGGTGGAGAAGGCAATGACTACTTTGAAGGATCTGAAGGTAACAATATCCTGGTTGGGGGAGGTGGAGATGATTGGTACTTCATCACAAGGAGCTCCGAAAACCCTACCACTGAAAACCTGTTTATCCATTCTGCCGGGGATACCCTTATCATTGAGGAAGACGGTCTTGGTACGATTGAGTTTAACTTCAATGATGGAACTACCGAACTAGTTATTCAGGATCTTAGTTTTTCGAAGAACGACGATGATTTGATGTTGTCATGGGGAGTACTCGGTGAGTCTGTCACAATCCAAGACTACTTTTTGGGAGAACAATATCGCGTCGCATTGGATTTCGAAACAGAAGCCTATTCCGCGGCGGAAGTTGCTGCATATATCGAATCTCTGGAAAGTAACCTTGCGCCTACTTTAGAGATTGCCATTGATGATCAAGAGGCGTTTGAAGACACACTTTACTCCCTGGATTTAACAAGTGTCTTTCGCGATCCGGAGGGTGATCCGCTCTCGCTGGATGCGCGCTTAGTCGCCGGTTCAGAATTACCAAGCTGGTTGACCTTGAACGGGGATGTTCTTGAAGGTACTCCGCAGAGCTATCAGGTAGGAGCACTGGATATTGTAGTGAGAGCAACTGATCCATATAACGGCTTTATTGAGGAGATCTTTACCCTTGATGTAAAAGCGGTTAATGACGCCCCGATTGCCGCTAACGACATATTGGTCGGTTTGGCAGACACACCATTGATTATTGGCGCAGACAATTTACTCCATAACGATACGGATGAAGAAAATGACACGTTAACTATTGTGAATGTCAGCAACGCCTCCCACGGAACTGTTGAACTCAGTGGCAGTTCGATCACCTTCATTCCAGAAGCTGGTTATATCGGTAGCGCAAGTTTCGAATATACAGTTACCGACCAGGAAATCGAAAGCTCAGCCACTGTTGTCGTCGAAGTCACACAGGGAGGCGATTTTATTGTCTTCGAAACCCCTCACTCTATTTCAGGTGCGGAGGTTTTACAGACTACGGGTGCTTCCTACAACGATGTGATTGAGATTGGCTCAGGAAGCATTCGAAATGTCACATTTAATTTTGTGGTTCCAGAAGACGGCGACTACACCCTTTGGGGCAGATCGTTGGCTGAAGACGCTGAAGATAACAGTGTTCTAATCCAGATAGATGATGGACCTGTTTATCAATGGAATACTATTTTTGATCCCGACCTTCCCCCTGGTGCCGATGTGCCATTTCTTTGGGATAAGGTCCAAGGCCACGAACGACTTGAGGAAGACCTATCTACTGCTGTTGCCTATGGTAATGGGCAAGACAAAGCGAACACGGGGCAAATCGAAGCCTTACATTCTTCCCTTTATATGGAAGGAAATCGCTGGCAAATGCTAGATAACGATTATGTTATCACGGCAAACACAATCTTAGCCTTTGACTTTTATGCGGATAATCAAGGCGAAATTCATGGGATTGGCTTCGATACCAATACATCAATCAGTAAAAATTATACGTTTCAGATTTATGGCACCCAAAATTGGGGGAATTATCGTGCTTTCGAGTATACGGGAGATGGAGATATTCAGCACTTTGAGATACCTGTCGGGCAATATTATAGCGGCAACTTCTCGAACCTGTTTTTCGTTGCGGATGATGATGCCAACGCGGCTGCAGAGCATGTCTTCAGCAATGTAAGGGTGTATGAAGCAACCGACGCCGTCACGACCCATTCGCTGACAGCTGGAACACATACCTTAACTATGCGTGGCGTGGATGACTATTTTTGGCTAGACCAATTCGCACTGACGGCAGATCCAGATGCGGTACCTGAAGGTATACTGCCGGAAAACGACGGCTATCAAGGAAATCGCGCACCGTTACTTCAAGAAGATACCTTTGTAGGAGCACAGGATCAGGTGCTTAGTATTGTCGTTAGTGAATTGTTGGCAAACGATTCTGACGCAGATGCTGACCCCTTAAGCGTGACCGCCGTCGGCAATGCGACAAATGGCTCGGTAAATTTGGATGGTAATACGGTCAGTTTCACACCAAATATCGGTTTCGTCGGCGTAGCGACCTTCGACTATACCGTATCAGACGGTACCGCTTCATCCGTTGCCACTGTCACAGTCAATGTTTCTGCTGGAAACAATGCGCCTGTGGCGATAGACGATGCGACCAATAGCCCTCAGGATACCCCGCTTAGCATTAATACCGCCGACCTCTTAGCAAATGACAGTGATGCTGATTCAGATAGTCTGTCAATTATGTCGGTCAGTAATGCCTCTAATGGGGCAGTGATTCTGGATGGGACTGTCATTACGTTCACTCCTGAGGCCGGTTTTACGGGTCCAGCCAGCTTCGACTATGAAGTGAGCGACGGGATCGATAGTGATATAGGGACCGTAAACATTGAGATTACCGCAGTTAACGCTACACCAGTCGCATCGGACGATACAGCCAACGGGACAGAGAACACCGATCTTGTTATCAATGTCTCTTTTTTGCTGGCTAATGATTCTGATGCCGATGGGGATACCCTCTCGATCCCATCGGTCAGTACTGCCGTGAATGGATCGGCAAACCTCATTGGTGACGAAGTAATCTTCAAGCCAACAACTGGCTTCACAAGCGAAGCAAGTTTCGAATACATCGTATCCGATGGAATCGATTCTGATACTGGCCTGGTAACGATTGATATTTTAGCTGAACTCAATACGGCACCGGTAGCCAATGACGATAGCTTTGCCGGAACACAGGATGTTCCACTGGTGCTGAATGTCAGCGACCTTACAGCAAACGATACAGACGCCAATGGCGATAGCCTAAGCATTTCCATGGTCGGTAGTGCAGTAAATGGCACAGTCGATTTAACTGGGGACATTGTTACCTTCACACCCGACGCAGGGTATGCCGGTACGGCAAGTTTCATTTATATTGTTTCGGATGGCGCGTTGACGAACCAGGGAACCGTATCCATCGATTTGGCCGCGGTAAATACCGCTCCAGTCGCGACGGATGACACCGCCATTGGATTACAGGATACGGATCTTGTGATCAATGTTGCGGACCTGTTATCCAACGACAGCGATGCCGATAACGATAGTCTAACGATTACCGGCGTCAACAATCCCGTGAATGGCTCGGTAAGCCTTAATGCCGGCGTCGTGACCTTTAGTCCGGACCCGGGATATACAGGCCCGGCAAGTTTCGACTACATCTTGTCCGACGGTATCGATACTGTCTCCGGTTCGGTTGCCATCGATATTACCCCGACCTCAAGTGAAACCTTGCGTGCCGAAACCGGACAAGTCACCGTCGCGCAAACCGATGGCGCGCAATGGCATACCTTGAGCTTTAATCAAAGCTATACCAATGCAGTTGTGATATTCAGTCCGCCTACATTTAATGATGCTGAACCGCTTACCGTAAGAGTTCGCAATGTCACCAGTGACAGTGCCGAATTTCAGCTAGACGAATGGGACTATCTCGATGGAACTCACGGTCTGGAATCGCTGAGCTATATGGTGATTGAGGCGGGCCATTACGACCTGGGTGGTCTTGAAATTGAGGCAGGTATTGTCGATGGCAACACCAATCAGCAGACACGCGCGTTCCAGGAAGCCTTTAATGCCGTACCTACCTTGATGTCGCAGATTTCGACGACCAATGATTCTAGCGCAGTTGCCAGCCGACTACAGAAGATCGATCTGGATTCCTTCCAAGTCCAAATTGAAGAGCAGGAATCGACTAGCGGTCATGTCACAGAAGACGTGGGCTATCTTGCGATTTCGGGGACCGGATCGATTACCACGACCCTAGGCCATGTGCTAAATATTCAGACCGGGAGTACGGGGGATCGGGTAAAACACAGTTTTGTGTCCGAAACCTTCAGTCCGGTAACCGATCCGCTGCTGTTTGCAGACATGCAGTCCACGGACGGAGGCGACACCTCTGCCCTACGGATTCAGAACCTGACGGATTCAAGTTTTGAAGTTAAAGTCGAGGAAGAACAGTCTGCCAATACAGAGACCAACCATACCACCGAAACAGTTGGCTTTATCGTTATTCAGGATACTCCCCCAACTGGCTTTAGCTATACCGTTGAATACCTGGACGAAGTACAAAACTCCAATTTCGGTTTCGATGATCCAACTCATGGAGCAGCCCGACAAGCCACATTTGAAGCCGTGTTGGACTATATCGGCAGCATTCTGAACGAGGATGGTCATTTAGATGTGCAAGTCGCGGTATCGGAGATCGACGGTACCGGTAATCTAGCCACCGGTGGTTCGTATTACACAGTAGGCGGTATTCAATACGGCTACGCTTTCGATCATATTACGACGGGTATTGATCCTGCGCCTGGAGGAGCGGATATGGTGGTTACCGTGGATTTCGGACGCAATTGGGAGAACACGTTAGCTATACCTGATTCCGATGAGTTTGATCTTTTCTCGGTATTGCTGCATGAAGTAACGCACGGACTAGGCGTATTGAGCCTGATCGACAGTGACGGAACAAGCCTATTCAGCGAACCGACCTTCACAAACTGGGACCTGTTGTTGCATGGTCCGAGTGGTCCATTAGTCGATGCCTCCGCCCAATTTATTGGCGACGTGGCAGATTTGACAAGTGATTTGGTGACCTTTAATGGTGCCGCAACTATTACAGCTTACGGTGACGGCTTAGAAGTACTAGCACCAGGGATCTGGGTGCCAGGCAGTCTGAGCCATTGGGATGATAGAGCCATCGGAAACTTTGTCATGGCAGACAGCATAGCTGCGGGGGATGTGGTTCGCGAATACGACCAACTTGAACTCGCGGTACTAGGTGATTTGGGTTACGACGTATTTGGTGTTGCTTAGTCTATATCATGGTTTAAGGAAGACGAAAAAGGCTCCAAAATGGAGCCTTATGTTGAGTGGCCGCAAGTATTTGGTGATGCCAAACTTACCACCGCTCTATTAGACCGACTTACCCATCATTGCCATATCATAGAAACAGGTAATGACACTTATCAATTCAAACACTCAACAAAGCAAACAGAAAAGAAAGGAAGAAATAGCTAGTTAAAATACAACAAACTACGCCATACTTTGGCGACTAAGGCGGGTCAATATTAGATGCAAATGCCGGGTCACTTTTAACTGCAAATCAACATCTCCCTGCTGGCACACCTAACTGAATTAGCGCTCCAGCGCCATCGCCACACCCATGCCGCCACCGACACAAAGGGTAGTCAGGCCTTTCTTCACATCCCTTTTTATCATTTCGTGTAACAGGGTCACCAATACCCGGCAGCCGGATGCCCCGATCGGATGACCAAGCGCGATAGCGCCGCCGTTTACATTCACCTTGTCGAGATCCCAGCCCATATCGCGATTAACCGAAATTGCCTGGGCTGCAAAGGCCTCGTTGGCTTCGATCAAATCCAGTTCTTCTATGCTCCATTCGGCTTTTTCCAGGCAGCGGCGGCTGGCAGGGGTCGGGCCGGTACCCATGATGCTTGGACAGACGCCGGCATTGGCGTAGCTGGCGATGCTGGCTAGCGGGGTCAGTCCTAACTCCTTCGCTTTGGCTTCGCTACAGACCAAGACCGCCGCCGCACCGTCATTGATGCTGGAGGCGTTGCCTGCGGTTACCGTGCCGTCTTTGACGAATGCTGGACGCAGTTTGGCAAGTGATTCCGCAGTTACGCCATGACGTGGATTTTCATCCGTGTCCACGATGACAGGATCGCCTTTGCGCTGGGGAACGCTTACCGGACAGATTTCTTCTGCGAAGCGATGCGTCTTTTGAGCGGTTTCCGCTTTATTTTGTGATAGGGCCGCAAAGTCATCTTGTTCTTCCCGGCTGATTTCGTATTTGGCGGCAATATTTTCAGCGGTGATTCCCATGTGATAGTCATTAAAAGCATCCCAGAGGCCGTCTTTAATCATGCTGTCCTCCATCGACCAGTTGCCCAAGCGCTGTCCATCGCGACTTCTGGGCAAAATGTGTGGGGCTAAACTCATGTTTTCCTGACCGCCGGCGATGACGATTTCCGCTTCGCCGACCGCGATTGACTGTGCTGCCAACTGGACGGCGCGCAAGCCGGAACCGCAGACCTTGTTTAAGGTCATCGCCGGGACGAAATTGGGCAAACCCGCCTTACTGCCGGCTTGCCGGGCGGGGTTTTGACCACAACCGGCGGTGAGCACATGCCCCATGATGACCTCCGAAACCTGTCCGGCTTCTACGCCGGTCTGTTCCAGAAGCTTTTTAATCACCAGACTGCCGAGCTCATCGGCGGGGATGGTCGCCAGTGCCCCACCAAATGCGCCGATGGGTGTGCGGGTTGCTGCGGCGATAACGACTTTGCTTTGTTCCGTCATGTAGGGAAACTCCTTTCTGAAGAGGTTTGATCTTATTAAGTATCACCCGTTCGGGTGTCAGGATGACCTGTGTGAAATTTATCCAATCATACAAGGAGGCAGATACGTTCTAAATTCCGCTTTGGTCGCAACCCGGAGGGAAGGGCTTTAGACTTTAGGTGCGCTTCTTCGCCTTTCTGCAATGATTTCCAAACGCCGGCTGCGGATCCTGGATTTCAACTCCAGCCCCTTAAGGCCGGACTCAACCAAAGGCTGGATCTTCAGGTCCCGGCAGCTCTGTGCCGCTGCTTCTAAAAATGTCCGGGAGTAAAACGATCTGGCGCCGGCATTGCACAATGCTTCGCAGGTTTGCAATATCTCGGCAAACCGCGCCGGTTTCCGCCAGAGATCGCAGCCGTCAAATATGGTTAATACCTGCTCTGGCGAAAGCGTAAGCGCATCGGTTATGGGCTCTTGATAGCGGCATACCAGTGTGGCCAGTTCACGGGTGGATTTTGGGGTTTTTAGGCGGTTGCATAGTTGACGAATAGTATTTGCGCCGGTTTCGATATTGTTAGTCGATTGGCCGGCACCGGAGTTTTCCATTCCGAGAAGGTGAACCAGTGCAGCAAACCGAATATCGACGCTATGCCCGGCAACGCTGCTCGCCGTGAGGCGTTGCAGGCTGAACTCGGCTGCGCTGCTGTGGGGCCTGTGGTTCGGATAAACCTCGAACAAGCGATCCAACTCCGGCATGACTTCTCTCAAGCTCCGGGTTTCATGCATAACCTCAAAATAAATGGCGGGCTGGGATTCTCTTAAAGCCTTGCTTGTTTCCAACCAGATGCGTTCGGCAGTGAGGCTGGCCAGTTCTCCGGATTCGGCAATTTGCTGCATGAGGCGTAAGGTCTCGGGAGCCACTTGAAATCCGCTGGAGGCAAATCTCGCGGCGAATCGGGCAACCCGCAGGACACGCAAGGGATCTTCAACGAAGGCCTCGGAAACATGCCGCAATTGTCGATTTTGCAGGTCTGCCTGACCCTTAAAGGGATCTATCAGAGTGCCGGATTCGTCCAACGCCATGGCATTGATGGTCAAATCCCGCCGCCTCAGATCTTCCTCCAAGGTTACTTGCGGCGAGAAGTCGCAAATAAATCCGGTGTAACCTTTTCCGCTTTTGCGCTCCGTGCGGGCCAAGGCGTATTCTTCTTGAGATTCCGGGTGAAGAAACACGGGAAAATCGGCGCCTACTTGGCGAAAGCCGGCAGCGAGCATTTGTTCCGGTGTTGTGCCAACGACTACCCAGTCTCTGTCGCTGCTCGTGATTCCCAATAGCTGATCGCGTACCGCGCCACCGACCAAGAATTTCTGCATCGTAATTTCCGTTGATTCGAAAGGCGCAGATTAACTTTCCCGGCGTTTTCGGGCAAGCGCACCGAATTCGTTGCAATGTGCCATTCCAGGCGACGGATGAATTCTGGCACGGACTTTTCAATATAAGCGTTATAACGGGTGATGCGTCTAAAAACGGCAAGTATTTGCCGATGATCGTACAGTAGAGGATCAAAAACATGTGGTGGTTTCAGTCGGCAGTGGTCCAAAGCAGAGTCTGGCGAGGGTTGCTAATCGGGTTGCTGTTCAGCATTGGCGGTTTAAGCGGATGCCATTATATAGTGGCGCATCAGCCTCAGGCCAATTACGACCCTATTGTGATTCGCGTATCCGGCTATGGAGCCTTAGAGAAAGAGGAGCAGGCTAAGTCGCCCCGGTACCGCCTGCTCGCCATGCGCGCCTCAAAACTGGATGCCTACCGGGCGCTGGTGGAACGGATATATGGAACGGTCATCTATGGTACGTCGACAGTGAATTCTTTGGTGTTGGAGCACGACGAATTTCGCGGCATTGTCGATAGCGTGATTCGCGGTGCACGGGTGTTGAGCGTATCCGGCATGAAAGAAGGAGGATATGAGACGGTGCTCGAAGTCGTGCTGAGTTCGCGGTTCCGTGCCTGCCTGACCAACGTCAACTATTTCCGTTATACGGAGGAATGCCGTATGCCGCTTCCCCATGCTGATCCGCAAATTCACGCCAGTATGGATTCGCCTCCTACGGAAACTTCCGGTTTGTACTTTTTAGGGAAATCTTCCCGGGACGATGAGCCGGAATTTTAGGAGGCGACCGATGAGTAAGCTCGCGCTACTTCTATCCGTGTTATTGATGCTCGGATCAATTTCTGCACAGGCGCAGATTATCGAGGTTTCCGGTACTGGGGTGATCGTCAACGGGGATCTTGCCGCTGCCCGGAAAATGGCGCGGGAAGATGCCTTGCATCAGGCGACGCTGCAGGTCGGAGCCAGTGTCTCGAGTCGCGACAGAGTCGAGTTGGGGCGTGTTACCGAGTCCACCCTGGAAGTACGTGGTAAAGCGCATCTTCATGATTTGCGGCCTATGCAGGAAATTGTCGACGGCGATATGCTGCGGGTTACCTATGAGGCAGATATCCGCTCGGTGGAAGTCTGTCGCTCCCCCAGCGCCGGAGTGTATCGGAAACATCTGGGGATCCTCGGATTTTCCCTGCAGAATCATTCGCAAGCTGCCATCGGCGGGTTACAAGGTGTGGAACGAGGTATTGCCAGCCAACTCGCCACCAACCTGGTCGCCTCCAAGGAAGTGCTTATACATGAGGCAAGCAATATCCGGCTGTTCGGCGAACTAATCAACGCACCCACATCCGCAACCCACGAGCGTACCTTAACCAAGGCGGTGGACGCAGCCCGTGAGCTGGGTGTGCAGTTTGTGGTATCGGGGATCGTCCGGGATATTTCGTTACGCACGCCGGACAGCTATGCCAATGATTTGATCACCAATACGCTTCGGTACTGGGAACTGAATGACCTCGAACGCAATTTTGTGGTCGATATGTTTGTCCATGACGGCTTTAGCGGGGCAATACTATTTGAGCAGCGCTATGCCGTTAGCGGTGAATGGATAGCTGACCGTTATCAACAGCTCCCCTTTATGTCTTCCGCTTTCCTGGATTTGGATTACGGGCAAAAAGTTGCGCAACTGTTGGGTAGAATGGCCCAGGACATCGAAGCCAATGTAAGTTGCCAGCCCTTTATGACGAGAATAGCGCGGGTCGAAGATCGCACGATATTGTTCGAATCGGGAGCAAACTCCGGAATCCGCCCGGGAGATCGTTTTCAAATCTATCGTACCAGGCAGTTATTTAGCGGTACCCGCTTTCAAGGCACTCACCTGGCAGACGTGAAGCAAGTCTTACAGGTGAGTCAGGTGCAGCCGGAGTTTTCTTTGGGCAGACTTAACACTGATCCTACCCGGCTAAATATACAGGAAGACGATGTGTTGGTGCGTTGGTAATGCTTGCACAGCATGCCTGATGCGCGACTGACAGTGCCTGAAACCTTCTGTAAACCGTTGCAACCCTCTATTTCCTTTATTGTTTGCCAGATATCCGCTTATCGCTTTCGTTAAAAGCGCACCTTTCGAAAATTTCCTACGAGATAATCTTTTTATTCGGGATTTACCGGAGGATTGTTGTATATAAAACCCCTCTGATATTAGTTGTTTAGCCAGAAAACCGGGTGGAGGAAGGAGGCGGAAGAAACCGAGGCGTAGCTCACGCCCTACGGCGGTATGAGATTTGAAAAATAGGGGGTTAGATGGGAGGGTAAAGAGGGTTTCAAAGGGGGTATTGCAGGGGGGTGTGAGGGGTGTAAGCAGTATTTTGGAGGGGAATTTGCCCTCCCCATATTTGAGTTATGTCATGCACGTATAGGTAACCTTCTGAATTTGCGAGTATTTTTCTGCGAAATAAGGCGGTTTTGGTGTTTCCCCCCTGCTTGGCTGTGTACCTAAGCATTGTTAGCATTCGTAGCTGGTGCAGCGTAGGGGTTTGTTCTTATTTCAATTCGAATTCTTCGGACGAAGGCGTAATCAGGCAGAGCACTTTTTTAGTGCGCCGTCGCGATACTTCGACCCGGATTCTCGCATTGAAGGTATAAACATCTACACTGACTTAGGTTCCAAACAACAACAAGGGTAAGACCAATATGAAATTTCGTCACCTGATCGAACAGCGTGGCTATCTCACAATCTTGCTCTGCTTGATTCTCGCACTTACAGTGGGTTGCTCAAGCAGTAGCAATGATAATGACGATGACGATACCACTCCTCCTCCCTCTGGCGATCTTTTTGAGCCGACTGAAAGTCAGGCTGTCGTTTACTACAAGCGTTTAGACGGTAACTATGAAGGCTGGGGTCTGCATCTTTGGGATGCGGCCGGTGCCGATTTCGCGGGTGACTCCGTTGGCATCGAATGGCCCTCACCTCTGCTGCACACAGGCATCAGCGAAAAGTATGGTGCGTATTATGTGGTAGATTTCGCCTCCGGCGACTGGACTCAGTTCAATTTCATTGTTCACAAGGGCGATGACAAGGACTTAGGTGGTTTGGACCATACCTTTGTTAAGGCTGACATGGGTAGCGACCTGTTCAGCTTTGAAGGCAATGCCACCCTGTTCCCGGATCCTTTGGAAACTCCGCCTGTTGCATTGGAAGGCACGAAAGCGCACTGGGTTGGGGCTAACCTGATCGCCTATAGTGGCTCGGGTAATATCGCTCTGCACCATTCTGCAACTGCGGATATTTCTGTAGATTCCACAACGGGAACTGCCTCCGGAGGCAATGCGATTGCGCTTACCGCAGCAGGCGATTCCGATGCTGTGAACGCCGCTAGGGCGATGTTCCCCCACCTTAGCTCTTTATCCATGTGGTCTATTCCTGCGGAAACCGATGTCAAATCCATTTTGAAAGAGCAGCTGGTCGTAACCGCAGCTACGGATGATGGCGCTCTTCTGGGTGCAACTAAGGTTCAAACCCGTGGTGCGCTCGATGATATTTATGCCGATGCCGCTAAGGATGTTGCTCTTGGTGCAGTAACTGATGGCACAACCACTTTCTCGGTATGGGCGCCTACTGCTCAGAATGTTGAAGTGATGATCTATGATGCCGACAAGAATCTGTTGTCGACTAATGCAATGACAGAAGATGCCGCCACAGGTGTCTGGAGTTTTGCAAGTGCGGCGGACGAGTCCGGTAACTTCTACCAATACAGCGTAACCGTCTACCACTATCTGTTGGATTCGGTGCAAACTTTTGTCACGACTGATCCTTATTCCTTGAGCCTTTCCACCAACAGCGTATACAGCCAGGTGGTAGACATGGACGATCCGGCATTGAAGCCGGCCGGATGGGATGAAGCAGCCAACGACACCAGCTTTGTGGTGGAAAATCCTGAAGACATTATCGTTTATGAAACCCATGTCAGAGATTTCAGTATCTACGATGAGAACGGCACAGCCGCATACGATGGCAAGTTCATGGCCTACACCGAAGCTGAGCGTGACAGTGTTGCCCATTTACAGGCATTGCGCGACGCAGGCCTGACTCATGTTCACCTGCTGCCAGCCTTCGATATCGCCACCATCAATGAATTTACCGATATGCGTGCGGACCTTACCAGCACTAAAGGTGAGTTCTGTGCGCTTAACGCCAATGCGGATATTTGCTCCTCTGACGTAGACGATACTACGACCCTGCAGGAAGTCATGGAATCCTATGATCCAGCGGGCAGCGACGCACAAGCGTTGATGAACGACCTGCGCGGATACGACAGCTTCAACTGGGGCTATGATCCTTTCCACTACACTGCGCCGGAAGGCAGCTATGCCACGGATCCCGAAGGTTCAACACGTATTCTGGAGTTCCGGGAAATGGTCATGTCGTTGCAGGCCATGGGATTCAACGTGGTAATGGACGTTGTGTACAACCATACCAATGCTTCCGGAAACTCTGAAAAGTCGGTATTGGATAAAATCGTGCCTGGCTACTACCATCGTCTGAACGTGGATTCCGGAGCGGTCGAGAAGTCTACCTGCTGCGACAATACTTCAACGGAATCCAAAATGTTCCAGAAGTTGACAGAAGATTCATTAATCGTCTGGGCTCGTGACTATCGCGTCGACTCCTTCCGCTTCGACCTGATGGGGCACCATCCGAAGCAGGGCATCATGGATGCGCTCGCAGCCGTCCAGGAAGTGCGTAGCCATGTGTACTTCTACGGCGAAGGCTGGAACTTCGGTGAAGTGGCCAATGACGCGCAGTTCGAACAGGCGACCCAGTTGAATATGGCGGGTACTTCTGTCGGTACCTTCACCGACCGTCTGCGTGATGCAGTGCGCGGTGGTGGACCCTTCGATAGCGAAAATCAACTCCGGGAAAATCAGGGCTTCGCCAATGGCTTGTTCACTCAGCCGAATGAACTGAGCGACAGCAGCGACGATACCAAAGCAACCCTGTTGGCGTTAACCGATAACATTCGTGTTGGTATGGCCGGTAACCTGGAAAACTTTGTATTGGTGAATGCTTCCGGTGATCCTGCGCTTGGCTATCAGTATGACTACAATGGTCAGCCGACCGGCTATGCCAAGGATCCTGCGGATACTATCAACTATGTGTCCAAGCACGATAACCAGACGCTTTGGGACAACAACCAGTATAAGATTGCCGACGGCGTAAGCACGGAAGACCGTGTACGGATGCAACTGGTTGGTATGAGCATTCCATTGATGAGCCAAGGCATTCCGTTCCTGCATATGGGTGCTGAAATCCTGCGCTCCAAGTCCATGCAGCGTGACAGCTTCGATTCCGGCGATTGGTTCAACAAAGTGGATTTCACCTACATGACCAATAACTGGAATGTCGGTCTGCCGCGGGAAGACAAAGACGGCGGTAACTGGCCGGTCATTTCAGGAATCATTGATGAAGCTGACGCTGCGCCAATGTCTTCCGATATCGTTTTTGCCAACAGCGTGTTCCTTGACCTGCTGTCGATTCGTACCGGCAGTGAGTTGTTCCGCTTGACGACTGCGGATGATGTCAACGACCGCGTTGATTTCCGCAATACCGGTCCGGATCAGATTCCCGGTCTGATCGCGATGACGATTGATGACGGCACGGGATTGACTGATCTTGATCCTAACATTGACGCGATTGTGGTCGTCGTTAACGCAAGCGCTTCAGCACAGACGGTTGCCATTTCGGGAGCCAGCGGGTTCGAACTGCATGCGACGCAGGCTACTGGAGCGGACGCAGTCGTGATGGGAGCCAGCGTGAGTGGATCTGACTTCACTGTTCCGGCTTTGACCACAGCGGTATTTGTCAAGCCTCAAGCTGGTGCGCAAGGCGCAGGCTTGCCGGTCAGCGCCAAGGATCTGTCTGCTATCCCGCCTTACGGCACCACGGCAGTATACCTGCGCGGTAGCATGAATGGATGGGGTACCGGTAACGAAATGGCCTTCCAGGGTAGTGGCGTTTATGCAACGACCCTGACTCTGGATGCCGGCAGCTACGAGTTTAAAGTAGCGGAGGCCGGCTGGGCTGATCCTAACCTAGGTGCCGACAGCGCTGTTGTGATCGGCGAGCCTTTGGCCCTGGTTCCTGGCGGTGGCGGTAACATCGGCCTGACCTTGGATGCCAATTCAGTTGTGACCTTCTCACTGAACGCCTCTAATACCGATGCGCCTGTATTGACGGTAACTGCCGAAGGTCTGTCGACTTGTAGCGCTCTCGCGGATTCCTCCGAAGCGTCAGCATTTGAAGCGTCTATTTATCTGCGTGGTGAAGGCCTTGCCGGAGGTTGGGATTCTGCCGAAGATGTTAATGAGCTGACCTACAAGGGCAACAATCAGTACCAGGCAGTTGTGACCTTCGATAGCGCGATTAGTACACCGTTCAAGATCGCGAATGCGGATTGGGGAACCCAGTTTACCGCTCGCGACGGCACCACTGTCATTTCCAGTGATTTGGCATTGAACGTCGAGTACACCGCAGTCGCTGGCGATTCCGGTTTCAGTAACAACGCGATTAGTCTGGATCCAGGAACCTATAGCTTCCTGTTGACCACTACCGGTCCGGATGCTGACGGCACGCTGCTTGTTTGTGAAGTCCAGTAATCTCTATCGGCTGTCAAACCCGTTGGTTTGACGACGCAAACAGAACCCGGCCTTTGGCCGGGTTTTTTTGTGCAACCATGCTGAGCGAAACTCTAAAAAGGTTTGCCTGCTATCGACAAACGGCAAACTAATACATTGGCCGGTAATTGGCCTGGAATAGTCTCGGGATGTTCTCTACTATTCAGGCTCCAAGTGCATTAAGACAGACGATCTACAGAGGGTAAGAGTTGAGCTTTCTTGCGCGAATTGCCGAATCCAATCGATTTCAAGCAAAAAATTTCCGGCCCTTTCTGGTTGCCGGACAAACTGTCGGTTGGATGAAACATGGATTTGCGGAAGCGCTTTCGCAGTGGCCTGAAGTATTTCTTTTCTCCGGCCCGCAAGTCGTATTAAATCCACGGCTGGAACATCCGCAGCAACGTACCGACGCGCTGCGGGAAGTCAATCTGGCACTGGTGGCATCCGGTGCGATAGATCGAACCCATGGCGAGCGATACCCTGTCAAACGAGAATTTCACGAACCCAACTTGGCCCTGATTGATAGAGCCGCAGTTCCTTATTATGGAATCCGCGCTTGGGGGCAACACCTCAATGGCTACGTCAAGAAAGGTAATGGCCTCTATATGTGGATTGCCAAGCGTGCGTTGGATAAACCGACTTTTCCCGGCATGCTGGATAATCTTGTTGCAGGAGGGCTGCCTGCCGATATTCATCCAAGGGATAATGTTGTTAAAGAGTGTCGTGAAGAAGCATCCATTCCATTGGAACTGACTCAGCAAATCGTTGCCACCGGTGCGATTAGTTACTGTGTTGAGATTCCTAAAGGACTGAAGCCGGATATCATGTTTTGCTACGACCTCGAACTGCCTGAAAGTTTTCAACCGGTCTGTCAGGATGGTGAGGTGGAGAGTTTCCAGCTAATGCCGTTACAAGAAGTCGCTGAAATCGTCCGGGATACTGGGAAGTTTAAACGTAACTGCAATTTGACTATCATCGACTTCCTGCTGCGTCACGGGTACTTTCAGCCGGAAGATCCGGATTACATGTCGCTACTTATTGGATTGCGACAGTCTTTTAAGTTTCGACTTTAAACGGTAATCATTCAGTTTATTCTCGTTTTTTCTTTTTCTTTTTCTTTTTCTTTTTCTTTCTATGCAAACATCTGCAAATTTCTCTCGATGCAAAAAATACCGCTATGCACTTTGGCGAATCTGGCAACCGGATGCTCCACTAGTTTTGATCGTTGGATTAAATCCCTCGACGGCGGATGCGGTGCAGGACGATCCAACCATTCGACGTTGCATCGGTTTCGCCAGGGATTGGGGCTTTGGCCGCTTGTGTGTGGCGAACCTGTTCGCTTACCGTGCGACCTTGCCGACAGATTTGAAGCAGGCCAAAGACCCTATAGGTCCGGCTAATAAGCGCTGGTTGAGTCGATTAGTCAGTCAGGCCGATGAAGTGGTTGCCGCTTGGGGCAACGACGGCAGCTTTATGCAGCAGGGAGAGCAGTTTCTGCAAAAGTACCCGAATGTGGCTTGTATACGTTTAAACAGCTCAGGAGAGCCCGCGCATCCGTTATACATAAAAAAAGATACGCCGCGTATCCCGATCCTCACTGCCAGAAAGCGTCTGCCACAGGTTTCTCGAAGAATGGATCGTACGACAGATTTTTAATGGCGCGAGTTCAATTGTAAGAATAGACTTGAGTTCTTTCACTTTTTGCTAAAGGTGGCTGCCGAGCATGTTAAATTTGCAGAATCTGTACGAAGAGCATTACCAGGATTTGGTCAATGGCAAGGTGATGGTGAATCACCAAACGGTAACTCCCGATGATTTGCGTATTCATATTTTTCAGTTCCCCTTAATTATTGAAGACGAACCCGGATTCGTGCTGCTGACGGACGGTATGAGTGAGAAGCCTCTGGACCCGGGGGATGGATCAGCATTGTCAACCGAGTTGCTCTGGTATGTCCGTCAACCGACAGATGTACATTTCCACTACATGCGCTATTTGGCTAAGTTTCCGCATCTCAACGACACTTGCTTTTTGCCTGGCCATACCTTCCAAAATGGCAATCCGCCTGAGCCGATTTTTTCCGGTAGCCATCTGACAACATTTATGTTCCTCGAGCCTCCATTTCAGTTTGAACTGGATTTGGCGCAAAAGCTTTCGATAGAAAATCCGTTTAAGCTGCTCTGGATTTTTCCAATTACCGATAACGAAATGGCGTATAAACAAGAGTATAAAACCGCAGCCTTGATCGACAGGCTGGAGCAGCTGGGTGTATTTGAACCGGTATTGGACGAGACTCGCTAAGCTTCTGTTATCGGTGAGCGTGCAACTATTCGCATCATCGGAAGTAGACTTGAAATCAAAAAGGCTCCAAGTCATGCCGATTACCGCTCCTGATAGATTCTAAAAACAACAAAATTTCCCGAAACTTTCCTGCCTCTTATTCGTCATACCTTATAACTGGTTAAGAGGTGTAGAATCGTGGAAATTTCTAAACGGGATTTTGTCAAAGGTATCGCTCTGGGTGGGTTAGCGATAGGGTCCGGCATATTGCCAGCGCGGGTGTTGGCTGCTCCGGAAGCAGGTATTACAGGCCAAAGAATGCCCCCGTTACAGGCAGAGTTCTGGATTGATGGCGAAGGCAATAAAACCGGCTTTTCAATGGCTGAGTTGGAAAATAAATGGGTATTCTTGAAATGCTTTCAAAACTGGTGCCCTGGATGTCACAAGCATGGATTTCCCACACTGAAAAAGGTCTACGATAACTTCGGGAATGATGATCGAGTGGCGATTATCGGTATCCAGACGGTATTTGAAGGTCACTTTATCAACACCGGCAGTGCCTTGAGAGAACTGCAGTTGCGCTATGACGTCCCGATCAAGATGGGGCATGATCCGGGAGATGAAACAAGCGGCAATCGCTCAAAAAACATGGCCGCCTATCGCACCGGCGGCACGCCTTGGTTGATCGTTGCGAACCCTCAAGGAATTGTGGTGTTCAACAACTTTCACATGAATGCAGACAAGTTCGTAGCGATAATGCACAAAGAACTCGATAAGATGAAAGGAAAGCCTGCATAAGAAACAATCAGAATTCATTAAGGCCAAACTCCATTGCCACATCTTTGTTTGATTCGCTAATGATGCTCGCCAATAAAGCGGCATCATCCTTATCTGCCGTTACGATAGTCCTTTAAGCAATTTCCGGTTATCTAAAATTCTTGCGGTATACCGATTTATAGTATGTTGGCTCAAAAGCTATATTTGGTATCCATATTCAGAAAAATATGATAAGCAAAGCCGTTTGTGATGAGTTAATTCACATCAAACTATTTTGTGTTTCATTTTTTTATAAAAGTGAGTATCAAGTAGATTTGTCATTAAAATATTAATATCTAATAGCTTTGATTCCCATTTTTCCTGAAATTTGACAATCTAAATTACTCATGTTTCGGTGTTCATTTTTACAAAAGTTTCGCTACCACTCCGCATGATCTTTTGCTTCCAAGCTCAGTATACGGTCATCAAGTTGTAGGGCTTGTTCAAAAAAGCTCTTTATGTTCCGGTCCAACGTATTCATG
>JANQMN010000047.1 GCA_028280065.1 Hahella sp.
TGAGCCGCTCCCCGGAGATCGCTATGGCTATATGGTCAGATTGTTGTATGATTGCCAGCCATCAGGTAGGCCCCCTGTAATCAGACCTGTGTAGTAAGGCGGTTTCCACAACTAATCACCAATTCGAGAAGCTTTATGAGCATCAAAGCAGATACCTGGATTCGTAAAATGTCCAGAGAGCATGGCATGATTGAACCCTATCAAGACGAGCAAATACGCTTCGCCGAAGGTGGACATAAGGTCATCTCCTATGGCGTTTCCAGTTATGGCTATGATGTGCGTTGTAGCAACGAATTTAAGATTTTTACCAATGTCCATTCAGCCACGGTCGACCCCAAAGCGTTTGACTCCAACAGCTTTGTCGATTTTGTCGGCGACGTTTGCATTATCCCGCCGAACAGCTTTGCATTAGCGCGTACCGTTGAATACTTTCGCATTCCGCGAAATGTGCTAACCATCTGCCTTGGAAAATCGACCTACGCGCGTTGCGGCATTATCGTCAACGTCACACCGTTGGAACCGGAGTGGGAAGGCCACGTGACCTTGGAATTCTCCAATACGACCAATCTTCCGGCGAAAATTTATGCAAATGAGGGCGTTGCCCAAATGCTGTTTTTTGAGTCAGACGAAGTTTGTGAAGTCAGCTACCGGGATCGGGGTGGAAAATATCTTGGGCAGACAGGTGTTACGCTGCCGAAAGCCTAATCCGGACATTTTACAGAATCTTGCGGATAGCATTGTTCCGGGAGGCGGCATTGGATGACGAAGGTGTCATCAAGTATAAGCTCCAGCATGATGTTAGAGCGCTCCCGGATTTTTTGGATATCCGGGAACTGGAGTCCTGCCGTAGGCAATTGATTGAAGCGAAATTGATCGGTCAAGATCCTGAACGCTACGGTGGACTGGGCTTTGGCAATTTGAGTCAACGCCTGCCAGGCTCCGAACAGTTCGTGGTGACAGGCAGTCAAACCGGGGGTAAAGCGCAACTTGACATCCAGGGCTATGCACTGGTAACTGATTACGCGCTATCGGAGAATCGGTTGACATCCTACGGTTTGGTAAAACCGTCGTCGGAATCCACTACCCATGCTTTTCTATACCGGCTCGATCCCGCTATTTGTGCTGTCGTACATGTGCATTCTGCTGAAATCTGGCGCCATGCCAAAGACCTGAACTTGCCTACTACCGCCCAATCCGCCGCCTATGGCAGCCCTGAATTACTCACGGCAATTACCCGGCTTTGGAATTCAGGATTACTCATCAAACAGCAAATATTTGTTATGCTCGGACATGAGGACGGCGTCATCGCTTTCGGCAAAACATGCGAAGCCGCAACAAAGCGAGTGCTCGATACTTGTCATCTCACAGGCAAACTATAATAGAGAAGGTTTCATCAATGGCTTCGATTAAACATTTCCAGCAATTGGACAAATTACACAGCTGGCGTCAGAAGAGCTTTGTCCTCGGCCTGGTCGAACGGAATTTGCCCAATCTACTGCTGGCAGACGCAAGCCTTCAATTAAATCTTCCGGTGCATCCGCAGCGAATGGTTGATGCACTTTGGGAGCAATTACTTAACAGGAGCCAGGTGGATTGGGAAAATACCATCCGACAATTGGAACAAGCCCTGGAAATATTGGCGGACTACGAGGAATATGGGGCAAGACCTGCCGAAGTTGCCATTCAGTTGTTATTGCAGGCAATAGAGCTAACCCTTTTTCCACAACGCCGACTTGCTCAGTCCGCTGCTAAACTCAGTTTCGAATGCGTTACGGAATTCGTCGAGTTTAGTGAGGGAGCAGGTTTGGAAGAGCATGACTTGGTGATGTTGCTGGAGCGCCATCCATTGGTGAAAAATGAACTGAATCTACATAGAGCGCTGGTAAAACTGTTACGCGATGCGGCTCTTCCTCAACCGCCTCTGGAGGACGAAGTGCGCAAGATAGCCGATCAGGAAGGTGTCAGCAATTTGGGAATAAGTTTGGAAGAATCTTCATGAAGTTGTCGAATTTCGGGAATAAATTTACTCAGGATGCCGGAATTAACTCTTTAATGGTGGATCTCGGTGAAGCCATGAAGGATGAAAACAGCCTTATGATGGGCGGTGGCAATCCCGGTTATCTGCCGGAAGTGCAGCAAATGTTTCAAAGGGAGTTGCAAAACCTGGCTGGTGACGATCAAGCATTTCGAAATCTTACCGGTATTTACGACCCTCCCCAAGGCGATAAAGCATTTCGCGAAGCGCTCGCTGAATTGTTAGCGGCAGAATACCAGTGGCCAATCGCGGCAGACCATATCGCACTGACTAACGGCAGCCAGTCAGCGTTCTTCATGTTGTTTAATATGTTTGCAGGTAAATTCACCGATGGCTCTTACAAAAGAGTCATGCTGCCCATGGTGCCGGAGTACATTGGCTATGCCGACGCCGGTCTAGCAGAAGATTTTTTTATCTCCCGGCAACCGCTGATAGAAATGACTGGCGATCACCGGTTTAAATACCATGTCGATTTTGAACAGCTCAATATAGACGATTCTATCGGACTGCTTTGTGTCTCCAGACCGACGAATCCTACCGGTAATGTACTCACTGACGAAGAAATGGCGCGTTTGGTCGCTATCGCTGCAGAGAAGGATATCCCTCTGGTGGTAGACGGTGCATACGGGTTACCTTTTCCCAATTTGGTGTTCACGGATGCCCAACCGGTTTGGGACGAACACCTTATCCTTTGCTTGAGTCTTTCCAAACTTGGCCTTCCAGCGGTGCGTACCGGGATTGTTATCGCCGCGCCGGAAATAATCACCGCTTTATCCACGATCAACGCTATTTTGAATCTGGCACCCAGTAGTTTCGGACCTGTGCTGGCCTGTAGCGCCGTGCGAAACCGGCAGATTTTACAGCTCAGCGAAAAGGTCGTAAAACCCTTCTATCAACAAAAGGCTCAGAAAGCTGTTGAAATTCTGGACCGGGAGTTGACAGGAATTCCCTATGCCTTACATGAACCTGAAGGCGCTATGTTTTTATGGCTTTGGTTGCGCGATTGCCCGGCCGGTAGCGATTTGTTATACCGGCGGCTAAAAGAGATCGGCGTTATCCTGGTGTCGGGACATTACTTTTTTCCGGGCCTTCCGGACGATTGGGAACACGCCCGGCAATGCCTGCGAATCACCTATAGTCAGGATGACCGGGATGTCGAAAAAGGGTTGCTACTTTTGGCGAAGGAAATCCACGCCATATACGGCTGTTGATGATTTAGTTTGAAAGGAGCTCAAGTTGAAACCACTCTCTTATAATTTTCAATCCCACTGGCGCCGGATAATGCAGGCGCTACCCGCGCAGTTTCATTTGGAAAAAAAGGATCTGCCAGTTGAAGAAGTATGGGCTTGGCGGGGTAACCGGATTCACTTGGATCGCTACGACACTCCCGAAGCGAAATGCAAAATTATTCTGCATCATGGCGTCGGAACTAATGGCAGGCAAATGACTTTACTGCTCGGACGCCGCCTTGCCCAACAAGGTTATTCAGTCGTGGCGCCGGATAACCTTGGTTACGGGGAGACTGAAGTTACCCAACAGCAAGTGACTTTCAATGATTGGATTGAATTGCTGGTGGACTTTATTGATGCCGAACAGCAAAGAGACAATCTGCCAATTTTTCTGTTTGGGCTGAGTGCGGGTGGCATGATCGCCTATCATGCCGCTGCCAGGAACCATCAAGTTAAAGGAATCGTCGGATTAACTTTTCTCGATGAGCGTATTTATCTCGTTCGCAAAGAAACGAGTATTCACCCAGCCATAGCGCCCTTGGTGCCCCTGGTAGTGTGGTTAGGTAAATTACCTCTGGTGCAGCGTATCAAAGTGCCCATGAAGTGGGTGTCCAAGATGTATACGCTAACCAATGACGATGTTCTTCTAAAGCTCTTCCTGAAAGACCCGACGTCCGCAGGTTCCTTGGTTTCGTTTGCATTCTTATCGACCTTCATGACTTATGAGCCGGCAATCGAGCCCAAGGATTTTTCTGTTTGCCCGGTTATGCTCGCGCAACCGGATGAGGATAGATGGACGAAGGAACACCTAAGCACGCTTTCGTTGGCAGGCATTCAGTCGGAGTTCACCATTAAACACCTGCAAAATGCCGGGCACTATCCATGGGAGTCTCCGGGATCCGAGCAACTATTGGAAAGCGTGATCGCCTTTATCGAAAAACATAGGTTGGATGAAAGGAAATACTAAAACCAGGAAGACCCGGTTATAACTTCACCAAGGTTTGGAATAATCTAGAAATGCGTGACCAAATAGCAAAGGAAGTAGATAGCATTGTGCCGCTGGACGAGAAAGAGCGAACAACGATTCAGGATGTCTTGGCATGGATTGGTTCAGGGGCGGAACTTTGCAGAATACAAAAACCGGCAACACCCAATAAACATTTGGTGTCTTATTTTGTCTTGGTTGACGGAGAGTATGTACTGCTGGTCGATCATATTGCGGCAGAATTATGGCTGCCCACCGGAGGCCACGTAGAACCGGAAGAACACCCTCAAGATACGGTTATCCGCGAAGCGCGTGAAGAACTTAATATAACGGCGGATTTTTTATTGGAATCCCCTTTGCTAGTCTCAAGCACCACCACAGTGGGCAAAACAGCTGGTCATACTGATGTATCGCTCTGGTATACCCTTAGAGGTGACAGACAACTAACGCTGGATTTCGATAAATCGGAATTTAATATCATTCGATGGTTCCATAAAGACGATATACCGCTTGATAGAACCGATCCTGAAATGGGCCGTTTTATTAAAAAGTTATATTGCAGTTCCTGTTTTTAACTATTAAAAATTAAAATCCCCACGCATCAATGCAATTAGATTGGCATTAATATTGGATCTGCAATTCCTCCAAATAGTCTGGATTTACCCTTAATGGAAGGATAGCTGTAACCCCTTCCAAAATATTTCTACGAATAGATTATTCCGGATTGATTTCTCAAGAGTCTATTAAGAAATTTTTTTAAATGGATATATTCTTATTGATATATTTATCTATACAACTATTATATTCAGGTTAAGTGATTTATTGATTGCTTTAAAAGCATAAGTTTAGGTCTTTTTCCACCTTATTTATCTATACCCGTTATTGCTATCAAAAAGTCGTTAATAAATATATAAAAGGCGCACTGCATGAAAAAACTGGCTAAATATATAGAAGCAAAATCCCACTTGGAAAATCTTGCTCAACAGGTTAAGGAGCTTGAAGGTGATGAAACATTGCAGCAAGTGCTCAAGTTTAAGGCTGAACTTGATAAACTCATGACTAAATTTGAGATGTCGAAGGAAGATGTCTTAAGCCTATGGGGAATGAACGATAACCAAGGGAAAACGGCAACGAATGACCGGCGACGCGGCAAACGCCCGATTAAAACCTATCTGAATCCGCACACCGGCGAAAAGGTCAAAACCAGGGGCGGTAATCAACGAACATTAAACGCCTGGCGCCGTGAGCACGGTAAAGAGACGGTTGACAGCTGGCTCCAGTGAATCCGGCTCGGCTCCTGGTTACCGGCTGCTCGGGATTTGTCGGTTCGGCTGTTGTTCGTGAAGCGCTAAAAGCAGGCTATCGTGTCACCGGAACCTCCCGCCGGTCCGCGCCACGGAAGGCCCTTCCCGGAGGTAACTGGCAGCAGATGCCTGACTTTGCCGATCCGGCATGGCTACCTTGCCTGCAAAATCACGATATCGTTGTTCACTGTGCCGCGAGGGTGCACCAGGTTAGAGATACATCTGCCGATCCCATGGCGGAGTTCACCAAGGCAAACGCCGATGCAACCCGGCAACTGGCCAGGCAGGCACGCTTGGCGGGCGTTAAACGCTTCATTTTTTTAAGTACCATTAAGGTTAATGGTGACCTTACTTATCCTGGCCAAGTTTTCGAGGCAGGCGCCGAACCGCAGCCTACGACGCCATACGGCATATCCAAACGGCAAGCTGAGGAAGCGCTGATCGAGGAAAGCGGCGATGAAATGGCCTGGATAATTGTGCGCCCGCCGCTAGTGTTCGGTCCCGGGGCCAAAGGCAATTTAGCGCTGCTGAGTAAAATGGCGAAAGCATATTTACCTCTGCCTTTGGGGCATATCCGCAATGCGCGAAGCCTGCTTAGTCTGGAAAACCTAGTGGAATTTTTGCTGCTTAGCTGCATAACGCCGGCGGTCAATCGCATCTACTTGTTGGCTGATCCGGAACCACTGACCACTGCACAGATCTATGATCTGATATGCCTCATCCAGAATCGTCCTGCTTTAAGTTTCAACCCTCCCGGATTATTGCAGTGGCCGATCAATCGGCTCATTCACGCTTTGGGATGGCAGGACAAGCTGTCAGACTCCCTTGTCGTGGATACCAAGACCACAAAGCAACTGACGGGTTGGCAAGGGCGTTCTACACTTCAACTCTATGGCCATTGCGGATAGAAAAAGGTCGAATTCTAAATTCAGGTCTAATCGATTACCTTCTAACCGGCCTTTAGGCGGTCTGTATATTGGCGCTTGCTACGCCTTTGCAGGCGATAATTCAGAGGTTTCCAAATAATCAACATGGATTACTATGATTGGCATTGAGCACATCAGTACATATCTCCCTGTAAACCGCGTGAGCAACCTGACCCGGTTGGAAAAGTTCGACGTCAAGGAATCGTTTATTCACGATAAGATCGGCATGGTCGAGTTGGCGTTGAAGGATTCACAGGATGATACGTCTGATCTCTGCGTCAAAGCCGTCAATCAGTTGCTGATCGAAAAAGGCGAAATTCTCGCCGATATCGAATGTCTGATTGTCTGCACTCAAAATCCCGATGATTATGGTTTACCGCATACGTCCGCTATTGTTCACGGCAAACTGGACCTTCCCAGCCGTTGTGCCTGTTTTGATATTTCCCTAGGCTGCTCAGGCTATGTATACGGTTTGTCAGTCGCCAAAGGTTTTATGGAAGTCAACGGCTACAAAAAAGGATTGCTTATTACCGCCGACCCCTATTCGAAGGTAATCGATCCGGAAGACCGCAATACTTCAATGCTGTTCGGGGACTCTGCGACGGCTACCTTGATGAGTGCCCGGCCGGCCTGGCAAATTGGCAAGTTTGTATTTGGTACGGACGGTTCGCGGCAAGCCGCTCTCCGGGTCAGGGCAGAAGATCGGAAGTTTGAAATGGCGGGCCGGGCGGTTTTGGATTTTTGTGCAAATATAGTTCCCGAGAATATTCGATCCACGCTGAAACTAAACAATTTCCAACTCGCCGATATTGATAAGCTTATCTTGCATCAAGGCAGTAAGTTCATCGTTGACTTGATTATCAAACGCTTGAAGATTGAATCGGAAAAAGTGCCTTTTAGAGCCACCGATTACGGCAACACCGTGTCATCCTCCATACCTATGATCCTGGCGGAAGAACGGGAAGCGCAAAGCTTGTTGTTATCAGGATTTGGCGTGGGCGTAAGCTGGGGCAGCGTGGTGTTGATGCGGGATTGATTGCGCTTTACGATTGACTGACGAAGCAGCTTTTCCATTCAAACAATAGTGCTTATACTGCCACTACATTCTTTCCGGCAGCGCCTGTGAATTCGTTATTCTATGGACGGTGAAATATTTTTTAGGATAGCGCGCCTGCCGTTAATCATTTCCTTAAACACGAAGCTAAGATTATGACAATCACATCCGTAATACTTTGTGGCGGTTCCGGTTCCAGACTTTGGCCCTTATCCAGGGAGGCGTATCCTAAGCAGTTTTTAAATCTTACGGGCAGCGACAGCATGCTCGGAGAAACAATCGGACGAATAACGGGCTTGGCAAGTAAAACCCGTGTCTCAGTCGTTTCGAATGAGGAGCTTCGATTTCTCATTGCCCAAACCCTGGAAACACTTCCGACTTTAGAGAGGCTGCCAATCATATTGGAGCCGGTTGGACGCAATACCGCTCCAGCAATTGCGTTGGCTGCAATGCAAGCGTTGGAATCCGATCCTGATACACTTCTGTTGGTGCTTCCCGCCGATCATGTCATCAAGAATGTCGATGCATTTATTCGGGTAGTGGAAACCGGTGAAAAAGTCGCCATGAGCGGAAAATTGGTTACATTTGGCATTGTTCCCGATTCTCCAAATACCGGCTACGGTTATATCAAGGCCGATGTGAAGGGCCGGGAATTTGCCGATGTTGAGCAGTTTGTCGAGAAACCGGATCTCGAAACCGCCAAGGGATATCTTGCTTCCGGCAATTATTATTGGAACAGCGGGATGTTTCTGTTCAGGGCCGACCGGTATCTGGCTGAACTCAAGAACTTTCGGCCGGATATTTATTCTGCCTGTGAGTCGGCCTACCAAGGTAAACAACAGGATATGGATTTTCTCCGGGTGGATGCGCAGGCCTTCGCCGGTTGTCCGGATGAGTCCGTGGATTACGCGGTGATGGAAAATACTCAGGAGGCGGTTATTATCCCGCTTGATGCCGGTTGGAGCGATGTCGGTTCCTGGTCTACTTTGTGGGAAATTCAAGAAAAGGACGAATACAATAACGTCAAAGTCGGCGATGTGATCACCGAAGATGTCGAAGGCTGTTACATTCACTCTGAAGGGCGTTTGGTTGCTGCCATCGGCCTGCAAAACCATGTCGTGGTGGAAACGGATGACGTGGTTATGGTAGCCGACCGCGACAGGGTTCAAGACGTAAAAAAACTGGTGACCCTGCTCAAGGAAAAGGAGCGGGAAGAATTCCGTTTTCATCGCAGGGTTCACCGCCCTTGGGGAACCTATGAGGGCGTGGCGCGGGGCGAGCGTTTTCAGGTGAAACGGATTACGGTCAAACCAGGCGGCCGGCTGTCTTTGCAGAAGCATCATCATCGGGCGGAGCATTGGGTGGTTGTTGCCGGCACGGCGAATGTTACCCGCGGCGACGACACCATGATATTGACGGAAGATCAATCAACCTACATTCCTCTCGGTGTTACCCACCGTCTGGAGAATCCTGGGGTCATCCCGCTGGAACTGATCGAGGTGCAAACCGGCAGTTACCTGGGTGAAGATGATATAGTGCGGTTCGAAGATACCTACGGACGTTCGTAAACGACTGAACTCTTTTATTCGCCCAGCCAGCTCTGTTGCAAAACCTGCTGGAAGGGCGCCATCCAGCGCTCGGAAAACTGAGTTCCGGTATTGCTGCTCAACTCGAGAATGGCCCGCGCCATGGGGCGGCGGGTCTGAGTGAAAGCGGTCTGTCCATGGGAAATGGATTCAAAGGCGTGGACGATTGCCAGCATCTTAGCGCCGGAACTAATTTCGCCGTCGGTTAGTCCATTGGGATAACCCTCACCGTTAACGAACTCATGGTGTTGCTCCAGGATGGTTTTGCCTTCTTCAAACCGATGAAGATGTTCCAGTAAACCGGTGGCGACATTAATATGATGGCGAATTCTTTCGGTTTCCAACGGATTCAGCCGACCTTCTTTATTGATGATGGCCAGTGGGGTAAACGCCATGGCAATGTCATGCGCTAGTATAGCCGCTACAAGTTCTTCATCCGCGATACCGGGAGTCGCACAGCGATTGTATTCCAACATGAGCCGAATCAGGCGTTCGGTTCGTCCATTCCAGAATCGCGCCCGATGTTCGGATAGCTTGGCAAGTTCGAACAGGAAAGAAAGATCATCATCCTGCAGGATCGTCATCCAGCTATCGTCGACGGGCTTCTCCGGTTCGTCGATAATAACCGTCGGATCCAGTAAACGGGTTGCCTGTTTTAACAACGAATCACGTTCATCCGGTTTCGCGCCAGGCAGGCGGGTTATGAGACCGGTGAGTTTTTCGATAAGTGGCGCATCCCATTCTGCCTGTTGAGATTGATAGCAGTTCTGGATAAATCCCTTTACCTCATCCAGTAGCAGTAATGTCAAATCCCCTACCAGCGCTGTGAAAGGGATCTCCTGTTGGCGTACCTGATCTAAAACGTCTTCGAGTGCCTGGACAACGTCGACCATGGGAGACAGTCCTACAATGGCCAGGTTGCCTTTGGTGGTATGCACTGAGCGAAAAAGTTGCCGTAACAAGGGTACATTGCCCGGATCGCTTTCCAGTTCCAGAATACTCTGTTCGCTGACATCGACTGATTCGCGAAAGTCTTCGAGCAAGTCGTCCAATATATCCAGACGGTCTGACTTGTAGTAGAAAGTAGCCATATCTGCAAAAAACTGAATGATGAAATATAGAGTAAAGCAGATAATTGCGTTTGTTGCCGATTAGTTGGCTGTGCCGGCAGGATAGATAATGCGGGGAGGGGAGGGTGTGCAACTCGTAAGGGTAAGGGTAATCGGCCGATAGGGCCGACTACCCGAATGCATACCTACTGATGCGCGCTTAAATACGTCCCGGAAGGTGGTCCTTCAGGTGTCCGTGCATTTCACGTAGAGCATTTTCGGTGGTTTCCCAGTCTATGCAGGCATCAGTGACCGATACACCGTACTTCAATTCCGCAAGATTGGCCGGAATTGGTTGATTTCCCCAGTTGATATTGCTTTCAACCATAATTCCCAAAATAGACTTGTTGCCTTCCATAATCTGGTGAGCAACGTCATGCAGGACCAGCGGCTGATTAGCGGGGTCTTTACTTGAGTTTGCATGGCTGCAATCCACCATGATCGCTTCGCGAAGATTGGCTTTTTGCAGCGCCTGTTCGCAAAGTCGCACATTGACGGAATCATAGTTCGGTTTTCCGCCGCCGCCACGCAAGACCACATGGCTATATGGATTGCCTTTTGTACGAATGATCGAAACCTGGCCGGTATGATTAATTCCCAAAAAGGAATGCGGCGAGGCGACGGATTTCATCGCATTGACGGCAACGGACAAGCTGCCGTCCGTACCGTTCTTGAAGCCGATCGGCATCGAAAGTCCGGAGCTCATTTCCCGGTGGGTTTGCGACTCCGTGGTTCTGGCGCCGATTGCTGACCAAGCGATCGTGTCCTGTAGGTATTGGGGCGAGATTGGGTCCAGCGCTTCCGTTGCCGTCGGCAAACCCAGCTCAGCGACATCGACCAATAGCTGCCTGCCGATGTGCAGACCCTTTTCCAGATCGAATGAATCGTTTAGATCCGGATCGTTGATCAAGCCCTTCCACCCGGTTGTGGTGCGCGGTTTTTCAAAGTAAACCCGCATCACCAGATAAAGCGTGTCGCCGATTTCTTCCGAAAGCGCCTTGAGTTTGCGGGCGTAATCCTTGGCTGCATTGACATCATGGATGGAGCAGGGGCCGATGACCACGAGCAGTCTATGGTCTTTTCGATCGAGAATATTTTTGATGGTTTCCCGGCCGGCATCGACAGTATTCGCCGCCGCTTCCGATAAAGGAATATCTTTTTTCAGTTGATCGGGAGTAATCAGAATGTCTTGGCTGCCGACATTCAGGTTTTCAATTTGGTGTAGAGACATCTTGTTTCCGTCTTATGGCTTGTTGCTTTAACTTCCGGGCGCTAACGACTAAAGGCGTGGGGTGCGATCCTGAGACAAGGCGACAATACTGCGCTAATCAGCGCCTAAATGCAATCTGAAGGGTGCGATTCCGAGTAAATAAACAGGAGGATTTTGTATAAATCAAATTGCCGGGATTTGTATGAAAAGAGTCAAGAAATCATTGCGCCATCAACTATAATTGTTCCACCAACTGGATATTTCTGACAAGTAGCCACCTGTGAGTAGTTCTGAAGCGAGTCCTGAGCACAAGCAAGCATTTAAGGTCGAAGATCTTGCGGAAGCATTATTGCGGCTAAGCCTGCCGGAAACGGAAAATATCGTCAAAATCACCTCCTCCAAGCTTATCGAAAGCGATCAGGGGCGGCATGAGGTCGCGAACCGCCTGGCTGCGATCAGCCGTCGCCATCAACATCAGTTAAAAGAAGTAATACAAGAGTTAAACAGAGAGATGGGCGGTTTGGACCGGGTTATCCTTAATTGCCTGGTGTTCATGAACCGTGCGACCGAACACTGGCAAAAAGCCAGCCCGTTGGACCCATTTGTTAAAAAGGCACTGCTGCGGCGGCGCTATATCTTGGCAGCGCTGTTGCTCGATCAGCCCGAGTTCGTGCTGGATCCGACCCACCCGGTCAATCAACTGCTGGGCGCTGTTGAAAAGTTGTTTCTGGGATGGGAAGAACAACAGGGGCAGCCGCCGGTTTTTGTCACCAAAGCCCTGGCGTCGCTCACCAGATTGCTGGACGCGGATCATTGCCTGCAAAAGGAAGAGCAGATACTGGCCCGCGACACACTTTTCAAGGAATGGGAGAAAGAGGAAAAACGCCGAAAGAACCTGGAAACCCGTTTGGTACAGACTGAAGAAGGCGTGGACAATGCCGTTTTTGCACAGAGCCAGGCAGAAGCCGTACTGCATCGATTTGCCCATGGCAAACCTCTGCCGGAAGTCATCATTCAGCTATTCGACACGGTTTGGATGAATGCCCTCCGCAAAGTCGTGATTCATTCCGGAACGGAGGCCAAGCAATTCGTCATTCTGCAAAAGCTAACCGATAGAATCGTTTTTTGCTACCGCGGCCAGCATACGGCCGAGCAAAAAAAACGCCTGCTTGATTATGCGGCCCAGTTGGTCGATGAGTTGGAGCGCCAGCTTCAAAATCTGCAGGTGGCCAGTGAGCAATCGCAGCAGATATTCGATGCCATGCAAGGGTTAATGGTTGATGTAATCAAGGACAGTGAAATAGAGCGTCGAGTGTATCAGCGCCCGGCGCCGGAGATTGCTTCTTCCCAGCCTGACGCCAACCTCGGCAGACTCGAAGCTTATAAAGGCATGTGGTTCAAACGCTTCGGCAAAGTTTGTAAATTTCTCACGGTTCTCCCCCGTAGCGGGAAAATACTCTGGAGTGATTTCAACGGGCGTAAAGCCGGCATGGAAGAAAGCCGACAGTTTTTTGCGGATCTTGAAGCAAAAAAAGTTGAACGGTTCAGTGCCAGAATCCGCATTCAGGATATTTTTCTAAATGTCGCCAAGGAAATCGTCGAACTGGATGTCAAGGTACGCAAAGAGTTTCAGGAAGAACTTGAACGGGAGAAAGAGATACGTAAAGCCGCGAGACTAAAGGCAGAAGCCGAGGCAAAGGCTATACTAAAGGCAAAGGACGAAGCTGCAGCCAAGCTAGCGAAAGAGCGGCAGGAAATTGAAGAAAAACTTCGCCGGGAAAAAATTGAGGCGGCGGAGCGCGCTAAACTGGAAGGCGAAAAGTCTGCCAGAATGCAAATTGATACGCTGCCGATAGGTGGCTGGGTCATGTTGGAAAAAGCCGGCCAGAAAGTTAAATGCAAACTGGGCGTGCGGCTTAACGCCACCAGCAAGTTGATTTTTGTCGATAGTTTCGGAATGAAAATTGGAGAGTTTCTGCGTGAAGACGCGGTAAACCTGCTGATCGACAATAAGTTGGAAATACTCGGTGAAGGCGCTGAATTTGAAGACCGATTGTCACGCGCTGTCGGTCGAGTGGGAATAGCAAAAAGGTAGAACGATGTCTATTAACGAAAACAGATTGGATGACAACCTGCGAACCGAACCGCGGCTTCCCCATGATGAAGTGATTTATGTTGAATTTCTGACCCCTGGGGCTTTTGAGAAAGACGATTTGGGACCAGCCGTCCGGTCTTCCCAAACCATAGATATATCCGCCAATGGGATTCAGGTCAGAGTGTTGGAGCCACTAAGGGTCGGCGCCATTATTCAGATCTGCATCGTTCGTGAGCGGACCGGCGAACGGTTCGAGTTGGCGGCGGAAGTGCGGTGGCAAAAACGGCTTCCAGGCAGCAGCGGATATTTAACCGGCTTAGCTTTTTTCGAGTCTGACGATACTTCCATCGCGGAGTGGAAACTCGCCGTATCGTCCATGCTGTCTGACGACGCCGCCGAACATGTTCACGGCTGAGGTGATACCTAGCGACAATGCCTCTATATGTTTTTGATTTTGACGGTACCATAGCAGATACGGAAGCCATCAAAATTCGTTGCTTTCGGCAACTATTCGAGCAGCACCCCTTGGTCGAGCGAATCGATCATTTCAATCGAAGAATGCGCGGAATCCCCCGGCGTATAAAACTCATTCAAATCGCCCGCCAGATTTTAAAGCTAACCTGCAGCGAAGAGGAGGCGCGTTTTATCGAAGATTGCCTATCCCGTTATCAGCAGGCTCTGGACATAGGATTAAGACAAGCTTCGTTGATATCTGGGGTAAGGGCATTTCTCGAACAAATCCAAGACGAAAAACGCATAGTCAGCGCCGCTCCCTATGCCGATGTCGTTAAGGTCAGTAAAAATCTCGGTGTCGATAGCTATTTCACCGTTGTCGAAGGCAATATCGGAAACAAAGGTGAAGTATTGGCTGCCTATAAACAGAGTTTTCCACAAATGTGTTACTTTGGAGATGCATACGCCGATTATGCGGCGGCAAACTTCGCCGGAGTACCATTTATCGGGATTGCCAATGACTCAAACCAAACCTGGCTGAATGCAGAGAAAGCTTTTTATGTGCATTCCTTTCAGCCGAAACCTATTTTGGAGTTTTTGGACCGGCATTGGTCTTCCATGCAAGCCGGTTCTTGAGTCGTCCAACTATCCGGTTCCGCCGCACACAAATGAGAATTCAACCTCCTCGGTTGACGCAGACTCTCCATTGATCGCCGACAATAACACCAGGTTAACATTTAGCTGAGGTAGACATGCAAAACTCTCAATTCGGTTGGCATAGTCAGAACAGTCTTCGTGAAAGCAATCAGAAGGGCCGAACTTATCCCGTTGAGATCCATTTACAGAAAAATTTATCTGTTTTAAACGCCTGGGTAAGAACAGACCCCGATAACGAGGAATTTCTTGCAGAGTTAAAAAAGGTTGACCGGCAGGGAAAATGGCAGACCTATTGTGGCGAGATTAAGTTCAATGAGGATAAGCCATTAACCAATTATGCGTTCAAACTACAAACGCCTGCAGGCAACCTTTGGCTTGCGGCAAACGGTTGGTATCGATGGCTGCCGGGTGTAGAACATCATTTTAAGTTGTTGCGCTCTGCAACTGTTCCGTCCTGGCTCCAGGACCAGATTTTTTATCAGATTTATCCCGACAGTTTTTGCAATGGTGACAGCTCCATTAACCTGGCTGAAGGAGAGTACAACTATAAAGGCAACGTTTCCCGTCACAAGGAATGGAATGCACCGGTGCCGGACAAACTGTGTAGTTGGGAGTTTTATGGCGGTGACCTTCCGGGAATCCAGCAGAAACTCGACTACTTTTTGGATTTGGGCATTACTGCCTTATATCTAAACCCTATTTTTGCGTCGCCAAGTAACCATAAATACGATTGCACCGACTATTATCAAGTCGATCCGCACCTTGGTGGTAACCAGGCATTGGTAAGCTTGCGGAAAGCGACAGCCGAAAGGGCTATGAAGCTCGTGCTTGACGCAGTAATCAATCACACTTCCAAAGAACATACTTGGCTGCAAAAAGCCATTTCGGGTGATGGCTTTTACCGTTCGTTCTATGTATTTCCTTCCGACGGGGACAACAGCCTGGAATATGCCTGCTGGAAGGGGCATCAAAGTTTAGCGGTGCTGGACTTTGCCTCTCCTAACGTAGTAGAGCAATGTTATGCAGGGGAAGATTCCGTGCTGAGGCATTGGTTAAGACCGCCCTTTAGTATAGATGGCTGGCGGATGGACGTAATTCACATGCTGGGTGAAGGAGCCGGCGCTAAACACAATGCAAGGCACGTTGCCGGAGTTCGAAATGCCATTAAACAGGAGAATCCAAATGCCTGTGTCATTGGCGAACATTTTGCCGAAGCGACAGCCTGGATGCAGGGTGAACACCATGATAGCGCCATGAATTATTATGGTTTCACCTGTCCCGTCGCTGGATTTGTCGCCCAAAAGGATCTCGGCGGTCATTCGGACCCTTTATCTGCCGAAGACTTTTCCCATTGGTTAATCGATTCCCGAAGTAAAATTCCGTTTTTACTTCAAAAGAATCAACTGAACTCTCTCGATACCCACGATACCATGCGTTTCTATTCCTTGGTCGGGGAAAATGTCGCACTATACAAGCTTGCTGTGACCCTGCAATTTACCTATATCGGTGTTCCCTGTATCTATTATGGCAATGAAATCGGTTTGCCCGGAGCAAATGTTTCGCAATCACGCCGTGCAATGCCTTGGAACAACCAACTTCAACAGCAACCGGACATCCTGGCGTTTTATCGGCAGTTAATTGCGCTCCGTAAAAGTAACGCGGTGTTGCGGAGAGGCGATTTAATCGACGTTTTCGCTCAAGGTGACGTATATGTCTTTGCAAGATCTCTTGGCAATGAAATGTTTCTGGTGGCAATAAATCGGGCATCGGCAACGCGGATCTACGATTCTTATCTGAATAGCTGGCTTGGCAGCCGTGACTGGAATCGCGTACTCGGCGATGCCAGAGTACAGGAAGATCATCTGTTACTCGGTGAGATCTCGGCAACGATCTGGCAAGCTAAGAGTGAAGCCTAGATGTCAACAGAGCCTACGTTGGCCAAGCATTAGCTCAAGCAACGCCTATTTTTTCAATCTTAACCTTTGGATGACACGAATTTCTTTAATACTTGAACCAGGATCGGATTAATAATTAGGAAGTAAAATGAGATGCCAAGCGAATAGTTCCTTACACTTTCGTCGCCACTCGACGCATAGTACAACACTAAGATAACACAGGATATTACACCAAAAACGCGCACTATATTTTCTATGATTTTTAACGCCTTATCTAACTTACCCCTGTTAATTTCAATGATATTGATGAATGATAAAGATATTAGTGAAATGATTATAACGGTCAGAAGAAATAGTATGTTCATCTAGCTCACACAACACGAACTTGTCACGTATTAGTATAGCGATAAACTTTTTGTGTCTCTGAATACCCCTACCTTCTTGTATAACTCGGCTGCGGCAGCTCGTATCGGGTGTTAGTTCATAGTCCAAGCCATCTTAACCGCATGGCTTAACAACAAGCGAACCAGGCTATTTCCTCCGGCATCCTTTTACCAAGTTAGCTATTAATCAATCCACCATCCTGTTTAGAAATAACAATCACCGTAGAACGAGGTTTTGAATTACCGCCGTCCGGCCAGTGCGACCCGGTGCTCTTTTCCCCCGGATGTTGAATGCCGACGAACATGCTTTTCATGTCCGGGCTAAATGCCAATCCGGTCACTTCACATCCCTTTGGACCCACCATGAAACGTTTGATTTCTCCCGTTTCAGGATTTGCCGCCAGCATTTGGTTGTTGCCCATGCCTATGAAATCGCCTTCGTTACTGTAGTTCCCGTCTGTCTGAATCCAAAGCGTTCCGGCGGCATCGAAGCCAATACCGTCCGGGCTGTTGAACATATTGTCGGCGTCGATATTGTTACTGCCGCCATAGAGATCCCGGTGCACTACCGGGTTGCCTGCAAGAACGAATAAATCCCAAGAAAAGGTATGGCTGGTGTGATCGCCCTTGGCGGGTTGCCAACGCACTATTTGTCCATAATGGTTGGCTTTCCGTGGATTAGGACCGCCAACCGGCTGGCCTTCTTTTACGCCGCGGTGCTTATTGTTGGTGAGGGTGCAATATACTTGCTTTCCCGAGGGGTGGATTGCCACCCATTCAGGCCGGTCCATGGTCGTCGCACCCACCTGCGTTGCAGCGCGGCGGGTAAAAATCAAGACTTCTGCCTGATCTGCAAAGCCGTTTGCCTTGGTTAAGCCATTTTTCCCGTGGGTTAGTTCAAGCCACTCACCGGATCCCGCTAATTGTCCCGGATTCATGCTGAAACGAGCTACATACAAGGTGCCTTCTTCCAAAAGGTTACGGTTTGCACCCTGGTTATTGGGATTATATTTACCCTTTGAGATGAACTTATAAAGGTGCTCACCACGCTCGTCATCGCCGAGGTAAACAACCACATGGCCATCCTGATTCACGTAAAGGGCGGCATTTTCATGTTTGAAACGTCCCAGGGCAGTCCTTTTTTTCGGCCTCGAGGTCGGGTCCATCGGATCGATTTCCACAACCCAGCCATGCCGATGGGGTTCATTGGGGTTCTTGGCAAAATCAAATCTTGCATCGTGCAAGTGCCAGTTGTAATGCTTGTTTCTGGTCTTCACCCCATAGCGCAGTTCGTCGGCGGTTTCCTTGTGGTCACTTTCGGTTCCGAAATAACCATGAAAGTTTTCTTCACAAGTCAGGTAGGTACCCCAGGGTGTTTCGCCGTTTGCACAATTATTGAATGTGCCCATAACCTTCTTCCCGGTTGGATCTGCGTCGGTCTTTAAGTGTCGATGACCGGCCGCCGGACCGGTCATTTCCATCTCCGAATTGACATGAATCCGACGATTGAATCTTGAGTCAACGACAGGCTTCCATTGACCGCCTTGCTTCTCAACTTCCACCACGGATACTCCATGGGCATGCTGCGCCTTCAACACATCATCCTTGGTCAGGTCTTTGCCGCCGTGGTGAAACAGCAGATCATAGTTGGTGTATTCGTTGTTGATCGCCAGGATGGCGCGATTCTCTCCCAGGGGGAACAGACTCATGCCGTCGGTATTGTCGCCAAACTGCAGGGTTTGCGATGTTCCGGTCGCTTTGCCGCTAGGATCAAAGCTTGGGGCATCTTTGAATAGTGGATCGCCCCAGCGAACCACCACATCCCATTGATAGCCTGCCGGCAAGGTTATAGTGTCGGCAGTCGTTGCGGCTACCGGCTCGAAGTTGAGCTTTGGGCTTTTGGCGGCCATCGCCTGAGAAAGCGGATTGGTGGCAAAGAAGCCGGCTATGCCTGCGGACATACTGCCTTTGATAAATTGCCGGCGGCTGAGTGCCGCATCTATCATTCGGGAAAATTCTGAAGTATCGGAGTTTGCCGAGTTGGCTTTTCTATCTTGCATGGCGTGCATCCCCAACGCTAACTCTTATGGATTTGTTAGAGTCACCCTATGGAGAGACTGTGACAAATTTATGACGCTTGCCTTACGAGTGATTAATGCCTGCGGCCGGTTGAAATGATCATGCTCAACCAGCTGAATTACCGGGGAAAACTCAATCGGCCCAGCCGCTACCGATGGCGCTAAAGGGTAATTCCAAACCTAGTTCCGGGATTCGCTTAGCCACCCAGGCGGGAAACGTGTTGCTGTTCGGCCCGGGAAATACCCGATAAGTATGTGCCCAAGGGTATTCTTTCACCGAGGCTTCCAGTTTGTCGATAATTTCATTGACACCTTCACCACGTTTGTCCAGAAGTAACTCCGGTTCGCTACCGAACCAATACCGGTCGGGAACATCCTTTTCAATGCGAAGGACGGTCTGACCCCAGCGTTCGCGCCAGCCGATAACTTCATAGACGGTGTATTCCCGCGCGAAAGCGGGTTTAACGGAAATCCAGGTATGAATCGCGAATATTCCCCGCCATCCCCAGGCATCGGCGCCATACACCTGAATGACCGGTTCCGGTGTGGTTGCAGGATCAGGTGCAATGCCGGCGGAAGCTCTGCTAGCCGTGCGCCAATTATCGGAGCTGCAAGCACTTGTCATTAAGATTAGGGAAATGGAAAAAATTCGAAACCAAATCATGGTTTATTGCTCTTAAACGGAAACGTAGACACATCTAACTGGCCGAGCCAGCATATCCATAAAAGGAAAAAATGCATACTGAAACTTTGCTCATATGCCGTTGAAAGTGAATTAGGCTAATCAAGCAAGGGATTGAGAATATCTGCTGAATGTTCGAATTTTGTGTTAATGCAAATTGTGGGTGTATAAAAATTTTCGAATTAGGAAAATGAGAGGATATATTTTTTCAACTTAGTTCGAATGCTGTGATGCTCAACACACAAACACCCTCCCTAAACTGGTTACTATTCAATCGCGCTTCGGCTAAAAGACGAAACGCCAGGGTCATTTGACCTACGGTTGGCTGTATCAACCGTGCAGTTGGTCATGCTGAGTGGACCCGCCTAATAAAAACAATTCTTCCACTCAAGGAACTTACGCTAATGAAAAAAACTACTCTCGCGGTATGCCTCGCGGCTGCCTGTTATTCCACAACTTCACTTGCCGATGGATGCTCTGCCTGGTGGGGCAGTTCCGGAGGCTACACCGATACGAAACACCCCTTCCTTATGGTTCACGGGATTACCGGCTTTGACTCCATTGGTGGCCTCATCGGCTACTTCCACACGATTCCGATGAATCTTTGTCGAAGCGGCGCGGATGTAAAGGTTGCTAATGTGGCGCCCTTTAATTCCAGCGAACAGCGAGGAGTAAAGCTGGCGAACGACATTCAAGCCAATGTCTATGGCGGTTCGTCAAAGTTTAACATCTTCGCCCACAGTCAGGGTTCACCGACCAGCCGGGTAGCCATCAGCTATGCACCGGAACGGATCGCTTCGTTGACTTCTGTCGACGGCGTAAACAAAGGCTCTAAGGTTGCCGATATGGTACGCGGGATCATCCCCGTTGATGGGGCCATTGAGGGTGGAGTGGCGGCACTTGCCAATGCCTTCGGAACGCTGGTCAATTGGCTGTCAGGTAATTCAAACACCAACAATTCGGTGGAAGCGTTGGAAACGCTGACCTCCCGCGGCACCGAACAACTAAATCAATCCCATGGATATGGCGTTGCCTCCGGTTATTGCACAAATGATCGTGCGACCAGCGCTACCGTCAACGGCAATCAGGTGAAGCTGTACTCCTGGTCAGGAAAGAGTGTTCTTACCAATATTCTCGATCCGTTGGACGGTTTCCTGGTTACGACATCCCTGGCATTTGGCGGAGAACAGAACGATGGTTTGGTATCGGTTTGTTCGCAAAAACTTGGCCAATACATCGGCAACTACAATGCCAATCACATTGATGCAATAAATCACGTCCTAGGCGTGCGTTCGCTTTGGCATAATCCGGTAACGCCGTATCGGACACAAGCGAATCGATTGAAAAACGCCGGCCTATAGTGACACCAAGGGGCTGCCATAAAGGCAGCTTCCTTTATTCGTGGAAAAAAACAATGAAAAAAACATCCTCCCGGTTAAGCCTTATCCTAGGCCTGTTGTCAATTTTGGGGATTGCCGGATACAACAGTTTCGATCAGTGGGCAGAAAACGGCACCCGGCAAACCGGTAATCCGACTGTGTCGCCTGCTGAGAATGAAGACCCCGAAAGGATTACCCTTGAATCTACGGCGCATGTCGCTGCAAGCACACGATCCGCAGACGTGACCGATGCACCAGGTTTACCTCAAAGCTCAGCCTGGAAGGCCGAAGACTACGCCATGGTTCTCGCGGGAACCGAAATCGATGGCGATCTGAAAGTGGATGAGAATGACCATTTGATCGTTGCCATCGGTGTGAAGGACTTTTTTGACTATTTTCTCAGTGCGGTTGGAGAAGTTACCGCGGAACGGGCCATGCAGGAAATACAACGCCAGGCCGCAATCCGTTTGCCTGATGAAGCGCTTAGTCAACTTATTGATTTGTTGACGGATTATGTAAGCTATCAGCAGTTGATGGTCGACTATATGCAACAACCATTGGTCCCTGCCGAGCAGCAGAACTATGCCTACTACGCCGCAACCATGCAACAGACCTTTAATCAGATCCGGCTTCTCAGACGGCAGGTATTTACGCCGGAAACGGTTGAATCATTTTTCGGTATAGAGGAAACCTATGCAGACTATGCAGTTGCCGCTATGCAGATTAAAGCGGACAGCAATCTTAGTGAAGACCAACGGGAAAAGCAGCTCAATGACCTGCGATCTGCCCTCCCGGAACAAATGCGGCACTCAGAGGAACGAAGCAGGGGCCGTGCGGAAACCGCCAGCTTGGCGAGACAAGCATTTACCGAACAAAAGACAGAAGCCGAAATCTCTGAAATTCTCAAGGATCATTACAATCGATCTGAAATAGATGGCATGTTGTCAGCCCTTAAGCAACAGGCCGCCTGGCGGGGAAGAGTCGAGGAGTACTTGATAATAAGAGAAGATATCGTGCATTCAGAATTAGCGGAGATCGATAAAG
>JANQMN010000063.1 GCA_028280065.1 Hahella sp.
GTATCCCCCAGCGGCGCGCCATTCTACATCCTCATAACTTCCTGTCAACCGCTTTTTACTTCATCCGAAAACTCCGTAAAAAAACCGCGCCTCTACGACCTCAATCCCTGACTTGTCGTCCAAAAGAGGTGCGCATTATACGCACCGTTTAAGAAACTGCAACAAGTTCTTTGAACTATTTTATGGTGACCCTGGCGATCTTCTTTTTCCCGGCTTGAATAACCCTGGTATCACCCTTGGCGAGCTTAAATCCAGGCGCTACTTTTTGACCATCCACATAAACCGCGCCACGCCCCAGAACATCTTTAGCAGCCGCGCCGTTTTTTACCAAACCAGACAATCTCAAGACAGCACTAATCGGCAGCTCTTCACTCCCTTCCGGATCAATAGTCACCTCAGGTACGTTTTCTGGTATGTCGCCTAGCTTGGTGACGTTACCTGCGGATTTATGAGCACTTAAAGCTGCTTCTTTACCGTGGAACCGTTCGACCAGTTCCTCGGCCAGCAAGCGTTTTACCTCTTGCGGATTGGCTCCGGCAGCAATTTCGTCCATCAAACTTGCAATTTCTTCCATGCTCCGAAAGCTCAATAGCTCAAAGTAGCGTCCAATTAACTGGTCCGGAATAGATAGCACCTTACTAAACATTTCTCCGGGTAAATCATTTACGCCGATGTAATTGCCTAAAGACTTGGACATCTTCTGCACGCCATCCAGCCCTTCCAAAATAGGCAAGGTAATAATGACCTGAGGCTCCTGGTTCTCATTTTTTTGCAGCATCCGCCCCATCAGCAGGTTAAATTTCTGGTCAGTTCCCCCTAGTTCAACGTCTGCTTTCAGGGCAACACTGTCATACCCCTGAACCAAAGGGTAGAGAAATTCGTGAATCGAAATCGATTGCTCATTGCTATAGCGTTTTTGAAAATCATCACGCTCCAACATTCGGGCAACGGTGTATTGGCCGGCAAGGCGAATCATATCCGCCGCGTGCAGTTTATCCATCCATTCACTATTGAACCGAACCTCTGTCCGTTCCGGGTCAAGGATCTTGAACACCTGCTGTTTGTATGTTTCGGCATTGCGCTCTACATCTTCCCTCGTCAAAGGCGGGCGGGTAGCACTCTTACCTGAAGGGTCACCGATCATCCCGGTAAAGTCCCCAATCAAAAAGATAACTTGATGCCCGAGCTCCTGAAATTGGCGGAGCTTATTGATCAGCACTGTATGCCCCAAATGCAGGTCCGGCGCCGTGGGATCAAAACCTGCTTTAATACGTAGCGGCACTCCGCGCTCTAGTTTCTCTTTCAGGATATCTTCCTGAATAATTTCCTCGGCGCCTCTTTTTATCAACGCAAGGGCTTGTTCTATAGATACTGATCCCATTGATGGATATCCCTGTTGCAACTTTTCACTGAATTAACGTTCGGTAACCTCATTACCGAACCGTCATCACACATCGTAGCTGGAAAAAATGGTTCACTACTGTGACTCGGGCGCGCTAGTATAGCAGCATTTTTTCGCCTTCAAATGCCTCACTACGTGCATTGTCTGAAAATGTTGATATACTGCTTATTTAATGTTTTTTGCGAAAAACTCCTTCTAACTACCTATAGTTAAAGTAAAAGTTTGATGTCTAAACAAGAACATTCTCGATCTCGCCTCCCCCATCTGCATGTTGCCGCAGTGTTAGGAGCTAGTTTTCTCATCGGCTGCGCCTTCATGCTAAGTCCCAGCCAGCCAGTAGAAGCCAATAAAATCACTCACAACCTCGATCTTGCCAGTCAGGAGTTTGACGAATCAGCCAATCAGAATTCCTTGCTCAAGCCCAGCGTTGCGTTGCTTGATGCTAAAGCTAATTCGGAACAGGATTCAATCAACATCGGCGATGCGCAACTAGTTGCTGCCGAGGTTGTCGAGAGCGCCCCTGAACCGACAATAGAATGGAAAAGCTTTAAGGTAAAAAGTGGGGACAGCCTGTATAAGATTTTTCGTCGCGCTGGCCTTAGCCCTCAGCAGTTAGCGTCCGTCACCAATGACATAAAAGATAAGTCATGGGCACAACTATACCCAGGAGAGCACTTAGAGTTCGGATTTCAGGAGTCAGATTTTACAGCCTTGAAGATTCACCGTAGCCAACTGGAAAAGTGGCACATTCAGCGTACAGATGGAGGCAATTTCGCCATAGAAAAAGAGCTTATCGCACCGGAAGTTTTGCATGCCTATGCGGAAGGCAGTATTGAATCCTCATTATTTCTTGATGGCAAAAGAGCCGGAATGTCCGACACCATGATTATGGAACTGGCTAATATTTTTGGTTGGGATATTGATTTCATTCTGGATATTCGCAAAGGAGACAGTTTTCGACTGGTCTATGAAGAAAAATTCTTGGATGGCGAGAAAATTGGCGACGGCGCAATCTTAAGCGCTCAGTTTGTTAATCAAGGGAAGACATTCACTGCAGTCCGTTATGAGGATTCAACAGGCCGTGTCAACTATTACACGCCCGAAGGCGACAGCATGAAAAAAGCTTTTCGCCGCTCTCCCCTGGATTTCGCCCGAATCTCTTCCCATTTCAACCTGAAACGTAAACACCCGGTTTTACATAAAATCCGAGCCCATCGCGGTACCGACTATGCTGCGAGAACTGGCACACCGATTAAGGCGACAGGAGATGGCAAGGTAATCTTTGCAGGTCGCAAAGGGGGATACGGCAAGGTAGTCATCATTCAGCACGGACAATCAATTTCCACCCTGTACGCACACATGAATAGTTACCGAAAAGGTATTCGGACCGGAAAACGTGTTTCCCAGGGACAGGTGATCGGGTATGTAGGAAGTACCGGTATGGCAACAGGACCCCATTTGCATTACGAATTTCGAGTAAACGGCATCCACAAGAACCCGGTAACGGTTTCCCTTCCAAAAGCACAACCGGTCGCCAAAAAAGAGCTGAAACGTTTTAAAACGCATGCGACCTTAGCTGTCTCGCAGCTAGAAACGTTTGCCTCTGGAATACAGGTTGCACAATCCGAGAGTGCAACCAGTAACCGGCGCATGTAATCTCCGGGATGCATGTCGAAGAGGCCGAGAATTTATTTGTAGGGTTAATGTCCGGCACCAGTCTGGATGGGGTCGACGCGGTTGTCATTGCGCTGGAGGATTCGGAAATTCAGTGCCATGGCAGTATCTTTGTTCCATTTTCGAATGATCTCAGAAGTTCTCTTAAATCGCTTGCATCAGCATCTACTTGGGTAGCTGATGAACTTTTTGCCACCGAATATCGCCTCACGGAATTTTATGCAGAAGTCGTTGCTTCATTGCTCAAGCAAGTAAACTTATCCAGTCATCAGATTAAAGCCATAGGCTGCCACGGCCAAACGGTTCGCCACATCCCGGATCTATCCACTCCTTATACCGTGCAAATTGTAAATGGGGCACTACTGGCGGAACTCTCGGGCGCCACAGTTGTCTGTGATTTTCGCAGCCGTGACATGGCTGCAGGTGGCCAGGGTGCGCCACTGGCTCCTGGTTTCCACTACCACGTGTTACGTCATCAATATCCTACCTGTGGCGTAATCAATATTGGCGGTATAGGGAATATAACCTACTGGGACGATCAACAAATCATCGGCTTCGATACCGGTCCGGGCAATATTCTTTTGGACCATTGGGTGCAAACTCACTTTGACAGAGACTTCGACGCAAATGGAGAACTAGCTGGAAAGGGTCAACCCATAGCCGACTTACTGGATAAGATGCTGCAAGACCATTATTTTCAAAAGAGTTATCCAAAAAGCACGGGAAGAGAATATTTTAATGCCGAATGGTTAAATTCTTTTGCCGACATCTACGGTAATCAGCCACCAATAGACGTTCTGTCTACTTTGGCAGAACTATCTGCAAAAACTATTGCAGACCAGTTAAATAGAACCGGCTGCGAACAAGCTTTCGTTTGCGGCGGCGGTGTACATAATCGCTATTTAATGCAACGTTTAAAGGAAATGTGTACAGACAAGATAATCACATCGTCACAGGAAGCGGGAATAGATCCTGATTTTATGGAGGCAACCGCTTTTGCCTGGTTCGCAAGCCAAACTATAAATGGAAAGCCAGCCAACGTGCCCGCTGTTACAGACGCAAAAGGCGAAAGGATTTTGGGCGCAATTTATCCTGCTTAACTAAAAATCCACATAGCCTCTGGAACGCAACCTTTGCTCTTCTTCCGGGCCAAAAGGTACTACATCGACAAATGGGGGCAGGCTATCCGGGCTGATATTGTTAATCCTTAGATAGGTTGAACAGACACGTACATCGATCAGTTGAAAGGCGTCCAGTTGCGCCGCTTTATCGACAATGCTTTTGTACTGTCCATAATTCATACTGGCAAAGAATTCGACCTCAGGACCGTGTAAGACAAATGCGATGGGAGAACCTTGGGAGAAATCCGAAGTGGAATCCAGAAGCTGTTCGGCACGGGAAAACAGATCTGCGATCTCTTCTTCCGTGTGTAACTGAATACGGGCTACATAATTAATGTCACCCTGTTGCGCTATTGCCGGGGTGGATGTCGGCGTATCGGCCCAAGCCTGACTAGTTAAACCCGCAACCATAACCATAAAGCCAACGAAAAGAGATGGTTTAAGTTTGACCAAGCCCTCCACTACCTGCAGCATCAGACTTTCTCCAAGCCACTTGACAATTTAAATAGAAAAGGAACTGCCGCAACCACAAGTAGTTTCTGCGTTTGGATTATTAATAACAAACCGCGCCCCTTCCAGTCCTTCCTGATAGTCTACTTGCGAGCCAACCAGATACTGGTAGCTGAGCGAATCCACCAGCAACTTTACGCCGCCCTTTTCCACGACCGTGTCGTCATCCGCAATGGCTTCATCAAATGAAAATCCGTATTGAAAGCCTGAACAGCCGCCTCCAGTGACGAATACCCGCAAGCAAAGCTCATCATTTCCTTCTTCGACAATCAGCGCTTTTACCTTATCGGCGGCACTGTCCGACAGGTAAAGGGGACTGGGTTCAAACGTTAGCGCTTCACTCATATAAGCTACCTCGGACACAACTAGAATACGGATATTATCAATTTATCCGACTATAAAGGTCAACTATTCGCGCTGATGGAAGCTTCCGGGGGAAGTTCAGGCGTGCGAGAAGCCTTGCTCTTTCCTTTCGGATTTTCCTGATCGTTGGTTTTATTCGCAGACGCTTTTGGTGGCTCCTGCGTAGCTTTAGTCAACGGCGTCACACCGGCTGGCAATGCCTCTTTATCATGCACCAGACTGCCATTGACTTCGGCCCCCATCGCCATTTCGATCAGGTTATAGTAGACATTACCTGTTATGGAGGCTTTCGCGGCAAGTTCAATATGCTCCGATGAATAAACATCGCCATGAACTTTGCCATTGATAATAACGTGCGGTGCGATAATATCGCCTTCCACCTCTCCGACTTCACTTAAACGCACGACCGCATTTTTATTTTCCGGCTGGGCAGTGATACGCCCGACTATCTTGCCGTCAATATGCAATCCGCCTGATGCCACGATATTGCCGTTAATCTCTGTGCCCTTGGCAATCAGCGTATCGAAATGATTCGAACTCGGCTTTTTACTCCCCCCAAACATCTCTTACCCCTCTACTTTCCAATCAAATATTCGTTCTATTTTGGTGGCTTTTTTGCCTGTTGCCTGCGCCACTACCTGAACTTGTGATGCGGTGAAGTCTTCCGGCAACACCAACTCTCCTTCGATATCCTGAAAATACCGAAATCGGAATTTCATCCCGAGATCATCCGCGCCAGCCACATCCCGCAGTGCCAGGACTTCGGCCGCTTCCCCGCGAGAGCCGATGAGGTTTACCGCCACCAAACCGCTGATATAACTGCTATTGTCAGCTACTTGCGTCAGCACCAGCTTATATTGGAACTTCCTGGGTTCCTTAGATGCGGCAAGCTCCAGTTTTTGAATTTTCAACCCTTTATCGTCTTTGGAAGAGGGGGCCATGATGGTTTTATAAAAGGCCACATCTTTACTGAGTTGCTGAATTTCCTCTTCCAGATCCTGGATCGTTTGCTGCACTTCCTTGTTGGCTGCGTCATCAATAGCCCGCCCTCGTTGCAGTGTTGCAATTTGCTGCTGTAATTGCACCGCTTGCTGCTGAGCTACCGCTAACTGTTGGGACAGTTGGGAGTTCTCCTTACTAAGCTGGCGCCCGTGGTCGCTTCCTAAATACCAGCCGATAGCCACGCCTCCGGCAATGCCAATCAGTATTGCCAACCAGACGAACAGTCGGCGCTTGATTCCATAGCCCGGTTGATAGGGAACGATTATCAACCGCTCTTCTGCCGTTGAACCCATTCGTACCTTCGCTCCGAATATGAGTAGTTGATGGCTCTCGAGACGTCATTAGAACTCTTGAGCCGAGATCACACTAGTATTCTAAGTGTAGGTTATTTTAAGCCGGAAGCAGCGCTAACTGATTTAACCCGCGTTGCTCTTCCAACCCCAGCATCAGGTTCATATTTTGCACCGCTTGACCCGCCGCACCTTTCACCAAATTATCAATGACGGATACCACAATGACCTGATCACTTCCCGGCTGACTATGCAACGCGAGCCGGCACAAATTCGTCCCGCGAACGGTTCTTGTCTCGGGCAGGCTTCCCGCCGGCAAAACATCCACAAATGGTTCATCCGCATAGATCTTTTCGTATATAGCCTGCAACTCTGAAAATTCACCCTGCAGACTGGCGTAAAGCGTGGCCTCGATGCCACGAATCATAGGTACCAGGTGCGGCACAAAGGTCAGGCCGACCTCCGTCCCGGCAACTTGGCCGAGACCCTGACGGATTTCCGGTAAATGTCGATGACCTGAAGCGCCATAGGCTTTGAAACTTTCCGAAGCCTCACAGAGTAATGTTCCTACTTGTGCGCCTCTGCCGGCACCACTCACACCGGACTTGGCATCGGCGATAAGACGGCCAGTATCCACAAGCTGGTTTCGCAACAATGGAAAAAAACCAAGCTGCACGGCCGTTGGGTAACAACCGGGATTGGCTACGAGCCTGGCCGAGCGAATTTTGTCTCGATGAAGTTCCGGCAATCCATATACCGCCTCTTCGAGCAGTTCCGGGCAGGCATGGGGTTTTCCGTACCATTCCTGCCAAACTACGGCATCGCGCAAGCGAAAATCCGCCGCCAAGTCCACCACTCGCGCACCCTGTTCCAGCAACTCCGGCACCATCTGCATCGCGACGCCATTCGGGGTGGCGAAAAACACCATATCGCAAGCCGCCAACTGTTTAACGTCCGGCTCAGTGAATACTAGATCCGTATGGCCGCGAAGATTAGGAAACATTTCAGCGACCGCCGTTCCTGCCTCTCCGCGGGAGGTGATCATTTGCACTTCTACATCCGGATGCAAGACTAGCAAACGCATGAGCTCTACGCCGGTATAACCGGTGCCGCCTACTATTCCTATCTTTGCCACACTACACCTACCTTTACCACATTATCTCCTTTGCTTTACAGAATTCGACCGGATACCGGATTTTCCTCGATATCCTGCGGAGCTTAAGTATACTAGCGCCTATGGTTGTGTCATAAAACCTAATCTAAACAAATAATAACGATTACACTCGGTTGGTAATTAGCGATACCACTACCTACTTCGCCTGGTTTAGCCAATTCATGCTTAACAGCAGAACCGAAACGCACTTACCTTAGCCTGCTTGATTCGAGGAATGAACAAGTCACCAAAATTTTTTCGCACACTTGGGAAGCGCTGGCAGCGCACCGAGTTACGCAAGCGTCTGGAAGTGGCCAAACACCAGTTCCGGCGCAAAGTTGCCAGCTATGATGCACTGCCGCAGCTGTCTTTGCTCGGGATTATTGCCGGACTGCTGACGGGTCTGGTCATACTGTTGTTTCGCGCTGCCATAGAGTGGCCCTTGAGCTTTTTTTTGCCTGAAGGCTCTTCTGAAAACTTCGAAGGTTTGGCTACCTTTATCCGCCTGCTTCTTCCGCTGTTCGGCGCACTTCTTATCGCCTTTGTGTTGCTTCGGATCGGTGTGCAAAACCGCAAGGTCGGCGTCGCCTTTGTTATGGAGCGTCTTGGCTACCATCAAGGCTACCTGTCTTTTAAAAGCGGGCTGTTACAGTTCTTCTGTGGCGTCGTCACGGTCATTACCGGTCAGTCTGCCGGTCGTGAAGGCCCTGCCGTGCATTTGGGAGCCACGGCTTCAAGCTTGCTCGGGCAAAAAATGCGGTTGCCCCATAACACCATTCGAATGCTGATCGGCTGCGGCACGGCAGCGGCAATTTCCGCCTCTTTCAATACGCCGATCGCCGGCGTCATATTTGCGATGGAAGTGGTCATGCTGGAATACACCATTAACGGCTTTACTCCGATCATACTGGCAGCCGTTATGGGGGCGGTGGTCTCTCAAACAGTATATGGAAATGACCCGGCGTTTATCGTCCCAACCTTTTCATTGCATTCACTGGCGGAACTGCCCTATATCGTTGCCTGCGCAATTCTGATCAGCATGTTTTCCGCACTTTTTGTCTACATCTTACGCAGTACGATGGAAAAGACCAAAACTGATCTTGCCGTGCGGTTGGTGGCTGCCGGACTCCTAACAGGTATTGCGGCACTAATATTTCCCCAGGTCATGGGCATCGGTTATGACACCGTTAATCAGGCAATTGCCGGGACACTGCCATTTCTTATTCTATTAGCACTGGCGGTGGTTAAGTTGTTAGTGACATCGGTCAGCATCGGACTGGGCATGCCGAGCGGTATTATCGGCCCAACGCTTTTTATTGGCGCGGCACTGGGAGGCGCTTTAGGGGTCTTGGCCCAAAGCCTGATGCCGACTATTGCCTCCGACCCCGGTTTTTACGCAATTCTCGGCATGGGGGCGATGATGGGATCGGTATTACAGGCTCCGCTTGCCGCCATCATGGCGGTAATTGAGCTGACCCGTAATCCGCATATCTTCCTCCCGGCGATGCTGATTATCATCACCTCCTCTTTGATCGCCTCCCATTACTTCAAGCAGAGTTCAGTGTTTGTCACCATGTTAAGAGCCCAAGGTCTGGATTATAGGGCGGAACCTTTGACCATGGCTCTCCGCAGAGTTTCCGTTGGGGCAATTATGGAGCGCAGTATCGTCCGCTCCGACCCCCAACTGCGCTGGAAAGAAGCCCAGGAAATTTTGCACCAAGCACCCAAATGGATTGTAATCAACGGTCCCGAGCGACCCGTGGCGGTTATGCCTGGCGCTGAACTGGCGCGATATATGGAGGAGACCGAAGCGAAACCCGAGTTCGATGCGGAAACCGAAGCCATCGATCTGATAAAAATCCCCGCGCAACGCAAAGACCTGGCTTCGTTGCATATCCAAGCCACCCTGGAAGAATCCCTACAGCGCTTTAATGAAAAAGGGGTTGAAGCGCTTTATATCGAACGAACTACCGCGCCGATGATAAAACCTATTATCGGCATCGTCCTGCGGGCCGATATTGAAAGTTTCTACCAATACAAAGCGCGATGACCCTTACCCTGTCCGAGCCCATCACCGGAGACCGACCACTATGTTATGGGTGAAAGCATTTCATTTAATCGCGATGGTCTGCTGGTTCGCAGCCATCTTTTATTTGCCGCGATTGTTTGTTTACCACGCCATGAGCGAGGACGAGATCAGCTGCGAGCGCTTCAAAGTAATGGAGCGAAAGCTCTACCGCGGCATAATGACTCCATCGATGATTGCCACAATGGTCTTTGGGTTCTGGCTGCTTTCCTACAACTGGGCCGGCTACTTATCGCTCGGCTGGATGCATGCTAAATTGCTGCTTCTGGTGATGTTAGTGGCCTACCATTTTTATTGCGGATACTTGCTCCGAATATTTCGCGAAGACAGCAACACACGTTCCCATGTTTTTTACCGCTGGTTCAATGAAGTCCCGGTATTCTTGTTAATCGGAATTATTATACTAGCGGTTGTTAAACCGTTTTAACCTAATCGAAGGAATCCCAATGCGCCAATCCGAAGCCCTATTTAACCGTGCCCAAGAACATATCCCCGGCGGAGTTAATTCTCCGGTTCGCGCTTTTAAGGGCGTCGGTGGATCGCCGGTATTTTTTACCCGCGGCGAAGGCGCTTACCTGTTCGACGAAGATGACAATAAGTACATCGATTATGTCGGCTCCTGGGGTCCGATGATTCTCGGACACAATAATCCGAAAGTACGGGCGGCCATCGCCGCGCAATTAGAACAAGGAGTCGGGTTTGGCGCTCCCACCCGCATCGAAGTGGAAATGGCGGAAAAAGTCTGCGAACTGATGCCCTCCCTGGAACTGGTTCGCATGGTCAACTCCGGTACCGAGGCCACGATGAGCGCCATCCGCCTAGCCCGGGGTTACACAGGAAGGGATAAAATCATTAAATTCGAAGGTTGTTACCATGGCCACGTCGACAGTCTTTTGGTAAAGGCAGGATCAGGAGCTTTGACTCTCGGCGTCCCCAGTTCGCCGGGGATTCCAGCCAGTGTCGCCGAACATACCATCACCCTGACTTTTAATGATATCGAACAGGTTAAACACTGCTTTCGCGAAGTCGGAGGGCAAATCGCCGCAGTCATTGTCGAGCCGGTTGCGGGCAATATGAACTGTATTCCCCCGATCCCCGGCTTTCTGGAAACCTTGCGGGAAGAGTGCGATGTGCATGGCGCAATCTTAGTATTCGATGAGGTAATGACCGGGTTTCGCGTGGCCTTGGGTGGCGCCCAGGGGTTCTATAACGTCAAGCCTGACCTGACGGCTTTCGGCAAGGTCATCGGCGGTGGATTGCCAGTCGGCGCGTTTGGCGGACGCAAGGATATCATGTCGCATATCGCGCCGCTTGGGCCGGTATACCAAGCCGGCACGCTTTCCGGCAATCCGTTGGCGATGGTCAGCGGTTTGACACTATTAAATGAAATCAGCCAACCGGACTTTTTCAGCGAGTTAAACAAAAAGACCGCCCAACTCACCGATGGGTTAAAAGCGGCAGCCAGTAACCAGGGCATTCCTTTGGTCACCAATCAGGTGGGGGGCATGTTTGGCTTCTTCTTTACCGAGGATTCCAAGGTAACACGCTTTTCCCAAGTCATGAATTGCGACATCGAACGCTTTAAAAAGTTCTTTCATGGCATGCTGGAAAAGGGCGTCTATTTAGCGCCTTCGGCATTTGAGGCAGGCTTTATGTCCATGGCCCATAGCCAGGAAGATGTTGCAGCGACGATTGCGGCTTGCGACCAGGTTTTCGCAACACTCTAAGTGGGGCAACATTCCAACTAATAGGTTGATGAACTAAGACCACCCGCAAAGCACAGGTGGTCATTAGCAATGCAAAGCAGGTGACGCTCTAGGCCATCTGTCACTCAATCAACACAACTCCCTAATTAAGTTTTATCCATAACACGCAATCCAGCCAAGCAAATCTCCTTGATAAAGGTTTTCCCAGGATCTGATGTTCTATAAGCTACGTAGCATATAACTGCATTTCAGACTGGCTTTCCAGCCATGGTTAACTTTCAGGTCATACCCATGTTCTTCCCGGCTCAATCCAATTATCTCAAGGTCTTGATTACCACGGTGGCCTTGTTGTTCAACGCCGACACGATTGCCCGGGAACGTCCGCCAACCGGTGTGATCGCGGCACCGGTGAAGATAATGGCACTGTCTGACAAGGTTGAAGCACTGGGCACGGTCATCGCCAATGAGGCGGTCACGGTGAGCCCCAAAATTACCGAAAAGATTGTCAGCATTCACTTCGTGGATGGCCAACGGGTTCAGCGGGGCGACTTGCTGGTCCAACTCGATGATCGCGAAGAACAGGCCAACCTGCGTTCCGAGCAGGCGGTCCTGGATGAACGACGCAGTGCGTATAAACGCGCCAGAGAACTGTTTGATCGAAAGGTCGGCAGCGAAGCAGATCTCGATGCCGCCCAAGCGCGGGTAAGGCAAACCGAATCGGATATCGAAGCCATTCGTACCCGCATTTCCGCCCACCAGATTCACGCGCCGTTTGCCGGTATCGTCGGCTTGCGCCAAGTGAGCGAAGGAGCGCTGGTGGAATCCGACGATGTGCTGACAACGCTGGACGACCTGAACCAGGTGAAAGTGGATTTTTCCGTGCCTGTGGTGTACTTGAGCCAACTCAGCCCCGGCTTGGTGGTGGAAGGCAATACCAGCGCTTACCCGAAGCAAACCTTCAGCGGAAAACTCCAGAGTCTTTCTTCGCGGGTCGATCCGGTCACTCGAACGGTCACAGCCCGCGCCAAGTTCGACAATCAGGATAACCGGCTGCTACCGGGCATGCTGCTGCAGCTAAACCTGCAAACCCGTCCCCGCCAGGCATTGGTCGTGCCGGAAAGCGCCGTCTTTGCAGTGGGTAGAACCCATTATCTGTATCGCATTGGCGAGGATCAAAAAGTTTCAAGACAAGAAGTATTGGTCGGCACCAGACATCAGGGCATGACGGAGATACTCGATGGCGCAGAGGTCGATGCGCTGGTTGTGAGCCATGGGGTCTTAAAAGTGCGTGATGGGGCCGCTGTCAACGTTATCGCGGTCGATCAGGGTGATCTCGATGTCGCCCAGCTGTTAAGGCAATCAACCGAAGCGGAAGCCACACCATGATTCTCTCTGACCTATCCGTAAAACGCCCGGTATTCGCCTCGGTTATCGGCTTGTTGCTGATCGCCTTCGGCTATTTGAGTTTCGAGCGTCTGCCGCTACGGGAATATCCTGCCATCGACCCGCCGGTGGTCAGCATCACCACCGACTATCCCGGTGCCGCCGCCAATATCGTGGAAACCCGCATCACCCAGGTGATAGAAGAACGGATTTCCGGCGTCGAGGGCATCCGGACAATCTCCTCCCAATCCAGCAACGGCAGATCCAGGATCACTGTCGAATTCGGCATAGGACGTGACATTGACGCGGCCACCAACGATATCCGGGACCGGGTGTCGCGCATCGTCGATAACCTCCCGGCGGAAGCCGACCCTCCGGACATTGCCAAAGAAGACAGCAGCGACGACGTGGTGCTTTGGCTCAACCTGTCTTCGGACCGGATGAATGTCCCTGAGTTAACCGACTATGCCCGGCGCTACTTGGTGGATCGTTTTTCGGTGCTGGACGGCGTTGCCAGAGTCAGAGTCGGCGGCGGCAAAGTGTACGCAATGCGGATTTGGCTGGATCGCAATGCCCTCGCGGCCCGTGGCTTCACCGTGGCGGATATCGAACAGGCGTTACGCGCGGAAAACCTGGAAACCCCGGCGGGAAGTATCGAATCACAGGACGTCCAATTCACCGTTCGGACTGAACGTAATTTCCACACGGCGGAGGATTTCCGGCAGTTGGTAATCGGTGCCGGCAGCGACGGTTATCTGGTGCGGCTTGGTGACGTGGCCCGCGTTGAACTGGGCTCTACGGAAGACCGGGGCTTTTTCCGGGGCAATGGCGAAAGCATGGTCGGTATCGGGATTACCAAGCAATCCACGGCCAATGTACTTGACGTCGCGAAAGCCGCTAAGAAACAAGCGCTGCGCTTAAATCCCACGCTGCCCGAAGGAATGAGATTGAATGAGAGTTACGACTCCTCGGTGTTTGTCGAAGGCGCGATTAATGAAGTGGTGAAAACCCTGTTTATCGCCATTTGCCTGGTCATTTTGGTAATCCTGGTATTCCTGCGGAGCATTCGGGCAACGCTGGTTCCGGCAGTCACGGTTCCCATCTCGCTGATCGCCTCTTTTTGTGCCATCTACGCATTTGGTTTCACCATTAACATGTTTACCCTGTTGGCCTTGGTGTTGGCGATCGGTTTAGTCGTGGACGACGCGATTGTGGTACTGGAGAATATCGACCGCAGGATGCACGAGCACGGCGAAACCCGCCTGGTGGCAGCATTTCGGGGCAGCCGGCAAATTGCTTTTGCGGTGGTGGCCACCACCATGGTATTAGTCGCCGTGTTTGTACCCATTGCTTTCTTGCAAGGCGATATCGGCCGTCTGTTTTCAGAGTTCGCTTTAACATTGGCCGCAGCCGTGTCAATCTCCAGCCTCGTCGCATTAACCGTTTCGCCGGCGTTGGCGTCGAAAATTCTGCCGCCTGTAAAGCGCTCCTCGCAGTCCGTGGAAACCAGCCATTTCTTCCAGGGAATGCAAAACATCTATGGCAAGATTTTGCAGTCGTGTCTCAAAGTACGCTGGTTATTCCTCTTGCTGCTAGTCGGCATCGCCGTCGGCGCTGCCTGGCTTTATCAGGAACTACCCCAGGAATACGCGCCGAAAGAAGACCGCGGCGCTTTTTTCGTCATCATCAAGGGACCGGAGGGCGCGACTTACAACTACATGCTGGATTACATGAACGAAATCGAGCAGCGCCTGCTGACCCTGGTAGACAGTGGCGATGCCCGCCGGGTACTGGTTCGTGCGCCTAGAGGTTGGGGAAATATCGAGGATTTTAACGGCGGCTTTGCCATTATTGTATTGAATCCCTGGGAAACCCGGCGCAGCGCTTTTGAAATCATGGGGCAGGTGCGTTCCTCCCTGGCAGATCTGCCCGGCGTCAGAGCTTTCCCGGTAATGCGCCAGGGTTTCGGTGGCGGTATCCAGAAACCGGTGCAATATGTCCTGGGCGGAGGCACTTATCAGGAGCTGGCCGAATGGCGGGATATCCTGCAACGTGAAATTGCCGAGAACAATCCGGGCCTGGAAGGAATCGATTTCGACTATGAAGAAACCCGTCCCTTCTTATCCATCCGAACTGATTATAACCGAGCTGCGGATTTAGGCGTCCGTGTCGCCGATATCGGCCGCACGCTGGAAACCATGCTGGGTTCCAGAATCGTGACGACCTACCTGGACGAAGGCCAGGAATACGATGTGATTTTGGAAGGGGAGCGGGATTTCCAGCGGACGCCCGCCAGTATTGAAAATATCTATGTGCGTTCTGACCGAACCGGCCAGCTGATTCCACTCTCCAATCTGGTGACCATTACCGAGTATGCCGACTCCGCTTCCTTGAACCGCTTCAACCGTTTGCGTTCCATTACCCTGGAAGCGAACCTGGCGGAAGGGCTCGACCTTGGTGATGCACTCGCCTACCTGAATGACCTGGTCGATCAACATCTGCCGGAATATGCGCAAGTGGATTATAAAGGCCAGTCCGCGGACTTCCTGGAGGCAGGTACTGCGGTGCAGGTTACCCTGTTGCTGGGCATATTAATCGTCTTTCTGGTTCTGGCGGCACAGTTTGAAAGTTATGTACACCCACTGGTCATTATGCTGACCGTGCCGCTGGCAGTGGCGGGCGGCATGCTGGGGCTATATCTGACCGACCAATCCTTGAACCTTTATACCCAAATCGGCCTGATTATGCTGGTCGGACTGGCGGCAAAGAACGGCATTTTAATTGTCGAATTCAGCAACCAATTGCGAGATCAGGGCCTGACGTTCGACAATGCCCTGGTCGAAGCATCCGTGGCACGCCTACGCCCGATATTGATGACCGCCGTCACTACGGTTGCCGGGGCGGTTCCGTTGATGTTATCCGACGGTCCGGGGTCGGAAACACGCTCCGTCATAGCCATTGTGATATTGTGGGGCGTCTCGGCGGCGACACTCTTCACCATCTTCGTAGTACCCGTCGCGTACAGTCTGCTGGCAAGAAAAACCAGTTCGCCTAAAGCCGTCAGCCAAAAATTGGAAAATGAATTATTACTTCATGAAGACCGGGCTCTGGAACATCGCGCCGGGTAGGAAATTGCCATATCTATAATTTGGAAGTTCTTAGTTCCGATTTGAGCAATAGTAAAAAAGGGATAAACCTTTTCATCTATAGTTTGAGACCTATCCGACATTCAGAAAGGTGCAATATTGTTTTTTTAAGTAACTGCCCATAAGCTTCGGACCTCTGCTCACTATCCGGTACTACGAGGCCCGTATGCAAATAAGAGGTCGGCACGCATTTCCTTTCTCCGCACAAACGGTGTTCTCCACCTATGGCGACCCGAAACACCTGCAAGCGAAACACCAGTTTCTAGGTGCACGCAATATAGAACTCGCTGAATGCGCGTTAACCGATACCAGCCTCGATACCCGGTTGTTACGAGAAATGCCGGTCGAAGCCCCGGCGATGCTAAAAAAATTCATTGCCGATTGGAACCAAATAACCCAAGTCGAACACTGGACCGGCGATTCCACATCTGGCTACCGTGGCACCTTAGAAGTCGTGATCGACTCCGTACCGGTGTCCATCGAAGGCACCATCTCTCTGCAACCCGAAGACGACGGCTGCATTCAGGAGTCGGTCTTGAACTTCTCCTGTAAGATTCCCCTGGTCGGGAAAAAACTGGCCGAGTTCGTCGCCGGAAAATCCAAAGAATCCATGGATAGTGATTTTGCTTTTACCTTGGATTATTTGAAAGGGTCAGTTTGATTTGCCATGTTCTAATGATAGATACAATTTTTAAGTATTCTTCATCTATGGCCGACAGTTTGCCTATACTCATGTCGTTACTCTTCAGAAAGGCGAAGTTTTCATGCTGTCTCACTTCGACCTTTCACAGCTATTCCTGAAACAACAAGAATCCTTGATGTTTATGCCGACCCATGATTAAAACAAAACCAAAACTCTTTATTAATCAACCATCTGTAACAAAGACTGGCGAAGAAGAGTCGGAGATCGAAAAATGGGCCGAACGCCATTTGGTGGAAATACTCTATTCAAGTGCGCATCAAGTCCTCTTAGGCTCCATTCTGACATTGCTTATCGTTGCTTCAATTCTTTCTACAAAATATTCTCTGATCGGAATTTCACTTTTATTTTCGGTCGGGATCGGTGTTGCGATATGTCGCTATACCTTAAGTTACACTTTCGAACTTGCACCAGAAAAGTATTCTTCCAGAACATGGCTTAACTTATGGCGCGCCACTACCTTCGTGTCGGGATTGGTGTATGCCGGGTATGTATTCTTCTATTTGGATAGCGATCCAACTTTTCAAATACTAATTATCTGCGCGGTTGTAGGTACTATGGCAGCAACGACCTCTGCCTATGCCAGCGATCTGCTTACGTGCAGGCTGTTTATGTATCCTCCTGCGACTATCATGCTAGCGCATTTCATCTCAGCTGAAGGGAGTTCTTATCTAGCTATGAGCTCACTTTTCACATTTTTTTTGGTGATATTTCTTCACTCATCTTGGCAAATAAACCGGGTTATTGTCGAAAATATTAAGCTCACCTACTCCCTGCAATATCGAGCAACACACGATTCTCTCGTGGGAATGTTGAATAGAGACGAATTTGAAAAGATCTTCAAGCAAAGGCAAGCCTTAGGACGCCAATCCCATGCGCTGGTATTTATTGATTTGGATAATTTCAAGTCTTTAAACGATACTCTGGGACATCAGAAAGGCGACGAAATGTTGAAACAGGTAGGACAAATTATCAAAAGGTCTGTTCGCAAAGAAGATGCAGCTGCTCGATTGGGTGGAGATGAGTTCGTAGTGTTGCTATCCCCATGCACAAAAAGCGACAGCTTACGCGTTGCGAATCACATCCTCGATAGTCTTCAAAAAAGTCAACTATCTCTAGCTGAAGGAGTACCTCGTGTCGGTGCAAGCATAGGAATAAGTTATAGCGAAAGCGGTTTGGAACACTTTGAAGAACTAATGCGGGCAGCTGATCAAGCTTGTTATGAAGCAAAACGTACTGGGAAAGGTAGAATTTGTGTTCGAGATGCCGGTGTAGCTGTGGAAAGCTCTAATGTACTCACTTCTATTCGCAGTTAGTTTGTTCAGAGCAAGGTGAACAAAAATGATACATAACGAATGGATTCGTAATCTACTGAAGAAGCAGCCCGTAAGCATCGGGCAGACCTAAAGAATCCTCCTTTCACTTCAGATGCTTACCTGGACTGCCTTCTCAAACAACAATTACCCCAATGCGCATCACGATTACGTGAACTGAAGTATTTGATTTAACTGGTTACGATCACTGATTCATAATGCCTCACGCTTACAGGCTTATCAACCTAGATCCAACCTGATCAAATAGGATATTCCTAATTTATGAAACAAACCGCCAAACCAAATCAAAAACGTAATTAACTCCAATTAAATTAATAGCATAGCTGAGTTTTCAACATATCCCCCAGCCTGGCACACCCCATGCAATATCGCCCTCAATGAACGTGGCGCGGGACTTCAGAGCAATTTCCGCATTTGTCTTCGAAACAAAAGAGCCTTATTGCTCTCCTCTTTCCCCGGTACGTTCAGTCCCGATAAATTTGCGTTAACACTGAGAGGCTGAAGTGCGTCGGCAATCCATTCAAACAAACACTCTACAATTCATCGAAAAAGAAGATTTGATGCTGTTTGTGAATGCCTGTTTTACCTGTACGCAACAACAAGAGTTCTATGAAAGCAATCAAAGCCAGAGATTGTCTATCGAATTTCTCCACGACTATATCCTAGGTAACTATCGGCAGTTGTATGCGCTAACACTGGCCGCAGGCATTAATCACTTTAATCAGAGCCTGATTGTTCTGAAATTATTAGCTGCCGGTGCGCCTGAAGCATCTGATTGGAAAATTGAAGAAGGAGATTTAATCAGAAATGCTTTGAAGGGTCTTCCTGTGAACCGGGTGTTCAAGTTATTCGGGCAATTGAAGAAGCTTCGCGTAAATAATCGTCGCACTCGGGCTGTGATAAAGGAATATCTGGTAAGCCGAACAGACCCGGCGTTTGATGCGGTGAAGTATCGCGCCAAAGTAAAGGATGCGATCACGCATACGCACATGAATGCGATGGGTGAACTCGGACGATTTCTGTTTGGCGTAAAACCCGGAGCCCCCTTCCAGACACCTTTGTTCGAGACCTATCGAAAAGCCGAGTACAGCCAGAAGGCCATGTACGCGTTGCCTTTTACGGTGGCAGAAGGATTTGCGGTGAAACATGGAATCTCACGCGCGCAGTTTCTGAAGAATATTCAATCAAATATGACACAGGCAGAGCGTCTGCGCTTGCAATCCAGTGCTTCAAGAGAAAGAAATACTTCGATTGAAGTGGATTTCAAAAAGACGGGGCTGACCAAACTATCTCTGTACTGGTTGTCTCTGGATGAGAAAATGCGTGCGGCTCATCGAACCAAGATGGAACAGGGGTTGGATCATCAGGTGACTCGACTTCTGCAGGGAATGGATCTGGGAACGAGGAAGATTGCGCTGGTTGCTGATCGTAGCTACTCCATGTGGGGAAGTTACGAGAAAAAGCAACGTCCTCTTGCGGTGGTATTTGGCATTCATCAGTTATTGCAGCGCGCGAATCAACAGGGACTGTGTGATTGGTATAAAGCTTTTTGGTCGGTTAAACCGAAGGATGCCATGGCTTTAACACCTTATGGACAAACCAGCATCTCCGAGCCCTTCGTTAAGGCGCTGTCTGCTCGTCCGGACTTGATATTAATTGTGTCTGATGGAGCGGAAAATGATCCGCCAGGTGTAACGGATCAGGTATTCCGGGCATGGAAGCAAAATTTTGCTGAGTCGGACAACACCCGAGTAATACACCTGAACCCGGTGTATAACGCGGATAGCTTTACAGTGAAACCGCTAAGCGGCGAAATGTTAACGCTTGGTATCCGCGACGCCGAAGACCTCCCTTTTTTACTGAATTATGGAAAATTTGTAGAGGAGCACTCCTGTTTGGCCGACTTCACGGAATATCTGAGAGGCAAATTAAAATAGGCCGTTGGATGCGGCCTCATATGAAAAACGACCGCATCACCCACTAGCACTGACTAAAATGAAAGCCATGAGCCAAAGTAAATACGTACTGACACATCTTGACCTTAACCAGTTCACCCTAGCGCCTTCTCAGGTATGGGGTAATATCCGGCTGGTTCCTGTCATAAGGAAACCTGATTCTGCTGCTCCGGAAGAGAAAGCAAAGTTGCGATTGGGATTGCGTTCTTACGACGAACCTTATTCCATTGTCGCACTGGATGGTAAGCCCTCGCTACAAGACACCAGTACTTGCTATTACAGTTACATTCCCCATGCCATGGTGGCAACTTGGTCCAACGACGGGCAGCCACATGCGGCGCAAGGGTGTTACCTGAAGCAAAGCAAGAAAAAGCAGTCGGATAATATGGTGCGTTTGGAATACCGAATGGCCAAAAGGGAAGGGCTGAACCAATACCGGTTCCTACCTTTACACCTGGCCATGGAGGGTTTTCTGTCGATTTGCTTTAACGGTCCCAATGTCGCCTGGGGCGAATACACGGATTCCGCATTACGTTTCGGTCTACAGCAGCGGTCCGAACGATCTGTTAACGGGCGCTGTATCGATGGGCTCGAAGAAGCGCTGCGCGTTTTTGAGATTCACCCCAATCAGATCGGAATGGTTGTCTTCGTTGCCGATTCCCTGGCGTCCATATTTATTGTCTCACACCCTTTGGATTACCGGGTTATGCATCAAAGTTTGCTGGAAGATTTCTATGGAGAAATTCTGTTTTACTATGGAGCAACCGACTATACCGCGCCGGATCTTCTGGACGCGATAAATAACGACTTGGCGGAAGATCTTGAGATACAGAAGGTCGAGGACCTCCATAAAATCGTCGATACCGCCCGGCAATCCTGGCAAAAGGAACAAACGGGATTGATGCAGGAGATCATCGGCCGGCAGATTGAGTCGAAAGTCGTTAATCGCCTCGGCCCTTTTAGGTTGCAGCGTTTCACCACGGATTTTGATCCGGCCAAAACCAACTATATCGGTGAGGCACTAGTGCGAAAGGACGGTTCGATCGAATATCTGAAGACTTTTAATCTATCCCGTGCACAGACAAATCGGGTTCGGCTGTTAAAAACTCTGGCCGATCACGACTGGCATTTGGAACAAACAGCGAAAACCTTGGAATGCACGAAAGGAGATTTACTAAAACGATTGGATCACGCTGGGTTCGGGTATTTGATAAAACAACACTTAATGAATCCCTCGGCACATCGAAAGAACTGACGTAACCCTTCTGATCCACAAAACTAACATTGGTAGCACCCAACACTCAATCTAAAAAAACAAAAACGAGGAAGAAAAGATGACACCGGATAAACTGAGTAAAACCTGGTTTGAAAACGTCTGGAATAAGAAACGCGAATCCTTTATTCACAAACATATGCACAAGAACTGTATCGTTCATGGCTTAACTGAATCAGCTCCTTCAGGCCCGAATGCATTTGCCGAATTCCAAAAAGTTTTGCTGTCCACAATCAAGGATATGAAGGTGACTGTGATGGATAGCTTGGAATGTGGTAATAAAGCGATGGGTATTTGCCGGGTAAATGGTCGTTATTACCGCAACGACCAGATAATCTAAGCCAGAAACGTCGTGGATTTTCTGGCGTAACCCAACCAAAGGCAAACCTGATCCCGGTTCCGCCTCCGGTTTTGTATCCAGTATGGATGCCAACAGTTTGATCGAAGGCGCAAAGCGGGATGGCATGGTCTATGCCGCCAACGCCGGACCTGACAATGCCCCTGACTTCCTTGCCGGCTTTTACTGTGTTGCCTTATATCTATCAGCAACGGATCACCACTGGTATCGCAGAGATCCGAAGACTGGATTTTGGACCCATAAGCCCGGTCCGCAGGGAGTTCGCAATTTCGGGCCGAACTTTGCCATTTTGCCCAAGGAACTCTACCAGGCTAATCACGACTACGGATCCAGTGCCACAAACTATAATTTCGTGGCTTACTTCTATGTCCCTGAAGAGGGAATCCAGGTTTAGAAATAGGTTACAAACCAAGCAATTTCCGAACCGCCGCCCATGCAGTAACCCTGTACTTCAGTTCAGCTTATTATTAGCATCATTTATAAAATAATATCATGATTATTCATTACAATAATGAATCGACAACTTCTATACTCCTCTCAAGTTTGAGTGGGTGATGTTTGGAGTGACTATGAATTTTGAATATTCAGAAAAAGTAATGCGTTTACGAAACGAAATTGAAGATTTTCTTGAAGAGCATTTATTGCCATACGAGCATGAAATCGCTGAGTCCATCGAAACCGCAGAAGATCGCTGGAAAACCCCGGATCGAGTTGAACAACTCAAAGCATTGGCGAAATCCAAGGGTCTTTGGAACTTCTTTTTACCCGACAGCAAATATGGTTACGGGCTAAACAATCTGGAATATGCGCCACTTGCGGAGTTGATGGGGCGCAGCCGGTTCGCCTCGGAGATCTTTAATTGCAGCGCTCCCGATACCGGAAATATGGAAGTGCTGGTGCGCTATGGTACTGAAGAACAAAAGGAGCGCTGGTTGAACCCGCTGCTCGCCGGTGAAATTCGCTCCGGCTTTGCGATGACCGAGCCGAATGTCGCTTCCTCCGATGCCACCAATATCGAAACCCGGATCGACAGCGATGGCGACAACTATGTCATCAATGGCCGCAAGTGGTATATCTCCGGTGCGTGCGATCCCCGGTGTAAAATTTTAATCGTCATGGGCAAGACCGATCCGGACAATCCCAATCGCCACCTTCAGCAATCGCAAATTCTTGTGCCGATGGATACGCCAGGGGTACAGGTTGTCCGTGCGATGAAAGTATTCGGTAATGATGACGCGCCCGAAGGTCATGCAGAGATCGTCTTTAAAAATGTTCGAGTGCCGAAAGAGAACATTATTCTCGGTGAAGGACGGGGATTTGAAATCGCCCAGGGCAGGCTTGGACCGGGACGCATACATCATTGCATGCGACTGGTAGGCGCGGCGCAACGCGCACTGGAAATGATGTGCGTGCGAGCGGAGCAGCGCGTAGCTTTTGGCAAACCTCTGAGCAAACAAGGCTCGGTCAGGGAGGATATTGCGAAGTCTTATTGTGAGATAGAGCAGGCCAGACTATTAACGCTTAAAGCCGCCGATAAGATGGATCGCTATGGCAACAAGGCTGCAAAAGATCTCATTTCGATGATTAAAATCGTAGCGCCGCAAATGGCTTGTACAGTTCTAGATCGAGCGATGCAGTTACATGGTGCGGCTGGTCTAAGCCAGGACTTGCCTTTAGCGGAAGCCTATCAAATGGCTCGCGCCATTCGTTTGGCCGATGGTCCGGATCAAGTACACATGATGCAGCTGGGACGTGGCTTAGCGAAAGGTTACTCCGCCATGGTATTGCAAAAAATGCGGCGCCGATAATAACCGCCGGGCACAGGCAGTTCACCAGCTTCCTATTAAGACTTACCAAGGAACAGATCGAGTTCGATTACCTGTGCCAGCCTTTGCAGGAAGAATACCGACAATTGGGTCACCAAAGTGTCTAACGTGGAAATCAAACATATGGACCTGGACGAGCAAATGATTCGCGCCATCGCCAAACAGGCCGAAGCGGAACGGATACGACGCGCCAAGGTGATCCGCGCCAACGGTGAAATGGAAGGTTCGGAAAAACTCATGGAAGCCGCCAAAGTGTTATCAGGTCAACCCCAGGCATTGCAATTACGCTACCTGCAAACCCTGACTGCAATCGCCAGCGACCGCACCTACATGGTGGTATTTCCATTACCTATTGATTTGGTGACGCCCTTTAGCAAATACGGCAGCTATTAGATAGGGTAGCTTGTAGAAATCAAGATAACGAGCATCCATGAGTTTTAATCCTATGTCTGCCGTTAGTTTTTCTGTTTGGCTCATCTAACCACTATAATGATAGTGCCACCTTTGTAACAAAGTCCTGCATCCTCAAGACAGAATGTTGCCGTTTCTGCGGCAAATCCCCCAATGTATCCGTACTGCTAAGGGTGCGTAGGTATTCGTTACCCTTTGACGCCCGATGCAAGCAAGTCCTTCTCTACAATGTTTCGCACAATGTAGAGGAGATTCATATGGCGACTGAAAACAACAACAGCAGTAGTTCTTCCTTGGTAACAATTTACGCGCCTCTGGCCGGTGCGATCATTCCCCTTGAACAGGTTCCCGACCCCGTCTTCGCCCAAAAAATGGTGGGCGATGGTGTTTCCATCGATCCCGTTGAATCGATACTGCGCGCCCCTTTTGATGGCGAGATTATTCAATTAACCGGTACTTCTCATGCAGTGACTTTGCGCAGTTCTGAAGGTCTGGAAGTACTGATTCATATCGGCATTGATACCGTGTTGCTCAAAGGGCAAGGTTTCACCGCTTTGGTTAAGCAAGGCGATATGGTGAAGAAAGGCCAGCCTTTGATTGAATTCGATGCCGATAAAGTGGCCAGAAAAGCCAAGAGCTTGATGACGGAAGTGATACTGACCAACGGCGATGGTCTGGTGAGTCGGTTAAATACAATCCCCTCGAGTTCCGTTGCGGCTCAGTCCCCCTTGCTTGAAGTCACCCTGGGCGAGATCACCTCCGGTCCTGCTAGTGGAACTGGTGAATGGCAAGCGGGTGCCCCGGTGTTAATTCCCAACCCAACCGGTATGCATGCGCGACCTGCAGCGACCTTGGTCAAAATGGCTAAGGAATATACCTCTGAAATTGAGCTGGAATGTCATCAGCAGCGAGCCAATGCACGCAGTTTGGTCAGCATCATGAATCTCAATATCCAACTGGGTGATAGTGTTCGGGTTTTTGCTCGGGGTGAAGATGCAACGGAAGCGCTTAATGTTCTGAGTGAAGCGTTGCGTTCCGGACTGGGCGAAGAAGGAGTGTCTGCCGATGGTGCCGTTGTTGCGTCCGGTTTGGACAACGAAGCTTCACTACTGTTTCCGCCCAGTGATGACGACAATCGGCTGAGTGGTGTCACCGCATCGCCCGGACTAGCTTACGGCGTGCTATATCAGCTTCAGGAAGAGCGCTTTGATTTTGCCGAAACCTCCCATAACGTCCCTAAAGAGTTCGTCGCTCTGGATGGAGCCATTTTTCAGGCAAATCGGGAACTTTCTCAGTTACGGGATAAGCTGACCAATGCAAAACAAGCCGAAAAAGCCAAAATCTTCGAAGCCCACCAGGAACTCTTGGGAGATCCTGAGCTTTATGACCGTGCTGCGGACCTGGTCAAACAGAGTCACACCGCTGCCTATGCCTGGAGTAATGCCGTCTCGGCGCAGGTAGATCAGCTCAAAAAGCTCAACAACGCAATTCTGGCAGAACGTGCCAGTGACTTGAAAGACGTAGGTAAGCGGGTGTTGAGACATATTCTAGGGCAACCGGAATCCAGTATCGAACTGCCCGAGAATACCATTCTGATCGCTCAGGACTTGACGCCTTCCGATACTGCAAATATCGATACCAGTAAAGTTGTTGGTTTTTGCACCGCCGCCGGTGGCGCTACCTCACACAGTGCCATTCTGGCCCGTTCAATGAATATTCCGGCTTTAGCCGGGATGGGCGAAACCTTATTGAGACTGGAAAACGGCACTCCCGCCATCCTGAATGGTGATGCCAGTCAGTTGGAACTCAATCCTTCTGCAACGGCCATGGATGAGATCAATGCTGAGCGGGAGAAACGTGAAAGCATTCGCCAGCAGAACCTGCAGGGTGCCCATCAACCGGCCCAAACTTCGGATAGCAAGACTATTGAGGTGGTTGCCAATATCGGCAATGTGAAGGACGCCGAAGAGGCGGCCAGACTTGGTGGAGACGGTGTCGGCCTGTTGCGTTCCGAGTTCCTGTTTTTAAACCGTGCGGCAGCGCCGAGCGAAGAAGATCAATACCAGACGTATCGTCAAGCGACCGAAGCACTGGGACCGGAAAAACCACTTATCGTGCGCACCCTTGATGTTGGTGGCGATAAGCCGCTGCCATATCTGCCCTTGCCGGAAGAGGAGAATCCTTTCCTGGGCGAAAGAGGCATCCGTATCGGCCTGGATAAGCCAGCCATTCTCAGACAGCAGCTACGAGCCCTGTTACGCGCATCCGAGCATGGCAACATCCATATCATGTTCCCCATGATCAGCGATCTTCACGAACTCAGACTTGCCAAAAAGGTCCTGGAAGAAGAACGCATTGCATTAGGGGTTAAGCCGGTTCCGGTAGGCATTATGATCGAAGTGCCTTCCGCGGCCGTGATGGCTGATGTGTTCGCCCCGGAGGTGGATTTCTTTTCGGTCGGTACCAACGATCTGACTCAGTACACCCTGGCAATGGATCGGGGGCACCCCAAACTCGCTGCACTGGCAGACGCATTACATCCTTCGGTATTACGACTTATTTTGCAAACCGTTAAGGCTGCCAATCAGCATGGGAAATGGGTTGGCGTTTGTGGCGGCGTTGCCGGAGATCCGTTGGCCGTGCCGCTACTGATCGGCCTCGGTGTCAAAGAACTTTCTGTCAGCGTCCCGGTACTGCCCGATGTGAAGGCCGCAGTACGAGCTTCCGACAGTGCAAAATGCCGCGAACTGGCCAAGCAAGCCTTGCAGTTTGCCAGTGCCAGTGAAGTACGCGAATACCTGGAAACAACCATCACTGGTTGATCCCATCTTAAATTCAAATAGGCAGTATTCAAATATCACCTGGCTTCTGTACCCGGTTCTCAAGCAAAACAAACCGAAATGCAGAAGCCAGAATCAAAACAGGAGCAATCATTATGAGCGTTGGTAAACAAATGTTCGCCGCCCTGCAAAAGGTCGGGAAATCTCTGATGCTGCCGGTGTCGGTATTACCGGTAGCGGGTATCTTACTAGGCGTGGGTGCGGCTAAGTTCGGTTGGCTGCCCGAAGTCGTATCGCAAATTCTGGAACAGGCCGGAGGCGCGGTATTCGGCAATATGGGATTGTTGTTTGCGATCGGTGTTGCCCTGGGTTTCACCAAAAATGATGGTGTAGCTGCCCTGGCTGCCGGTGTCGGCTACTTTATCATGCTGAAAACCCTGGCGGTTCTCGCGCCGGGCACCGATGTCGGTATTCTTGGCGGAATCCTGGTGGGCGGAGTTGCAGCCTGGGCCTTTAACCGTTTCTTCAAACTCGAACTGCCGGCTTATCTTGGATTCTTCGCCGGTAAGCGTTCGGTACCGATCATTACCGGCTTCAGTGCCATTGCGCTGGCAGCGGTATTATCAATGATCTGGCCGCCGATTGGGTCTGGCATTAAAGCATTCTCCATGTGGGCTGCTTATCAAAACCCTGAATTGGCCTTTGGTATCTATGGTGTGATCGAACGTGCGCTTATTCCTCTTGGCCTGCACCACATCTGGAATGCGCCTTTCTTCTTCGAAGCGGGCTCTTGTGTTAACTCTTCCGGTGAAGCACTTAACGGTGTATTGACTTGCTACCTTTCTGCCGACGAAGCCACTCGCGCCGCAGGTAACGGTTTCGGTCAGTTAGCAGGTGGTTACATGTTCAAGATGTTCGGCCTGCCTGCTGCGGCTATCGCAATCTGGCAAACTGCCAAGCCTGAGAATCGCGCCAAAGTAGGCGGTATTATGCTCTCCGCAGCTTTCACATCTTTCCTGACAGGGATCACCGAGCCAATCGAATTCTCATTCCTGTTCGTGGCCCCTATTTTGTACGTTATCCATGCGTTGTTGGCCGGTTCTGCCTTTGTCCTGACCAATATGTTCGGTCTGGTACACGGTACTTCTTTCTCCCACGGCTTCATTGATTATGTAGTGCTGTTTGCCAACTCCGAGAAAGGCCTGATGATCCCTGTATTCGGATTGGCATATGCCGCCATCTACTACACAGTATTCCGCGCAGTGATCATCAAACTCGACCTCAAAACACCTGGACGTGAAGTAGACGTTGAAGAAGGTGTAGATATTCCTGCAGAAACCGATGATCGTGTCCGGGAAATTGTCATGGCATTCGGTGGTGGTGACAACATCGAAACATTGGATAACTGCATTACCCGACTGCGTATTGAAGTTAAAGATGTTGCCTTAGTCAATGAACCGATGATTAAAGCCATGGGGGCTTCTGCGGTAATCGTGATGGGCAATGGCGTACAGGCAATCTTCGGGTTGGAAGCGGATACCTTGAGGACTGCGATGGAAGAATTCCTGGCCAGTGGCGAGAAAGTCTCTGCAGTTCCTGCACGGTCAGCGCCTGCCACCGCGCAGCCAGTCAGTGCCGCTGCCGCTGGCACAGTTGAAACTGTCACCGCCGCCCAGAACGAACTGGCCCAGACGCTGCTCGAACTGCTCGGGGGTAAAGACAATATCAAGGACAGCATGGTGTGTGCAGACAGCCGCCTTCGGATCGAACTGAAGCAGCAAGTCAAGCTGGATGAAAATGCTCTGCAAGAAGCCGGTGTGAAGAACTTCATGCCCATCAATGAGCGGATAATGCATCTATTGCTGGGTGAGGGTGCCATGGGAACTGGGATGGCGTTGAAAAAACTTCTGGCTTAGATGCATAACAGTGCATTGATCAACAGAACCCGCCTCCTAAACAGATATGTTAGGGGGCGGGACTGCCCACCCGATCCACCAGGAACCAGAACATCAGGTGATAGAAATTCACTTGTTTTTAAAGAATAAAGAATTGCCGGAGCAAACTATGAATGACCAAAATCCACGTTATGTCAGTCGTCTGACCAAAGACACACTGGCCCTTGTCCTTGCCGGCGGCCGCGGCTCGAGATTGCATGAACTGACCGATTGGCGAGCCAAGCCGGCCCTTTACTTCGGCGGAAAATACCGGATTATCGACTTTCCGCTATCCAACTGCATTAACTCCGGTATTCGCCGGGTTGGGGTTTTAACTCAGTACAAGGCGCACTCACTGGTGCGCCACCTGGTCTCCGGTTGGAGTCATTTCAAAAAGGAGTTGGGAGAATATGTCGAAATTTTACCGGCGTCCCAACGCTACTCGGAAGACTGGTACCTGGGGACTGCCGACGCTATTTTCCAGAATCTTGATATCATTCGCGCTGAGATGCCCAAGTATGTTCTGGTATTGTCCGGTGACCATATCTACAAAATGGACTATGGCGCAATGCTCGTGGCGCATGTAGAGAGCGGCGCCGAGATGACCGTGTCTTGCCTGGAGGTTCCCGTGGAAGAAGCTGCCGGTGCGTTTGGGGTGATGAAAGTGGATGCGGATAGCAGGGTGATGGCATTTGAAGAAAAGCCAGCCAATCCATCGCCTATTCCCGGTCAGGAAGAATTGACCCTGGCGTCCATGGGGAATTACATATTCAACACAGACTTCCTATTTGATCAGTTGCAAAAAGATGCTGCCAGAGAAAACTCTTCTCACGATTTTGGCCATGATATCATTCCGGCTGTGGTCGATGAACATCATGTTCTTGCCTATCCTTTCAGGGATTTGGAAACCGGCGAGCGAGCCTACTGGCGTGATGTCGGAACTTTGGATTCCTTTTGGGAAGCCAACATGGAACTGGTTTCCACCAGTCCGGCGTTGAACATTTATGATAAAGATTGGCCTGTGTGGACTTATCAGGCCCAACTGCCACCGGCTAAATTTGTTTTTGATGACAGTGACCGTCGGGGTATGGCGGTTGATTCGATGGTGTCCGGCGGTTGCATCATCTCAGGTTCAAAAATCAAAGGTTCCTTGCTGTTTTCTGATGTTGTGGTCAACTCCTATTCGAGCATTGAGGAATCGGTAGTACTGCCGAACGCGACAATAGGCCGGAACTGTAAAATTCGTAAAGCCATTATTGATAGAAGTTGCCACGTGCCGGAAGGCAGTGTTATCGGCTATGATGCCGAACAGGATAAAGCCAACGGATTCAGAGTGACGAATAAAGGAGTGGTGTTAGTCACCCGTGGGATGCTCGGTCAAGCAGAGGGATATGTTTAACCTTTTACCTAGAAACTGCAATTCACTTGGGATTCGGCCTAAACTCAGCCGGCACTACTTCTCATAAGTTGAAAATCAGGCGCAGATAATGAATATAGTTTGGGCAACAAGTGAAGCCGCTCCCTTTGCGAAAACCGGCGGCTTGGCCGATGTATCCTACTCACTCCCCTATGCTCTGGCAGAGAATGGGCATCATGTTTCGGTGTTCATGCCCTATTACCCGCAGATTATGGGGGATAGGTGCAATGATACGGAGTCTATCTATGATCTTCTGCGCGTGTCTTTCGGTGAAGGAAATGAGGAAAATGCGAGCATAAGGCGACATAAGATCAACGGTAATCTCACTTTTTACTTTATTGAGTACAACCGGTTCTTCGATCGCCCCAAACTATACGACTGGGAAGGCAACGCCTACTCCGATAATGCCGAACGCTTCATTTTTCTGAGCCGGGCAATTATGCAGGCAGTACTTGCACTCGACCTTGACGTCGATGTCTTTCACAGTAATGACTGGCATACCGCTTTATGCAGTGTTTACCTAAAAAGCGCCCTATACAACTCACAAAGTAATTTTCGTCAGACAAAGTCGGTCATCACGATTCATAACATTGGTTATCAGGGTGTCTTCCAAAAACCCAATCTTTATTGGACCGGGTTAGGTTGGGAGTACTTCAATGTTAATTGCCTGGAGTTCTACGATCAGATCAACTTCCTCAAAGCGGGTGTGCTGACTTCAGATATGGTGACCACTGTTAGCCCGACCTATGCCGAAGAAATATTGTCACCGGAGTTCGGGTTCGGCTTGGAGCGCGCCCTTCAGCACCGGGCCGTAAAAGGTAAACTGCGTGGCATTTTAAATGGAATCAATGTCCAGGAGTGGAATCCGGAAACAGATAAGCTGATCCCTCACAACTATTCTGCCAAAGACCTGCAGGGAAAGTCGCGCTGCAAATATGCACTTCAAAAGGAGTTTGGTCTGCCAGCCCGACCCGAAGTGCCGCTTTATGGCGTCGTATCAAGACTGGCACACCAGAAGGGGCTTGATGTATTCATTGAGGCGATTGATGAAATGCTCAAGGAGGACGATGCTCAATTCGTTGTTGTCGGTTCCGGAGAACTCTGGCAGGAAAACGCCATCGTTCAGTATGCTAAAGAATACCCGGAAAAGTTCGGCGGTTTTATTGGTTACAACAACAAGCTCGCTCATATGATTGAAGCAGGCTCCGATCTATTTGTAATGCCATCAAGGTACGAGCCCTGTGGCCTCAACCAGATGTACAGTATGGCTTATGGCACCATTCCCATTGTAAGCTCGACAGGTGGCCTTGAAGATACTGTAAAGAACTACTCCGCGCAGCGTATCGACACCGCCACCGGATTCAAAATGTACGATCTATACCCGGCAGCACTCAGAGAAACCATGCGATGGGCAGCATCGGTGTATCGAAATGATAAACCGGCGTTCAATAAGATGGTCAAAAACGGCATGGCGCTAGACTTCTCATGGCACCACACGGCAGTGGAATACGAGGAGTTATATCAATACGCAACCGCAAGATTTTAATACAGATTTCCGGAAGCATCAGTCGAAGATCTTCGCTTTAAATTCCAGAATCGCCTTCGGCAAGTCCTGACCAATCTGGTCGACAGCGCTGTCAAGTTTACTAAAGAAGGGCGCGGTCGATTATTGGACCAAACCTTTTAGCTTTGCCATATCTCTCCGAATAAGACCATTGACTGTCACTACAGAACAACCAAACTCCTTAAGCACTATTGCAACGTAAAACTACTCTCACTAAATACTGGAGCTCACACATCTCTGGTACAAATAGTCATTTAAGGTGCAACTCCGTACAACTTTCCTTACTATTTTAAAACGAAATAAGCGAACAGGCGGCTAACATGGAACAGCAGAAGGATCAGGAAAACATAACGCAATCGGAATCGGAAGCTAATTCAGATCCATCTGCTATTGTTCTTCAGATTGTCCGCGATCATCTGCACGTCAATACAGGCGAGAATGGTTTGGAATCACAGGATAAACCTGATGAGCCAGATCCAGCACTGCAAAGGCAGTTCCAGAGGGTTAACCTCGACAGTGCCCTGGAAAGGGATTTAGGCTTTGATAGCCTGGCGCGTGCCGAAGTCATCAGGGTTATCGAGCAGACCTTTTCAATCACCATGCCAGAGCGGGCACTTCAAGACTCGGTAACTCCCAGAGACCTGCTCAAGCACCTGGCAGGTGCCAAGAAATCCTTGGGCCAAACCGACTTTTTAAGTCAGTCTGTAAAACCACAAAGTTGGTCAGACAATGATATGGTTGAGGTTGAGCCTCTAGCTGCGCAAACACTCATTGATGTATTGGAATGGCACTATCGCCTGCATCCCAATCGCACCCACATTTACTTCTACGATGAAAATAACCAATGTAATGAGATTCGGTATTCAGACTTGGTGTTAGCAGCAAAAAAATATGCGGCCGGA
>JANQMN010000081.1 GCA_028280065.1 Hahella sp.
CCCTGCAGGGCTGTTCGGATAGCGGCGCCTGTATGAACTCAGCTAACTACTAGTGTAGTGTCCCATATAGATAACACATTAAGCGAGTCGCTAAAGGGCCAGATACTAGGCGCGTTTGCGAAGGAATATTGGGCATCTTTCGAGCAATCGCAACAACGTAGATGGCCCTTTAGCGGCTCCCCCTCCGGGTGGCCCTCAGATTCACCACAATGGTGTTGCACTTCTTGGCAAGGTAGGCGACATTCCCTGCAAAATGCGCCTTATTGTGGCAAATCTGAGGACCACTTAATGGGCCATCTATATGGGACACTACACTAGGTGTAGGAAAATCCGACAAATGATGGGCAGAACATGGCGCGCCTGCCCATCATTTTCACCTTGGCTTTTCTTCCATGCTAAGAGCGGTCCAGGCTGGGAATTCCTGCTTGAATGCAACGCCTCCTGACTTAAGGTCGTGAGGGCTGGAAATACAAGAAAGCGCCATATGCACCTCTCCCGGCCATTTGCTTGACCGGAAAAGGAATCTCGTACCGCACTGCTGACAAAAACCCCGTTCGGACGCATCACTGGATTGATACCAGCGAATGGATTCTTCGCCACTAATAACCTGAAACTGACTTGCTTTTACTCCGACCCAGCAAACCGCCGACGCTCCGTGCGCCCGTCTGCAGGATTCACAGACACAATCCGCGACAAATCTTGGCGCTCCGGTGAACTCAAATTGCACGGCCTGGCACATACAGGAACCGCGATAGACGTTCTTCATCTTTTGCCTGCGTTAATAATCTAGCTGACTGCCACCACAACTTCATAGAATGAACCCAACCCCACCGCACCGAAAAAGCCCAGCGTCATGTAGATAAAGAATACGCGTCTTTTCAGCAAACTCCAAACGGCAGTCATGCCTTATTCCTCATCACAAATAGAAATCTCAACGCGTGCTTTTTGCCATTCCCCATCAGGAAATACCCAAACCGGTTCTGAGAAATGGCTGATGGATACCAGCCCGGACTCGGAATCGAATGTGAGTCCACGTCCGAAGCTCATCGGCACCCGGCGTCCGCCTGCCGGATTGAGGCCTGGCTTCAGGTCGTCGACACCCCACTTGAGGTGATGCGCGAGATCCCAGGGAACTATCTCTCCAGCGAGTTCGAACAAAAGCCAGCAGTGCATGTCCTCGGTGTGGTTCCGCTCGGGATGAAACCAGTATCCTGCAACATACTGGACTTTCACCCCCAGGGATTTAGCCGCCGCCATTAAATAGGTATTCATGTCGACACAGCTCCCTTTTGCCGTGCCGCATACGGTGGGTACAGATTCACAACCGTCGTTGAAACGCTGCTCAACGTGACCATAGGAAAACAGATCCTTTGCCGATGCCAGCAGGCAACCGACCATGGTGAACTCACTATCGGCTTCTTGCCGCAGGCAGGCCACCTCTTCGATGAGCTGCGCGGAAGCTTGGGTATAGCGGTTGTTCTGCGTTAAGAAAAAGTCTCCGGGCAAGGGATCGCCGGACGGCTGAAAGTGATAGTGAATGGAGACGGGTTCACGGCAATCTTCGGCCCGGCACCAAAGCGCGCGTTGCCTGGCAAAATCGGCAGTGAGTTCGGTTTTCCCGCAGGCATTTTCCAAATTAATGCCCGTACAATAACGATAACCATCGTTAAAACTTTTTGGAAAAAGAAGCCGGGCACTTGCATCGGAATGCGGTTTTACGCGAACCGTAACAGTACTCATGTTAGCGGTCTCCCCCCCGCATCCGCACAGCTCTCTGCCCGTAAAACCGTAGATAGCACCCGGATATGCTCAAAGTTTGCCTTGGTGATTACGCTTCGCACTATAACCTGACGAGTTTGAAAAGAAAGCACATTGCTTTCAGCATCTATGCTTGGAGGATAAATCTTGGTGAACGCCTCTTTAACACGGCGCTAAACAAGCTTTCGATTTTCGGCATAATGGATTTTTTACTCACCAGACCGTCCTTCGAGGGGAAGCGCAGCTGCAAATTGTCCCATAACACCCAGCCTTGCTGGTCACCGATGGAATAGACATACTGGAGGGATTGATCAGCACTTGATACGGTGGTGAGACAAAGAAAATCGCCCGTGGATTTTTCCCGGATCACAAAGCGGTCCAAATGCTCCTGACGACAGCCTATGTGCAGTAGTTTACTGGCAATGACCTTTTTCTGTTCGTTGTTGGCTATGAAGCTTTCGTAGTCCATTTGTCGACTCCCATTGATGAATATTCGCCCGCAACCAGAATCAATTGCGGGCAGTTTCCAGAGGTTTGGGCAGCCGGACAATTCGACTTTAGGATGCATTCTCCAGCCTGATTAATACCGACCGGCGAGCATAAATCTTTATCGATAACCGGATTACCAATATTAGCCACGGATAATGAATGCAACCGGCAGCACTCTGGCAGGGGCCGACGCTTTACCCTACGCCTTCTCTTCAAGAGCCTCGGCAATATATTCCAGGACGTCAGCCGGAGCTTCCAGCTCTTCAAAAGAAATTTGTCCTTCCTCGGATTTCGCGACATAGGAAGCGCCAGTCGCCAAATTCAGAATGCGGTAGTTGACCTCAGCTTTCACATATGGACGGTTTTCGGACTGAAATACAGTGCCGAGAACGCGGTAAGTACCGCAGCCCGATTCATACAGGAAGTTATCAGCGGACTCCTCTTTCAAAGCACTGAGTTTTTCCAACTCGCGCTTCTGATTGGCGATCGTAAGCAGTTGCTGGTTATTCTTCTTCATTAGAAGCGAATTACCATCCTTATGTTCTTTCAACTTTTTACGCACTTCTTCCAGCTTTTTCCGGGTTTCAACCGGATTCATTTTTTTGAAGGATGCATGTTCTTCCTTCAAGGATTTGGTTTGCTCATGATGCTGCTTAAACTTGGCGCGCATGCTTTTGACTGTCGCTTCAAGCTCATTCACAGTCGTTTCAAGCGCCTGTTCCCGCTCGGACGATTGGGTTACTTCCGGAGCAGACCTGCCCGGTTGCAAGGGCCTTTTGGACTGCAGCGTAGTCACTTCTTGCGTTAGCGCTTCGATTCGTTCTTGATCCTGCTTGCGTAAATCCGCATAGCGTTCCTCGATCTTTTTCTCAATCTCCAGGGTCAGCTCAAGACGCATGGTCGAGAGCGAGTCTTTACTTAGTTTCGCCATATTACTTTTAAATGATTAATGTGTTGGGGGCGCAGATTCTACCACAGCTATCGCTCACGTAAATTAATCCTGAATTGTTGTAGAAAAAAAAATGTACAATTGCGGCCAATGTATCCACGACTCATATTCTGTTGATATCATCGGAGCTTTGGCCAGACTCAAAAAAAATGTCCCGAACCCAGGCTGACCTGTGCGGAACAGGACGATATATTGCGGCGTAACCAACTGATTTATAGTTAAATTCATTATATGGACAAAGAACAGCTCATAAGAGAACTGCGAAAACCGGACCAATACAAGGAAATTTGGCTGAATAAAGAGACCGGCGAAAACATCTGCGCGCTGATAAACGGCAACTTCGGTTGGCTTATGTACCTCAATCACGGTAATGAAGTCGGTTTTTCTTCCCGGAACCCGGAAACTGATTTCGAGGAAACGATCCTGTTTCAATTGCACAACGGCCAGATAGACCGGTACCCCGAAAACTGGGTATATCCACTGAGTATCGTCATTAGCCAGGCACTCAACGAATAAATCTATGTGGAAAGTTTTTTTGCGTTCTGTTTTTCAGCTGCTATGGCTTGTATCGACCATTCCTTTTGCGCAAGCAGCACAAGAGTGCTTAATCCATGCGCACCATCATCAGGAACTGGTTCAGGAACTTGACTTGGTTAATGCCAGGCTGGATGCCATTGAGGAACTGCTCCAAGGACAGCTGCCCAATCAGACCACGCTGATTGTTCAGGAACTGGAGCGTACCGCCAATGTTGACCTGGTTAAAATTCAACCGTCCGTGCAACTCCCCAGTCTTCTCGATCCACTCAAAAGTGTTCACGACTGCGACGAACCTGTTGAGAAAATTTCCTCCATCAAACGCCAAATAACTACCCGGCAAGACGCCCTCCAAGACGCCCGACGTGAATTGGCTTTATTGCCGGAAATGACACGCCAAATGCTAGCCAGACAACTGAATGCGTGGGACGCTGTAAACACGATTCAAGAGACCACGTTGGGTCTACTGGTCAGCGTGGAAACCCAAACTTTTCTAGAGGGTCTTTCCAATTGGACCGAAGATTATCAGCATCTGTTGCAAAACTGGCTGCCCTATCTAGTTTTCCCTCCGGCAGATAAATCCACCGTAGACAGCCTTTGGCAGCGGAGCCTCGAGATAAATCGCCCACGCCTCACCGGGGATCGATTGGATCCGGCATTGCAAAACCTTCCCGAGATAGATGCCTGGCTACAGACGCTTGGCAGCTCCCGTATAGAGTTACAGATTGGCGTTAGCAAATGGCGTAACGGGTGGGTGTGGGACCGGGGATGGTCTAATTTTGCCGGTAGTTGGATAAGTCCCTTGGTAACAGCCCAGGATCTTTGGCAGGAAATCAAGTTTGCCCCCAAGAGTCTCACCGATAATCTGACGCGTCCCTTTATGCGCGAGTACTACTGGCAGCAAAAATATGGCGAACCCAACCAACTAATTACCTCGTTGTTTTTGCAAGTCTTGGCAATTTCCCTGAGCCTGACATTGCTGATACGAATCGCTGAAGCGACTCCGCTTTGGTTGGCGCATCAACAGCAGAAACTGATGGGGAAACTGGCATCCACTGGCGCGAACTATTTCGTAAACGCAGGATTTCGGCTGTTGAAGCCCAACGCATCTTGGTTCCTGGTTTGGGTTGGTAGCCAAGCCGTTGCTGCCAACATTCCCGCGAGTTGGTTTATTTTGGCATGGCTTGGACCGATAGGCAGCCTCTATGCGGCGTTCAGAGCAATGCGTGTGATTGGCGAATGGCTGCTGTCCCGCACCTACACCAGACCCGGCGACTTCCTGCCTTCCTCTACGTCGGAGCAACTGGTCCATGACACCCGGCGTTTTTCCTGGGCGGTAGTGATCTGCGGATTAATCTGGTGGTTATCCATCGCTACCGGCGGCGGCTACTTACGGTTTTTGATTATCCTGTTACTTATCGCAGTGGCTTGGTGGGTACTGTTCTGGGTAATGAGCCGGCATTCGCGGGCAGTGAACAAGTTTTTCTATTATGTGCTCGACAAGAAGAGTAGCGGCGAAAAAGTAGCGGAAACATCGCTCTTGGCCTTCGCCGTAAAGTGGTTCTGGCCGGCGCTGTTTATCCTCGCCCATATTGCCGACCTGCTGGTGAGTCTGAATCAATCATTGTTGGTATTCGATTTCTATCGGGCGCTCTCCGTGAAAATCCTGCGGGTTCGGCTGGAAAGTAAAGTTGAAGAAGTGGATGAAGAGGACTCTGCGGAACCCGATCAGCGTTACTCAGACTGGATGTTAAGGGAAAGAGAGAACGGCTTTTTTCTTGAAATCGGTGACCGGGAAAAACTTCTGGAACCCATGAATCGCTGGATTGCCGACAAAGCCGATGACAATCTGCTCTTGGTGGTCGGAGACCAGGGCAGCGGCAAAACCACGCTGTTGAAAAACCTGCCGAATATCTGGAAAGAGGCGGAGTATCGGTTTTTGGATATTCCCGCCAAGGTTACCGATACCAAGGTAGTTTTTGAGATTATCGCCGAAACGCTGGAGTGCGCTCCCTTCTCGGAAACCAATGGGTTGGAACTTCAGGACGACAAAATAGAACCCAAAGTCGTGGTGATAGACTCTGCCCAAAATTTATTTATGACCGAGGTGGGGTATCTCGAAGGTTACAAAGCCTTGATGCAGTGCTTGACAGCACATTTGAAGAACGTCTTCTGGATAGTCAGTATGCACACCCAGAGCTGGTCCTATATCGGCCACGTATTCGCCCGGCAGCAACGCATCAGTTCCATCTATCGCATGCCGCGCTGGTCACCACAGGAAATTCGCAAACTGATCCTCTCGCGCCACCAGGGAAGTCGCCGCCGATTGCGTTATAACGAGCTGTTGTTTTCGGCCGCCGCGAGCAGTGAATCAAGCAGCGTCCGGGCGGCAGATTCCAGAGTCTTTAATATTCTATGGGAACAGAGCGGCGGTAATCCGCAGGCAGCGTTGGAGCTTTGGTTAAGCGCGACAAAAATCAAACAGCGCATCGTGGAAGTAGGCGTTCCCCAGCGGCCTTCACCGACGCTGTTGGCGAACTTAAAGGATGATCTGTATTTCGTCTACACCGCGATCATCGTCCATCGAAGCCTTTCCACCCGGGAAATCATGCTGGTCACCCATTTTGCCGAACCGGTGGTGCGCCACGCGCTCAAGCAAGGGCTAAACGTGGGACTAATTAAACGTGAAGCCGACAAACGCTATGCGGTAGACAGTTGTTGGCTGGCCACCTGTTGCGGCTTTTTACAGCGTAAAAACCTGTTATGGGATTGATATTGGACAGTTAAAGAGGCAATCGCCTGAACAGAGGTAAAATGTGGATAATCAAACTTTACAGGAAGTCACCGCGTTAGGCGATTTGCTGGATATCGGCAAAGCGATTTCCCTGATTCTGGCCGGATTATTTCTTTGGGCGAGTAATCAGCTGGTACGCAAGTTTTGCGAAAAACTGATGGAGAAGATTCCGTCGCGGCGGTTTCTGATATTACAAATTGCCACGCTGTTTACCTTCATTTGGTACATTGGCGGAACCTATCTGATGATTGCCGGTATTGTCCAACCGCCCAAGGAAATGCTGCTGGCTGTGGGCGGAAGCGTCGCCGTCGCTGTGGGCATCGCGTTAAAGGACGTCGCAGCCTCCATGATCGCAGGGATTATTCTGCTGTTCGACAGGCCCTTCCAAGTCGGTGACCGGGTAAGTTTCAGCGGCACATACGGTGAAATCATGAGTATCGGCCTACGCTCGGTGCGCCTCAACACCCTGGACGACAACCTGGTCACTATTCCCAACGCCCGTTTTATCACCGAAGTCGTCTCCAGCGGCAATGCCGGTGCCCTGGACATGATGGTGGTTTGCGACTTCCACGTCGCCCTGTCCGCCGACATTGAAAAAGCCCAGTCTCTTATTCATGAAGTCATTGTCACCAGCCGTTTTGCCTACCTTAAAAAGCCGGTGTCTTTTGCACTAAACGAAGTAGCGGTCGCCGAGCGCCTGGCGATTCAAATCCGCGCCAAGGCCTACGTGCTGGATGTCCGTTATGAAAAGGCATTCCAAAGCGATATTGTGTTGCGGGTCTCCCAGCTCTTTAACAAACATGGGATTGAGCGGCCGAGAAAAGACGTTACTTCCGTTAACTAAAGTAGTTTGCCCAAAAGGCACGCCACAGCATCATAGGATAAGCGCTTGGCCCGGTTGTGAAATCCACAATTCTATTCTCTTTAATATAGAGAATCACAGGCGTAACAGGGACCTGCCAACGGTCTGAAATTTCTCCCTCATTGTCGTTAACCACTGAAAAACGGTAACCCTCTTCTTCAATGTACCTGGCGAGTTGGTGATTCGTTCCGGAACTAATAGCAATACTCACTACCGGATAATGCGAAGCAAGACGGTTAACGGATGGCGAGGTGATTTTACAGGGACCACACCAGGTTGCCCAAAAATAAACGATTTGTAGATTCTCCTCGGACTGCGCATTGAGATCGATGCTCTTGCCGGCTATAGACGTGAAGTTGGCCAGCGGGATTGCCGACTTTGGTAGTTCCCGGCCTCGCCAGTAATCCACAACTTGTGAGACTAAGATAAAAAGAACGAGAAAAACCAGGACCTGCTTTCCTATGGCCAGGGCGCGTTTTGTAATGGTCAGGTCGTCCGGCTTGGTCATCAAATTGATGTTCCATGCATGCAGAGCATACAAAGAAGGGACATATGTTTATCTGTCACTTAATTAGCACTGCCGGATCTAGCACGATAGAGCGACTTCGGCAGCTCCTGTTGTAGCATAGATCTCAACTGTTTTCTCCAATGTACCGGTTGTAGATCTAATGCACTCCAAAATCCCGTTTTATCTAATACAGAGTAGAATGGCCGCTTCGCGGGTGTGGGATACTGCGAGGCAGGTATCGGTAAGATTGGTATTTCGCTCTTTAATAAACCCATAGACAGAGCTTCTTCTTGAATAGCTACCGCAAAATCGTACCAGGAAGCAACACCTGCATCCGTCCAATGAAAAGTTCCGACAAGCTGTTTTGCCAGCGCTCTCCAAATAGCCTCTGCCAATCCCCTGGCCCAGGTCGGCGTACCTATTTGTTCATCAATCACGGCTAGTCTTGGTTTTGTAGCCATCAGTTGTAGCATCGTCTTGACGAAATTATTGCCAAACGCTGAATACAACCAGGCAGTTCTAATAATCAGTGCTTGATCACCTAAGACATCTCTAAGCACTTCCTCCCCTTTGAGTTTAGATAGCCCGTAAGCGCCTTCGGGTCCTGTTGGGTCATTAGGACTATATGGTTTATGGTTCACGCCAGAAAATACGAAGTCAGTAGAAACATGGGCAAGAAGAATTTTACTTCTCTTGGCCATTTCGGCTAAATTTCGAACGGCATGGCAGTTGACTAACATTGCCAGCTCAGTCTCTTCCTCTGACCTATCCACTGCGGTATAGGCGGCTGCATTAATGATGGTGTCAGGTTTAACAGTCGCAATACATTCATCCAGTGCATCTGTTGAAGTAATATCCAGCTCGGATTGCGAATAAGCATTCAACTCTATGTTATCGGGGAGAGTTTCTTGCAGTTCCCTACCTAGTTGTCCGCCTGCACCAAGTAAAAGTACTTTCATCGTTAATGATCCAAATTATGATGTAGGAAATCGACAGCAATGAATATCGTCAGACTTTTAAGTATTCTGCAAGTGTTGGCAAAATCCGATCTTTATCAGAAAGCAGAGGGTTTGAAAACTGCCAATCAATCCCGATGTCCGGATCATTCCAAACTATTCCACCTTCGTCAGAAGGATCGTAATAGTCAGTGCATTTATATTCGAAATCAGCAACTTCAGAGAGCACGATGAATCCATGGGCATAACCGGGTGGCACCCAGAGTTGTTTGTAATTCTTACCGCTCAACAACACCGCTTCATACTGACCGCAGGTTGGTGAACCGGGATTGATATCTACAGCGACATCCAGCACCTCGCCACGAACCACACGGACTAACTTTCCTTGGGGTCGTTTTATCTGAAAATGCAATCCTCGAAGCACTCCTTGTTGTGAGCGCGAATGATTATCTTGAACAAAGGCCAGGTCAATTCCGGCTTGTTGCCGGTACCTTTCGGCTTGAAAAGTTTCCAGAAAAAAACCTCGGTCATCACCAAACACCCTGGGTTCGATAACACATACGCCTTTCAGCTTTGTCTCAATAACTTCCATGGGTTAATATTCCAATATGCTGGACAAATATTCGCCATAACCACTTTTCTTCAATGGTTTGGCTAACTCGCGCAATTGGCTTTCATCAATCCAACCCTTACTCCATGCAATTTCTTCAGGGCAGGCGATTTTAAGACTTTGTCGCTGTTCGATGGTTTGTACAAAAAGTCCTGCCGCCATTAAGGAATCGTGGGTCCCCGTATCTAACCATGCTGCGCCACGACTCATTATTTCAACATTTAAGTCGCCAGCTTCTAGATAAATCCTATTCAGATCGGTTATCTCAAGTTCACCTCGGATAGAAGGTTTTACCAATTTTGCGAACTCAACAACGCGATTGTCATAAAAGTAAATCCCTGTAATGGCATACCGGGATTTTGGTTTTGCAGGCTTCTCTTCAATGGAAACCACCTTACCGTCTTCGTCAAAGCTAACGACCCCAAATCGTTGTGGATCTTTCACGGGATAGGCAAAAACGGTTGCTCCAGACCGTAACTTCGAAGCTTTATCGAGAGATTTGCTCATACCTTGGCCAAAAAATAGATTATCACCAAGAACCATTGCGCAGCTTTGTCGGTCAATAAATTCTTCACCAATTAAAAAGGCCTGAGCAAGTCCATCCGGGGATGGCTGAATGGCATATTGCAGATTAATACCCCACTTTTGCCCATCCCCGAGCATTTGAGAAAAACGAGGCGTATCTTCGGGCGTGGAGATTATTAGAATATCCCGAATTCCTGCAAGCATGAGGGTCGATAAGGGATAATAAATCATGGGTTTATCGTAGACCGGTAGCAACTGTTTGCATACGCCTAAGGTGATAGGATGCAAGCGACTCCCAGTTCCACCGGCGAGGATGATTCCCTTCATTGATGCTTGCTCCTATTTTGAACACCTAAGCCAAGCCTCTGACCCTGGTAAGCCCCGCTTTGAATACGTTGCCACCAAGTTTTGTTTTCTAAAAACCACTGCACTGTTTTGCGTATCCCCGTCTCGAATGTTTCTAAGGGTTGCCAACCTAGCTCCACTTGTATCTTTCTGGCATCTATCGCATATCGAATATCATGCCCGGGACGATCTTTGACAAAGGTAATTAGATCCTCATACTGACTAACACCATCGGGTTTATCGGGAGCCAGTTCTTCTAGAACACCACAGATTTCTCTCACCACTTCGATATTTCGGCGCTCATTGAAACCACCAATATTATAGGTTTCTCCTACGATACCATCGCAAACCACCTTCAACAGTGCACGGGCATGATCTTCGACATACAACCAGTCCCGCACCTGACACCCATCGCCATAAACAGGGAGCGGCTTGCCTGAAATCGCATTCAGGATCATCAATGGAATCAATTTTTCAGGGAAATGATAGGGACCATAGTTGTTGGAGCAATTGGTGACTAACACGGGTAATCCATAGGTTCGGTGCCAGGCTCGGACTAGATGATCACTAGATGCCTTACTCGCAGAATACGGTGAACTGGGGTCATAGGCAGTAGTTTCAGTAAAAAGTCCCTTTTCACCCAAATCACCATAAACCTCATCTGTGGAAATATGATGAAAACGAAACGTTTTTTTCCGATTATCATCCAAACCCTGCCAATATTCGCGTGAAACTTCCAAGATATTGTATGTGCCGACTATATTGGTTTGTACAAACTCAGCGGGTCCATCAATGGAACGATCTACATGACTTTCAGCTGCTAGGTGCATTACAGCATCTGGCTGATGTATTTCAAATACGCTCCTCAAGGCTTCGAAGTTACGGATGTCTTCGTGGCAGAAACAGTGGCAAGGATGTTCCGCAATGGGTATCGACTCCAAGTTTCCTGCATAAGTTAACGCATCCAGGTTAATTACACGATGTTCAGTATGAGAGAGGATAAGTCTTACCACGGCACTACCTATAAAACCAGCACCACCGGTGATGAGAATTTTCAATATATTAGCTCTCCTTGTATTTAACAGAAATGGATCTTAAAGATCGAAGATAAGCAAAAAAGAGGGAATACGCCAACCTTCAATTTTCTGAACCAAGTGGCAGACCAAAGTCGCTATTTTGCATAGCCCTGGTGGGTTGGTTGATTAGGGCTTGATTTTCTTATTCGTGTTCCAGTAGAACATCGCAATGCATTATCACAGAAGTATGAATGCTACTATCTGCTGAAATCTCCTAAATTTGTCAAACAAAGAAATTCCACTCGCTAGCTTCTTGGTAGTAGCTTTGCATCTCCAACGAATAAACAAACCCATTGGCTATGGATGCGAAATCCCCTCCATTGCCTTCAAGTTCAGCTGTCCAATAATCAAATCCAGGTACATCTGTATCCCGATCAAATAAGCCTCGGTATAGTTCGGTCAATTTACCGGCTTCGTCTAAGTCTGAATACTGGATACCGGTCGAAAGTGTATATTCCTCAGAGTAAAGAAAATCGAGAAGAATAAGCCCAAGACTCTTTCCATCACCAATTTGCTCAGCCCAGTAGTCGAATCCGCCCAAGTCTGCTTGGCGGTCCAATACTTGGCCATAAATAGCGCTCAAAATATTCAAGCCTTCGACTGGGGCAACTACGCTTTCAGTTATGCCTGAAAACTCGATAGATTCAACATTAACCAGCCTGTTGATATTACTCGCATCGCTCGCCGAAATCACAGTTACTGCACCACCAGTTTGGGTAACGATATAGTTTTCTCGCGCTAGTTCAAAGGTAACTATATCTAAACCGCTTCCTCCATGGAGCAGATCGTCACCTTCTCCACCAAACAACCTGTCATTTCCTTCATCGCCAAACAGTTGGTCATTCCCGCTTGTTGAACCGACGATATCATCGCCAGCGCCGCCATGCAGCTCATCATCACCGGCGCCAAGCACAATGGTTTGGTTATCATTGCCAGCAAATACGATATTATCGCCTGCACCACCACTTACACTGACAGGACCAAGAACAATGGCGAAGTCGATGCCATTCAATTCAATTTCAGTGCCTGGTAGCAAGTTTGAAGCGTCAATAATTGTGACAATGTGATTGGCCGAAGCTTCGCTACTACTTTCATCAGGTCCATTGATCTGAATCGCATCACCAGCCGCTTCGCCATTACTGGTCAAGACCAGCTCATTGATCCACATAGGGTTGTTATCAAGACTTTGCAGAAAATTGGTTGCGCCTCGAAGTGCCTGACCGGTATTTAGTTCTGCAAGATCCCCTAATGATTCTAGTAGGGAACCCAACCCACTTGCCGCAGGTGTATGAACATCCCCAACACTGGCCGACAACCCCACATTTGTAGGCAACCCCGCCCTTAATAGCAGATCCTCGGCATCGTCGGTAAGAAGATCGATATCGAACAAATCTGGGTTAGGGCTGTTAGGGTCATCCTCACGATCCGGGCTGATTGGATCAATAACTGCCGTCGTGATTTCGTTTCCATCATCGTTAGTCTCGGTTGATGTATCGACTACAACACCATCGATCCTATTAATATTGTCATCTTCTCCGGTTACAGCAACATCCAGAGATGTACTGACGGATGCCTCTCCACCAAATCCGTCTGATGCAGAAACCTGTACAGAAACCAAAACTCCCTCTAGAGCCTGAGTTAACAGCAAGGCCTCACCAGTTTCACCGGTAATCGGCGAGCCATTAGCAAACCATTGATAGGTTAGCTCAATAGCGTCTCCGTCTGGATCTGAAGCAGTTAAACCGGTTACCGTGAGCGTTTCACCAACAGCTGGATTCCCTTCAATAACTAACATCCCAATCAACTCAGGTAACTCATTTGGAATGCTAACGCTGGCTGTGGTAGCCGAGGTTGATCTAACACCATCTGTTGCCGTGACAATCACTTGAATATCAGCGTGCAGTTCCGCACTGGTCAAAGTGTAACTATCCATAGTAGCGCCAGAAATAGCGGCACCATCTGCAAGCCATTGAAAAATATAGGTTATCGTTGCGCCTTCGGGATCTTCAGCTGCTATATCAACAACCGACAGCTCACCGCCAACGCTAACCTCGCCACTGATTGATGGGGTAGCTAAAAATTCTGGCGCTAAGTTATCGATTGAGGTAACTTCCGTATCCAAACTTACATTAGTGGAAACGAAGCCGCCAAAACCGTCGTCTATCGCGATTTCAACAGAGATTATCTCGCCTTCTAACTCTTCGGTTATCAGCAAGGAGTCACTAGTTGCACCACTAATAGGAGATCTACCTGCAATCCATTGGTAAGCAAAAATGATAGAATCTCCATCCGGATCTGATGCTGTAAGGCCAGTTAATATCAGCGTTTCTCCTACAACAGGATCTCCTAGAATAATTGGCGTTCCGGAAAACACGGGAAGCTGATTGGGAATACTTACACTGTTGGAGTTTATAGAAGCAGACTGATCACCGTCGAAGGCGGTAACACGCACCTGAATATCTTTATGTATATCAGCATTGGTCAGCGTATATGCGTCCTCGGTGGCTCCATCAATCGCAGAACCATCAGCAAACCACTGATAACTTAGGGTAATTGTTGCTCCTTCTGGATCTTCAACATCAACATCGGTAATCGTTAACTCTCCACCAACTTGGACATCACCGCTGATTGACGGGTTTTCGTTAAATTGTGGAGGATCATTGTCTGTCACAATATTTATGGTAGAAAGATAATCGCTGCTGGCGATACCATTCGAATCGGTAACCGATACACTCACCGTGCGATCGGTACTACCTGGATCGTTGGAGCTGTTTGTATATCGCAAGGTTTCTATCAAACTGGCGATAGTCGACACCGAAGCAGCGCCATCGTCAACGGTCATTTGAAGAATGCCGGTGGCATCGTCATAGGTCCCGATAGTGACGTCTTCACCATTAATATTGATCAAGCCGCTGCCAAGGATCGATGACAAACCTTCCAGATTACCATTAGGTCGGTTTTGCAAGGTGGCGATTATACTGGCGATGTCGATGTCGCTAGTCACTATAGTGTCGGTATCTGCTATCGCAACATTGGCCGCACCTTCAGTAAAATCGGTTTGGTAACCTCCTGACCCAATACCGCTACTATCGTTACCATCCAAGTCTACTGTAGGAGCATTACTGTATCCGAAGTCCACACTATTATCTGCAATTCCAGCAACTGCACTAGCAGCTATAGTTGGTGAGGTAGTCGTGGCAGTTAGGCCGTCAAGCACATTACCAGTATCAGTAACGGTGACCAGATAATCGCCAGGTGCAACATCCACAAAACTATAGATACCACCTCCTGCGGTGGTATCGCTTGCACTCAACGTATCGCCGCCATCCAGCACACCATCGCTATTGTTGTCCTGATACAGGTCGATGGTTACGCCATCGATGCCAGCTTCGTCGCCACCGTCCTGAACTCCATTGCCATTGCGGTCAAACCAAACCAGATCGCCAATAGTCGCAACGCCTTTATAGCCAAAGTCGGCATCATTATAGTCTTCACCAGCAGCCAGGTTGACTTGAACAGGCGTGGTTCCTCCCGTAAGCACAAAACTGGTCAGCACACTACCGGTATCTGTAATTTCTACCAGATAGGTACCTGTAGCCAGGTCGGTGAAATCATATAGACCACCGCCTGAAGAGGTCTGGGTATCAACTAAGGTGTCACTACCGTCAACTGCGCCATCAAGATTGTTATCCAGGTAGAGATCAAGAGTAACACCATCAATGCCAGCTTCGCCGCCATCCTGAACTCCATCGCCATTGAGATCGTTCCAGATAAAATCGCCAATGCTGGCATCCTGTTGTTGGTAGCCAAAATCGGCGTCGTTGTAGTCCTCGCCAGCAGCCAAGTTCACCGTCAACGCGTTAGTGCCTCCGGTGAGGACAAATCCGCTGGTGACTGTAGTCTCGTCCACAGTGACTTCATAGGTGCCTGTTGCCAAGTTGGAGAAATCGTAAGCGCCAGAGCCATCAGTAACCGCAGATGTCTCACCACCATCCAGTATCCCGTTGGCATTAGCATCCAGAAAGACGGTGACACCGCTGATTCCCGTTTCACCGCCATCCTGTACGCCATCACCATTCAGATCGTTCCAGATAAAATCGCCAATCGTGGCATCCTGCTGCTGATAGCCGATATCAGTGTCGTTATCATCTTCTCCGGCAGCCAGGTTTATCTGTATAGGCTCGATAACACCTGTCAACTCAAAACCGGTCAGAACGTTTCCAGTGTCGGTCACGTCAACCAAATAAGTCCCGGTAGCCAGACTGCCAAAATCATAAGCGCCGCCACCGGCAGTCGTTACCGTAGTGATTAAGGTGTCGCCGCCATCCACGCTGCCATCGGAATTATTATCCAAGTAAAGGTCAATGGTCACGCCATCAATACCCGGTTCTCCGGCGTCCTGCACACCGTCGCCATCCAGGTCATTCCAGACGAAGTCGCCAGTGCTGGCATCCTGTTGCTGATAACCAAAATCCGCTGCGTTGTTGTCTTCGCCAGCCGCGAGGGTAATTTGGACTGGATCAGTACCGCCTGTTATTACGAAACCGGTCAGGATGTTACTCGTATCAGTGACATCAACTAAATAAACGCCGGTCGCCAGATTGGTAAAATCATATGCCCCACCACCAGCTGTAGTTTGGGTGCTGACGAGAGTGTCGCCCCCATCCACTGCACCGTCAGAGTTATTGTCCAAGTAAAGATCAAGGGTAACGCCATCTATGCCTGATTCACCGCCATCCTGCACACCATCTCCATCCAGGTCATTCCAGACAAAGTCACCAATGCTGGCATCCTGTTGTTGATAGCCAAAATCGGCATCATTGTAATCCTCGCCAGCAGCCAAGTTCACCGTCAGCGCGTTGGTGCCTCCGGTGAGGACAAATCCGCTGGTGACTGTAGTCTCGTCCACAGTGACTTCATAGCTGCCTGTTGCCAAGTCTGTAAAATCATAGGCTCCGGAACCATCGGTAACCGTCGACGTCTCGCCACCATCCAGAGTGCCGTTGGCGTTAGTATCTAGAAAAACAGTGACCCCGCTGATTCCAGATTCGCCACCATCCTGCACTCCATCACCATCCAAGTCGTTCCAGATGAAGTCACCGATGGCGGCATCCTGCTGCTGGTAGCCAACATCCGCTGTACCAACGTTCTGACCGGCAAACACCGTAACTGCAAGAGGTTCACTTCCCGCTGTCACGACAAAGCCGGTAGGATCAGTGACAGAAACGATGTAGTCTCCAGCAGCAAGACCAGAAAACTCATAAGCCCCACCACCAGAGGTTGTGGTAGAAGCAACGGAAGACTCCCCGCCATCAATAGCACCGTTGCCATTCGTATCGTCAATCAAATTGATGGTTAAACCGTCGATCCCGACATCGCTGCCATTAAAAGTGCCGTCACCATCAAGATCGTTAAATATAAAGTCGCCGATTACCGCTTGCAAAACGATTGTATTAGGGTCATTTTCCCCCGCTTCGGTCGGATCGCCATCCCCATCTGGATCAGGATCTGTACCGGAATCTGAAGTATCGTTAGTCACTCCCGAACCGGTTGCTGATGCAGTTATGCTGTTAGAATACTCGCCCACTGTGCCACTACCCTGATCGCTAGGCGTATCTACTTGCACGGTAAGCTGGAACTGAATCAAATCTCCGGCTGCCATGGTGCCGGAATCTGCAACGTTCGTATCGCCACTGCCATCAAAACTAATATTAGCCGGCAATGCTCGAGGAGCGCCAACAATGGCTGGCGCAGAGGTGATGGTGTAATTGCCTGCGCCAAATAATGCGTCCAAATCTTCGCTGATAATGACGTCTGAAAGCGCGACGCCTCCTAAGTTTTCAACGTAATAATCAAAAGTCACAACATTGTTGACTACCGAAGTGTTGCGAGCGATACCAATCTGTTCGTTAGTAGGGCTGAGAGTAAATTCGGTGACATCGTTTTCGCCAGATTCGTCTGGCACATCATCGCCATCAGGGTCGGGATCTGTGCCGCTGTCAGATACATCCTGGGTAAATGTCCCTAGCGGTGCAGACCCGGTTACTGTGACCTGATCTTGATAAACAGCAAAACCGTTTCCTTGGTCCGATAGCGTATCTACCGTAATCAACATTTGGATCTGGGCAGTATCTAACGCGGCCAGGGTGCTACCAGCGTCAATGATTGCCGTATCAGCACTACCATCAAAACTGGCGTTAAGAGTGATCGTACCGGGATCGTCAACAAAGGAAGGAGCAGAAGTAATGGTATAATTACCAGTGCCAAAAACCGCATCCAAATTGTCTGCTAGCGACAGGCTGCTAAGAGTAGAGCCACCAAAATTTTCGAGATAGAAATCTAGCGTAACCTGGTCTGAAGATAGCCCTGTCCCCGGTGTTGCATTTAAAGCAACGCCAAGATTGGCTTCATCGCCGATGATGATTGATGTCGCATCGTTTTCTCCTGCCTCATCCGGATTGCCATCCCCATCGGGATCAGGATCAAATCCCCAGTCAGAGGTGTCACTCAACGAAGCACCGTCTATGTCCGTACCATCGACTGTTACCTGATTGCTGAATACGCCCACTCCACTTCCCTGATCAGTAACGTTTGTAACATTCACAATTGTGCGAATATGAGAGGTATCGCCGGGATCCAGGGAACCGCCAGCAACAACAAAATCAAATACGCTAAAGCCAAAGAACTGCGTAGATAGCGTTAGTGTACCCGGACCATCGACTAAGGTAGGTTGGGAGGTAACAGAATAATTTCCGCTGCCAAAGACTGAGTTTAAGGGGTTTTCCATCAAAATATTGCTGACGGTGGCATCGCCCAAGTTCTCGATATAAAAATCCAATGTAACCAGACTTCCATTCACCGTCGCTGTATGGGCTATGCCGATTTCACCATTGCCAACAGTAAAAGAATTGCTATCGTTTTCACCGGCTTCGGAGGGATCATTGTTGCCATTAGGATCTGGATCCGTGCCGGCATCCGAAGCATCGGTGACGATGATACTACTCGGCGTCGTGCTGCTCACGGTGAATTGACTCTGATAGCTGCCGAATCCTAGATCGAAGTTGTCGGCCAATGTATCAGCGGTCACTACCATTTGGATCTGCGCTGTATCCCCTGCGGTCAGGGTTCCACTACCCGTTAGCAAACCAGTTGACCCACTGCCATCGTATGAACCGTTTAAGGAAAGAGTCCCAGGGTCATCGATGAAAGCAGGGGCGGACTTTATGGTGTAGTTGCCCGCACCAAACAATGCATCAAGGTCGTCATCGAAAGACACATCCGACGCTGTCGCAATACCAGTGTTTTCGAGATAATAGTCGAAAGTTACATCCCTGCCGGATACCGAAATGTCCAGTGCAGCCCCCACAATAGAGTCTACCGACAAAGCAAGTGTGGTAGCGTCGTTTTCGCCAGCTTCAGTGGCGTCACCATTACCATTTGGATCCGGATCAGTACCAGAATCAGACGAGTCTGTGATGTAGTCTCCAATAGGTGTTCGAGCCTGCGTATCCACCTGATAGGAGTAATTACCGACACCCAATCCTTGGTCGGTCACCGGCGAAACCGTTACTTCAAATTGGATTTGTGCGGTATCTGCAGCATTTAGTGTACCGGTAAAATCAAGCAGTTCGTCCCCACCCGCCTCACCAGTAAAGGTGCCATCCAGCACCAATGTACCTGGATCATCAATAAAAGTTGGTGCAGAGGATATAACATAGTTTCCGGCACCGAAGACATCATCCAGGTTACTCCTGATTGTTACCTCGCTAAGGTTGGTATCACCCAAATTTTCAAGATAAACGTTTACTGTGACGACATTGCCTACTACTGACGCATCCAACGCAACACCAATTTCATTGGTGCCGGTAACGTCAATTACCGTGGGATCATTCTCGCTGGGATTGCCATTGCCATCTGGATCAGGATCGGAGCCTTCGTGCGAAGTATCTGATACTGGATTTGCATCAGGATCAGTGCCCAAAACAGTGATTTGGTTTTGGTAAATACCATTCCCAAATCCCTGATCCGTCACGCTAACTAAAATCAGTGAATGGGTTACCTCTATAAACTCGCCAGGGGCTAATACTCCACTACTGATTACAGTTGTGTTGGTATTACCGTTGTAAGCCGTATTAGCCGTAGCGGTGCCAGTACCAGCTACTACATCTGGATCGACAGAATGACTATAATTGCCAGCGCCGAATACTGCATTTAGGTCATTGTCGAATGTCAAATTAGAAAGCGTAACGTTACCCAAGTTTTCCAGGGTATGTCTAAGCGTGATTCTATAGGACCCACCGAGGTCTACAATACTGGAGACCTCTAAAGAAGCGCCGACGGATGCGATTTCAGCGACGGTAAAATCGGTTGGATCATTTTCTCCCGCCTCATTAGGATCACCGTTGGCATTTGGGTCCGGATCAATCCCATCATCCGACTGATCGGTAGTAATCGCACCACCAGGCGCTGTTCCGCTGGCATTGGCCTGACTGCTATACACACCAATTCCACTGCCCTGGTCGGATACTGTAACAACAGTCACCTCTAACTGCACCTGGGCTGTATCTCCACTACCCAATGTGCTAGAGCTATCCAATAACGCTGTATCGCCACCTCCATTAAAACTACTATTTAAAGTTACCGTGCCCGGGTCATCCACAAAGACGGCGGATGAGCTAATAAAATAATTGCCTGCGCCAAACACGGCATCGAGATCGTCAGTAATCTCAAGATCGCTTAGAGATACATTCCCTAGGTTCTCCAAATAGTAATCGAAGGTCACTACGCTGCCACTGACTGAAGCAGTTTTGGCTATTCCTATCTGGGGCTCCTCGCCAATCACAATCGGTGTGGGTTCACCTTCGAGATCATTGCCGCGACCATCATCCAATGACGGAATGCCGTCGCCATTGCCATCGGGATTTGTGCCGTTGTCCGAAACGTCTGAAGTGGCTTTCGAAGTAGGGCTTGTGGCATTGACGGTCACTTGGTTACTGAAGACTCCTAAACCGCTTCCTTGATCAGTGACATTGGTCACATCGACCACTACACGAATCTGAGCAGTATCAGCCGCAGCCAAAGTGCCGGAACTGATCAATGCGGTATCCGTGCTGCCATCAAAGCTGCCATTTAGCGTCAGGGAACCTGGATCATCTACAAACGCTGGGGCTGAACTAATACTGTAATTTCCTGAACCGAAAACTGCATCTAAGTCGTTCGCCAAATCAAAATTACTTAGTGTTGAGTCACCAAGATTCTCCAAGTAATAATCCAGCGTCACCTGGGTTCCACTGATCGTGGAATTTAACGCTGCACCAACCTGCGGATTCTCAAAAATACTCGTAATATCGATCGGCGTCGGATCGTCCTCTCCAGCATCTGTAGCTACATTATTTCCATTGGGGTCTGGATTGGTCCCCGAATCGGACAGGTCCGATGGATTTCCGGATGTACCTGTACCACTGGCAGTCACCTGGCTGGAATACACACCAAGCCCCGATCCTTGATCGGATGCTGTGTCGATAAAAACAGTTAATGTCAATTGAGCGGACTCGCCCACTCCTAAAGAGGAAGAACCGTCTAACAGTTCAGTATCGGCCGAACCGTCAAAACTTCCGTTGATTGTGATGGTTCCGGGGCTGCTGACCAACTGAGGGGCAGTGGTAATGGTGTAATTGCCAGCTCCAAAAGTTAGGTCCAAATCATCGAGGATTGAAAGCGAAGTCAGGTTTTCATCACCCAGGTTCTCAACAACGATATTAAGGATAATCTCACGGCCGCTGACCGTCGCTTCCTGTGCAGCACCAATCTGTGGATTCGCCAGCGCTCCGGTATAATTCGCCATAGTATCCGGAGATAGGAGCGTAGGAATAAAAAACTCTCCTGTACGATAACTCAGCTCCCAATCGCCACCATTGCCCGGAGATGCCGTTAAAGTAGAAGAGGCCGCCACTTCGGTTCCAAGCACCCTGCTCAGTCTATCCACAAATTGCTGACCTATCTCTCCTTGAGCTACATGGCAGCCGTACAGATAAACAGGAATGCAACCTGCAACGAAATCAGAAATTTGCGAAAGTGCGTCGTTTAAATGCTGGTCAGATTCAGAAACGCCCGAAGAGTTAATTGAAACCAACCGTTGGAGCGATAAACACTCGCCACCCAGCATCAACTTTCCAGGACTTCCGTGGGAAAGAATATGGAGTCCAGTAACAGGCGCATCACAATCCCATATGACATTTAGCAACCAATTGGCGAGACCGTGAAAACCGCTCTCTTTACTATCAACCAATAACAACTCTGCAGATGCAGGCAGCCCTTCGACGAGAAGATGATAGTCAGACAGTTGAGTATCAATTACTACGAGTTCAATGGACGCAGTTTTCTCGGTATGCAGATTACAGAGGGAGAGCATGGCAAGTCTCATTTGCTTATTGTTAGAATTATCGCTGTCAAGTATTTCTGACAACGTCTCGAATAGAACGCCTGATTAGACTTCTAAAATAATAGCCCACCTTTCACTAAGATGGTCAATAATGCCAAAAACTTTAAGACTAATTAGTCTTTGGCAAAGGAAAGAGCGCAATTTTCTCGGGTAAGTAGCATAAACTTTCTGAGCACGCCTGCAAATCAAGCCTAATGGCGATGTTGGAATTTTTTGCCATTTTCTCAGAGAAATCAGCATTTTTCAGGGCAGAATTGAATGACGCTTTTATCATAACATCCCCTGACCAAGTCTCTAAAGGCTGATCAGCATAAGATGCTTCGAGCATCTCAGTAGCAGGATAATCAATATCAACCTCATAACCAGGAACTTCCAATCGAGTTGCAACGACATTTTTCGCTTGTTTATGCGAGTTTATATGCCAACCATCCTTTAGCTCGATCCTGATAAGGAAAGAATCTGTTTTGGCATCAAGTTTGGCGGTAACCCATCCCTTACCGTTTGCAAAATAGCGACTACCTGCAAATTCCGGACTATACATCTCCCTAAGGCCTGATAGACGACCTACATAGTTTAGCTCGGAATCTGTAGCGGTGCTCCAACTCAGCGCAATCTGCTCTGATTTGCCAAAAAGGGATAGTTCTTTGTTCAACAGCAACCAAGGCATAAAAGCACTTGGGAGCTCATAGTCCCTCTGATCTGTCGAGGTGCTGATGGTATTTTTAAGCAAGTAAGCTTTATTAAGGAGGGTATAATTGTTGAACAATCTCGAGAGTCGAGCGAAAAGGTAGGCAGTCCAGGCATAGTCTTCAAAAGTGCCTTTAATCGAAGCATTACCCTGGTATACAGAACGCAACAGGCTTTTACTTTCACTCTGCCAATGGTTCTCCCAAATAAATTGGGCATGCTGATTAACCTTACTGAGTAAAAAGTCGCTCCCAGTCACCTCATACAGGTCCAAAAGCGCCGACAAATACATGGCATTCCAGCCAACGAGTACTTTTTCATCTCGATAGGGTGGGTTTCTTGTTAATCTAATCGCCTGCAGCCTTTCCATAGCCTCCTTATCATGAATTTGGGTTACCAGTAAGTTGTCCTCACTTGTCAGGTAATTTACCCAGTTAGCTTTTTCATTTAGTGAGCGTAGCTCTGACTCATTAAAAAAATAGTATTTTCCCTCCCCTTCCACAGAGAGCGCGGAGGACGCTGAGCCATATCCATGATCAACCCTTAACGTTGAATCTGCCCACTTATGGGTTAACTCAGCTATCTGTATATAGGCAGGATCGCCAGTATGCCTGTAAAGTTGAGCGCTTAAGGCAATCCATTGGGCTTGATTGTAAAGCATTTTTTCAAAATGCGGTGCATTCCAATCGGCGGTTTCCGAATAGCGATGCAATCCGCCATCTATGCTGTCATAAGTGGCAGAATTCACTATCTTCCAATACCGCTCCGCTACCAATGACAGGTTTTTTTGTGGATTTTGCATTAACAAGAAAGCCATCCAATGCTCATTGGGGAAAACAGGTTCAGAGTTCTCATTTTCTTGCCGGAAGCGGCTGAGAATCTTCTCTTCGGCATGAACTAGCAAAGACTCCAACGCTGATTTTGTCGGAAGTTGGCCTGTTTCATTGACGGCGGTTTCTAGTAAGCGGGAGAAGTTGGCCGCCATTGCCTGCAATCTTTGCGGACTCGATTGCCAAAGGCTACCAAGTCGGGACAACAGTTTTTTGAGTTGAACAGGTGTTTGATAGGAAGCTATCCAAAGCAACTTGCCATCTGGCGTAGTGATTAGATTTATGGGCCAACCAGCCTCACCTTTGTAGGCTTCCAGCGCACGTCGGTATTTTGCATCCACCTGCGGTCTTTGTTCGCGGTCGACTTTTACACTGACAAAAAATTCGTTCAGTAAATCCGCAACTTCCTGATTCATGAAGCTCTCCATAGCCATGACGTGACACCAATGACAGGTAGAGTAGCCGATAGAAACGAAAATCAAACGATGGTCAGATTCCGGTATACCGGTGTCCGGCCATTCCTGCCAGTGAATTGGATTGAATGCGTGGGAAAGTAAATAGGGTGATTGTGAAAAAATAAGCTGATTGATATGAAATGCATCCTTGCACTCACTTGTCACACCTATGGATTGCAACGTATCAGCTTTTTGTAAACAAATACTTTTTTGCTCCTGCGATGGTTCCTGTGCCAAGGCCATATGCCCAAAACAACAAAAAAGCCAAAAAAGCAAACACTGAAGTGCATGGTTAACTGGGATTGTATGCAATGACATGCGTACGATTAGCCTCGAGATTAGCGACTTTTTGGCGTTTTCCGTTAGGCCAGATAATTAACAAATGGGCATGCTTTCGCTTTTGTATACCAAAATGTTGCACCTTGGGGTGCACCGACATATATCCCTCACTACCAGATATTTGCCGCCAGACATAGAGTTTATCCCCATCCACCAAAACTAGCTGTGCGCCAATGGCATCTCGATTTACGCCACTCTCAGGAGAGCCTTCCAGCCTAATCTTTAGCCAATTATTCCCTAACATTTCAGCATTGTTTTCAAATAGTCTGGCAGGACCATGGTAATCATTGGTAACAACATCAAGATCGCCATCTCCATCCATATCGAGATAAGCAGCAGAGCGCGAATTAGAAATAAAGTCCAAACCACTCATAGCCGAAACATTATTGAGTTTCCCTCCGCTGTTAATAAAGAAAACGTTCGATGCTTTGTTTGCCTGGGGAAATGTGGCATTCATCTGCTTATTTTCGATTGGATCGGTGTAATAGGGGTTTTCGGTAGAATACACGTAATAATCATTCATACCATTGAGAACGTACAAATCATCATCGCTATCGTTATCCACATCAAAGAAATCGGCATCCCACGCCCAACCAGTTGAAGAATGACCGCGACCCACTTCCTGGCTAAGTGTATATTGCAAACTACCGGTACTGGTGTTCGACATAAATAAGTCATTAGACTCTACTACTCGCATATTACCCAACTTGTCAGGATTGAGTTTCATCGTCGTATCTTTAGAGGGCAAGACATATTTTTCATCTTTATTCATGGTGACGATATTTGAAACGTAAATATCCACATAACCATCTTGGTTCAAGTCGGCGTGCGCCAAGCTCATTGTGAATGATGGTTTATCCGTACCCATATGTGCTGCCACATCCACAAAAGTTTCTCCGTTTCTGTTGATGAAGTAGCTATTTATACCGAAATCATTACCGGAAATAAGATCCTGCCAGCCATCCTGATTCAAATCAGTATGCGTGACTGATTGACCCCAACCCGGATCTCTAACCATCATCGACTCAGGCGCTTTCTCGAATTTAAAACCGCCCTTGTTAATAAAGAGGGCATCAGGAAGGCCATTGCTGTTTCGCCTCGCAAGGGTTGGTAATACACCCCTGAGATAGTCGCCAAAGTATTGAATGTAAATATCCAGTAAACCATCATTATTGATATCGACAGTGGTAGCCGGACCACCTACCAAACCAGCACCGCCGAGGTTTGCTTCCGTCGTAATATCAGAAAACGTCAGGTCGCCATTGTTCCGATAAACCCTGTGGGGGTCATTGACATAGGTAATAATTATGTCCTGATCCCCATCGTTGTCCCAATCTGCAATCAGCGGTTGACGCACCTCACCAGGTAGATTGTCTTCGCTTCGCGTCCACTCTAATCCTGCCGATTTGGTTATGTCTTGGAATGAATCGCCACGATTCAGATATAACTTGTTGCCCCTTCCTCCAAGGAGCAACAGATCGATCAAACCATCATTGTTGATATCTTCAGCTGCAACGCCACTACCGCCAAAAGCAGGCGGAATAGTGATGTTTCCCGTGTTTTGACCTGATTTTAAGTAGCTTCTTAACAGTCGACTTAGCCAATCCGAAGAATGATGAACAAAATCAACACCCCATTTACTGGACACCTCGTTAAAGTAACGCTGTGACGTTTGTGTGGCATCACCACTGGAGACGAGCGGCTTAGTGGCCTCCATCGTTGACTTAAAGTTCCGTGCTTTTTCTGCAGTCTCAGAGATTTGGTGATAAGCCCTTACTACCAACTGGTTAGAAATTGCTCCAGCTTCTTCTTCACGACCAATACTTCCTGCTACACGCAGTAATAGCACGCCATAGTTGGCAACTGCTTCTGAAAGCAATTCACTAGCAAAAGGGTCTGGTGCTTTTGAGATTTTGGGTTTGATATCGTTAACTGCCTCGCCAAGATACTTCCAATGCAAACCACCATCCCGGAACGAATCCATATCGTAAGCCTCAATGATGATTTGATCCGACCGGTCCAACTGGGTAAAGAATATGGCATCTTCATACTCATTCATTTGATGTGGCAGCAAGACCTTTAGGGCTTCAGCAACGTGCTCTTCCTTGATTAGAGGAAATTCTTTCGCAAAGTTCTGGGCCGTTAGGTATAGATTCGCAGAAAATGTGATCATGGCTTCAGTGTATGCAGTACGAAAAGCCAGAGAAGCATTAGGATTCTGCGGTAACTTCATACGCGCAAAATAAACCTGCAAGTTGCGTGAAAATATTTGATTGGCCACATTGTTATATGCAGCGTATGATGCAAGCTTGCCCTCTATGATCGATTCAAGAAGCTGCAAGCCTTTCTCAACACTCGCGTCTGATTTTGCCACGAGCTCAGGAGTAAGCATAGCTTTATCACCAAACAACTGCTTCCAGGACATCGCAATCAGGTTTTCGTCAACTTGATAGAAACTCTGCTCACGCGCAGCTTGATCAGCAGTTTTCAGAAGCGCTAATGTAACCAAATCAAGTTGCCATTTAAGTTCATCCACAGAAGGTGCAGTTAAAAATGGCAATTCATACTCACTTAACATCAATTCTTGCTGAACAGCGAGAATTGCCCGTAGCGAATAAGCAACCGTGCCATAATGTTCGCTATCTCGGTGATTAATTTCAACTTCACTATTCGGAAAAACTGCCTTTGTAGTATTTTCACTAGATTCAAATTTAACAAGCCTCTGCAAGGCATTACTAATTTCCACTTTGTCTATCTGCCCGTCATCACCTGGCTTTGCCAGATGCCAAGCAGTGCTGACAAAAGCTTTTTGCATATCGGTTTTTTTGAAGCGCCCACCTTCAGAAAGAGGTGTACCGTAGATCAGATTTTGAAGGCGTGTCGCGGTAGCATGACACTTTGGATCACGACTTGATTCAAGATCTGTGATTGAATTTAAGGTCGGCGACAGCGATTCAAGAAAAGTGTTATCTTGCTCAAATATGTCTGCTCCCGATTTTGCAGTGCAGATAAAAAATAAAACCGCAATGGGGAAAAATCGAAGTTTAGGCAGTAGGACCACTGAATTCCTCTTATGAAAAAAGCATCTAGGGCATTAATATGACATGTAAGTGCTATTCTGCCTAGCCCTTGAAAACCTTAGTCTCAAATCCAGGATATTTTTTCACTAAATTATCCAGTTGGGGGAAATATGTTGCTTATCTTGAAAGAATTGGCTGGCTTTTTGCCAGATTGCCCTCTATTGTTTTTCTAAAGTACATGAAGCGAGGCCTATAAGATGTGCATAAATTAGGCATATCAAAGTAGGACGTCGCGTTAATAACTATTAGTTGTTTCAGAAAAGAACGTAAATTTAGTAGAGTTAAAGTAAACGCTGCTTTCGTTTACTATAGGGGAGGCAATAAATGATAGCTAAATCAAAACTCCTGGCAGTCCTATTTGCGGGTCTCTTCCTGCCTATTAGCCTTTGGTCATCAGCAGAAGTAAATGTAAGCTCCATAAACGTTGCTGGCGACACAATCTCCATAATGGTATCCAAAGCACTGAAAAAGCCATCTTTAAAAGTGTCCGGCCCAGATGGGTTTTATCTTAGCGGGAAAGGTTTAGATCTGACCGCGGATAGTATTCTGGCTGACGGTCAATATCGATTTGAGATCGTCGCCAAGGTTCCTAAAGCAGCGATAACCAAAGAGAAAAAAAAGCTGAATAACGGTCGAGATTCAGCTAACAAACCGAAAAAGCGTCCTTTCGCAACCGTATATTCCGGCTACTTTATTCTACAAAACGGCCAGGTATTAGAGGGTATTGAGGAGTAATTGGGGGAATATGAGCATGAACACCTTAAAGTTTTGTGGTATTGGTTTCGCCATAGTAGTAGCTTCAGTTCCTGTTAAAGCTGCTCAAGTATTTGTTACCGATTTGGTTGTTCAAGGGAGCACTTGTGTTGGCCTCGACTGTGTCAATGGAGAATCTTTTGGATTTGATACACTAAGATTGAAAGAAAATAACTTAAGAATTCATTTTCAGGATACGAGCGTTTCAGCTTCCTTTCCCACTAACGACTGGCGAATAACAGCTAACGATACTACTAATGGTGGTGTAAACAAATTCTCAATCGATGATGCAGATAGCGGTAGAACACCATTTACCATAGAGGCATCCGCACCATCACATTCCTTGTATGTTGATGATGGTGGTCGAATTGGCCTCGGCACTTCAACTCCGGTTGTCGAAATGCATGTCGTGAATGGCGACTCTCCAACGCTCCGACTTGAACAAGACGGCAGTTCTGGTTTTACTGCGCAAACCTGGGATGTTGCTGGCAATGAAACTAACTTCTTTGTTCGTGATGCGACTAATGGGAGCAAGATTCCTTTTAAAATTAGACCAGGCGCACCTGACAATTCCATTTACATAGACACTGATGGTGATATCGGTTTAGGCGATGCTACTCCAGATGCGGCACTTGATATAGAGAGCGGGAACTTGCTAGTAACTCAAGGCGATTTATTAGTAAATAACCAAATAACTTCAGGAAGCGATCAAGTTTTAACCGTTAACGCTTCGAACAACACAGTGGCATTTGCTCGTCTTATTGAGTTAAACAACCCTGGCGGCACACCCTACGTCCGTTTTAATATGAGCAACACTTCCAACGCGAACGATCATTGGAATTTTCAGGCACGACACACTGATTCTTCATTCAGGATTGTAAATGGCACCAACTCTGGCGAGGAACTTATCTTGTCTCCCGAGGGAAATCTAACAATAAATGGCAATCTGGAAGCTAATGGAACGCTCTACTCCTCTAGCCTGGAATCAAAGGAAAATTTTTCGCCATTAGATAAAAAAACGATTTTGTCGAAATTAGCTGAGTTAAATATACGAGAATGGAACTATATTAAGGATGCAGATGATATTAAGCACATCGGACCAACCTCAGAAGAATTTCATTCAGCCTTTGGTCTGAATGGAGATAATAATAAAGCAATTTCTATATCCGATATAGCAGGAATAACCCTCGCGGCAATACAACAACTCAAAACTGAACTAGATGAAAAGTCAAAGGAAATTGCTTTATTACGAAAACGACTTCAAGAAAAGTAGATAAGCTAGGGAGTTGCAACTCTCTAGCTTTTAAACTACGCCTGTCTACAGGCAACTTTATTACCCTCTTAGCCACAAGAATTTAATTTCATCCTGCTAAGCATGACCACAACTTTGTACTCGACTGTTGTCGACCATACCCCAAAATTTCAAATTCAAGCAAAAATACTTATAAAATCATTGTTAATGTGCGGCGTATCAAGAAGCAGTATGCTCGTTCATTTAGTTAGAAGAGATAAGCATCAATACGAAATTATTAACTTTCTCAATAATAACCGTATTAAATTCAAGTTTATCTCTTCACTTCTTGATGGCAAATACTGTAACAAGATTCAGCAATTAGCCTCTGAAGAAATAGGTAAGTTTGATAGAGTCATTCTATGCGACTGTGACATTGCTTTTTCTAACAATATCGAAAAACAACTCCCATTTGCCCACGTTAGCGGAAAGGTGGTTGATTTTGACAACCCGGATATTGATGCTTTAAAAAAAGTATTCGACTACTTAGGTTTATCTTACCCCGAAACAATCGCAACAAGTTCAGGGAAAGTGACTTTTATTGGCAACTTCAATGGAGGGCTTTACACAATCCCCAGTCATTTGGTGCCTGCGCTATATTGCGAATGGAAAGCAATAGCAGCAAAACTGTTTAGCAGCACCAAATTTTCCCAGCTACTTCCCGCAAAAAAGCATAAACATCTAGACCAAATATCCTTTTGTGCAGCATGCAAAATATTAGAGTTACCGTTATATCCTTTACCTTTAGAATTTAATTTTCCAACCCATCTAAACCTACAGATTAATAGACCATTAGAAAAAATTAATGTATTTCATTACCACTCTAATTACCTTGAGAACGGAAAGTTAGGCAAATCTCAAAATAAAGAAGTAAATCTTCAAATTAAAAAAATCAACAAACATCTATTCTCTGAAAATGAACTGATAATACATATAGGAACCCCCAAAACTGGCTCCAGCGCTATACAGGGTATGCTCAGTCAATATTCTGAACTTCTTGGCATCAAGTACCCTCAGAAAAATCTCAATACTGGAAATTTTATAGCCTTCAGCTTATTGAGCCAGACACCCAGATATGTTCATAAAATCAGGAAAAGCAGCAACGAAATATATCAGTCTCTTGATTTGAAAAATGGGGTTACCGTGATTTCATCTGAGGCATTCTACTCTTGCTCGACTTTAAAGCACGAGGGCAGTATGTTGCCCGAGAAACTGAAAAAACATTTACCATCGACTGTCAAACCTAAAATTGTTGTTTATCTTCGAGATTATTTTGATTTTATATATTCATTATACTCTCAGTATGTAAAGCTGCATGCACATAATAAATTTATTGTTTTAGACTTCTATGAGTTCATAAAAGAATACTATTTTTATGGCTATTTTAATTATTATAAAATAATTTCATATTGGGAGAGTGTATTTGGAACAGGCTCAGTTTTTGTAAAAAAGTACCCAAAGTATGGAAACTGCATAACGGATGATTTTTTGACAAACTTTAAATGCTCAATTACTCTTGAAAAAAACAATAATCGAAAAAACATAAACATTAGCAGAGAAGCAATCGAAATCAAAAGACTGATAAATGCCCTTCCTATCAGCGAAGAACTGAAACTTCACACCCTACAACCAATTCTCTCAAAATACTCAGAGTCAAGAACCAAAGGTTTTGCCAAATACAATAAAGAATTGGCCAATCAAATATGTTCCCTTCTGGCAGAAGATAGAAACAGCATTTCCAAGAAGTATAATATTGAACTGTCATTTAACATTGAAGAAGCTTGCGCTGGAGAACCGTTCACCGAGTTATCTGATGAAAGCATCAGTGAATTTTTAAACTTGTTAAAAACTGAAGATATCAGCATTTATGATGCGATAAAAGTGGGAGCTATTCATGGCGTGGACAGTAAGGTTTTCCCAACAGCATATGCTGCATCACGCTTTCAAAATTTCATAGGTTGAAGCAGTAAAAAAATGAAACTAATTCCAATACGATATACAAGGCATACTCTTAAGCAAGCCAACTCATTGTTGGAAAGTTTGCAGTTTTCACGACCGCAAGTAGGCAAATTTTAGAAATCAAAGAAATGAAGTAACCGCTAGCAAGTAAAAATAGACCCGAAGTTCATTTGATTTTTGGGCCGGCATAACTTAACGCCTAATAACAAGTGCCCCTAACGTCTACCCAAATGAGGTATGATCATTTCTGGTGTATGGGAAATGAATAAAGCGGTGTAACCTAGTTGTTTTGATCTCCCCAGATCGATACCAAAAAGGAGACACCGCTT
>JANQMN010000083.1 GCA_028280065.1 Hahella sp.
AAGCGGTGTCTCCTTTTTGGTATCGATCTGGGGAGATCAAAACAACTAGGTTACACCGCTTTATTCATTTCCCATACACCAGAAATGATCATACCTCATATCCCGCAGAACAGAATGGGCATGTAAAATTGACTCTGTATTTCTATTTGGAAAAACTGCATGAATGCAGGCAAAGCTGTGAATAAAAACAAGGATTTTAGTTCACCCGGTTTATGTTTTTCCTGACCACCAGTTTTCTGAATTAGTGTCTCTTATTCTCAGTTTGGATTAAATCTGCCTTTATTTGTTCGTAGTTACTTTCTTCTTCAGTAAGGAATTCATCATGGAAAAAACAGGAGAGCTGGTCGGGAGTGGGCGTACTTCCAGGGTCTATGAGTGGGGTAAAGACAAAGTAATAAAGCTCTATTTTGAAGATTTTGAAAAATGGATCAGTTATGAAGTAAAAACAGGAATGGCTGTATACGAGGCAGGCGTTCCCGCACCAATTTTATTTGACACTGTTGAAGTCAACGGAAAGCGTGGAATTATCTATCAGCGTATTAAAGGAAAAAATATGTTGAGTTTAATAGCAAAGCAGCCGTGGAAAATTGCAACTTATGCCCGTCAAATGGCCAGATTACAGGCAAAATTTCATCAGAGAACAACAGACAAACTCGTTTCCCAGACAAAGAGGTTTTCCGAATTCATAATTAATTCTGAAACCGTTCTAGGGAAAGAGCGAACTGACCTGATAATTAACTATCTTAAAACCCTTCCAGAGGGAATCAACATTTGCCATGGGGACTTTTTTCCCGGAAACATTATTGTTTCATGTAAAAACGCATGCGCCGTTGACTGGATTGCTGCATACAGCGGTCATCCTCTTGGTGATGTTGCCAGAACCTGCCTTATTTTTCAGTCCCCTTCGCCGGTACCCAATGAACCATTCTTAAAACGCCATATCTTTAATGCGATGAAAAAATGGATGCTTCGGGTATATTTGAACGAGTATATACAGCATACAAATGTGCAGTCTCATGACATAAAACGATGGATGCTTCCGGTGACGGCAGCAAGAATCTGGGAAAATGTACCCGGAGAAAGAACTTGGTTATTGCATATGATTGACAACCAACTGAAGCAGCTGGTTTCCGGTATTGATTACATGTCTGAAAGGGAAATCGGACATTAGTACTGTTCAAATTAATACCACACCTTCCAGGGCGTTATTGTCTTTCTGAATGTGGAGAAATCTGAAACTAATGTCTCATGCCAGCAATAATGGAAAGGAAATGGATAGATCAGGTGATAAGAACTAAAGCAAGAATGGAAAGGAATACAGTTTTCAGGTGATTTAATCTGCCAACCTTGAATCAGTCAAAAACTATTACGAGGCGATTTGATGGCTATCAGATTCAGTTTAAGTCATTTTTCAATCCTGTTAGCAGTCTGGATGCTTTTCCTAAGCCTTGCTGCGATTGCAGATGACAATACAAGTAATAACGGGGTTGAACAGATCAGTTTTCCTTCCAACGACGGCATTGAGGTGACAGCAGACCTGTACCTGAGACATGGTAGTACCGCTCCATTTATTATTCTTTTTCATCAGGCTAATTCCAGCCGGGGAGAATACACAGACATTGCACCGCGATTGAATGAACTTGGATTCAATTGCCTTGCTGTAGATCTTCGTTCTGGTTTGCATTCAAACGGAAAACCCAATCAAACAAAAAACTCAGCTTTGAATGCGGGAAAGAGTGTAACTTATATCGGTTCTGCTCCCGATGTAATTGCGTCTTTTAATATTGTTAGAAACAAGTATGCAAAAGGAAAAATCCTTGTATGGGGGAGTTCATACTCCGCTTCTTTGGTGCTGTTGCTAGAAGGCAAAAATGAAATCCAGGCCGATGGTGTTTTGTCTTTTTCTCCAGGCGAATATTTTGGTACAAATACTATTGTAACATCAGTAGCTCCGTCCATTGTGACACCTGTTTTTATCACTTCTGCCAGTAATGAAAGAAATCGCTGGTGGAAGATTTACCAAGCCATTCCCCCAGGCAAAAAATCTTACTTTCTTCCTGTTTTCAAAGTAGGCCGACACGGGTCCAGCACCTTGTTCGCGGACGCCAGCGGACAGGAAGAATACTGGCAAGCTGTGGAAAATTTTTTGGAGCAGTTTTTACAGGTGACAGGTTAACACCGGATCATTACTTTGCCAGGAGTTTTGATTTTTACCTTACAGATGATCCAACGAACCGGGTGATCATGCTTGCCTACTATCAATCATACGGACAGCCTGAAGGCCTGGCTCCAACTACCAACAGAGGAAAAAATGTATTCGAGACGTAGCCTGATTAAACGCATGATTCAATGCTGCGCTATGGGAACGCTAATGTATCCAGGCCTTAACATTGTTCTTGCCAGAGAAGCCAAACAAGTTCGGAAATTCGAACTATTTATGGATCTGTCCCGCCATGTTACCGGATTTGATGACCTGAATTCTGAGCTGGGAAAGCACTACTATCAGGACCTGATTAACCATTCAGATCCCGGCACACTGTCTGAGCTGTTGACCGTCTACTCCGAAAATAAAGATCTAACTCCGGCAATGCTGATGTTAAAGACAGACCAGCCACTGGTGCAATCTGTTATTCAACTATGGTATTCCGGCTGGTTAACACCGGTTGATCACACTCCGGATCATATAAAAGCTATGGCTTATACGGAATCGCTCGCCTGGAAAGCCATGGGGTTAGTTCCTAGAGGTGTTCCGAAAGGTCAGCTCTGGCAAGCAATTGCTCAACAAACTCTGACTTAAATGAAAGGAAGGTAAAATGGAACAATATGATGTGGTCATTGTTGGAGCAGGCATAGCAGGGGCCTTGGTCGCTGACGTACTGGCAAAAAAAAGATTCTCGGTCCTTGCACTGGATGCCGGACCGGAAGTACAGGATCGGGAAAAACTCTTAGAACGTTACTACGCTGACCCAAGCAAACACAGCGACAGCCCTTATCCTAGTAACCCCAAAGCACCACAGCCAATTCCAGGAGTACCCGGCTCGCCAGGGGGAGCCGCTGATCATTATGTACAGACCGGCCCTGACAAGTTCAGCAGCTCGTATCTGCGTCAAGTGGGAGGAACGACCCGTCACTGGCAAGGATTAACTCCACGCCTGATGCCGGTTGATTTCCGTATCCGAAGTGCCTATGGTGCCGGTGTTGACTGGCCTCTATCCTATGAGGATATAGAACCATGGTATGTCGCCGCAGAAAGGGAATTAGGTGTCTCCGGAGACAACAATATCGATTACGGCTCCTCGAGATCGGCAGATTTTCCCTATCCTGCACTGTCTCAAAGTCCTCTGGACCGTGCGCTTAATCAGGCACTGAAAGGGGCTATTTTCGAAGGACTTCCGATCAAAGCAATTCCCCAGAGCTCTGCCAGAGATTCCCGGCTCTGTCAGGCCAGCGGCAGTTGTACACCCATATGCCCGGTCGGGGCCAGATATGATGCCTTAACACATGTCAATCGGGCACGTCAGAATGGCGCTGTAATTAAAGAAAAATCAGTCGTTAACCGTATTGTTGTCGGCGAGAATGGCCGTATAAGTCATATTCATTATAAAACCTGGGACAGTGTGGAACACAAAGTCGGTGGCAAGTATTTCATGTTATCAGCCAACGCCATCGAGACACCAAAACTATTACTGATGTCGGCACAGGCGGCCAATGTTAATGTCGCCAACAGCAGTGATCAGGTCGGTAGAAATCTGATGGACCATCCTGCGCAGGTAGGAGTGGCAGTCGCTAAAAAGCCGCTCGGGGCCTATCTTGGACCACAGGTCACATCTGTCTTCAATGCGTTTCAGGATGGTGTATTCAGAAAAGAACGAAGCGGCTTCTTGACTTATGTTTTTAATTCCGGATTTGGTTACCCTGGGGGGCCGGACAATTCAGTAAAACGGTTAATTTACGAACAAGGCCTGTCAGGGAAGTCATTGCGTCAGGCTGTCGCCGATCAGCCCAGACGCGAACTGATTCTGTTTAGTCAAACAGAAATGCTCGGCAATCCTGATAACCGCGTGACGCTATCAAAACGGCTGGATGCTTTGGGTATGCCACACCCGTCTGTTCATTTTTCCTATGATGACTATTCGAAGGCTGCACTCAGTAAAGCGCAGGATTTACATCAGCTTGTTTTCGACAAAGTCGACGCCGTTTTCAATCTGAATGTTCCGGAAATTTTCAGTGCGGATCACATGATGGGAACGACCCGCATGGGGACTGATCCGAAGACCTCTGTCGTGGATGCCAACCTGAGGAGTCATGATCACGATAATCTCTATATAGCCGGATCTGGTGTATTTCCTTCAGTTGGCACAGCTAACCCGACGTTAACTCTGGCAGCCTTGTCATTGCGTTTGGCAGATCACCTTGCGGATAAGCTCGGCGGGACTTCTTTGATCCAGAAATCCGGACTTTATAGGAAGCCATGATGCCCCAAAGCTTGTGTATGGGTATTGTCCGGTCAGCGACCAGCATGATGCTGCTTTGCGAGCGATTCAAACCCAGTTGAGGGATCATTTTAAGCAGCTGAGGAAAGACTCTGTTATGATGAGCCAAGGCCTGTCTTCCTTATTGTTTATCAATGGTCTTTGGCGAACTCATTGTATCAAAACAACAGGGATTTCAGGTTTTCTTTTTATGACTTAACGAGACAGTAATGAAATTTGGCCTTAGTTTTTACATTTGCTGATCATTACGAATACCCTTCTGCGAGTCGTAGCTAATTTCAGGTAAAGTAAGATCTTCCTCCCAGCTACAGAACTGACAGGTCACTCTAATGGCATCGGTGAGGAAGATAAATTTGCCAGGCCCACTACCATGGTTGGCATGCCAATCTGTAGAACAACGTGTACAGTGCAGCCTGAGTTTGCGAATCATCATCAATGTACGTTGCCGACCATTATCCCGGAAGTCAACGTTAACTACTTTAAATCTCATGTCGAGACTCCTTTTTTAGTAATTAGTTGAAATTGCCCCCTCTCTTTGGTTTGTTCAGGAAGAAAATGGCAGTGCCTCAACGACTACCTGCTGCTTAAGTTCATCAAAGGTTTGTTTAGAAGTAATCCCCACGGCGATTTGAGTAACCGCCATGGCCGCGATAGCCGTAGCGAGTGTGAGCGTTTCCGGAATTTCCTTATTATTTGCCAAACCGAAGGCGATTCCGGCAACCAGACTATCTCCAGCGCCTACAGTACTGATAACGCTGACTTTTGGCGGCTTAGTATGATAAATATGCTTCTTGGTATACCAGCGAACACCCTTGCTACCATCGCTCACAACGGCATGCTGAATGCCTTTTTGCAAAAGTTCCCTGACGAAAGAATCCTGCGCCTCGACGGTTTCCAAACGCTTGCCCGCCAATTGCTCCAACTCTTCCAGATTTGGCTTTATCAAAGAAGGCTGCGCCGCAATTGCCTGTTTTAGTGCAGCTCCGCTAGTATCAAGAATGGTCTGTTTTCCTTTTTCCCGGAGCAACCTAATGATCCTTGAGTAAACATCCGTGCACAATCCTCTCGGGATGCTTCCACTTAATACAAATAGATCTGCCTGATCACAGAGCTCTTCCAGCACTGTAATAAGACCGGAAAACGTTGGTTTACCAACCGTTAACCCTGGTAGATTAATGTCGGTTACCCGTTCACTTTCTTCTGAAACCTTTACATTGATTCTTGTTGCCCCCTCTTCATATAAAAACTCATTCTGAAGCTCTTTTTCGCGAAACAACGTATCGAATGGCTGGCGATTCTGACCACCGAGGATTCCGGTGACCGTTACCTGTTCGCCAAAGTCACGAAGTACCCTTGCCACATTGATTCCTTTGCCAGCTGCATGAAGGCTACCCTTCCCTGCCAAATTCACCTGCCCGAGCACCAGAGTAGTCAGCCTTACGGTGAGATCTAACGCCGGATTTAGTGTCAGTGTTACGATTCGTTTTTTACTCATCACATTTCTCCTCATTCAGGATGTGATCCCCTCAAAGAGTAAACTTCAGGGGCTTAAGCAATATTCTTGGGTTGTTAGCGGTAAACGACGCTTCTATTGCTTGGGTAAGAATTGTTTTAATTGGTTGACCATTCGCCAAACCATAGGCGACATCTGCCAAAAGGGAATCGCCAGTTTTTGACAAGGCTGCTGAGTTTGCTTCCTTTAACGCTGTTGTACTTACTTCCCAGGCCTGTTCCGGGTTGAACCATTGGACCTTTCCGTTACTTTCAAGGATCACATTGCGCACACCTTTGAAAATAAGCTGACGAACCGCCTCCTGTTGTACCTCTGGTATTGCCAACGAATGACCAGCCCAGTTTTCCAGATGCTTAAAATCTGTTTTCACGACATCCGGCCGGGCTTCGATGGCGGCTTTTAGCGCCAACCCCTGGGTGTCGACGATTACCCGGCGACCCCTATGCTTGAGAATCGCGGTGATCTGACCACATATTCTGGGACTCAGGGCTTTAGGAGCATGACCGCTTATTATGAACCATTCTGACGTTTCGCAGAGTTCTTCAAGCCTCTTTCTAAAATTGCTCCAGGTGCTTTCACTAACACTGGAACAGGCTTCGTAGTAATATTGGTTTTCGAGTTCTTTCTCACCAAATAGCGCAGTACTTGCAACGCGGCTGGATTCAGGAAGGATGCCGGTAACTTTTACACGCTCGCCAAAACCTCGCAATCGAAATGCGACATCAAGACCGGTGTTAATGAACGCAGCTTGAGTGGATGAGGCTAGTTTATTCACAGAAGAAAGTAGTGATCTGGACCATTCCGGAAAATCAAATTCCGTATCCAGAATAACTGTGACAATCGGTTGTGCAGACATTTGTGTTTACTCGATAAAAAACTTTGGGCAAAACGCGCCCCTGGAGCTAAAAATTAGCCCAATCTTATGTTGAATTAATAAATGTATTCGCCGCGCTTGAAACTCGGCCTGGAATCCAACTTCACTAAAGAAGTCGGATTCTAATCTCCAAGCTTTTATGCCATTTATTACTCACTGAACAGTCCCTTCTGCCGGTCTATAACATTCAAACAGCGCTTCCTCGGCTTCGTGAGTCCAAATGTTCCCTGGGCCCAGTTTTTCTGCCACTTCCGGTAGCACGTCCTGCAATTCATCAAGGGCTAACAGC
>JANQMN010000089.1 GCA_028280065.1 Hahella sp.
TTCCGCCCAGCTCTCATCGTTGCCCTTGTTATTTCCCTCTACCTCTTCGTCTTCAAACTCAAAAGAATCTAAATCGTTATCTTTTTGTTTCCCAAGATCTTTAAAACTCTCGCTCAGTTCCTGCTCATTGACAAGCCCGCCTGCGTACCTCGCATCAGTTTTGTCTTCTTCAGGATTGTCTTGAAATAGCAGATCTTCATCTATTTCGTCGCCGGCATCGGAAAGCGCCCGAGTCAAGGCATCAAGGTCGTCATCGACTGCAATCTCTCCATCTAAGTCCATATTGGCAAATACGTCTTCGTCCTTAGACGATATCGAACCACTTTGGGTTGCCATGGAAGCCGGTTTTTTGGCTGGCGAGGGCTTTGCCGCTGTTAGTTCGTCGGTTAGCAAGTGTTCGGCGGCATTAAACACCTTCATGCAGGCGCCACATCTTACTTTGCCATGCGCTGCCTGGAGCTGCGCATCAGATACACGAAAACTGGCGGTACAATGTGGGCATCGAGTAAGCAAGAAACCTTCCTCTATCGTTATTCAGCATGGAAAGCATGTAACTTAAGTTTAGTATGCACCAAAAAAACAGCGAGTTCGAGGGCCATAAAAGCGGTGTTGTTTTGATCCAAACTTCACTGTGGGCACAGTCGTCAGCCCGGTTGGCTAATCACTGTGGCGTTTGCCGCTTATAAGCACCCAATCATCTTGATATTCAGCGGATTCCAAAGAGAAATAGGGCGCATAAGCAGTCGCGACCTCGACTTCTTGATCTTTTAATATGCCCGACAAAGCCAATTTTCCCTGAGGCCGGCAATGCGCGGCCAAATTGGGGGCCAGATCGATTAACGGCTTAGCCAGAATGTTGGCGATTACATAATCAAACTGGGTGGCCGGCTGAAATGCTTCCGGTGGATAGAGCGTCAGCTGTTTGGACACGCCATTTCGTGTCGCGTTTTCACGGCTTGCGTCCAATGCCTGAGGGTCGATGTCCACCCCGCTAACCCGCGCTGCGCCGAGCAGCAGCCCGGCAATTCCCAGAATTCCTGAGCCACAACCGAAGTCCAGCAGGTTGGTTCCCCGCAGTTCCTGGCTATCCAGCCAAGTGAGACACAAGGCGGTTGTCGGGTGTGTCCCGGTGCCAAAGGCGAGTCCGGGGTCCAGCATAAGGTTGATCGTATCGTTCTGATCGGGGGTATGCCAACTCGGGCAAATCCATAGGCGCCGGCCGAATTGCATCGGCTTGAAATGCGTCATCCATTCCCGCTCCCAGTCCCGGTCCTCGATAGTCTCGGAAACAATTGCCGTATCGGAAAAACCCTGGTGTAGGAGTTGCGAGCGGATCAGCTCAATACTGGTGTCGCTGCTGAAAAGTGCAATAACGCGGGTATTTTTCCAGAGCGGCGTTGCGCCGACGTCCGGCTCCAGCACAGGATCGTCGCCCGCATCCTGCATGGTGATAGATAGCGCGCTTAGATCTTCCAGTAAGCTCTCCACCAGATCAGCTTGGTCTTCGGTAGTGGAGACGGTTACCTGTAGCCAGGTCATATCAAGCCTTAAGTAGCTTTTCGAGGTAGTGGATAGTGTATTCGACGCGCCGAATTCCCAGGTCCCTCACTAACCGGCGGTGTAAAGGAATATTGGTTTTTATTCCTTCGACCACCATCTCTTCCAGGGCATTCGACATTCGATCCATGGCATTGTCGCGGTTTATCCCCCAGCAAATCACCTTTGCAACCAATGAATCGTAATACGGGGGCACTTTATAGCCGCTATAAAGATGTGAATCCACCCGCACCCCGTTGCCGCCAGGCGCGTGAAAATGCTGTACCGTGCCAGGGCTCGGCGTGAATTTCTGCGGATCCTCGGCATTTATCCGGCACTCGATCGCATGCCCCCGGAAGGTGATTTCATCTTGGGTAAAGGAAAGCGGCAAGCCGCTGGCAATCCGCAGTTGCTCTTTGACTATATCGACCCCGGTGATCATTTCGGACACCGGGTGTTCTACCTGTACTCGAGTGTTCATTTCGATGAAATAGAATTGGCCGTCCTGATACAGAAACTCAAAGGTTCCGGCGCCGCGATAGCCTATTTCGATACAGGCATTGATACAGGCTTTGAAAACCCCTTGCCGAGCCTCTTCATCGATCATTGTCGCGGGCGCTTCTTCCAGGACTTTTTGGTGGCGCCGTTGCAAAGAGCAGTCACGATCTCCCAGATGAATCGCATTGCCCTGGCCATCCGCCAAAACCTGTACTTCTATATGACGCGGACGGTCCAGAAACTTCTCCAGGTAAACGGTGGGATCGCCGAAAGCGGCTTTGGCTTCTGACTGGGTGACATGAATGGCATTCAACAGTGCTGCCTCGCTATTCACCACCTGCATACCCCTGCCACCGCCGCCTGCGGCGGCCTTGATGATTACCGGGTAACCTATTTCCCTGGCGACGGCCAGTGTCCGTTGATTGTCCTCGGTAATGGGGCCATTGGAGCCGGGCACCGTCGGCACGCCCGCCTGCTGCATCGCTCTGATGGCGGAAACCTTATCCCCCATGAGGCGGATGGTTTCCGGCCGGGGGCCGATGAAGGTAAAACCGCTCTTTTCCACTTGTTCCGCAAAATCGGCATTTTCCGACAAAAACCCGTAACCCGGATGGATGCCAACTGTGTCAGTCACTTCCGCGGAGGAAATGATAGCGGGTATATTTAAGTAGCTATCGGTAGGGCTATTCGGTCCAATGCATACTGATTCATCGGCCAGTTTTACGTGCATCAAATCCCGGTCCACGGCTGAGTGGACCGCTACCGTACTGATTCCAAGCTCCTTGCAGGCTCTCAGCACCCTGAGTGCTATTTCGCCGCGATTTGCAATTAATACTTTTTCCAACATGTTGGCTACTCTAAATCAATGCGTTTTTTGGTTGTCGCGAATGTACGTGCCAGGGCCTGAAATACTGGCTTACCGATACCAAGCCCCACTTCGGCGATACACAATGCGATGTTCAGACAATAGTGAAAAGTGGCTGGTCAAACTCCACCGGCTGGCCATTTTCAACCAAGATAGCACCGATTTTTCCCGCAACATCGGCCTCGATTTGATTCATCATCTTCATCGCCTCAACGATGCACAGCACATCCCCGGCTTTGACCGTTTGCCCGATGTCGACAAATACCGACGCCGAAGGCGAAGGAGACCGGTAGAAGGTGCCCACCATCGGCGATTTAATGACATGTCCGGCCATCGCCTCGGCGGCTTCCTCCGGAGCTGGCGCAGCAGCTTGTGGACTTAGCGCCGGCTTGGCTTCGGCGATTGGGGCCGCCATGTAGACCGGCTCGGCGCTTGCACCATGATTGCGGGTGATTCTGACTGAATCGTCACCTTCCTTGATTTCGATTTCTGCAATATCCGACTCTTCCAGGAGCTCTATTAATTTCTTTACTTTGCGAATGTCCATAGTGGCATCTCAGTGCTGGGATTTAGAAAAAGTTAATTAGCCATTCAGTCTTGACAGTGCGGCTTGCAGCGCAAGCTCATAGCCGGTACTGCCTAGACCGCAAATAACACCAACGGCAATGTCTGAAAAATAGGAATGCTGGCGAAAGCTTTCCCTTGCATGAACGTTTGATAGATGAACTTCGATAAAGGGGATATCAACCCCTAACAACGCATCGCGCATAGCGACACTGGTGTGCGTAAAAGCGGCGGGATTAATAATGATAAAATCCACACCCTCGCGGCGCGCCTCGTGAATACGATCCAATAATTCCGCTTCTGCATTACTCTGCAGGCTCATCAGATGGTGACCTTGCGCTTTGGCAATAGCGGTCAGCCGCAAATCGATGTCATCCAAGGTTTCAGAACCGTAGATTTCGGGTTCACGGGTTCCCAACAGGTTTAGATTGGGTCCGTGTAACACCAATATGCTAGCCATGTTGTACACCAAGTTATCTATTGGACTGTGAGCCGGTTATTACCGTGAATGTCGATTTTCAGCGCCTCCGGGAGATGAAACCAGTCCGCTCAAGGCTGTTAGTTTGAGACTGCGAAGGTTGCCTTGTAGAGTTTAGTTTGAAACTGAAATATTTCAGCAACTTTTCAGAAGTTTGACTCTTTTGCTGGGGCATTTCAATAAAGATAGGCGCATTTTGATTCATACTTTGGTATGAAAATTGGCCAGGTAGGACGCCTGTTTAGTTCCCGCATAGCTTTAAACTTCACGCTTCCCTGAATATTTTTACGCAGTTTCTTCCGGCGTTTTTTGCTTCATAAAGCGCCATATCCGCTTTTTGGGCTAGCTCCTTATGGTTGTCGCCACTATGGTAGGAAGCGATACCGCAACTGAAAGTAGCGTGAAAAGCGCCTTGATTGGACGGGTGAATTAACTCGGCAAATCGTTCCCGGATTTCGTTCATGATATCCCTGGCGTCAGTTTCGTTGGTCTGCGGCAGGATGACGGCAAACTCCTCGCCTCCATAGCGCCCGATGAAATCCATTTTACGCAGCCGTTGCTTTAGAAATAGCGATATGCTGCGAATAACCCGGTCGCCCACCGGGTGTCCATGGCGGTCATTAATCTTTTTGAAGAAGTCGATATCCATCATGGCAAAACTCAGGTGGTTGGTGTGGGCTTCAGCTTTATCCACTTCCATACGCAGCAGGTTGAGCGTATGGGTATGGTTGTAAAGCCCGGTTAGGCTGTCCCGAATCATCATCGCGTGCAGCGCTCTGGCGCGGCGGCCCCGATTATGAATGGTGGCGACCAGGTGTCTGGGATTGATCGGCTTCACCAGAAAGTCATCGCCACCCAGGCTCATCGCGTGCAGTTGCTTGTTGATATCGTCTTCGGCAGAAAGATAGATAATGGGTACGCTGACGAACTGATCCTGCTGGCGGATGACTTTCGCCAACTCGGTGCCGGTGCATCCCGGCATGTACATGTCCATGATGATCAACTCGGGGGTGAACTCCTGCAGCGCGACCAACAGTTGCATCGGATCGGTGATCACCTTGGCGAAGATCCCGGCTTTGGTCAATGCGCTTTCAATAAAAGCCGCTTGGGCTTTGGAGTCGTCAACGACCAATACGCGATAGGGTTCGTGAGATGCAGTCCGGGTGAACGTTTCGACTTTTTCAATGAGTTTCGCAATATCGAACTGGCTGGCAAAAAACTCTTCGCCACCGGATCGCGCCGCCAGTAGTCGGGTTTCGATGTCGCCGTTATCGTCGCAGATAAAGAGTATCGGAATTGGCGTGTCGTGATTGCTCTGGATGCGTTTCGCCAGCTTTAAACCGGCGCGTTTTGTGGATCCGAAGTCCACATCGATAATCATCGTCTCGGGTTTGTTGCGCTGGGTTGCCTCTATCAGCGCTTCGCCGGATTGATATAACTCGCCGCGGAATCCGAAGAACAGCATCTGCTGTTCTACCCGTTCTGCCATCTCTTGATCCTTGATGGCGACATAGATGGGCGAGCGAACATAAGTTCTGACATTGGTCACCGCTTCTTTGGTATCAGTCTTGCGTTGGGTGATGCCGGTCAGCGCAATGATGTGTTTTTGCAGTATGTCGACGTCCTTGCCGGAAATCGCCTGATCCCGCAATTTGACCATCTTAAGGCAGTTGCCGATCGCCTGGGCGATACTGAGGTGTTCGTTCATATCGAATCGTGCAGCATAACGGCCGAGTTTTTCAACCGCATCCTGGAACTGTTGAAACCACTGAGGATGTTTCCAATGTTCTTGGCGGAGACGCTGCCATGCCTCGAGAACCAGTCTGGCCTGGGTGGTTACCCGGCCGGCGAAATGTCTTTTCAGCTTATCCCTTTGACTTACATTTGCCATGGACTTTTTCATTGAATTGTTTTTATTGGGCGAGTATTGGTATTAGCTGGTTTTTTTCCCGAAACGCCCACCCTGGCGTTTCGCTAAACGTCGAAAGTCTGGTTGCCGAGCCGGCGAGTTTGCGCCAGAATCAAATCCGAACAGCGCTCTTCAACAAAGACATCTGAAGAAGTATAGACAGCTTATCTCAGCCTGGCATAGTGTTATCCTGCCATTAAATTGGAAGAGACTAACATTTCTTCGTTAGCGTTTAATGTTATCTTAAGTTCTTCAGAATAGCCTATTGAGACATATCCTCAATGCAACCTCGTCTTACATTCAAGGGATTGTTGTTCGCCACAGTCTACAGCCTGTTACTGATTTTTTTGCTCGGCCTCTATGGATTGAGCATTTGGCAGAAGAGGCTCTATTTAAATGACCAATTGCTGGCAGTCGGCCAGGATGCCGCGCTGTCGCTCGGCTTGTCTTTGTCGACGTTAAAGCATGATGATAACTGGGTGGCGGCTTCCTCTATGGTGGACGCCATTTTTGATTCGGGTAACTATTTAACGATCAGCATTGACAGTCCCACCGGAGCGCCGATTCTGCAACGACGCGCCCCGTTGCGGCTGGAAGGTGTGCCTGCATGGTTCGTCAAGGCGCTGCCACTGCATGTGCCGATTGCCGAAGCTTCAATCATGGCGGGATGGCGCCAGATGGGATCGCTGAAACTCGCCGCGCACCCGGGTTTTGCTTATCGTGATTTATGGCAGACGCTAAAGTGGCATGGCGTTTACTTTGCATTGTTGGCATTGGTTACCTTCGTTTTGCTTCGCAGTTTACTGGCGCTTTTGGTGCGCCCCCTGTCGCAGCTTGAACAAGCTGCGCAGCAAATCCAGCGGCGCGACTTTGATGTTGATCTGCCCATGCCCTCGACCCAGGAGCTTAGAAGTGTAACCAGCGCCATGAATAGCATGGCCCGGTCTATTCGCCGGACTTTTGAAGAGCAACTGAAAACCGTGGAAGCGCTACGGCGGCGGCTTTTCACCGATCCGTTAACCCTGCTGATGAATCGTCAGGCTTTTGAAAAACGGTTGGCTATCAGCCTGCAAGATGAACATCATGCCATGGGCGTGTTGATGTTAGTGGACATAGCGGACTTGGGCGGACTCAATGATCTTGTCGGACGCGGTAAAGCCGACACCTGTTTGAAATCTCTCGCTGAGATGCTGACTGATTTGGCGGAGGAAATCCCGGGTAGTCTTGTCGGCCGTTTGTCGGCGCATAGTTTTGCCTTATATTTTCCAACGGCGGATTACCCGGCGGTAGAAGCGCTTAACCAACGTTTGCAGGCAAGGTTAAAGCCACAAAATGACCGGGCTTTACCAAAAACGCACCTGCCTACAATCGGATTGGTTAAATCCGGTCACCGCGCCACGACCAGTCAAGTGTTTTCCGCCGCGGACTTTGCCATTCAACAGGCCCGGACCGAGCGGCGCTGGTGGGGGTGGTATCAGAGTGACGGGGATTTTCCCGGCAACGAGGTTCGTTCGGCGGAAGCCTGGCAAAAGTTTCTGCATTCGGCAATTGCTAGCGGATATTTTACCCTGTATTTTCAGCCCGTCCGCGCTGCGGCTGCCGAGAGTAACCTGCTGCAGCAGGTATTAGTCAGAATCCGGGACGATGAGAGAGTGTTGAGCGCGGCGGAATTTTTGCCCATGGTGAGAAGATTTGCGCTATCCTTGGCTTTCGATATGAAAATCCTGCAGAAGGTTCTCGGGCGTCTGCAGGAAGATGCAAGCTGTGTATCGATGTCGGTGCAATTGGCAGGCGATTCCCTTGGCGCTATGGAGCTTGTCCCGGCGCTGACGGAATTGCTGACCGGTTGCGCCGAACAGTGCGATCGTTTGTACTTGACCTGTCCTTGGTGGGCTGTTGCAGGCCACCGAACAAGTTTTGATCGGTTGCTCCAACTGCGCCAAGTGTTCGGCTTCAAACTTGCGTTGAACCGATTCGGCGCTGAAGAAAGGTCGCTTGGCTTATTACAGGACATCGACATTGATCTTGTGTATCTTGATCCTTCTCTGGCCGCTGCATTGGATGTCGAAGACGAACGCAAACTGTACGTTCGCTCTATCATTCAAATGGCGCACGGCCAGGATGTCCGGGTGATTGCGACAGGTGTTGAAAACCGCTCGGAGTGGGAAGCCTTAAATGAAATAGGGGTAGACGCGATTAGCGGATTTTATATCGCCCATCCCCAGGAATCGCCCGCTCGCTAGAAAGCCATAGACAGAAAGTATCAAAAGACATAGAACATCGTGCATTTGAGGCCGATTTCAAGAGGAAGTTCCAACAGGAAATAACGCCATGTGGTCAAACATAAAAGAGTTTTTTATCGAGCGTTGGGAAGATCTGGATGATTATCTGGGCGGCCGAAAGTTGGTCCGGGGTATTGGCGCTCTGGTGCTGGTGTATCTGGCAGCTTGTCTCATCTTGGGTTGGTATTGGAGTTTCGAACCCGCTGAGTTCGATGTCAAACAGACGACCGAGCAACTTGCCCAGGAACAAAATCGCAGAGTTGTCATCGGTTCGCACACTGTGGCTACACTCGTGACCGTTGCCGAAAAAATCGTTAAAAAGGACCATCGGCTCAAAGGTGGTTATATAAGCAATGACCTGTTTCCGCCGGGATTGTGGCTGGACAATATCAAGAACTGGGAATTCGGAGCCTTGGTTCAGGTGCGTGACCTCAGCCGGTCCTTGCGGAAAGATACCAGCCGCTCGCAAAGCCAGTCGATCGAGGATAAAGATCTCATCATCGCTGAGCCTCAGTTCAATTTTGACAACAGCTCCTGGATCCTGCCTTCCACCGAGGCCGAATACCGCAGCGGAATTAAGGCGTTGAAGAGCTATATGGCGCGGCTATCCGATCCTTCCCAGCCGGATGCGCAGTTTTATGCGCGAGCGGATAACCTGCGCAATTGGCTAACCGATGTCGAAACCCGTTTGGGCAGCCTTTCCCAACGTCTAAGCGAAAGCGTCGGCAAGCGCCAGTTTAACCTGGACTTGGCAGGCGACACCTCCGCCCAGCAATCTACCGAAAGGTTGATTGAGCAGGAGCTAAAAACGCCTTGGCTGGAAATAGACGATGTGTTTTATGAAGCGCGTGGAACTGCCTGGGCGCTCATTCATCTGTTAAAAGCTGTGGAAATCGACTTTGCCCAAGTGCTTGAAGACAAAAACGCCACGTTGAGCATGCGGCAGATTATTGTCGAGCTCGAGGCCACTCAGGAAACAGTCTGGAGCCCCATGATATTGAACGGCAGCGGCTTTGGCATGCTTGCCAATCACAGTCTGGCCATGGCCTCCTATATTTCCCGGGCCAATGCCGCGATTATTGATCTCCGGAGCTTATTGGAGCAAGGTTAAGGCCGTTGCAATCCGCTGGCAAGGAGCTGTTTAGCGGAGTAGGTTGCGGGTAGCTTTGACATTCGCCCGAAGGTGCTCGGGATTGAGTGTGCCGATAATAATGCTAGACACTCCCTTTGCTGCAAAGACGTGGCCGAGGCTTGCTTCAAGAGTTGGCTGCATTTCACCCTGCCCGCACAGATGATGGCCGCTGGCAAAAGCCTTTTTTACCAAAATACCTTTCTGGTTTTGCTGTGCCGCATCAATGACCGCTTTTTCCTCGGTGGCCTGGAGGTTGTAAGTCACCATTGCGAGATCGAGCTGTTCTAAGGCAGCCAAACCACCTTCGACGGTTTTAGTGGACATGCCGACCGCCCTGACCAGGCCTTTTTGCTTCAGGCCGAGAAGGGCGGCAGGGGCGTCGGTTTGCTCAAGGATCTGCAGGTCATTGCCATCGGAGTGGATAAGCAATGCATCTAGATAATCAGTTTTCAAACGTTGAAGACTTCTTTCCACACTCCTAAGAACGTAGCCGGCACTGAAGTCGAACGTGCTTTTACCGTCCAGAAACTCTTCACCTACCTTGGTTGCCAATAAAAACTCCTGGCGGCGTGAACCGAGTAGCTGGCCTAGTCTTTCTTCGCTTGTGCCATAGGCAGGAGCCGTATCGAGCAGATTGATACCCAGTTCCAAGGCCAAATCCAAAAGAGAAATGATTTCGATGTCGGTGGGCAGCGCGAATCCCCGTGGGTATTTTACTCCCTGATTGCGTCCGAACTTTACCGTTCCCAGACCGATAGGGCTAACCGATAGGCCGGTGCCCCCTAACTGGCGAAGCATCACGCCAGCAGTTCCTGCCAAATCGGTGTGGCAATCTTGGGTTGCGAAAGGAAACGCAGTTGACTGTAGTCTGATGTGCTCTGCGGAGTAAGCTGATCGGATTCCAGTTTTTTCATGACTTCATCTGCCAGATGAGGCGTTAGGGCCAGTTTGGTCGGCCAGCAAGTCAGAATGTTATGCTGTTGATGGACAAACGCGGTATCCGGGCGCAGCATAGTGCGCTGCTGCGGTTCGGCCCGATGGATCATGAAACTTCCCCATTGCGTTTGCCCGAGATCCACCCAGGGTAAAACTTCTTTTATCAGGGTTTTGGCAGAAGCTATTTGAGTTTCCCGATCCAATTCCACACCAGTTTCCGCCAGATTACCGCCCAAATACCATACCGGTTGTCCGTCATCCATCCAATGCGAGGTGATAGTGATCAGCGGTTTTGAGCCTGCACCGATACAATGCGCATAAATCGGTTGGGAGTAATTATGCTTCACTATCACCATGTGCAAAGGTCTGCGCTGCATGGCTGGGCGATTCAGGTTGGCCAAATGCAGGAGGCTCTCATTGCCTTCTCCCGCCGTTAGAATAAAACGCTGCGCCGTCACTTTTACCCGTTTATTTTTTCCTTGCAAGGTGACTGCCGCGATGCTGCCGTCTTCTGCAACTTCAATGCAGCCTGGCTGACTGCAGTCAAACTTATAAATACTCTCCTCGGCCTGGTCCACGAGTTGGCTTACCAGAGTGGGCATATCCAGCACCAGTTCATTCAGTGCATAAAAATTGCCACGGAAATCCTCGTGCTGAAACGCTTCGGGACGCTTTTCTCCTGCTTCGGCAGCCACCTTGCCGCGAATCGCTTTGCTGGCAAAAAAGGACGTTAGCTTAGACATGAGTTTGTCGCGTGACCACATGTAGTGGTGCTCCGACAGGACCTTGACTTGCCGCAAATCGACTTCGCCGTCGCCGCGTAAGCAGGCACGCCATCTTTCCGGCATCGAGGAGATCGCGTTTGCGGCATTGCTGAGGGAGCCATGCAGAGTATATTTCGTGCCGCCATGAATAATACCCTGGGAACGCATACTTTGCAGTCCACCCAAAGCCTTCTTTTCCAATAGCAAGGTGCTGTACCCGGACTGGCGCAGGATCTTGTTTAGCCAAAGGCCTGATATTCCAGCTCCGATGATGACAATATCCGTTTTAAAATTGCAGGTCATCGCTATCCCCGATGATTTTGGTGGCGGAAGTATAGCAGTCGGTGACCCCATCCCAAACCAAACTAGATGACAAAACGTTGAGGAAGTCCGAAGACCCGCGCAAATCCTGGCAGGCAAAGCCGTTTTGGCCTGCTAGACTGGCGGCACTTGCCGACACCTAATCTGTTATGACGCGCTACTTATAATCGGTTTTATGGACGCTGGCTCTGCTGCCCTTCGCTTTAGCGGCAGAGCGGGTTAAACTTCGTTAAAGCCAATTGGGAGGCTTTAACGAAGCTACATGAAGGTCTCAGGCAGCGTATCGATCTTTCGTAACCTTGCTGCCTGGTGAGCTAGAGGGCACCTACATTGACCGGCGCTTTCAACCAGGTATTGAGATTGGTCAGGTCCTGTTCGGTCAGGACCCCGGCGACTTGCCGGAACGATAATTGGTTAATGATATAGTCATAAATAGCATTGGAATAGTTGTTTAACGAAACGAAATACTGGCGTTCCGCATCGAGAACTTCCACGATGTTCCTGGTGCCGACATCGTAGCCAGCGCGGGTAGCTTCTAATGCGCTTTCGTTGGATACCGTTTCCTGCTTGCGGGCCTGAATGGCTTCGACATCGGTTCGCAGGGTGCGGTAAAGGCTACGCAGTTGTACGCGAATATTGCGCTGAGTGGTTGTCAACGCTTGCTCCGCCTGGTCCAGCAGGTGTTTCGCCTGACGCACACCTGCAGTGACGCCACCGCCGGCATATAGGGGCATACTTAGGGTTATTCCGATCGAGGAATCGCGGCTTTGGTCGTCAGCCGGACTCGGGCCGTCGAAATCGCTGTAGCCATAGCTGGCCTCGGCATTGATGGTGGGATAATGCCCGGCTTCGCGGGCTTTGACAGCGCTTTCGGCGCTTCGAACATTCCATTTGGCCGCCAGCATCTGGGGGTTGTTTGCATAAGCGATTTTCTCCCATTCGTCGAGGCTTTTGTCATCCTCAAGGGATAGCGGGAAATTCGGACTTAAGGTAAGCACACGGTCGGTGAACTGCCCGGTAATGCGCTCCAATACTTCCAAGGATACATCCAATTGCTGTTGAGCGTTTATCCGGCTGACTTTCCCAGAGTCGTAGATTGCTTTGGTCTCATGCACTTCCGTAATCGCGATAAGGCCGACTTCAAAGCGTTCCTTAGCCTGCTCCCATTGTCGCTTGAAAGCTTCTTCCGCGCGTTTGGTCGTGGTCAACGTGTCCCAGGCGCGCAGTACTCCGAAATAGGCATCCGCAGTTCGAAATATCAAGCCCTGTTGGGCTTCGAGATATTGTGCGTCGGCTTGGAGCTGGGAAAATTCGCTAGCCTTGAAGTCATGGTAAGTATCCAGTTTCAATAGCGGCTGAGAAACACTGACGCTTGCACCCGTCGATGAATAGCCATCTGATGCGCCGCTATCGCGGTCAAAATCGCTGTAGGTGGAGCTGGCGCCCAGGGCGACGGTCGGTAACAGGCCGGAACGGGCAAGATTAACGCCCTCTGCATTGGCATTGCGGCCAGCCAGCGCGGCTGCCAGTTCCGAGTCGTAAAGGGTGGCTTTGCTGTAAGCGGTAGCCAGGTCAATAGCCAAGATTTGGCTACTGGCGCTCAGCAAAAACATGCTAAATAAAACGCTTTGCACAACAGATTTCATGTGGTTTTCCTTGAATGCAATTGCCGTAGAAGGCTAAACGGCCAAGTATACTGTTTGATGAACAAATGGCGAACCAGTTGACTTATTTTGAAATTTTATGAAATTATGCCATGTGTTCAGTGAACACATGGCATAATACAGTTAAATCCGAATGATTGAAACAGTTTTTCTTTAAAGCCTGACGCTTTGCGATTAACCTCTCCTGAATACGGATGAATCTCATAAATTGCCTACTGTGAGGCTATATCCGGAAGGACACTGCACCAGTTTGTTTTAGTACGGCAAGATAGCAAATAATTTCTGCTTCTCCTATACAATCCTCAGCTTTTAGTATGACCATCAGGGTACCGGACCATGACAGAATCGATGTTCAAGTTTGATCGCCAATTTTCTGCGGAAGATGCCAAAATCACCCATCGGGAGTTAAGTTTTTCGGGCTTCTTTCAGATTGAAACGCTGACTTTGCAACATGCATTATTCAATGGCGGTGAAATCCATCCAATCAAACGGGAGCTCTTCGTTAGAGGTGCTGCGACCTGTATGCTTCCCTACGATCCCGAGGCTGACAAGGTTGTGCTTTGTGAGCAGTTTCGGGTAGGAGCGCTAGGAGGTAAGGCCAGTCCCTGGTTATTGGAGTTGGTGGCCGGCATCAATGATCATGGGGAGTCGCCGGAACAGGTGGCCAGGCGGGAAGCAGAAGAAGAAGCCGGGTTGCAAGTCGAAAAATTTGCAATGATTTGCGAGTATTACCCTTCTCCCGGAGGCAGTAACGAATGGATTACGTTGCTCTGTGGCAAGGTCGATAGTCAGGGTGCGGAAGGCATCTACGGATTGCAACATGAGGGTGAGGATATACGTGTTCATGTGCTCGACCGGGAAGATGCTTTTGCACTGCTAGCTGCCGGTAAAATTAATAATGCGGCAGGAATTATTGGTTTACAGTGGTTGCAAATGAACTATGCTGAGCTTCAGGAAAAGTGGAGCTGATTAAAACCTGGCCAATTCATTGTGGGATCCCAAGACTTGTTAAATCGACGCTATGTGCCTGATATTGCAAAGTTTGGTGCAATTTGCGAAGCCAACTATGTCCAGCTTTGCCGTTTGCTGAACGGGCTTGAGACTGGCGATTGTGTCCGGTATGGCTTGCATCATGCCGATTCTCACCTGGGCGTGATTAGAATTGAAGTCAAGGAAGCAAGCCGGTATACAAACCTGGTGTTATTGGAGCAGACCCAGGCTGCGGGAAAATGGCTGAACAATCCGCGGTTATCGGTAAGGCTTTATCATGACGCCCGCATGGCAGAGGTTATCAGTTCCACCAATCACCCTCGGGTCGAGGCTGTGAACGGTTATCCGAACAAAAAAATGCATCTTCCCGACGAAAAACTGCAGTTGAATTCCTTTTTGGCGGAATGGCTGAATTTCTGTATCCGCCATGGCCATACGGTAAAAGACATTCGACCCAATAAAAGCGTTTAAGACGACTTGCTTGTCATTTCAGGACTAATGCAGAAGCTTGTCGTGGATGAGCGCGGTCGATCCAACTTCGCCTGAATACTGTCAACAACTCGGCAACTTTTTCATTTTTCTGGCGCTTTTTATTGTAAAAGCTTGAATTTGCAGCAGCCTGTTACTAATGTGCATAAAGAACGATTTTTGACTGTGCTTACCGGCAGAACCCGATTTCCAGGTGCTTTGCGACCGGTTTGCTTAGGTAGCGAGACGGGACCCAATCGTGGCGGGAAACAAAGACCTGAGGATCATCCAGATAACGGATTCACATTTGCGCAAGGAGCCCGAAGGGGTTTTGCTGGGAATGAATACCCGGGATAGCCTGGATGCGGTATTGGAGCTGATTCGTAATAGGCAGGAAACGCCAGATTTGGTGCTCGCCACGGGAGATCTGGCCCAAGACGGCAGTGCCGAAGCCTATCGCTGCTTTGCGCAGAAAATGTCTATGTTCAGTTGCCCTGTGGTGTGGTTTTCCGGAAATCATGATGACCCTGAGGTGATGGCTAAAACAGTCGAAGATCGTGATGCCTTTACGAAAGTCAAGAAAATGGGTTCGTGGAAGTTTATTTTCCTTGACTCTTCAGTCCGTGAGAAGGTGCATGGGGAGTTGTCCGAGGAGGATTTGGACCTACTGGCCAGAGAGTTGGCCAGAGATCAGGACCTGCACGTTGCGGTTTGCTTTCACCACCACCCGGTTACCGTCAACAGCAAATGGATTGATACCATTGGGTTAAAGAACCGGGAGTCCTTGTTTGCCATATTGGACCGTTACTCACATGTCCGCCTGATTCTTTGGGGGCATATCCATCAGGAATTCGATCAGGTGCGCAACAATGTCAGGCTGTTGGCGACACCCTCGACCTGTGTCCAGTTCAAACCGCTGTCCAGAGAGTTTGCCGTGGACGATCAAGCGCCCGGCTATCGATGGTTGCGGTTGGATTCGGAGGGTGGCGTTGAGACTGCCGTTGTCCGCGCCGATCACATTGATTTTGTTGTTGACTTAAGCAGCAAGGGTTACTAACCCCCGGCTTTTCGGCAATTACAGGCCTATCGTGTCTAAGTCCCGGCTCCTCTATCTGCATGGCTTTAACAGTTCACCGCAATCAGTGAAGGCCAGAACGCTTGGCGCCTGGATAGAGGCGCATCGGCCGGATATCGATTTCATGGTCCCGGCATTACCTTTTGCGCCTGCGCAGGCCATCAGACAGGTAGTTGATGAATACTTCACAGATGAACAACCGCTTGGCATTCTGGGAAGTTCGCTGGGAGGCTACTATGCGCTGTACTTGCATGTACGATTTGGAGTCCCGGCGCTGCTGATTAATCCCGCTTTAAAACCGTTTGACCTGTTGGATGATTATCTTGGAGAAAATCAAAATCTCTACACAGGCGAGCGCTACCAGCTCGAAAGCGCGCATCTGCAGGAACTCCATGAACTTTGGGTGCAGCCTGTCAGTCCGGCAAATGAGATATTGGGGCTGGTGCAAACTGGCGATCAAACTTTGGACTATCGGGATGCCCTGAAGACTCTCGCCCGCCACAAACTCTGGCTGATGCCTGGGGGAAGTCATGATTTTGAAGGATTTGAGTCGGTGTTTCAGGCAATCCTGGGACATTTTAATCTTTTAATCCGCAATTAGGGATTGCGAAATTTGTAGCGCCAGATAAGCTTCATCTTGGTAAATTTCTCAAAAAGCACCCCTTTCCTTAGGTTAATGACAAAATGGGCAATAAAACCGCTTTGTTTCAAAAGCACTTGGATGCCGGCGCTAAAATCGTGGATTTCAGCGGCTGGGATATGCCGATTCATTATGGTTCACAGATAGAAGAACACCATAAGGTACGTCGATCAGCAGGCATGTTCGATGTATCGCATATGACCGTTGTAGATATTTCAGGAGCAGAGGCCACGGCGTTTTTGCAGAAGCTGCTGGCGAATGACGTCGCAAAACTAACCCTGGATGGCAAAGCCCTATACAGCGGTATGTTGAATGTAAATGGCGGGATAATTGATGATCTCATCGTTTACCGTACCGATCCCGGCTATCGGTTGGTGGTAAACTGTGCGACACGTGAAAAGGATCTGAACTGGATCAATAAGCATGCCGACGGATTTCCAGTCGAGGTCGAGGAAAGACCGGAGATTGCCCTTTTGGCCGTTCAAGGCCCCCGGGCGGTTGATAAGGTAACGAGTTTTCTGAAAGGTGCTACGGCAGAATCTGTTCGCAACCTAAAACCATTTCGCAGCCTTGCGCAAGACGATTGGCGTTTTTGCCGCACCGGATACACTGGGGAAGATGGCTTGGAAATCATGCTTCCCGAAGCAGATATCGCGTCCTTTTGGCAACAACTATTGTCCGAAGGAGTTGCGCCATGCGGATTGGGCGCACGAGATACCTTGCGGTTGGAGGCCGGTATGAATCTCTACGGAACCGACATGGATGAGAACATAACCCCTCAGGAAGCCAACATGGGGTGGACGGTCGCGCTTAAGGACGACCGAAAATTTATCGGAAGACAGGCTTTGGAAGCGAAAAATACTTCACATCGTCTAACGGGTTTGATTTTTCGCGGGCGCGGCGTTTTACGCGGGCACCAGGAAGTAATTACTCCTGACGGAAAGGGCGAAATTACCAGTGGCAGTTTTTCTCCTACCCTGGGCTTTTCTATCGCTTTAGCGCGAATTCCAGCAGGGGATTACAAGACGGTTAAGGTCTTGTTGCGTAGCAAGGAGGTTGAAGCTGAAGTGGTGGCTCCGCCTTTCGTGCGCAATGGCAAAGCAGTTTTTAAACAGTGATATCAGTGACTATCAACGAGGATGGTGATGATGAGCAATACACCGGAAGAACTAAAATATGCAACCTCCCATGAATGGGTCAAGGCCGACGAAGAAGGTAATGTTACCGTTGGCATTACGGATCACGCGCAGGATCTGTTAGGCGACATCGTTTTTGTCGAACTGCCCGAAGTAGGCTCTCTGGTCGCGGCTACGGACGAAGCAGGTGTGGTGGAGTCCGTCAAAGCGGCTTCCGATGTTTACGCCCCGGTTGCGGGAGAGATTATCGAGGTCAACGAAAAACTCAATGACTCCCCGGAGCTTGTCAATAGCGATCCCTACGGCGATGGTTGGTTTTTCAAAATAAAAATGTCCGATTCTGCGGATCTGGATAATCTGCTGGCAGCGGATGAGTATTCCGAGCAATGTGAGTCAGAATAAAGGCAAATTTCAACACGGTTTTCGTAACTAATCCCTTTGATCATTATCATAATGGTTTCTTAACCTTGACTTGAAACCAGTTCAGGCCGAGGAATTACTTTTTAAACGCATTAAGGTTGGAGAGATGCCTTTTATACCGCACACCGAAGCGGACATCGAACAGATGCTGCAGGTGTTGGATATTCACCATATCGATACGCTCTTTGACGAAATCCCTTCGGCGTTGCATGCCAAAGAGTTAGGCAATATTGACCCGGGCCGATCTGAAATGGATGTGTTGCGCCTAATGCAGGAACGGGCTGAGTTGGACGCAGGCGCCATGTGCTTTTTGGGCGCTGGCGCTTATGAGCATCATATTCCTTCCGCGGTTTGGGATATTGCCGCGCGGGGCGAATTTATGACGGCTTATACGCCTTATCAGGCAGAAGCCAGCCAGGGGACATTGCAGCTGATTTACGAATATCAATCGATGATGACCGCCCTTATGTCGATGGATGTGTCAAACGCCTCGCTTTACGACGGTGGTTCTGCATTGGCCGAAGCGATATTAATGGCGGTTAGAGCTAACCGGAAATCGAAGAGCCGACGGGTACTCTATGCAGGTACAACGAATCCTCGTTATGTACGGGCAGGACGAGCCCTGGTTGCCGGGCAAGGGATAGAGTTGGTGGAAATTCCTCGTCAGAATGGGGCCTTAAAGATCCGGTTGGACGATTTGCAGCAATATGCGGAACAAGATTATGCCGCGATAATACTGCCGTTTCCCAACTATTTCGGGCAGTTGGAAAGTGTCCATGAGATAGTTGATTGGGCGCACGGGCAAAAGATGCTGGTAATCGCCGCAGTCAACCCGATCGCTGTCTCAGCCCTGGTTCCTCCAGGGGAATGGGGCCGGCAGGGTGCCGATATTGCGATTGGGGATGGGCAGCCGCTGGGATTGCCGCTTTCTTCCGGCGGTCCTTATTTCGGTTTTATGTGTTGCCGCCAAGCCTACGTCAGACAGATGCCCGGAAGGATTATCGGCAAAACGATCGATCTCGAAGGGCGCACCGGCTATACCCTGACACTTCAGGCCCGGGAGCAGCATATCAGACGTTCCAAGGCTACTTCCAATATCTGTACCAACCAGGGGCTCGCAGTTACTGCTGCCACGATTCACATGGCGCTCCTCGGTGCCAAAGGATTGGCGAAGGTGGCGCTGGCGAGCAGACGGAATGCTGTGCGGTTGGCCGTGTTGCTAAGCCAGATCGAAGGGGTGGCATGCCTTAACGATGGCGACAGCTTTCATGAGTTTGTCCTTCGGTTTGATACGGACTTAGACACTGTGATGGATGCTCTGCATGAACAAGCAATCCTGCCAGGAATAGCGCTAGCAGGTGACTTCCCCGATTTGCCGAATTGCTTGTTGGTTTGTGCGACAGAAACCAAGCAGGAAAGCGACCTTGAAACTTATCGGTCTCATTTGGAACAGGTATTGGCCGAACGGGAGGGCACCTAGATGCTGATTTTTGAACGTAGCCAACCCGGGCGCTCATCGAAAGCGCAAGCGCCAAATGCCGGCTTGGATGACAGTCTGTTACCGGACAAATTTCGGCGGCAACAACCCGCTGAGCTGCCGAGCGTGTCAGAGCTACAGGTGGTTAGACATTACACGAACCTGTCCCGCAACAATTTCTGCATAGACACGCAGTTCTACCCGCTCGGTTCCTGCACGATGAAATATAATCCCAGGGGAGCGCACAAAGCCGCTTTTACCCCCGGTTTTCTGCAACGCCACCCACTTGCACCAATCGAATACAGCCAAGGCTATTTGAGTTGCCTCTATGATCTGCAGGAAATTCTAAAAGGTGTGACCGGCATGGAAGCCGTCTCCCTGGCACCGATGGCTGGCGCTCAGGGGGAGTTGGCGGGTATTGCCATGATCAAGGCTTATCACGACGACCGGCAAGACACAGCCCGCACCGAAATTATCGTGCCGTCTGCCGCCCACGGCACCAACCCGGCAACGGCAACCATGTGTGGCTATAAAGTGCGGGAAATCCCGGTAAACCGGGAGGGTGATGTGGATCTTGATGCTTTGAAACAGGTTGTCGGACCGCAGACGGCGGGTTTGATGATGACGAACCCTTCGACCTGCGGCGTATTTGAACGCAAGATTTCAGAAATTGCGGAGGTGGTTCACACGGCGGGTGGTCTGCTGTATTACGATGGTGCAAACCTGAATGCTATTCTCGGCAAAGTTCGGCCAGGCGATATGGGGTTTGATGTAATTCACATGAATCTGCATAAAACCTTTGCTACGCCCCATGGCGGCGGGGGGCCGGGATCGGGTCCGGTTGGCGTGGCTGATCGGTTGAAGCCCTATATGCCGATACCTGTGGTTGCCAAGGAAGACGTGGTATTTTGTTGGCTGGACCAGGAAGATTTGCCTAAGACTATCGGCCCGATGTCGGCTTTTATGGGGAATGCCGGGATACTGCTTCGCGCTTATGCCTATGCGTTGATGTTGGGCAGGGAAGGTATGATTCGGGTCGGCGAATTTGCGACCTTGAATGCGAACTACCTGGCAATCAGGCTACAACAAGCCGGCTATACTTTGGCCTATCCGACCCGGCGCGCCTCGCATGAATTTATCTTGACGCTGGCACCTGAGGAAAAGGCCTACGGCGTCACCGCCATGGACGTGGCGAAACGTCTCCTGGACTATGGCGTACATGCTCCGACCACCTATTTTCCATTGTTGATACCCGAATGCTTCCTGATTGAGCCCACGGAAACCGAATCCGTTGAAGAGCTGGATGCCTTTGTCGATGCCATGATTAAAATCCGTGGGGAAATGGAATCCTCGCCGGAGCTGTTAAAGTCTGCGCCCCATACCACGCCGGTTCGCCGTTTGGATGATGTGAAGGCTGCTCGCGAGTTGGATCTTAGATATGCCAAGCCCGTGCAGGCAACACAAACTTGAAAGGTCGCAGCGAGGTGGTTTGCCTGTATCCGCCCTTGGATGTCGTGGGGCGGAGTTTAATGTTCTAGTAGTGACGGCCTAGTGGAATCGGCTTGCCTCGCAGATACCGATTCCCATCTCCATGAAGTTTTCCTGCATCTCGGTCAGCTCATAGCCCGTTAGTCCGACAAATTCCAGCACGGGTTTTTCTATGCGCTCCCATTCGTGGTCCTCTTCCTGTTGTCCCAGAATATGGAAGTTTCCGCACATATGTTCAGCAATTTTCAATATTGCCAGCAGGGTCTTCTTTTCCGGATTGCGGCCCTCCAAGTCGGCAAAGCGCCGTTCCACGGAATGATGCTCCGCGATCGCTTCGCAGATATGAGCAGGTAGGTTCCAGGACTTCGCCGTATAGTATCCAACGACTGAGTGGTTGGTATTAAAGTGTTCGTTTTCCACTTCTGTGACGCGCTTGTCGGGATTGGCATAAGCTTCTACCAATACACTCGGATAGCTTTTAAAGCGGCGCAGCATCAGTGGAATGCCACAATTATGGAATAGGCCAAGTAAGTAGGCTTCATCCGGTGAGCCGTAGCCGATTTTCTTGGCAATATTTGCCGCAACACTGGAAATATCGTTAGCCGTGTCCCAGAAACCCGTGAGTTCAACGATGGTTTCATCGGTCATTTCTCCCTTGATCGATATTCCATTGATGATATTGACCACGCTGGTAATACCTAGTAGCGAGACTGCCTGGGCGATGGAAGTGATTTTGTTGGAAAGGCCAAACATGGGGGAGTTTACGAATTTTAAAATCGTGCCCGATAGACCCACGTCCTGGCTGATGAGTTTAGCCAACTGCCCCAGATCCGGATCTGGCATCAGTTGTTCCATTTGAATATCGACCAGAATTTGTGGCTGTGGAGGTACCTTTATCCCTTGCAAAATCGTCTTGATTTGCTCGTCGGTCAGATCTTTGGGCATGCAGGCTCCTCGAATAACCTTGTGCTTGATTTGCTGTTTAAATGTTTGGATATGAATTTGTAAGGTAGTGCCGCGGGGATAACCGGGCAGATGTCTGTAAGTGTAGATCAAATGCGGGGAGCCGTCTGTTTAGAAGGCAAATTGTCTACTCGCTAAACCGCATTATAACCTGCTTGCGAAGTTCCGTAAGTTCCGTACTGCAACTGTCCGGGGCAAGAGGCTTGGATACGTCGGACAAGCAGGTTGCCAAAGCCGTTAAAGAAATTGAGTTCACCGGTGAAGCTGGGAGCGGCAGGTTTAGCAACCCTTCAAGCCCGGTGAGCACCCCTTGCCAATGCAGACCGGGAGACTGATGATAATTGCTGTGATTTAGGTAGGTATTTTGGTCCGTGTCGTTATCTTGTTCTAATTGATCGACGATGAGGTGCTGTATAACGAGCATGATGGCGGCTAATAGAGGATCCTCTTCTTCGTTCTGTCTGCTTGTGGCAGGTAGGTAACTGGCGGAAAACTCCTGGTTCTGCCAAGTTTCGTGCATCGCTTTTAGTTGCTCAACCAGGTGGGTTGCGATTAATCGAACCAGTAATTGACGCCGTTTAGTTTCGACGGTCGAATCTTGGCTTAACAACAACGCATTTTTCTGCCAAAGGAAAAACTCCAGGGGGTGCAGGCCAAATATCACGAACTCTGCGTCAGCGAACTGGTGTTTTTCCAACAAGTTGTCCAACTCTATTTCTACATCCAGGGCGTGCACTATCCCGCTCTTCGGATAGCCGGGAACGGCGTCCAAATACCCAGGCAATAAGGGCGTATGATCGAGCAAAGTTATGGCCGCGTAATGATGGGATTGCGGTTCATACATGCTCTGAAAGGGCGCACCGATCTGGTACAAAGCAAGCAAAGTCTGTATTTGCCGGTGCGTCTCAAACCAGCCGTCCCGGGTTACATCAAGTGCTTCAGGTGAACCCGTGCGAATAGCCCGATTCAGGTTTGCGAGCATGGCTTCAGCTGCCGCAATGGCATGTTGGTGGAGTTGCGTTGCCAACTGCTCGACCTGGTCTAGCCGCACCGGATCACTCGGCGTTATCGGGGGCGTTACGGAATCAGCGGTTTGATGAGTGTCTTCTTGTGTTGAGTTATCGCTGCAACCTGCCAAGGTGAACAAGAGAAAGACACAAAGGGGAGGCAATAAAATTCGGGCTATCTGCATCGGTCGAGCACTTATCTGCTGGCTGGTTTCTATCCTGCAACACTGCTTTCGTATGGTGCGGGGACGCCGGTCTAGCGCAAGCTGATGATTTGCCAACCCCGCTGCCTTGCGTGTTCTGCCAAGACAGGGTCGGCATCGACAGCGACGGGTTTGCCGACAAGCTCGAGTAATGGAATGTCATTGTGGCTGTCGCTGTAAAAGTATGCCTCCGGTATGGAGAAATGTTTGTCTTCGAGCCACCCCTGCAGGCGGGTAATTTTACCTTCCTGATAGCTGGGTGTTCCCTCTACGTTGCCGGTATACCTGCCGTCGAGGATTTCCGGTTCCGTTGCAATCATGTCATCAACGTCAAGCAAGGCGGCAATCGGCTCGGTCACGAATCGATTAGTGGCAGTGATAATTAGGCAGTAGTCACCCTTGTCCCGGTGTTCTTGTATTAGTTGTTTGCCTTTTTCCAAAATCAACGGTTCAACGACTTCCTCTACAAAATCCCGGCGCCATTGTTGAAGCTGTTCCAGCGAATGCTGGGTGAGAGGCTTTAGCGCGAATTCGAGGTAACTAAGAATGTCGAGGTCGCCGGCCAAATAGTCCTGATAGAACTGATCGTTGGTTTGTTTATACTCCCCGGCATCCACGGCGCCCAGGCGGATGAGGTAATCGCCCCAGGCGTGGTCGCTGTCGCCGGCAATGAGAGTGTTGTCCAGATCAAAAATGGCAAGTGCCACTGTCATCTCCTTGTAGATGAAATTTGTGTTGGCGTTCCAGGTATTGCAAGGTACCCGCGCCCATAAAATTTGAAGAGCATAGTAACAAAAAAAACTCCATTGCCCACCTGATGCCCATGATCTGAGCGGAAGTTTGAATCTATGGCATAAGTTGTGGAACAATTGGTGCAAAATAGCGTAGGTGTAAAGCGTGATCGATCCAGAGGGATATCGCCCAAATGTCGGAATAATCTTGTGTAACGACGCCAGTCAAGTATTCTGGGCGCGGCGTATCGGGCAGGATTCTTGGCAATTTCCACAGGGTGGAATCAAGCGGGACGAAACGCCTGAACAGGCACTGTACCGGGAGCTGCGCGAGGAAGTCGGTCTGCCTGCGGATGCGGTCAAGATCATCGCAGTAACCCGAGGCTGGCTTCGTTATCGTCTCCCGAAGAAGATGGTGCGGCACGATTCTCATCCTGTTTGTGTCGGGCAGAAGCAAAAATGGTTTATGCTGCGACTGGTTGGCAACGACGAGTTGATTAAGACGGACCACTCGGATCAACCGGAGTTCGATGGCTGGAGCTGGGTTAGCTATTGGTATCCCCTCGGTCAGGTCGTTTCCTTTAAGCGGGAAGTATACCGCCGGGCTATGCGCGAGTTCGCGCCTATACTGTTTAAGAAATAATAAGTATTCGTTAGCGCAATGCTAACTCTTCGAGAATCGGTTAAATGGGAAATAGATGGGACTGGTGATGTTTACAACAGGCACTGCATGTTAAACGTTTTAAGAAGTATCGTGCAGGAGGTCAATGCCGCACCAGATTTGAATTCGGCATTAACCTTAATCGTGGAGCGGGTGCATCAGTCGATGGATACCGAAGTCTGCTCTATCTATCTCTTGGACCCGGAATCGCACCAATACATCCTCATGGCCAGTAAGGGCCTCAATCCCGATGCGATTGGCAAAGTTCGTCTGGGGCATTCGGAGGGGCTGGTCGGTTTGGTGGGGGTTCGCGAAGAGCCATTGAACTTGCACAATGCGCCGGCCCATCCCCGCTATCGCTATTTCCCTGAAACCGGCGAAGAGCGTTATAAATCTTTTCTTGGCGTGCCCATTATTCATCATCGCAAGGTACTCGGTGTGCTGGTGGTTCAGCAACGCGCCAGCCGTCTGTTCGACGAAGGCGAAGAAGCGTTTCTTGTCACTATTTCAGCGCAATTGGCCGCGGTTATCGCCCACAGTGAAGCTACCGGTATCATTTCCGGCATGGATTTCACCGGACAAGCTGCCAAGGACATTTGCTTTAAAGGCGTTGCCGGCGCACCCGGCGTTGCGGTCGGCGAATGCGTTGTATTTTTCCCGCATGCCGATTTGAATGCTGTTCCCGATAAAAAGATACAGGATATCGATGAGGAAATAACGCAGTTTGAAGCGGCTGTCAACGCGGTTCGTGAAGATATCCGGGGGGTGGGTGATCGTCTTGCCAGTCAGCTGCGGCCGGAAGAGCAAGCCCTATTTGATGTGTATTTGGGGATGTTGGACGATACCGCGTTGTCCGGGGAGGTCCGAACGCAGATTCGGAAAGGCCAGTGGGCGCAAGGAGCCTTGCGTGATGTTGTGCAGGAGTATGTCAGGCATTTTGAGGGCATCAGTGATCCGTATCTCAAAGAGCGTTCGGTGGATATCAAAGACTTAGGCCAACGAGTTCTCGCTCACCTGCAACAGAACCAGGTCAACGAAAAACAGGATTATCCGGACAACACGATCTTGATTAGCGAAGAACTGACTCCTTCAATGTTAGGCGAAGTACCTCGAGAGAAGCTAAAAGCATTGGTATCGGTGCTTGGTTCAGGCAACTCCCATGTGGCAATTCTTGCTCGGGCGATGGGCTTGCCTTGTGTTATGGGCGTGGTGGATATGCCTATCAACAAGCTCGACGGCCGGAGAATAGTGGCGGACGGCTATAATGGCGAAATCTACAGTCATCTATCCCCCGAACTGCTTGGATTTTATTCCAGCATTGTTGCCGAAGAGGAACAAATTGCCCGGGGATTGGAAGAGCTAAGGGAACTACCCTGCGTAACCAAAGATGGCCGCCATATTGCGCTTTGGGTAAATACCGGATTGATGACCGATGTCATGCGCTCCCTTAACCAAGGCGCGGAAGGCGTTGGACTCTACCGCACCGAAGTTCCATTTATGATAAATGACCGGTTTCCCAGTGAAATCGAACAACGAGATTGTTACCGGGAACAGTTGGAGGCTTTTTCACCCTCGTTAGTAACCATGCGAACGTTGGATATAGGCGGTGACAAGGCGTTGACCTACTTCCCGATCAATGAGGAAAACCCTTTCCTAGGTTGGCGCGGCATTCGGGTGACGCTTGACCATCCGGAAATATTTCTAGTCCAGGTCAGGGCCATGCTGAAAGCCAGCGAAGGATTGGATAATCTCCGAATTATGTTACCCATGATATCCAATATTTCCGAAGTGGAAGAGTCGTTGCACTTGATTTACCGCGTGTATCACGAAGTTCGGGAAGAGGGTATCGATGTGAAAATGCCGCCGGTCGGTGTCATGATCGAAGTCCCCAGCGCTATATTCCAGGTAAGGGAAATCTGCGAACGCGTGGATTTTATAAGTGTGGGAAGCAACGACCTAACCCAGTATATGCTGGCAGTGGACAGAAACAATCCCCGTGTGGCCTCTCTATACCACTCTTTTCACCCGGCCGTTCTACAGGCCTTATATAAAATCGCGTGCGATGCACATTCGGTTGGCAAGCAGGTGGGTATTTGCGGTGAGATGGCGGGCGACCCAGGCGGAGCCATCATCCTTACCGCGATGGGTTATGACACGCTTTCGATGAACGCTGTGAATTTGCCCAGAGTTAAGTCCGTATTACGATCGGTGTCGGTGGATTGGGCGGAAGATCTGTTGCGTAAACTGCTCTGCATGGATAGTCCTGAAGTAGTGCGTAGCACACTGGAATTTTCCCTGAAAGAAATTGGCTATGAGCAATACACCCGTCCGCAACGCAAAAACTAAGCCCTAAATCAACGCAAAATCGTTTTCGCCCCTACCAGCCTTTGCACCATGACAGGCCCGCCAATCCGGCAGATCAATGCCGCAAATTTACCAAACTTGTGCAGTTGCCAGGTGACAGTTGAATAGTATGTTTATTCTAAACCCCTCTGTTAACTTTGTAGCTAATGAAACGGTGGGCAAATGGGGCACCGTCGGCTGCTGGGCGTGAGAGTAACTATACTTGAATAACGAAAAGGCAGCATCTTGAGTAGTTAATCATGACAAAAAGTCAGTTTTCCAAACAGAATCACCCCAAAGTCGGACTGGCATTAGGTGGCGGCGGAGCGCTTGGCGGTATTTATCTCATCGGGGCATTGCGTGCCTTGGATGAGGCGTTGGAAGGTGTCGACTTTAATGATCTTTACGTTTATGTCGGCGTAAGTGCAGGAGCCTTTGTCGCGGCGAATTTGGCTAACCAGGTGACTACTGCGCAAATGTGTCGGATATTTGTCAGAAATGAATCCGATGTGCACCCCTTCCATCCGGACGTTTTTTACCGTCCGGCAAGCCGGGAATATTTGCGTCGGGCAGTGTCCGTGCCAGGTTTGCTGATAGAGGCATGCGCGAGGTTTGTTTCAAATCCCCGCGATCAGAGTTTTCTGGAAGCATTAACCCTGCTGGCACAAGCTGTTCCGGCCGGATTGTTCGACAATGAGGGGGTTCATGAGTACCTTGAGCGATCCTTTAGCTTGTTAGGGAGAACAAACGACTTTCGTCAGTTGAGCCGGCGTTTGTATCTGGTAGCTGCCGATGTCGAAAGTGGCGATTCCGTAAGATTCGGGTCCCCTGGATTTGACCAGGTGCCAATCTCGAAAGCGGTTCAAGCCAGTGTTGCGATACCTGCGATCTATACGCCGGTGGAAGTAAACGGGCGATTTTATTTGGATGGCACGTTAAGAAAGGGTATGCACGCATCGGTGGCTCTTGAGGATGGTGCAGATTTGGTGATCGGCATCAATCCTGTTGTTCCGATAGATGTAAAGGCGGCAGTGGAGGCCGGAACTATGGCTCCCGGTGGGTTGTTGAACAAGGGAATGCAGAATATCGTTGCACAAACCTACCGGACGATGGTGCATTCAAGAATGCGGGCAGGCATGGCGATGTACGAAAAAGAGTACCCTGATGCCCATATTGCCTTGTTTGAGCCGATGAGGGACGATGCCAAGCTGTTTTTTACTAATGTGTTCAGCTTTCAATCTCGACGGATCGTTTGTGAACATGCCTATCAAATGACAAGGCATGACCTTCTGCAGAGATTCGATAGTTTGTCGGATGAGTTAGCCGACTTTGGCATCAAAATTAAGAAAGAGATTTTAGAAGACGAGCAGAGGACCATAAGTACCGGATTGTACGGTGAGATGTTACCGCTTTATGTGTCCAATGATCAGGAGAGTCGAGGTGGCTACTTTGATCGCATTGGTGCAGGTCTGGAAAGTGTCGCCGATATGCTGCAGAACGTTAAGAATGTGATATAGGCCTTTTTATAACCCTTCGTCCACATCCCCCCTCCTATCAAACCCCACTTGGACGAAGGGTTTTTTCTTCTGCTTTCAATTTAGTTATGGGAATGTCTTGTCTCGACTAGCGCCGGCCTCGGCGAGTTGTGCCAGATAGCCCTCCCAATAATGGTCCTGATGCCGGCCCAAGTCCATCAGATATTCCCAGCTGTATAGCCCGCTATCATGGCCGTCGGAGAAGGTGATTTTCAAGGCGTAACGGCCAACGGCCGCAATGTTCTGAATTCCAACCTGTCTTTTCCCCGTTTGCAGAACTGCGCCTTTGCCGCCATGCCCCCGGACTTCGGCTGAGGGAGAAAATACCCGAAGAAATTCCGCTGTAAAAATGTACTCATCGCCTGAATCAAATGCGATCTCCAGGGTGGCGGATTTCGAATGCAGTTCAATACGAGTAGGAAAAGGCATGGTTATTTTCTTCTATATCCAGTGGGGTTGGCGCTATAGGATATAACGACTCAGATCTTCATCTTCCGATAGCTCTTCTAGGCATTCGTCGACATAGGCGGCGGTGATTTCAAATACTTCCCTGATTTGGTCGCCCGCCTTGAAGGAAATTTCCTCAAGCAACTTTTCCATCACGGTATGTAATCTCCGCGCACCGATGTTTTCGGTTCTCTCATTCACTTTCCAGGCAATTTGCGCAATGCGTTTAATCGCGTTTTCACTGAAGCTGATATTGACGCTTTCGGTGGCCATCAAGGCGGTGTATTGTTCGGTGAGAGAGGCGTTTGGTTCGGTCAGGATACGCTCAAAATCGTCCGGGGAAAGTGCACTGAGTTCCACTCTGATTGGCAGCCTTCCCTGTAGTTCCGGTATTAAATCGGAAGGTTTGGATAAATGGAATGCGCCAGAGGCGATAAAGAGAATATGGTCTGTTTTGATCATGCCGAACTTGGTGCTGATTGTGCAACCTTCAATCAAAGGCAGAAGATCGCGTTGTACGCCTTCCCGGGAGACATCGGCAGATCCTGTCTCCGAACGCTTAGCTACCTTATCGATTTCATCAATAAATACTATTCCGTTTTGCTCCACCAGTTCTAAAGCTCGCTGCTTAATCTCTTCTTCGTTGATGAGTTTTGACGCTTCTTCGTCAGCCACTTTTTTCATTGCATCCGCGACTTTCATGCGTTTCGATCGTTTTCGCTCTCCTGAAATATTTGAGAACATGTTTTGCAACTGGCTGGTCATTTCTTCCATGCCGGGAGGCGCCATAATTTCCACGCCGACCGGGGTCGCTCTAACCTCAATATCTATTTCTTTGTCATCCAGTTTGCCTTCACGTAGTTTTTTACGAAACACTTGGCGCGCCGCCGATTCCTGTTCCGCCGGCGGATTATCTTGCGAGGTTGTCCGAGGCGGTGGTAACAGCGCGTCCAAAATTCGGTCTTCCGCAGCATCCAGAGCACGGTTTTTAACCTTTGTCATTTCCTTTTCGCGGAGCATTTTTATCGCCATATCCGCAAGATCGCGGATTATGGATTCAACATCTCTGCCTACATAGCCCACTTCCGTGAACTTGGTTGCCTCTACTTTTATAAATGGGGCGTCGGCAAGTTTTGCCAAGCGCCTGGCAATTTCAGTCTTGCCGACGCCGGTCGGACCAATCATAAGAATGTTCTTAGGAGTGATTTCATCGCGGAGCTTGTCGTCGATCTGCATCCGGCGCCAGCGGTTTCGGAGAGCAATAGCAACTGCGCGTTTGGCAGCCTGTTGTCCGATGATGTGATAGTCCAGTTCTTGAACGATTTCTCTGGGAGTCATGCCCGACATGGTATAGGCCTACTTTAATCTGTCTTAAATACTTGCTGTGCTGAATGGAAGGTGCAAAAAGGTCACGTAATTTCTTCAATCGTGGCATTTTGATTGGTAAATACGCAGATGCTACCGGCGATTTCCAGGCTTTTTTCTACAATTTGCCTGGCGCTGAGTTCGGTATTGTCCAGCAATGCTTTCGCCGCTGCTTGGGCATAAGCGCCACCGGAGCCTATCGCTATAAGGCTTTGCTCCGGTTCAATCACATCTCCATTACCGGTAATGATTAACGAGGAATCGGGGTCGGCAACTGCCAGTATTGCTTCCAGCCGTCTTAACGCGCGATCAGTACGCCAGTCTTTGGCTAGTTCGACCGCCGAACGGATCAGATTTCCTTGGTGTTTATCCAGTTGCGCCTCGAATCTCTCGAATAGTGTGAAGGCATCTGCTGTCCCCCCGGCGAAACCGGCTATAACTTTGTCCTGATATAAGCGTCTCACTTTACGTGCATTGCCTTTCATGACCGTATTACCAAGGGAAACCTGGCCGTCTCCAGCCATCGCAACCTGCTGCCCTCTGCGAACGGATACAATTGTCGTCATTCTGCGGTCCTCGCCAAAAATGTCTGATCAATATAAGGGCGGTATGCAGAAATTCAATTCGTCGGACGAAGTATTTACCTGGTTTCCGGACGGTTGTTAGTTTGCTGATTAATCAACTGATACCGGATCACCATGGCTCAATCTGTCTCCAGAACCTGTTTGCGAACCAGAGGCTGGATATTTATCGCAACCAGTTTGTCGATAGCGCTGTTCATTCGGGAGCGCGATTTGTAGGGCCCCACCTGAACTCGGTACCAAATATCGTCTGATTCGACCTCGATTCTTCGAACATCGGCTTTGAGTCCTTGAAAAGCGATTGTCGCTTTTTGTCTTTCAGCATCAGACGCATTTCGAAAAGAGCCGGTCTGCAGCAGATAATGCACGTTTTCTGGTTGCCTTTTGGGTTTATACTCTTCCACTGTAGGTGTCTTTACCTTGGTCTCGGGCAACATCTCATAGAAGTCGAAATCAGTTCCCTTGTTAGAGCCATTTGATTGTGATGCGGATTCTGCCGGCGCGGAGGCTTTGGGATTCAGGTCACTGGTGTCGGGTGTTTCAGGAACTGTTTTCAGAAAGAACAAAAAATAGGTAAATGCCGCCGCCAAGCCTAAGTTGACGAACCAAACCCAGGGAGCAATTCTATTTTTTGGTTTCGTTTCCTGCATTGTCTGGAATTACCTTTGTATTTACGTCCGAGTGGCTAGAGTGCAACAAATATCCGTTAGGAATGAATTGAAGTAAGTTCAATCCGGCTTATTGTTGTGCATGGTAATTTGGCTGGAAGGCATTTCAAGTACTTTTTCCATTGCTGAATTCGAGACCTTATCCGGTGTCGACAGGATCAACATCGATGGTCCAACGAAATCTGCGGCTGTTGTTTGGTGGTTTTTGATTATTCAACCAGTTGGCAATGTGCTTATTAAGTCTTTTTTTCGAAGAGCCTATTAACCAGAGCTGAGCGTGATAACGATTCTGCTTGCGGGCGATGGTCGCAGGAAAGGGCCCCAGAATACGGCAATCGGATTGGTGCGGTTGAAGCATTTCTGTTTTGAAACGCTGTAAACCCTGTAATGCTGCATCCGGATTCTGCGCCTCTGCCCGAATGATTGCCAATGCTTGATACGGTGGAAGCCCGGCTGTTTGACGTTGCTGCATTTCGGCTTTGTAGATGGCATCGTAGTCATGCCGAACGATGGCCTGTAGCAAGGGGTGATCGGGAAATTGGGTTTGAATATGGACATCACCTTGCCCCTCGCGCCTTCCAGCTCTGCCGGCGACTTGAATGAGCATTTGGGCGGTTTTCTCGGGAGCCCGAAAATCACTGCTAAATAAACCGGAATCGGCATTGAGCACAACGATAGTGGATAACTTACTAAAGTCATGCCCTTTGGCCAGCATTTGGGTGCCCACGATTACGCAGGGAGTTCCGCTTCGAATTTGCTCCAGACGCTTGTTAAATTCTTTCTTGGACTGCGCAACATCGCGGTCTATTCGCAGCACAGGAACATCGGGAAACAGGTTTGCTAACACAGTTTCTGTGCGTTCGGTGCCAGTACCGATTGCCTGTAAAGTATCGGATTTGCATTTTGGGCATGCGGTTGGCAGCGGGTAACTACGCTCGCAATGGTGGCACGACAGTAATTGGCGTTGCCAATGGATGGTCAGCCGCACGTCGCAGGAATGGCACTCGGCAAGCCAGCCACAGTTGGGACAAACTAATGCCGGCGCGTATCCCCGCCTATTGATGAACACCATTGCTTGCTGGTTGTTTTTTATCGCGTTCTTAATGATCGCTACTGCAGGAGACGATAATCCGCCTTCCAGCGGCCGAGCCTTGGTATCAATCAGATGAACTTTGGGCAATTGGTCGGCATTATGTCGAACAACTAAGCGGTGATAGTTGTAACGCTTGGTTTCGGCATTGAACAGGCTTTCAAACGACGGCGTGGCGCTACCTAAAATGACGGGGCACTTTGCTTGACTGGCTCGCAAAATCGCCAAATCCCGCCCATGATAGCGAGCGCCGTCCTGTTGCTTGAAAGAGCTGTCGTGTTCTTCGTCGACAATGATGGCGCTAAGCCTTTTAAAGGGAAGTAAGACCGCTGACCGGGTTCCTATTACTATGCGGGTATGACCAAATTTAGCGTCTACCCAGGTACGCCAACGCTCCTTGTCTGTCATCCCGCTATGATAAGCGCTGACCGAATCGCCAAACTGTGCCTGAAAACGCCGGATTGTTTGAGGTGTCAATGCAATTTCAGGCACCATTACCAGCACCTGGGAGGTTTGTTCAACATTAAGAACCGCTGAAATCCAATATAAATAGATTTCAGTCTTACCGCTTCCCGTCACGCCATAAAGTAAGTGGGTCTCGAAACTTTGCAGATTGCTGGAGAGAGCGTTTGCAATTTCTAACTGCGGTTTGCTAAGAGATGGTGTATTGGCAAATTGCGAACCATCACCGCTGGTTGTTTGGAACTCTTTAGATTTAGTAGCCAATCCGAGATCTGATAAGCGATTTAACTGTTTAGTGGTGTATCCCATTGAACGCAGATACTTCTCATGTAAGCCTTGGGGGTTTTCGCAAAGTAGGCGCACAAGCGATTTTTGCCGTTCACCTCGAAGTTTTGCTGTGTTTGATTCAGAGGTCGGTATCCAAATCGGCCTGCCAATTGCCTGCAGCAGTTCTTGGGTGTAAACGGCTTTTCGAAGCACTGGCGTCAGTGTGTTTTGGCAGAGTTCTCCCAGAGGGGCATGATAGTAATCCGCAATCCAACGAATCAGCGAAAATAGTTCGATCTCTAAGGAAGGGGTTGATTCCAGAAGTTGCTCTATTTTTTTTAAGTTCTGTTGGTCTTTACATTTAGCTCGCTCGACAACTACACCAACCAAGGTTCTGTTACCGAAAGGAACTAAACAGCGGATTCCCGGTTGATAAAGGTTTTGATCCGGCTGCGCGGCTGCAGGCAAGTACTCGAATGTTTGCCGAACAGGAACAGGAATGGCGACACGTAGGAGAAAGGTTGACATACTGGGATTATTTTAAGGCGCCTGGGCAAAGACGTTTAACAGTGGGTAAACGAGTGCTTGAGATTTATTCTAGTTCTGGTAGAATTCCGCGTCTTTTCCACGGGCGAGCCTCCGATCCTAGAAGCGCAGAAAATTTCTTCCCAAGGATTGCGATAAGTTTGCCTTACTATGCGGTGCTCCACAAGAGGTGCGAGTAGCGGCAGAATAACCGAGGTGACTCATGAAGCAAGATATCCATCCCAAGTATGCTGAAATTACCGCAACTTGTAGTTGTGGTAACACGATTAAAACCCGTTCTACGCTGTGCAAAGACATTCACCTGGATGTTTGTTCAAGCTGCCACCCCTTCTATACAGGTAAGCAAAAAGTCTTGGATGCAGGCGGTCGTATCGATCGGTTCAAAAAGCGTTTCGGCAACCGAGTTGGCCGAGCCAGCTAAAACAAGAATTTCTAAAAACCCGCGAAGCGGGTTTTTTTTTTGTCCTTTCGCAACGAATTTCCAACTATTTTCGATCAGTGCTTTGATCTGTGAAAAGAGTGCGGTATTTGACTTGTGAGGGTAATGCAAACGCGCAATAATGCCGGATTAAATTGCTTTTGAAAAATTGATCAAGTTGATCAAAACTCATGCAGTTCCTCTGTAGCCAAACACTTTCTAGGCCCACCTACAATAATAGACAGGAAGAAAACATGTCAGAAGACCTAAAACAATCTGCGCTTGAGTATCATGCATCGCCGCGTCCTGGAAAACTGAGCGTTGAAGTCACTAAACCCACTGTAACCTCCCGAGATCTCTCACTTGCCTATAGCCCCGGCGTGGCAGAACCGGTCAGAGAAATAGCCAAAGATGAAGAATTGGCCTATCGGTACACGAATAAAGGGAACCTTGTAGCGGTTATCTCAGATGGCACTGCCATTTTGGGGTTGGGTAATCTGGGACCTCTGGCAAGTAAACCGGTAATGGAAGGTAAGGGTGTACTATTTAAGCGGTTTGCCGGCATAGACGTGTTTGATGTTGAAGTTAAGGCGGAAAGCCCTCAGGCATTTATCGACACCGTGGCCCGCATTGCAGATACCTTCGGAGGGATCAATCTGGAGGATATTAAAGCGCCGGAGTGCTTTGAAATTGAACGCATTCTGATTGAGCAATGTAATATCCCTATTTTTCATGATGATCAGCATGGAACTGCGATCGTGACTGCCGCAGGCATGATTAATGCGCTTGAACTGCAGGATAAGGACATAGCGACGGCGAGGATTGTATGCCTTGGCGCGGGGGCCGCAGCTGTTGCCTGTATGAAACTGTTGATAAGCTGTGGCGCCAAATCCGAAAATATCTTTATGTTGGACCGCAAAGGCGTTATTCATAGCGGAAGGGAAGATCTCAATCAATATAAAGCGATGTTTGCGGTCGACACGGAAATGCGGACATTAGCCGATGCTTGCGAAGGTGCAGATGTGTTTGTCGGGTTGTCCGGTCCGGATCTGATGACGCCTGAAATGCTGAACAGTATGGCGCCAAATCCCGTCGTATTTGCCTGTTCCAATCCGGATCCCGAGATTAAACCGGAGTTGGCGCTGGCCACCCGTGATGACCTGATTATGGCGACCGGGCGCTCGGATTATCCTAACCAGGTGAATAACGTGCTTGGTTTTCCGTTTATTTTCCGTGGTGCGTTGGATGTCAGGGCGACTGCAATCAATGAAGAGATGAAAGTGGCTGCCGTCCATGCCATTCGCGAATTGGCCAAGCAGCCGGTTCCTCAAGAAGTTATTGATGCATACGGTGGTGAGCAATTCAGTTATGGTAAGAATTACATCATTCCAAAGCCGATGGATATTCGCTTGCTGACTGATGTCTGTGCGGCGGTTGCGAAAGCTGCGGTGGACTCAGGTGTGGCTCGTCTGCCTTATCCAGGTCACTATCCGCTTAAGTCGATTGACGATATCACAATCGTATAAGAGCGCGCTAGGCTCTGTTGACATAGATTATGCCCAAATGTCTATAGAGCCTAGAACCATCTAAGTTTGAAGGCCGCGATTGCGGCCTTTTTAACGGGCTTTTGAGTTCGCTAGAATATTAGCTCGGGAGCAGGTTCCGGAGTATCCCGGGTAAGCAGGCTTTCTCTGGCTTTGTCTTCGTTAAAGGTTAATTGAGGCGCTGTTTCTTTCCGAAAAATTTCGAAGATGGTGTCCGGTTGTCCTGGAGCCGCACGAACTCCCGTAAGCGGGTCAATTTTTACCGACACCAGCCCTGGGGGTTGTTTCATTGGTGCTTCCGGCCGATCCTGCAAGGCGGCTTCCATAAAATCTATCCAAATCGGGAGCGCCGCCCGGCCACCATATTCTCGTCGGCCCAATGTTGAGGGCTGATCAAAGCCAACCCACACAGTGGCCGCGAGATTGCTATTGTAGCCGGAAAACCATGCATCCACCTGGTCGTTTGTCGTTCCGGTCTTGCCGGCGAGATCGGTTCTCCCTAAAGATTGTGCTCGCTTGGCGGTACCGCGCTTGATTACGTCTTGAAGTACTGAGTTTAAGATAAAGACTGAGCGTGGATCCGCCACTCGCTCAGCCAAGGGAGGCGAGTCCATTGGGTAAGGCCTGTTAACGAGTTCTGCCTCGACAGCATCCGCGTCTAACAAGTTTACTTCAACCAGTTTGTTGGTTTCATCAATTTTTGGCGAGATTTCGTCTTCGCACTCGCTACAGGATATGGCTGGATTAGCCTCGAAAATCACTTGCCCTTGATGGTCAAGGATCTTATCGATTAGGTAGGGTTCGACCCGAAATCCGCCATTGGCGATGGCAGCGTATCCGGTGGCGATTTCCAGCGGTGTAAAAGCGGCTGAGCCTAATGCAAGAGATAGGTTGTTGGGAATTCTTGCGGGGTCGAAACCGAACTTCTCGACTACGCTGACGGTATCCTTTATTCCAATTTTTTGCAGAAGGCGTATTGATACCAGGTTTCTGGATAGATAAAGCGCTTTGCGCAACCGGGTTGGTCCGTAGAATTTTTCCGAATAGTTTTCGGGTCGCCAGGAGGTCTCAAGCTGATCATCCTCAAATACAACAGGAGCATCGTTAATAATTGTTGCGGCAGTAGCGCCATTTTCTAATGCAGCGAGGTAGATAAACGGTTTGAAGTTTGATCCCGGTTGCCGCTGAGCCTGAGTGGCACGGTTGAACTTGCTTAAATAAAAATCAAAGCCGCCGACAAGAGCAGTAATAGCGCCATCATGCGGGTCAAGAGCAGCTAGAGCGCCCTGTACATTGGGCATTTGTGCCAGCATATGACCATCTTTCTCATTCCAGCTTACATAGACGACATCGCCGACGGCTAGAATTTCCTCGGTTTTCTTCGGTCGTTTGCCTTGTTTATTAACGTTGATATAGGGATTGGTCCATCTCAACGCTTGCCAATCCAGTTCGACTAATTCCTTATCTTTAGTAAATACTTTGGCGGTTTGCTCGCCAATCTCGGTTACGAATCCCGGAACCAACCCGACAGCCGTTGGAAAGGGGGCCAGGTATTCAAGTGCGGTGTCAGGTGCTTCTATCATCGCAGGATCGAGTTTATCGATGATTCCCTTGTATCCATGTCGTCTGCTATAGGCCAGAAGCCCACGCTTTAACGCCTTGTCCGCTGCCTTTTGTAGTCGGCTGTCGACAGTTACGTAAGCCTGATAACCTGTTGTGTAGGCGTCTGCGCCATATCGCGCAACTATTTCCAGGCGTGCCATTTCCGCGATATATGGGGCATCGACATCAGGTTGGGTTCCATAGTAACTCGCGGTAATCGGGGAGTTTCTTGCTTCAGCATGCATGTCTTCACTGATCATGTTCAATTCCAACATACGGTCAAGAATCCAGTCTCGTCTAATAAGTGCGCGTTCTGGCGCAGCCAATGGATTAAACCTTGATGGCGCTTTTGGCAGCCCGGCAATCATGGCGCTTTGGGCCAATGTCAATGCGTCAATAGAAACGCCGTAGTAAACATTGGCGGCAGCTTCCACGCCGTAGGCGCGATTTCCCAGATAAATTTTGTTTAGATACAGTTCGAAGATCTGATCTTTTTCCAAGGTCTGTTCAATTTTAAATGCCAGCAGTATTTCCTTGAATTTACGGGTAAAAGTGCGTTCCTGGCTGAGAAAGAAGTTCTTCGCGGCCTGCATTGTTATAGTGCTGCCGCCAGTCTGGATGCTCCCGGTGCTAATTAGCTGCAGGGATGCACGTAACAATCCTTTGATGTCTACACCATGATGGTCGTAGAAACGGCTATCTTCTGCGGCTAAAAATGCATTTCGTAAATTTTCCGGTGCCTGAAACAAGCTGATGGGCCTGCGTCGCTTCTCTCCAAACTCCGCTATCAATTGTTGGTCCCGCGTGTAAATTCGTAATGGCGTTTCCAGTTGTACTTCGCGTAATTGTTCAACAGCAGGCAGGTGGGGAGAGAAGTAGAGGTAAAAACTGGCGGCGATGACGCCGGTTCCAGTGAGACCTAGTACAAAACACCAACAAAAAAATCGAATAAGCCTCACAAAATTTCGCATGTTTTTCCTGACATCTTTTGAATCTAGGTCTATTATTTAAGAAATCTCTTTAGGTTTGTAACTTGCCGTAAGATTATACGCAATTTGTTCAACGCGTTTTAGTTATATTTAATTGTTGTCTATGCTTTGAGAAGCAAACTTTTGTAAAACGTCCGGCAATATTACTAGGAAGGCAAATCTGTGTTTGGATTATTCGGAAAAAAGAAGCAGCCGTTGGTAGGCGTAGATATCAGCTCTACGTCTGTCAAGTTGATCGAGCTGTCTCAGCATGGCAGTCGCTACAGGGTGGATAGTTATGCCGTTGAACCCCTGCCTCCAAACGCCGTTGTGGAAAAGAATATTAATGATGCGGAAGCCGTCGGCGAGGTGGTGTCCAAAGTCGTCACTAAAGCCAGGGCTTCCAGCAAGCAAGCCGCCGTTGCCGTTGCCGGGTCAGCGGTTATCACCAAAATAATCCAGATGAGCGGAGCGTTGCGCGAACAGGATCTGGAGTCGCAAATTCAAATCGAGGCTGACCAGTATATTCCATATCCACTGGATGAGGTAGCGCTGGATTTTGAAGTCCTTGGAATCAACGAAAGTAATCCTGAAATGCAAGATGTACTGCTCGCTGCTTGCCGCCGGGAAAATGTCGAACTGAGAGAAGATGCCTTGGATATCGGCGGCGTGTCGGCCAAAGTGGTTGATGTCGAAGCTTATGCAATGGAACGCGCGATGGAACTTATAGAAAGTCAGCTAGATAACACAGGAGAAGCGATCACCGTCGCAGTCTTGGATATCGGCGCAACGATGACGACCTTGAGCGTCATGACCGACGGTCAGACCATTTATACCAGAGAGCAATTGTTTGGCGGTAAACAGCTAACCGAGGAAATCCAACGGCGCTATGGATTGTCCCAAGAAGAAGCCGGATTGGCGAAAAAGCAAGGTGGCCTGCCGGACGACTACGAAAATGAAGTATTAGAGCCGTTCAAGGACGCCGTCGTGCAGCAAGTTGCAAGGTCGCTGCAGTTTTTCTTTTCTTCTACGCAATACAACGAAGTTGATTACATTGTGCTGGCCGGC
>JANQMN010000093.1 GCA_028280065.1 Hahella sp.
CATCACTGGGGTGAAATTTGTCAACGGCATTAAGCAAACCGGAGATCAAAAACAGGACGCTGCTTAAAAAGCCATACACCAGATTTGACTATACCTCTAACATCACGAGCAAAAATACAATTTCAATTAGGTGATGAAGATTGCCAGATTACTGACACCATAGCTTTGAATGCTGGTGAAGACTGTGATTGTATGCACGAGTCTTCTTTTTCAGAAAAGGAATGCGCAGAGGAAAGACTAATAGAGATCGATGATAAACCTGGAGTATCCCTTGAACCTTTGGTATTTCCAGCATTACCTCGACCTCAAGTGATGGCTAATCCATTTTTTGAAGGTGGTTAATAACACCAGAGATTAGAGCTAACGCCTACTCGCCAGCTTTGTTTCATAGTACCTGTTAGCTTTGTAAAGCTGGTTAAATCTGCCTGGTTTATGCAGCTTCCCACATAGAAACGGTATCTTAATACCCTCATCCTTTCCATGCGATCGGAATTTTTGACGTTTTCAGTTCCACCAGCTTCTCACCTTAAAATGCCGTAAATGACAGAGCAGCTCGTTCCAGAATTTACCGGCGGTAATGATGTGCTCTTTTCGCCAGGGAGAATGACAGACAACTCTGCAATAGCTTCACTCTGTAGGCAACTGAGTAAGTGAATTAGGCCAGGCCATAGCCCATGTGCCCAGCGATGCAAATAATCTGTTATCAGTTTGGTACTGATGCCTATTAACAAACAGAATGCTTTCAACATAATTTACCAATACTTTATTTTCGTTAAATGCAAAATGATTTTCTTATCAGCGCTCTTTTCTAAGTGTTGAGTAGTTCGCAACTAATTGTTTTCCAAGAGCTTTCACTTCTTCTTGGAACAAATGCCGTACGAGAAATAAAATAGAAACGTATTTTGTATTGTAAAGTCTTTTGCCTTTTTGGTAATGCTAATATTGACCAGGTTTCAATGTCGTGACCAAAAAGAGGTGTGTCATATTGTTTGAACTGGAATTCGCAACGTCGTGAACCGATACCTGTTGCAGAAACTAGTGGTGTTATTAGTCGTGAGGAAAAATTTAGATAGCTTCTACCAGAAATATTTAGGTCGAGAGACATATTTTCTGCTGGTTTTTCGCAATCGGAATTATTCGTGTCTATAGGTAAAGCATTGCCATTTAATGATATCTTGGCTCTGCTTTGGCCGTTTAACGAGAAGTCGATCCCGCTTCTAACTACAAATTGAGCTTCTGGAAATAGTGATACTATAGAACAGGTGCCTTCTGAAAAATACTCTATTTCGCAACCTAATGAGATGATTTGAGCCAGACCTGAACGTCTAACTATTGAAAAACGGTGCGGAATTAGCCATGCTTTAAATCGATCATAGAAATCTGAATTAATTTTCTGTCCATGTTTTTCGAATACGGACTTTATGGATATTGCTAGCGGGTTTTCGTTAATTTTGGCTACAAATCCGTGCTCTACAACATCGTGATCTTCCTCTGCGAGATGTTGACTTTTCGATAGTTCATCCGGTGTAACTGAAACAAATTCAAGTTCATGCATAATTGCGATGTCCTGTCGCATCTACAAAATCTATCAAGGATATATACCAAATTGCCTTTAAATTATTTTTCTTCAAAAGTGTTTGGATATACTCTGTTAGTAAATGTCCACTTGAAGATTTAAGCTTTTCTAGAAACTCAACAAGCATATCTTCTACTAAGCTAACATCAATTATTCCTTGATACACAAGTATACCTTTGGCACCATAGTGTGAGTTGATCTTTTCGGCAATTTCTTCTGTGATTTCTGTTCCGCAAGAATTGAAAATCACCAAATTATTCCTAAATATTCCACTTTCTCCAGCATGTTCAACAAATCTAAAAAGATTCTCATCTGAATCTCCAGTAATTACTATCACGCTTTGACTTGATTTAGATTCAAATGGTATTGGTTTTCTGTTGTACTCTATAATATTTATTCCAGAATCATATAAGTAATTTTTAATATTGCTAATTACGTTGTAGTCTTTAATATCAAATGACTTGTCTGATACTAAGGCTATGTAATCTTCGTGCGAAGATACTTTTTTGTTATTTAGGTTAATTGTCAATGCTGGTGTTCTATTACTGAACTCATCTCGATAAAACCTTTGATGTGGATAAGAAGATTGTAAATTATATATAAGTTCATCACTACTCTTTCTTAGTGATTTGGTAATCATTAAAGGGCTGGTCCAAAGAACTGATGCGGTTTCCGTATCCTTTAAAAGGTGCTTGGTAATAGGGTGGTCAGTTGGTAATTTTTCACCATTTTCAAGTTTTCTCAAATCGCTTTGTGATAGACTAATTTGCATGTCTTTAAGTTCGATTTCATAATGTTCGCCTGTCCAGTAAACATGAAACAATTCCATTTCATCTGTTGAATGTTTTTTCAGCTGTTTTCGAATGTGGCGTAAGTAGCTGTCTCTAGCAAGGTCCCCGCCAAGTACGAACATATATTTATTTCGTGACCAGCCTCTAGGTCCTGAGGGCCCTCCAATTTTAGCGCTACTGCCGCTAAAATTACTATAAGGCCCTCCAGGTTCAAATGGATCGGGTCCTATTGAAGCCCTTTCTACCGGAGGTGGTGGAGGGGGGGCTCCTGCACTGCCCGCAGTCGTTCCAGTATCTTTGCTAAATACGGTGTGTGCCTTATTATTGAATTCTACAGTTACATAAGTTCCGTTGTCTTCATTCCACACAGCTTTGAGTAAAGAGTCTTTGTTGTCTTTTACATTTCCTGATAGAACGAGCTTGCCATATTCATTTATAGCCATAAGCATATTCGTATCCAAAGATGTTTGACCAAACAACTCCATTATAGGGAGTAATGCTGATCTATCGTTAAGATATTTTACTGCTAGTTGAAATTCCTCGGTTGTATCTATAGTGTGGCTATATTTTATCGTGTACTCTATGAAACCTAAAATATTGTCGAGAGATTGCTTCGTAAAGTAGGTATGGGTTTCAGCTTCATCTAAACGTCTGTAATTTAACTCAACGCCTCTATTCCGTTTAATTGAATTTATTCCATTAATTGCGGAATCGAAATTTCCCTCTTTGTATAGAGAAAGTATGCGAAAAGTTTCAGCGAATCGAACCATATCATCATGGCTAATTCCTTCACTTCGACGGTAGAAATATTGGTATAGCCCTCTCTCAATTAAATTGTACTTAATAACTAAAAAATCAAAAGCTTTTTCTTGACCGAGTCCGAATTGTTTCTCAAGCGTTAGTAGGTCTTTTTCAAAAATTAGATATTCTGGCTCAGCTTCTCTAAAATTCTCGATAGCCTTTTGGAAGTCTCTAGGTGAAGCGCTCGCCGCAGCGATATTACCCGGCAATGGTATTGATAGGTTGCAAGCACGTGTGCTTAGTGCCTTTTTTTTCTCTATGCTTGATAGGGATTTGGGTTGTAGGTTTATGGAAGCTATGTTTCCCCCAAAAAAAACAGAGTCTATTGCCCAAGTTGGTAGACTTAAACACATTAAAAATGCAGCTAATAATGACCCAACAGTAGTATGGCTCATGGTTTACTCCTTGGATATACAATAAATCGACTTAGCAAAATTGTTGTATCTTAGGTATTAAATGAATATAAAAAATATAAATTAATTTTGTTTATTACAAAAAATCACGCAATACGAAGCTCAAATTTCAGCAGGAAAAAATTTAACGGAACCGCAACTAATTTTTCAGACACTTAGATGCTAAAAATAAAATAACTATTAATAAGGGGCTGCATACGTCCAAAATTATCTGCCGATAAGGGTGTGGTATATGCTGGTAGACAGATGGACTGTTCTATCGTTGATACTGTCAAAGAAATTGGAGTTGGGTGATTTATATTAAGCAGAGACATATTTTCGGTTCCTTCGCGAGTTATTAATCGATATATCGCTGCTGACCGACTACTGAGAATGTGCTGTCACTGGTTAGCTAGATTGATCACATATTAACCTACAGTATTACTAGATCTAATTGCAACACATTATTTCTATTTTCCGCTGCTAATTTGTTAATGAGGGGGGATAAATTGAATATCCAAAGAATTGGTTTTACAGCAGCTTCACGCAGCTAATCTGCGGCATAACTCATAAGCTTGAAATTATTGCTTGCACCAACCAAATGACAAAACACCGGTATAAACTGGCCACCTTCAAAGACACATTATTTTACCATTCCATTGCTCGCTGCATACGCCGTGCTTTCCTGTGTGGCGAAGATCCAGTCACTGGTGATAACTATGACCACCGCAAACAGTGGATTGTCTCCCGCCTTCGTTTTCTTTCCTACATTTATGCTATTGATGTTGCCGCTTAAGCAGTCATGAGTAATCACTACCATGTCGTTTTGCATGTGGATAAGGTGAGTGCCGATCTTTTGAGTCGTGAGGAAGTCATAGAACGTTGGATGCAGCTGTTCAATGGTCATATCCTGGTAGATCAGTGTAGTGGTTAAAGGGAGAGAAGTTGGATAAGGCGACACAGAATAAGGTGTTTGAGTTGATTGAGACCTGACTTAACTGTAGCGCACCTAATACGGTACTAGCTTGATTTTGAAAAGTTATAACTCCACTCAACCTCATGCACTTGTTCTAAAGAACCCTGTTATTGGCTCATACTTCTTTTCCGCACCTGAACAACTCCTCAAGCCCATGGCAGGCATTGACCAAACTGCATTAGTTGCCCATGGGGTTCTCGTGCTCCTGATTGGGTTGGGTTAAGACCAAGTCGATAATGGCGGCCGCAGCTTCGTCCGGTGATTGGGCCTCGTCCATGTTATCGAACCACGGCCAGGACGCATCCGTATCTACAAGCCCGGGACAAATTGCGTTGATAAGTATTCCGTCGTCTGCTTTTGATTTAGTAATCTCGCGTGCAGCGATACGTGCAGTGGCCATAACGCTTTCAAGAGATTTCGTGAGCCATGGTTATTGGTATTTACAAATGCACGTACTTGTTCCGATTGGGGCCGGTTCTTGGTGATTCTCGCTGCCGCATTGGACACGACAGTATCTACGCCGCCGTGATGGGTGCGTAAATGCGAAGCTTATGAACTTCTTCATAAAAAAACTAAAAACAGATTTAAAAAGCATGTAGGTGTTTTATTGAAGTGAGTGCCTTTAAGGAGTGAGCAGCATCTTGCCCAAGATCTGACCAATTTCCAGCATATCATGAGCTTTTGCTGCTTCGGCCAGTGGCATGGTTGAGTAGATAGGTTGGATTTTTCCTACACCCAGTAGCTTGTAGATCGCTTCCATTGATCTCCTAACCAGAGGGAAATCGTTAAAGATTGTCGCGTAAGTCAGAATTTCTGCCACTGTGGTCATCAGTCCATGAGGACCGTACCTGTACCAAACGGGTCTTGCTAATCGGTTGCGAAGTCTAAGCATCCTTCTCTAGGATTACCTTTATCAAGTAATAAATTCATCTCTAAAAGCGAATGAAGCCTATTATATCGCTTACATTCAAAGCAAAACGTCTTGTAATACTTTAATTCACACAATTTCTGCCAAGGCGTTTGCTCAAATAAAGTTTTTGATCCGCTTCTTTGAGCATGGTTTCGGCATTTGTCTTCTGATCAAGATTCAGAGTTGCCACACCAAAACTGGCAGTAAAACTAACGATCCGATCATTGTCTAGCAGCGGTGTGGTTTCAACAAGAAAACGAAGCTTCTCTGCGACACTAAACGCCTTTTGTATGCTGGTATTTGGAAGAACGGCAACAAACTCCTCTCCACCATAGCGACTCAACCAATCAATATCCCGACGCAGATTTTTCTGAATGATGTTCACAAAATGCTGTAAAGCCAGATCTCCGGTATGGTGCCCGAAGGTGTCATTAATATGCTTAAAGTGATCGATATCCGTGATCAGAATACTCAACGACTGGGGATATCGAGTGGCCCGTTTTATCTCTGCCGGTAACTTTTCACTCAGGTAAGTGCGATTAAAAACACCAGTTAAAAAATCTGTTTCCGCAAGTCTCTTAATTTCTAGTTTCTGTTGTTCTAATCGCTGATGTTGCCGGATTACCCGAACTCCGCTGTTAAGCCGGGCCATCAACTCAGCTTTTTTGGGCATTTTTACAATGAAATCATCCGCGCCGGCATTTAAACCCTGCACGACTTTATCCTGGCTAAACTCCCCAGTCATAAGTATCAAGTAGTGGTATGAGGATTCCTTCAACCTGATATCAGAACAAAACTTCAATCCAGATTCGCCAGGGAATACCCAGTCGGTGATGATGATCGGATAGTCGCGGATTCGTAGGAGATCCCTGGCTTCTTCTATGGATTCACAACCATCCACCCTGAATCCTTGCTCGTTCAGCATTTCCGTTAACAACTGAAGATAAACCAGATCATCATCAACGACTAGTATTGGAATCGAAGCAAAGGTTTCACTAGTTAGATCGTTACTGTGTTCATTTGGATTCATGGCATTAGAACACTTGTTAGTCAATTCAGATGGTAGTGTCGAGACTATTTTACTCATATAGCTTCTCCTCGAAACCAGGCTTTACCGCAGTTTGATAAAGATTGAATATGCGTGGTGCAATAGCATTTGCTGAATATTTTGAGTGAATGGTTCGTACAGCGTTCGATTGAATCCGTGTAAGTTTTTTTCTAGATAATTGGTCCAGTTGACGAATCAGTTTGGCAAAGGTAGTCAGATTCTTCTTACAGAGGAAACCGTTTTGCCCTTGTTGTATTAGCTGTGGCATATCTCCGACCGATGTCGATACCACCACCTTACCTCGGGCCATGGCCTCCAGGGCAACCAATGGCAAACCCTCAGCGTGGGATGTGATCAACAGAGAATCGAAGGACCGCCATTTCTCAGACATATTTTTCACATTGCCGTGTACAACAAGGTTAGCCGCTTTGTTACGAGTGATTGTCTCAAGTAACGGCCCATCGCCACATATATGAAAAGTCTTGTCGGGAAGTAGCCTCGCCAAATCAACAAATAATTGAGGATTCTTTATATCAGTAACTCGTCCAACAAATGCAAAATGCTGCAATCTATTTCTAGTTTTCGACGACTCATGTGTCTGCGCAACAGGAATAAGAGGCAGAAAGTTGGGGATATGGTGAGAGTAAAATGGCCTAAGGAACTTTTGAATTGGCAGACTTACTGCGATGTTTTGGGAGAGCCAGCAGGTGAGCTTATCAAACGCTGTGTACATTCTCGTACGTCCAACCCCTTTATCACCATTGTGATAGGTGGCGACATGTTGTACTCCTGTTACACATTTTAAAAGTCTGCATAGTAAATTTGCCTTGTAACCATGACTGTGAAGCAGGTGGGGGCGTTTTTCTTTAATCAACCTAATCAATGAAGTCAACCTACCATCAAGGGTAGTCAGCCCCACACCAGCATCACTCGCGAACTTTTGCAGAGGATGATTTTCAGTGTGACCTTTTAGAAGAACAATATGGCATTCATATCCTTGCGCTATACATTCCCCGGCCAAATACCCAACATGGGTCTCAATACCCCCAAAGCCACGACTGTCTAAAACTTGCAATACCCTCATCGAAAAAACCTAATTCAAGTTAACTTTTCTACCTGTGAATCACTCTCTGCTGTCTATCAGTTCAAGATTGACGCCAATTAACAATTTATAAAAAATCCTTCAAAAACAATATGATAAGAGTTCGGCATATTTGGGCCGTCTGATTATTTGCAAATTGCAACGCGATTTCCAAAAAGCGAGGAGAAGGTTGCAAGCGTCTTTTGGTCATCCTCCCGCGGTTTATGGATATTTGACTAATGTGGGAACGAAGTTTGCGTAATAGGATCTTTGACGGATTTAGTAGCAAACGATATGACGCGTTATGGGGGGGTGAAATGCTTTGGATAATGGCGATTAGCTTGCTAAGTTTAATTTGCTTATTGTTGTGGCCCTTTGAAGCAAACCCAAACTTTGTAGTATTCAATGTCTTGATGACGCCCGGTCATGTGCTCGTAGGAGCAGTTTTCTACCTTGGCTTAGCTTATTTTCCAAGGCAAAGAACCGGCAAGCAAAAGGAAGGGCCTGCGTTTAGAAATTTTTTAATAACCAACCTTATTCTTGCCATTATTGAACTGATACAGCCTTACTTTGGGCGTCAGTTTCAAATTCAAGATTTAGTCTTTAACAATATTGGCATCCTGCTGGCGTGGATTTTGGTTAGGAAAAGAGACTATAGATGGTGGTTTAGGTCGTTTTGTCTGGCACTTTGCCTTGCAAGCATTCTCCCCTCGGTATATACCGTTTTCAACTTAATAAAGTTGCAGATGCAGGCTCCTATCCTACTGGGGCCCGATTCCGGAAATTGGTTTCTAGTCTGGCATCCCCTAGGCAGCTCAAAAGTATTAAGGCTAAGCGAAGCAGAAAGACAATCCGCAAGGGATGGTTATGTTAGTGACTTCACCCGGATACGACTGAAAGAAGATGAAAATGGTAGCAAATGGGCAGGTCTCCAGTATCAGAATATCACTACCGCATGGGATGGTTATCAGGAAGTTTGTCTAAAGGTGCGAAATGCAAATGAAGCAGCCGCTGCAAAGATTATCTTACGTTTCGACGATCATCTGACAACTGGGCACGAAACGGCGGCAACAGTCGAGCTAAATATCGGCGTAACCTGGGAAAATCACTGTATTGACTTATCTACGCTAACCACGCCAGATAACAGGCGACTGGATTTAGCGCGGCTGCGCAACTTGCTTATATTCATGCAAGTTGACAGTGAGACACTGTTCTTTGACCTAGGCAGTGTTTATCTATCCAACAGAAATTCTTAACTCCAATTACCCTTCGGCATCCCATTTTTCCTTTTTCCTGTAAATTGTCGAAGCGCTGACATCCAGAAGTGCCGCTGCTCTCGGAATGTTACCATCACAAGCAGTGATAGCCTGCTCAATGGCTTCTTTCTCTACTATCCAGAGTGGCCGGATACCTGAAGACTGGTTGTTATCAAGGGTAGGGGCTTGCTGGTTCTGAATCTGCTGAATTTGGGGAATCGTCTTGTCCTGGGTTGTTTTATCCCCATTGAAGTTTTGTCCTGGTGAGCTTACAGGTGCGGGTATCATATCTCCAGCGACTTGATCAGCGTTGTTTAGTACCACGATATTACGGATGATGTTCTGTAATTGGCGAACATTACCAGGCCAGGTGTAGCGCATCATGGTCTGAGTCGCGTCTTTCGAAAAACGCTGAAAATCCTTTCGCTCTTCCTTGGCATACTTCTTTAAAAGGCTTTCCATAATAAGTTTGACATCCGTATCGCGCTCCCGCAGTGGAGGCAGATGAATTGGTATGACATGTAATCGGTAATATAGATCCTCCCGGAATCGGCCGGCACCGACCTCTGCCAGCGGGTCTTTATTGGTAGCACAGACAAATCTGACGTCTACTTTTTCCAATTGGCTGCCACCGACTTTTTGGAAGCTTCCGGTTTGAATAAAACGCAACAGCTTCGTTTGTAATTCCAAATCCATTTCGCAGATCTCATCGAGAAACAACGTACCTCCATTAGCCTGGGTCGCCGCGCCTTCCCGGGCCGATTGGGCTCCCGTAAACGCACCTTTAACATGGCCGAAGATTTCACTTTCCATTAACTCTTTGGGAATAGCGCCGCAATTGAGGGGTATAAATGGTCCCTTGGCTCTGGGGCTGCGTTGATGAATAGCTGTTGAACAGACTTCTTTTCCGGTACCGCTTTCACCGGTGATAAAGACGGTCGCATTGCTGGGCGCTGCGCTCTCGATGATTTTATATACGCCCTGCATCGCAATTGATTCGCCGATAAATCCTTCGAAATGGTGACGCTTGAAATTCTCCCGATAGTCCGCGACTTCCAGCTTAAGCTGCTGGTTGGCAATCGCATTACGAAGTGTGGTTAAAAGCCGCTTGGCATCGAAGGGTTTTACAAGAAAGTCATAGGCTCCGGACTGCATTGCAGTGACAGCCATATCGACAGAACCATGCGCGGTGATGATGACTACCGCTGAAGGAATCTGCTGTTCGGCTATCTTTTTCAAGATCTCCATGCCATGCATGTCGGGAAGCTGCAGATCGAGCAAAATGGCGTTTGGCGGATTGCGTAACAGTTGAATCATGGCATCCCGGCCGTTTTCCACACTGGTCACCCGATAGCCTTCGGGTTCCAGGTAGCTTTGATAAAGTGCGGCAAGTGATTCGCTGTCTTCAACCAGTAGGACGCGTTCGTTCATACCATTTTCCTTAGCTTTTTGCTTTAGTGTAGGCGTCACGCAGTGGCATGCAAATACCAGTGGTTTTGATGGCTAAAATGGTCTTCCAATTGTCGTAAACTTCACTAGCTTTGGTGCCCTTCCGTGCTCTGTAGTCGAGTAATACGTAAAATGGTGACATCATCCTGATCAAGTGGCCATTGTTCCGATAACTTTGTCATAAGAACCTCGCAGTCAATTTCCGGATTGACTGCTAGCAGTTCTTTTATTCGTTCCTCAACGGTTACAGACAGATTCTTAGTAAGGTTTACATCAGTGAGACCATCGGTATAACAGAGCAGTTGCTGTCCGGGCTCTAAGGTAATAGCCGTCTCGTCATATTGTTCAGAAGTCAGGCCTAGTAGAATACCTTCTACGGGAACAGTTGTTAGCAAGCTCTTTGCTGAATTTTGTTCAGCGACTTTCCAGGGTAATGGATGGCCTGCATTGGCGACTGAAATCCGGCCATCTGGCCAAAGTTTTATCACCAAGCAGGTAAACAGACTATGTTTGAGGATGTCTGACTTTGCGATTAGGGGCGAGAGCCGATTCAGTAATTCAGCAGGCGATTGCCCAGCTACCATGCTGTGCAATAAGCCGTGCAGATAACCGGCAATACTGTGGGAGAAAAACTTGGCTTGCTCCCCGTGACCCATCACATCTCCTATTACGAGAGTTAAGCTTCTGTTTGCTTCATTTTGGTCAACATGGTGCAAAATAAAATCGCCACCTCCACGCTCCGGTGTCCGGAAAGCACTATCCAGCGCAAAAGGACCAAAATATTTCGGTAGTTGCGACCACAATAGCGAAGTAATTCTAGAATCAAGTTTGGCTTGTATGCCTTCCTGTAAATCCTTAGTACGCAGCAAAACACGTTCGACTGTTTGAAGTAATAGGGGTTTACGCACCGGTTTCTCTAAAAAGCTATCTATTGACAGATGACCTGCCCGACTTACCATTTCCTCGTTCGACTGGCCGCTGATAAAGATGAAGGGCGTCAGTCGCGTTTGGGCGTTCTTAGCCAGTTGCCTGCGCAATCCAAAACCATCCAGATTAGGCATTGCAATGTCACATAGAAACAGATCAATGCGGGCGTTTTGAAGATAGTCTATAACTTCCCGAGCATCCTGAAACTGCAGAACAGTGTAATCGGGTTTTAGATACTCGCTGAGTAACTCCAACTGAACAAGGTCGTCATCGATAATGGCGACAATTGGTGAGGTGGGGTCGAGCGGAATAGTAATCGTCAGGGAATTAATTCTCTGTGCAGTGGCAGGCTTTACTTCTTTGTGCTTTTCGCCAGACACTGACTTCCCCTTGTAAACCGCACCAGGGAACATTCTTAAAATTAAGCCGATCCCCATACCGGATTCCAATAAAATTTCATTGTTATCGGATTGATCTAAGGAAGGGTTTTCAGGGTACAGCTGCTCTACGTTGTCGCCATCGTCACAAAATACCACTTGCACATTTTCGGAACTTAGCTGTACATCGACGGCAATCCAGTTGGTCGTTGCACTGTGCTTTATAACATTGGAAAAGTACTCACTCATACCTAGGGCAAGATTGTCTAAAACTTCAGAGTCCAGTAGGACACTTAATCTATACCGGGTGAAATAAGCGCCAAGGGACTGCCTAAATCCAGCTAGATCTGCCAATTCAGGACGATTGCTTGCAGCAACCCGCTCAAAACTCTTACCTGAAGAACTCATAAAGATTCCGAGAGATCATAGCTTTTTTTGAATTGCTCAAGCGTGGGTATTGCTTGTTTTTCCAGAACGATTAAGTGCTCTTTCGCTGTTTCAAGATCGTTCTCTTGGCAGGCTTTTTCAATGGCTTTCGCCTCCAAATGCAATACCTTTGCACCGAAGGTAAGTGAACTGCTTTTCAAGGCATGAGCTGCAACGCCGGCTTGGTTCAGGTTATTCTCATTAAGATCCTTATTTATCGAGGTAAGTCGCTTATAAAGTTCTTTAATATAGATTTTCAGCATCTTGATTAGGATGGCTGGAGATGTATCTCTTTCCAAAGCGTCTAAGGCGTTATGATCAACCAGAATGGCTTGATCACCCGGACTAATTGTGGCGTCCCTAATAACAGATTCAGAACTATCGGAGCGTAAGGACTCAGAATCTTCTGCTTGTAGGCTTGTCGATGCATTGCTTAACCATTGCCGAACCGTGGCAATTAAATGCTGCCGGTCAATGGGTTTCGTAAGAAAGTCCTGCATTCCAGCCTCAATACACAGTTCACGCTCTTCATTCAGCGCTTGCGCAGTCAATGCAAGTATTGGGATCTTGTTGCCTGACTCACGGATTTTCTTCGTAGCCTCTATACCGTTTATTCCAGGCATTCTGACATCCATCAGGATCAAATCTATATCGGAATCATCTTGGTCGGCTAGCTTCTCTATGGCTGACTCTCCTGAATCGGCTGTGTCTACCAAATAGCCAGCCATTTCCAGATAAGATTTCGCAATGACGAGATTTGCCTTGCTATCGTCCACAACAAGTATTTTGGCGCTGGGAGTCTTTGATTTCTTTTCTATTACGAGCTTGTTCTCAGCAACTTTTAGATGATCTTTTTGTTTGTCCGGGTAGTCATTTATATAATCGAGACGGCCTTTCTTATAATCGGCGTAGCGGCCTGTAATAAGGCCGAGCAATTGGTAACGGTTAAGCGGCAACGAAAGCTGTATGCAAGGCACTTGCGGGGTTGGCGGAATATTCTCCGGCTCGCCAAGTGATACACACCGGGATCCAGGCGCAAACCGGATATTCTGCAATGCCGGAAACCAATCCTTCGAGTTGCTGGAAGTGTCAACCAGGAGGCATACAGTAGTCGGCTTACTCCGCTGAAAACGCCCTTTAAGTTCATCCGGAGTTTTGCAAACTTCCACATAGAAACCCCAGTCCGCAAACTGTTTTTCTATTGGATCTATCAACATCTCATTGCCGGAGCACAACACGAGCTTGAAAGATGGCTTGGGCATTATTTGAGGCTTAGTAATGGGCTGCTGGCAAGGGATTTGTAGTGCAAAGGTACTTCCTTGGCCTAACACACTGCTAACACGTATCTGACCATCTAGTAAATTGGCAATTTTCTGGCTGATAACTAAGCCTAATCCTGTACTACCCTGAGTTTTTTGGCTAAACCTCCCTTGCGAAAATTCCTCGAAGATCTGTGTTTGTTCTACTTCTGTCAGGCCAATTCCTGAGTCCGAAACTCTAATTTCAACAAAAAACTGCGCAGCCTGTTCGATAACATCAACAGCAATAAATATCCCTCCCGAGTCGGTATGCTTAATGGCGTTGCCAACCAAATTGGTTAGTATTTGGCGAATCAGGTTCTTGTCGGAGTCAATATGGGCGGGAGTGGTTTTGCTAATGTAACTCTGCAGGCTAAGCCCCGTGCTTAGCGCCTGAAATCCAAAGACTTTTGTCACGTGCTCAATCAACCCGGCAAGATTCACCTTGGCGAAATGCACATCCAACTTACCCGCCTCAATCTTGGCCAGGTCCAGCACGTTGTTAATAAGATCCATCAGATTGAATCCAGCCGCCCTGGCATTCTCTACATAGCTCAGTTGATACTTGGAAAGAGACGTTTCCTGCAACAGGTCGACCATTCCCAATACAATGTTTAACGGTGTTCGAATTTCGTGGCTCATGGAAGCTAGAAAATCGGATTTTGCCTGATTTGCCTGTTCGGCTGTGACTGTAGCCTGTTTCAGTTTTTCGGCTTCTGCCAAGCGCTCAGATATATCGTCTATAACTGCCGTGAAGTAATGTTTTTCACCGATTTGCGACGGACTAATGGCAATCTCTATAGGAAACTCATCGCCATTTTTCTTTAGTGCAGACAACTGCAAGCGTTGATTTAGTACCGGACCTTCTCCGCTTTTCAGGTAATGTTGCATGCCCTTCCGGTGTGCGGAACGTAAAGGGGAGGGGATTAGGAATTCATCCATGGGCTTATTCAGTATATCGTCTCGACTGTAGCCGAACATGCCCTCGGCAGCCGGATTGAATTCAATGATTTTTCCGAACTCATCGATAGAGACGATAGCGCTTAGACTGGACTCCAGCATGCCGTCCTTGATGGCATTACTCAGCTCTATTTTTTCTTGGAGAAGTTTTTCTTTGGTTAAATCCCGGTAAATGAGGATAACCACGAGACGTTGATTTACCTCGGTAGTCGAGATAATAAGATCGACGGGGAACCGCTGACCCTTGCGCCGATATCCCCACTCGGACGTGTATTTATTGAACTGATTTTCAGCTGTCGATTGCCCTTGTTGGAAGATTGATTCTATGCGCCGACGCTGTTGCTCATCGAGTACCACCAAGCTGTAGTTCAAGCCTAGTAACTCTTCTCGCGCATATCCAAAGATGGTGCAAGCCGAATCGTTTAAGCCACGAATATTTCCCATTTCGTCTAGTGTGATAATGCCATCAACCAACGAGTTGTTGACCGCTTGCAACCAGACTTCTCGTTGTTTAAGTTTGCTGGCAAGTTCTTGGTTGCGTCGAGACGAGGATTCAGTGGCATCCAGAGTGCGCTTAAGTTCCGCGCTCATTTCTGAAAACGCTTCGGCCGTTTGGCCGAGTTCATCGTCTGAGTAGTTTTCTAACCGAAAATCATAGTCCCCGGTTTTGATTTTGCTAATCGCCTCTCGCAAAGTGCCCAGTTGCTTTGTTAGGTAGCTGCCAAAAAAGTAGGAAGCTATCGCTACCAGGATTATTTCCAGAATGGCAATTCGTATACTTTCGTTGCGAGCCTGGGTCCAGGTGAGTCCTATCTGTGCAGTGTCGATGCCGATCTGTACACGCCCGAACACCTGATCTTCAAAGTGTATATTGGTTCTCTCGTGCAAAATAACCGGGAAGTCATTGTCTGGCGCTCCATCGGCTACTGAACGGCTGAGGGAGTTTTGCGCTTTCTCCAAATCACCGCCTTCGGCCAGTAATCCAGTGGTATCAAAAACCTTAACATAGACTACCTGAGGGCTTCTCAACAACTCATCGATTAGCGATTCGAGGGTGGCAATATCCATCGAAAGTACCGCATCGGAAATCGCTGCCTTAAAAAGGCTAGTAAGGGTCTTTGCCGTTTGGGAAATTTCCTTTTGGTGAGAAGTTTCAATTATTCTCAATGAATTGATAATCAGGATGGAAAGAAATACCGCTTCAATGATGGCAATGCCAAGTATTGTTTTGATCCGAAATGACATAGATATAAGCGGTCTTCTTTTATTTTGAGTTCATTAGATATGGGTTATAGTAGGTCAATGTTGAGGGCGCGTACATCATCCCAGTCCTCATTCTTTGCGGCTTCGAAACCGCTGATTTTTAATCCTGTCAGTATGTCCTGCGCCTCGAGATCATGCGCCATGTCGAGCAATACATTTAGCAATGTTTCCGCCGCTTTTTCGGTTATACCCGGCCGGCCGGCAATGGCGTGTGGCGTGTAACCGGGAGTCGTCCAGAGAACCTTTACATTGCTTTGTACATCTTCAGGCATAGACTTGAAGGTGCGCATCACGCCACCGCCAGCGACAAAACGTTGACGCATTATTGTCAGATATACCGAGTCATGGGTTTGCACATAGATAGGCGTTATATCGATACCCTTTGTTTTCATAATCGCCCTGGGTAATACACTGGCGGCAAATGCTGCAGGCGCCGGAAAAGCGATTTCTTTGCCGTCCAGATCTTCCAATTTTTCCACAGTGCTGTTTTTCGGCACCACCATAATGCCTTTAATTTTCTTATCCTTGGCCTTTGCTAATGCCTGATAACCGGGATTTTCATTGAATACCGTAAAATGGTAGGGATTCATATAGACAAAATCATATTCGGAGTTTGCAGTACGTTTTTCGAATTCCGGGATATTTGGTGCGGTTCGGAATCGCAGTTTGATATCGGATTTTTCTTCAACGTACTGGAACAATGGCTGCCAAACCTGCACCAGTTTTTGAGCGCTTTGCTGAGGAACAATGCCAAAGGTAAAAGTATTGACATTAGTTTGAGCAACAGAGTAGAAACTCATCGTCATCAGCACAATAGTGAAGAGCGCAGTTGATTTCTTCATAGGTTTCAAACCTAAACCGGCATATTTAAAAAGTGATTTCTGGTTATTTTCTTGCTAAGCCAAGCGCTTAACCTGGGGAAACGCCCTTGAAACCGGTTAACTTCCCGAATCAATTCGTTGGCAAGCCGCGGATTTGCCACATCATTCACAACACAACCCATAAGATTGGCATTGTGGCGCAGTAATTTTGCTTTTCCTGTCAGCAGGTCTGCCTCCGTCGTCGACCCTGCTTTAATGACCATAAGGCATCCTTCTGCGGCCGCACATACAAGTTCAGCGGGAATATTTTGCCGATTAATCGCATTTAAGGGGGACGTATCGAAGATGATTGCATCCATTTCAGATTGCCAATAATGAATGGTTTCGGTTAAACGCTTAACGTCTCTAAATCCCACTGTTGAATTGAGTGTAGCAGTAAGTACATTTATGTTAGGTTCCACGTCGCGGAACATTTCCACCGATTCGGTTTTATCGGGTGACCAATCATAGCGAGTGAGCTGGTAGCGGCTATCCAGCGAAGGGTGCTGAAGATTCATATCCACCAATAATGTTCGCTGGCCGTTGCTGGCAAATCGTTTTGCCAGTGCCGATGCAAGCAGAGTACAACCGGCTCCTGAATGGCTGGCAGTTACAGCTAGGGAGTGCATGCCACGGCCAAGTGTTTGGGCGAAAACCTGTTCAATCTCAATGAAACCTGAAATCGTGTTCTCCACCTTACTAACCTCAGTAATAGTAGCGTTGCTGATAAATACCGGTTGGTTCATAGGCTGGTTTCTCTTGATGTTTAAAGTGCTCCGATGATGCCGATCACGGACACAATACGGAAAAGTTCGGTCAGACCATTACTGAAGGCATACCAATGACTGTCGGTTTTGTCGGGGACGTACAGGGTGTCGCCCGGACGTAAAACCGGCAGAAGACTAAAATCCGGTGCCTTTACGAAATCCAGAAGATTGAAGCGTTGCGCCTTATCTGCACAACAAGAAGTATTTACTACCACGATATTTTCTACATAAGCGTTGCCCGACGCGCCGCCTGCTTGAGCCAACAAGTCAAGAACCGTCATCCGGTCGTTAAAACGGTAACGTCCCGGTTGGTTTACTGCTCCCAAAACCCTAACCGTAGATTCCTTTGATTCATCTAACCATAGTCTGTTTTTTTCCGGGAAGTAAATGGAATCCCCAGGTTGAACTGCGGGTAAAAGGGTCTGATCACCCGTTTCGAAGTAAAGGGCTAGATTCAATCGGGTTATCTTTGCTCCTGGTGCATGGCGATGGACAATACGGATATTATGAATATCGGCATTGCTAGTGGGGCCGTCGGCAGCACTTAGGATATCCAGCAGAGTCATATCATCATTGAACCGATAACGTCCCGGCGCACCGACTTCTCCCATAATGTAAATCGAATCTTCTTTGGCCTGCCGAATCCATTGCGATTTATTATCAGTCGGATCTTGTGGTAGTTCCGGTATCATCACCGTCGCACCCGCAGTCAAGAGTGGTAGCGATTGGATATTGCCACCTTCCTTGACAAATTTTTCCAAGTTAAATTTTGCGGTTTGTGTTTCGCCGTTTTTCAAAGGAACCAGAATCTGGATGTTGGCAATATCGGCTCTTCCTGTGGGTCCTTTCGCATGGCCAATGAGATCTAACAACGACATTTCGTCTGACCACTCATAGCGGCCGGGATTTACCACTTGGCCAATGATCTTTATTGCCCTGTCCGGAGGAACTTTTAGCCAGGAAGTTTCATTTGTATCTGTTTTTTCCGGAATGAATATGGCGTCGCCAGGATGGATATCAGGCAGGGCAACCTTAGTTAATCCTTCTGTATAAGCCTGTAAATCGAAAGGCTGAACGCTGCCGTCCTGCTTTAGTATTCTTATTTGCCGGCTTTCAGCAAAACGGGTGGGACCGCCTGCATTAGCCAATATATCGAGTAAACTTGCGCCTTCCTTGCCTTCAAAGGCTCCCGGTTTAAAAACTTCTCCCATCACATAAACAACGTTGTTGCCTGCCTTTATCTCGTCCTGTTGAATGGGTACAAATATCGTTGAATTGGCAGTGAGGGGTGGCAGAAGATTTTGATCGCCGGTGGCCAAGTAGTTTTTGAGGTTGAATATTGCAGGGTCACCATCGGCAATGATGCGAATTTGCTCCACACCGGCATATCTGGTGACTCCACCGGCACGCATGATGGCATCAATAATGGAATATTCGGGCTTATAGGCAAATCTTCCAGGACTTTTAACTTCGCCGAAGACGCGTATAGCTCTTGAATCATCGCTAGCATCTCCACTGGCGGCCAGGGTTTGCGCATCGAAATCAATTTGCACGTTGCCGATCAAAGGCGAGGCCGGCACAAAAATTGTGTCGAGGGATTGCAGAGTTGGTAAGTTTGCGTTGTCACCCGTATCTAAATAGTCCTTAAAACTAAAAATAATAGTTTCTGATTTACGTTGGATTTGCATGCTGTCCAACTGTGCGCCTTCGAGTAAGCCTCCTGCTAACCGGATCGCCCGTTGCACGTTACCTGCCTCTGGCAATGTGATTGTGCCCGGACTCGCTACATATCCCATTACATCAATCAATAGTGCGCGTTTGTGCAGCCTGACCTCGAGTCTTTCAATATCACGAAATACTTGACCAAGCCCCAGTTTGATCAGATCCTCAGCTCGCACAAGAGTAAGGCCATCCATCCGAATAGGACCGATTTCAGGGAGGTTGATACGACCTTCGCGATTGACAATGAATGGTTTTTCGAACTCCGTTTCGCCAGGGAAATAAAGTTGTAGCTCATACCCTGGTCGAATAATTATTTCTTTTTCAGCTGCAGATGCGAATGTCGTATTCCAAATTAGCAGGCATGCAATAAACACGAAAAGCAGGGTGTATTTGTCTTTTGCATTTGCCTGTAGATGCAGGGCAGGGCACAGAGCAGTCATTTTATTACCTACTCCTAGCAAATGGTGCTTTAACTACAATTCTGTCGCCATAGTAGCCATTGAGTGTTTCTTCCCAACGATGAACTGGCAAAAGCTCGTCCCGGTCAAGCGCCTGATCGTCGGCTATTAATTGAACAGAGACACGTCGATTTAGACCCTCTGAAAAAACTGATCCACTAGTAATTAAAGGACGCATTTCGCCTGAAAAGAAGGTTGTCACTCTGTTTTTAATGGAAGGTGAAAAGTTCAATAGGGCGGTTCTAACAGAGCGCACACGTTGGTCAGCCAACTTTAGATTATCTTCATCGCTACCTTGTTGATCCGTATGCCCGCGCAATACGATTCGCAGCTTTGGATGACTTTCCAATTGGTGTGTTAAGTGTTCGAGGATGTCTAAATAAGCTTCTGAAAGGGTGCTTGAGCCTTTTTCAAAGTGGACAAAGAAGGGAAAACCACCTCCATGAAGGTAATGATGTTCGACAGTCTGTGCTACAAGTGCACAGTCGGTCTTATCGGTAAGATAGCTAAGCTGATGCTCAGCTTTATTTAAACGGTAGCCAAGTTTAAGTAGATTCGTTTCAGCATCCTGGTATAAACCGCCAGAAATCTCTCTGATAGTACGGTTCAGATCATCAGCTAAAAGCTGCATCCTGCCTGGCATACAACTTGATCCACCCAATAAATGGAGATTGTTCCATCGCAGCCTGGAAATATGAAAGGATTGATTAAGTTCGACCGGAACTGATGCAACAGGCCTGACCTCAGCCATACCACCTCGGCCAAGATCCGGCCAAGAGGAGCAGGCATTAAGCCCTATTATTCCTAAAGAAAAAAGAAAATATCTAAGCACTGCGACTCTCCGGATGAGTTGTACCATCGGTTAAGGCTTTAAGGGATTCGTTGCAGTTAAGAACCCTGTCTATCCTTAAAAGCCTTATTAAACGTTCAGGCTGTCCGGAAATACCGACAAGCTGCATAGATTTGCCTTGGATTTTTAAATTCTTAAAAGTGAAGACCATCGCTCCGATGCCCGAAGAATCGAGAAAAGTGACATCGGACAGGTCGAATACAACGTCCTTTTCGTTACTGGATACCAGCGCATCCAATTCGGTCCTGATCTGATCAACCCAATGGGCATCAAAGTCTGCTGGCGGCGCGATAACTAAGTGGTTCTTAAAAATGAAATGGTTGATTGGCACGGTAACATTCCTCATTATTTGCTTGACATAAGAGAAACAAACAACGTGCCAATAGATAATTTTATGTAGAAACAATAGGTTAGAGGTTGATCATGGATAGAGGGCGGATATGTTTTGCGAAATGCAGTTGCGAAATGCGAATAAACAGAGTTGAAAAAAGTCACTTCGGAAATTTGCGAAATGTCGCTATATGCCAGATGGACAAGTGTGCCTACGTAAAATCTAGAAAAAAATTTTGCATAGAAGGTTGATCGGCGATGAGATGGTGTACCCAACAACCAGTGAACCATGAAGGTCCGCCAGGCAGGTGACGCTAAGAATCAGCCAAAGATACTGATCTGCTAACTGCTATTAACCAGCTGCTTTAGAAATTTCTCGCAATATCCGCAATAGCAACTTCCCAGAGCGTGAGTTGCCCATGTTTTGATCAAAAATCTGGCTGATATCACGCATATGTATGTGCTGCTTCAAGTCGTGCTGCTCGGCTTTGAATTTTCTTGAAGACAGACATCAATATGGCTCTGAAGCCGGTCAGTAAGCTCGGTGAGAAGTTGCAGATCCTCCGGCACGGATACCCGTTCAGTCTTTAGTCCGGAAGCACAGTTTTCTTCAATCCGGCGTGCAATATCTCCGAGTTCTTTGTAACCGAAACTGGCTGCTATGCCTGAGACAGAGTGTGCTTTTTTTCTTAGTGCGCCCAGGATATCAACGTAGTGAAGTTGATTTTTGCCGGTCTTCAACTGCTTCAGCAGATCATTGAATTCATAACGTGAACTTTTTAACTTCAAGAGAAATGACTGCCTGATTTCATTCAGGCGATCCGTATCTAGTTGTAGTTTTACCCTGTCGACCATTCTCTTTTCCTTTTACTCTGTGCAGATCCATTTCTACAAAGACAGCTCCTTGTAATTATAAGGTAACTATGCCCCAGGTATACTGCGACCCTTACGGAAAGAATCTCCGAAACATCAGTAAGGCTACTGAGTTTAAACTTCAATTCCCGCCATCCGAATGATCTCACAGGCAAGTTCCACAAATCCGTCAACTTCCATTTTTTTAAATATCCCTGACTTGTGGCTTTCAATAGTTCGGGCACTGATGTTTAGCTTCCGGACAATATCGCAGGTTTGCTCGTAATCCAACATCAGGCGAAGGATCTGACGTTCCCTAGGGGTCAGCCTGGCCAACTTTTCCTGAAACGTTTTCTCTAGTTGTCGTTCTTTCCACGCTTGGACAGATGATTGTATCGCTCGGCTGGCCGAGGCGATTACGTCCTCCGGATTCAGCGGTTTTTCTATAAAATCGAAAGCTCCTGCTTTAAGAACTTCCCTAGTCAGAGACACATTCGCAAATCCGGTCAGGAAGATCACCGGGAGTTCAATTGACTCTCTGATCAGTATCTCGTGAAGTTTCACGCCACTGGTGCCGGGCATGAGCACATCCGTCACCAGGACACCTATGGGATCCGGCGGGCAATGCTGTAGAAACTGAGAGGCTGAGGAAAAAGGTTTTACCGGAACACCAACCATTTCCAGAATCAGCAGACTGTAATCCAGGTGAGTCTTATCATCATCGACCAGGTAGATGACTGGATCGGGTTTACTTTCAGCACAGTTCTGTCGAGATTTGCTTTTCCGGGTAGAGAAAGCATGTGACGTCATTGGAGTTCAACTCTCGGATAATATAGTCAGGTATAGCACATCTCCCTGTAAACACTAAATCTCCGTATGTATACGGAGATTAGCCGCCCAAATTCCGTAGACTTCTCAATGTTTTTGCTTGTCCGGCGTTTATAAACTGATACCCCTGCGTAAATAGTACCGGAGGATTGATCTGTGGGTAGTGGAAAAATAGACAAAATCATCTATGAACAGCCGAAACCTTCACCCAGAACTTCAGGAGAGATCTGGATGACTATACGGTAATTTTCTTTTGTTCAGAATGTACTCAAACGACTCTTTTAATCAGTTTTGTCATTTCTTTCCGGGCCCCAGATCTAGGCAAGGGAGCTGATAAAAACTCAAAAATTGTCTCTATATCAGGCTTCTCGCTGCAATAAATAAAACGAGGGTGACCGTTTTGGACTCTGCTAAGGAAATTCGTAACCTAAAAATCTGGATTGTGATTATCGCTTTTTTGCTGGTACTGATTTTCCTAATCCCCTTGTTTTTGTCTGTCCGGTCGGCAGTAACTTTTCTTGATCGTGCGGACCATTCTTTAGAAAAAAACCGGGCAACAGAGTTGCTGATTTCGGCTATTTCAGATCAAGCGTACTACCGTGGTCTGGGGGCGAGTTATTTGGCCACATTTGAAGCTTCCTTTCGACAAAAACTCGATTCCAGTGCTAAAACAGCCGCTAAAAGCGAGGCTGCATTTAACACTTACCTGAATGAACATGATTTACTCGGTTTGTCAGATGAAGAGGTTATGCTGTGGCGCAACGAGTTGGAACGCTGGCGGGCGCTGGATCTGCGCGATGACCAGGTTAAAATATCCGAGTGGCTGGATCGCGCCAATGCGGTGATCCGTGCCGAAGAGCATCTTATCCGTCTACTACTAGCGCCTGACAGTACCGAAATGTTATTGGAACTGTTGGCGGAGTTGGAGGTAGATTCCGCAGGCATCGTGGATTATGTCGGCCTGGAAAGGGCAAAGGTTGGCGTTGCACTGCGCCAAGACAAGCCATTTACTCTGGAAGAGTTTGCTCTATTGGAAGAGGAGCGTGGGGTATCCATAGGATTTGCCAAAATATTGAAAGAAGCCTCCACGCTTGACGCCTTACCTCAAAATGTTCGCATTACTCTACAACAGTTCGATAATTTTTTTTTCGGCGACTATGAAAAACTACGTAACCAGATATACCAGACCAGTATCGATGGTGATCCTTACCCGGTAGATTTCAATACCTGGTGGAATTTGGCGTCACAGGCTATCCAAAGTGCCACCGAAGTCGGTAAAGCTGCTGCGCAAACCAGACAGGCACTGTTACAGCAGTCTCGGCAGGAAGCCCGCGACAGTGTTTGGCAGACACTTTTATATTCGATGTTCACCGTCTTGATTTTCTCTGGCCTGATAGTTTGGTTATTGAAGAATCTGCTAAGCCGTATTGTAGCCCTCGATAAAGCTAGACAGGAACTGGCCCGTCATCGTGACGACCTGGAAGTAATATGCACCTTGCGCACGGCAGAGGTTAGTTCAATACTACAAACAGCGGTAAACGGAATCGTTTCGATTGATCAAACGGGGCTGATCCGTTTCATGAACCCTGCAGCTTTGTCTATGTTCGGTTATTGTGAAGAAGAGGTCATCGGACAAAACGTTACTATGCTGATACCGCCTGGTGCGCATCGCGATCAACACGGTGATTATATCCAACGTTTTTTAGGAACCGGGCGGACAAACGTTATGGGGATCGGACGCGAAGTTGAAGCATGTCGGAGGGATGGCACCACTTTTCCCATTCACCTTGCTGTCGGTCATTCCCAGCCGTATGAAGATCGCCATATGTTCGTGGCCTTTATCACCGATATATCGGAACAGAAGAAAACAGAGAAAGAACTTGTCAAATCAAAGGAAGAGGCCGAAGCCGCAAGTCGCACCAAAGCCGCGTTCCTGGCGAATATGAGCCATGAAATCCGAACGCCGATGAATGCGGTGATCGGCTTCTTGGATGTGGTGTTGGATGGCAGTCTGCCGGGTGAGGCCCGCGAACATCTTGAGATTGCACAGAACTCTGCACATTCATTAATGCGGATTATTAATGACATACTGGACCTGAGTAAAATTGAAGAAGGCAAGATTCGGCTCGAATCGGTCCCTTTCAACCTCCCGAATCTTGCGAAAAGCGTGATGTCGACGCTGGAACATCGGGCCAGAGAAAAGTCTATTGATATGGCTTTCCATTATGACGGTGAGTTGTCGCATTGCTTTTTCGGTGACCCGAACCGTTTACGCCAGGTCCTGTTAAACCTGCTTGGTAACGCGGTCAAGTTTACAGAGAAGGGGTGTATTAACCTGACCATAAAACGTCCGGATGACAGTGGAAACATCTTGCATTTTTCGGTGCAGGATACTGGTGTCGGCATAGCACAGGAGTCTATCGGTAAAATCTTCCAGCCTTTCACTCAAGAAGATGATTCTACGGCACGGCGTTTTGGCGGCACAGGTTTGGGTACTTCCATCAGCAAACAGATTGTGGAGTTGATGGGCGGTGAAATCTGGGTCGAAAGTGAGGAGGGGCAAGGTTCCGTATTTCATTTTACGACACATATGCCCCTGGCCGATTGTTTGGATAAATGCATTATCGAAGGACATACCATTGAAGCCCCTATGCTTTTTTCGCCACGGCGGTTCCGCGTGTTGATTGCCGAAGACATTCCTGAAAATGCCTTGTTGGCTGAGTTGCGCCTTAAGGAGCAGGGACATGAAGTGATGTGCGTGGATAATGGGTTGCAGGCAGTCAAGGCATTCAGGGACAACCCATTCGATCTGATTCTGATGGATGTGCAAATGCCGGAGCTGGACGGGATGGAATCGACGCGTAGAATCCGTCAGTTGGGTGGAAGGATTCCCGTCATCGCGTTGACTGCCAGCGTCATGAGTGATGAATGTGACCGGTGTTATAAGGCAGGCATGAATTCAGTATTGGGAAAACCGGTTAATTTCGATGAACTGTTTACCGAAATGGAAAGGCTGGTTCCGGACGGTAGCGGGTTTGCCAACGATGAAGTTAATGTGGATATACATCGTCCGGGAAAAACCGATCTGTCGGCGATCGAATCGATTGTTGATGTTGAAAAAGCACTTACGCTATGGGGGGATCCCAAAATGTATGCGCAAGCTCTGGCAAGTTTTACTCAGCGGTGGATACGGGACGACGCCGAGCTCAAGGTGCACATACTCAGCGAAGAACCTGATAAAGCCCGATCGATAGCGCATGCGATCAAGGGAGTTAGCGCGAACCTGGGACTGATTGAAATAGAAAGAACAGCCAATGATATCGATAGGCTGCTGAAAGCAGGGCGCAGTACCAAGGCAGCCACGTTATGTCCAGCGCTTGGCAATGCCATGCAGGAAGCTAAATACTGCATAGATCAATTGAATACCGGTTGGTCGCAGGTAGAAAAATCAATGCATACATTTGACAGGAAAGTTGTAAGTCGATTGCTCAGCAATCTGTGGAAAGATCTGGATCAGGACGATCCCGACGTAGTCGGTCCTTGGTTGCGACAATTGACGGGTTATCTGGACAAGGAGCAATTGGGACCGATCAATAAAAGCATTGAGAACTTCGATTTCAGGATAGCTGAAGGTCAGGTTAAAGCGCTGGCGCATCAGTTGAGTCTTGTACTGGAGTAAATGGGTGAGTAAAAAAATCCTCATCGTCGATGATGAACCTAATAACCTGAGCGTACTACGACAGGTATTATCTCCGGCGGGTTATCATCTGGCATTTGCTAAAAACGGCAAAGAAGCATTGATTGCAGCACAGAAGCATCAACCTGATCTGGTATTGCTGGATATCATGATGCCTGAGATGGATGGCTACGAAGTTTGCACCCGACTAAAAGAAAATCCGTCTTTCTTGCTCACACCGGTCATTTTCGTGACTGCAATGGACGACATCGAAAACGAAGCGAAAGGCTTTGACGCCGGTGCCGTGGACTATATTACCAAGCCTGTCTCACCATCAGTGGTTCTAGCGCGTGTGGCAACGCATTTGTCACTGGTGCATACCGGTGAACTCGAACGGGTTCAGAAAGAGGCGATCGCGATGCTCGGCAAGGCGGGTCATTACAACGATACAGATACCGGCGTACATATCTGGCGTATGGCCGACTACGCGGCTGCTATGGCGCGCGCCGCAGGCTGGTCAGAAGAAAACGTCGAGTTAATTCGTAATGCGGCACCTATGCATGATACTGGAAAGATCGGTATTCCGGATGAAATCCTCAAAGCGCCGCGCAAACTGCTGCCCCAGGAATGGATCGTCATGAAACGCCATACTGAAATCGGCTATGAGATACTGACCAAAGGCCATACCCGTCTGTTTAAGCTGGCCGCCGAAATCGCCCTGAATCATCACGAAAAGTGGAATGGGGCGGGTTACCCGGCGGGTCTTCAAGGGGAGCAAATTCCGGAGTCTGCCCGCATTACTGCCATTGCAGACGTACTGGATGCATTGACCATGGAGCGGCCCTATAAGCAACCCTGGACCCTGGAAGAGGCGTTGGAGGAAATCAAGAAATCTTCCGGCCAACATTTTGATCCACACCTGATTAAGCTACTTGCGCAGATTGAGCCGCAGATTCGTAATATCAAAGCCTGTTGGGATTGCCATGAAATCAAATCAAACTTGTTACCCAACTCAGTACGATTTAATTGCTTCTAAATCTGCTGTCGGAGAGGGAGATCGAACTCCTCCTGCCAAACGAGTTCCCATCCTTGGTTCTGCCAGTTTACTTTTTCTTTTGACACTTTGTGGGAAAGGTCGTCTGAAGCAGCAGAAATCACTATAAGGGAAGAGGAAGGAAAAGATAAATGTGACAATGCGATCACTTTTTTCGAATAAAAAAGAAAAATTTTTCATTTCCCGCTAAACATTCTCCGCTTTCCGTGGAATCTATAAGTAATCCATTTTTGATTTCGGCACAGTTTCGTGTCGGTTACCAGGAATAATACTTTGATTGCCGGGCAATAACCCGGCTCCAGGAAAAGGAAAAGCGTTATGGCGTCGTTAATCTTCAATGACGGATTGGGATTGTTTAACTCCTCCTTGTCACACCTCAGCGGGCACTTCAGTGGCGGTGCGGCGGGGATCGGCCAAGGCGGGGTGTCCAGTTACGTCAATGCCGCGACCGGCAACCTGGTGGTCAGCGACCATGACGAAATCCTGGTGGGACGGGGGATCGATATTGTCGCCCAACGCACCTATAACAGCCTGGGGCAATGGAATGACAGCGGTTATAAAGCCTGGCGTTTCGGGTTTGAACGGTACCTGGACAATGTCAGCGACACCGGTATGGAACTGGTGTTGGGCGACGGCCATCGGGTCAACTTTGCCTATACCGAAGACGTCACGGAAGATACGGTGGTCTACCGCCGCTTCGAAGCTCTGACCGGGGAGGGTAGCCACAACGCCCTGGTCTACCATGCCGCTGGCAATACCGTACATTGGCGCAACCAGGCAACCGGTGCGGAGGATACTTACCAGTTGCAATCCGGCCACTGGCGTCTGGTATCGTCCAAGGACCAGGACGGTAACCTGCGCAGCTATACCTATGATAGTGGCCGCCTCAAAAACATTACCTTCAGCAATGGCGAAGGCATGGTGTTTGGCTATGACACCGAAGGGCGTTTAGCCACGTTGAGCACCCTGGTGGGAGGTCAAACCACCAAGCAAGTGGATTACCGTTACGATACCCAAGGCCGCTTGGAAAAGATCCTAACCGACCTGACGCCAGAGGACACCACAGACCACGAAATCTACGAGACCACCTATGCCTATGATGGCGGCGGCCAGGCTATTGCCTCCGTCACCCAATCCGACGGCACCCAGGTCGCCTTTACCTATTATTCCAGCGGCAGCCACGCCGGTAAAATCAAAACCGTAAGCTACGGCGGTCAGAATACCTTGACCTATAGTTATCAAGCGAATCAAACCCAGATTGAAGATGGCTTAGGAAAAACCTGGACCTACACCTTTGACAACGATCATCGCCTGGTCCGTTCGGAATCCCCACAGGTCAACAGTGTCACGGGCAGTCCGACGACGCTGGTTACCGACTATCAATATGATACAGACAACAATCTGACAAAGGTCATCGATGTTACCAACAACCTCACCCGCGTCACCTACACCTACGACGACCAAGGCAACCGCCTGAGTGCCGTCGACGCCGAAGGGGTTGCCACCGAATGGCGCTACGACGGCCGACGGGTGGTTAACGAAATTAAAGGTACTAGCGACCCGCAGGTCACCCGCTTTGTCTACGATGACGAATATCACCTGAGGTTTGTGATCAGTGCCGAAGGGCGGGTGACCGAACATCTCTATACCACAGAAGGCAATCGGGAAATCACCCTACAGTATGCAGGAGCCGTCGTCGATTTGGCGGCAATTGCGGCCGACGAAACCTTTTCTCTCGGGCAAATGACCACCTGGGCCGGCCAACAACATCCGGGACTCACGACACGCACCGACTATCACTACGATGCCCGCGACCAGCTCAAAGCCATCACGGCTTTTGCGGCGGTGGATGAAAACGGCGTCGGGATTCTGGATAGCCGCACGCTGACCCAACATTTTGTCTATGACGCCCATGGCCAACTGGCTGAAGAGTATGTCGAGCGCAATAGTGGCGTGGAAAAAACCACCTATGCCTACGACGGCGAAGGTCGCGAGACCGCTGTCAATGCCCGAGGAATAGAAACCACCACGGACTACAACGGCAGCAGCATTACCGTGACGAGCGCGGAAGGCAAGAAAACCACCTCCATATTCGATGCTGCCGGGCAGTTGGTTTCCACTGATGTCACGGACGATATCGATCATCGCACGCTGGAGTATTTTTACGATGCCGCCGGTCGGGTAAATATGGTAAGGGGAAGTGACGGTACCGCCACCTATACGCTGTATGATGCCGCCGGCCGAGTCACAGCCAGCATCGACACCTACGGCACACTGACGGAAACCGTCTATAGCCGTGCGGGCCAGGTCGATCACACCACCACCTACTGGAACCGGATCAGTCTTTCCGCCTTGGTCAATGGCAATACCTTATTGGTCGATGAGATCAACAACATTCGCCCAGCTGTTCACGATAATGACCGGACCACCCGGTTTGTCTATGACGATGCCGGACGGTTGACCCAACAAATCGATCCCGAGTTATTAACCTCAGTTACCCACTACGATCAACAGGGGCGGGTTGACCGCACCAATACCGGTAGCCGCACCACCTATTTCTTTTACAACCAAGACGATCAGCTTGTTGGCACCATCGACCCGGCAGGCATTTTAACGGAGACCGTCTATAACGCCCTTGGCCAGAAGGTGGAAGTGATCGCCTATGCCAGTCCGGCACAGGGGACTACGGGCTCAATGGACACGATTCGCCCGGCTGCCAATGAGGCGGAGGACCGGCATAGTTATTTTTTCTACGATGGCAAAGGGCGGTTGGTCGGAGAGCTAAGTCCGGAAGGGATGCTGGTTGAAACTGTTTATGACGATAAAAGCAATACGGTTAAAACTGTAGTCTACTATGGTGTTGCAAAGCCTAAAGACACTGAATTTCCTTTGCCGAATGGTGATTCGGAGGTTGATCAAGAAAATAGTGCAGATGAAGAAGGCAGTACTGTACTAGAAGGAAATCAAGGCTCTAACCGAGATGATATGCTCTATGCCCGTCTGAGTGGCGACGAACTCTCTGGTGGTTCCGGCCACGATAAATTGTATGGTAGTGCGGAAGTCGATTACCTAATGGGTGGAACAGGTGCAGATACTCTATATGGACGTCAGGGTGATGACATTCTGGAAGGGAATGAAGATAACGATGCTCTGCATGGGGAAGACGGCAACGACACCTTGTTAGGCGGTACGGGTAACGACTACCACTACGGAGGAAGCGGCGACGACATATTTGATGGTGGCGCCGGCCATGACTATTACCGGGGCGATGCCGGTAACGATACCTATTTGTACGGCATGGGCGACGGGAAGGACACCATTCGTACCTACGATAATGGTGCCGGTCGAGTCGATATTCTGCAGTTCAAAGACGATGTGGCGGTTTCCGATGTCACCGTCAGACGCAGAGGAGCCGATCTCTATCTGTATGTCGGTAACCGGGATAACTATGTGTTTGTCGACAATTTCTTTATAAACGAAGATGCCCGTTATGGGTTTACCGAGGTGCGCTTTGCCGATGGGACTTCCTGGAGCTATGAAGACATCCTGGAGATTAGCACACAAGAAAGCATTCAAGACGATTCGCTCTATGCCCGTTTGAGTGGTGACGAACTCTTAGGTGGTTCCGGCCACGATAAATTGTATGGTAGTCCGGAAGTCGATTACCTAATGGGTGGAACAGGTGCCGATACTCTATATGGGCGTCAGGGCGATGACATTCTGGAAGGGAATGAAGATAACGATGTTCTATATGGGGAAGACGGCAACGATACCTTATTAGGCGGTACAGGTAACGACTATCACTACGGAGGAAGCGGCGACGACATATTTGATGGTGGCGCCGGCCATGACTATTACCGGGGCGATGCCGGTAACGATACCTAT
>JANQMN010000065.1 GCA_028280065.1 Hahella sp.
GGATTGCCTATTGATAGGCTGCTGTCGCGCATTCGCCGCATTGTGCTGCTCTCCGAAGACCGTGAAATGCGTCAACTCCCTCAGGCGGTGCACAGCATCAATGGCGTTCGCTTAATGACCATACATGCCAGCAAAGGTTTGGAGTTCAAGGTGGTGCACCTCCCAGGTATGATCGCCACCGGATTGCCGGGCAGCAACAGGCCGCCGCGTTGTGTACCCCCTGATGGGCTGATCGACGGAACAGAGGGCTTAACGGGGCTTGAGGCTATCAAAGCCGGGCACGAAGAAGAGGAAGAGTGTAAGTTCTTTGTGGCCACTTCGCGGGCGCAAAATGAGTTGTTGCTTTACGCCTCTTCTGTACAAAACGACGGCAAAAATCGCAGCCGATCAAAATATATCGACCGCATTGCTTCGGTTATCCAACAGCAGAATAATCCGACTCGGCTCAGTCTCAGTCCTGTGGAGCCTGAGGTCTTAAGCCTCGATGAAGAAGCACTGCTGATCAGCGAAAAACAGCTCAGTTTGTATGACCGCTGCCCCAGGCGGTTTCTCTACACCCACGCTTTGGCCTTGGCGGGCAAGCGTACCGAGAGTGCGTTCATGCAAATGCACAGCGCGGTGTATGATGTGCTGGATTGGTTGGGACAGCAACACAGCGAATCCACGCCAAGCGCTGGTGAACTGGAGGCTCAATTTACACAGTCGTGGTTCAACCGGGGCCCTGTGGATCACGGTTACGCGGAGGACTATCGCCGCATCGGGAGGCGCTTGGTGCAATACCTGATCGAGACCCGCCAGGGGCGTCAGCTGGTCAAGCCCGAGGTGCTGCAAGTGTCTTTTCCAGAGGGCGAGATCAGCGTATCACCCGATGAATTGACACTCGATACAGACGGCAAGTACAGCATTCGGCGCATTAAAACCGGCAAAAAGGGCAGCGACGAATTTGACCGCATTGAATACACACTATTGCTGGAGGCGGCAGAACGTCAATTCGGGCATGGCACTCGAGTGGAGGCTGTGCACTTAGCTGGCGAAACCCAGGAGCAGGTCACGGTGACCGACCGCAAAAAATCTGCACGCCTGAGCAAAACCCAATCGGCCATGGGCGCTATTGCCCAGGGGCACTTTCCCGCAAAGCCTGAAAATCGCACTTGCCCCCGCTGCCCGAGCTTTTTCATCTGTGGCAAAGTACCGGCAGGAAAGATTTGTATAAAAAAGTAGATTAAACTTTCCGGTCGGGACGATTCGCTTCGATTAACCCCTTGAACGGCCAAGAAACCGCGTGTCGCGGCAGGTTATCAAGAGATTATTCGATTATGAACAATGCTACTTCTCCCAACAAAGCGCGTGTTGAGCGCGAAAACATAGCCCTTTGCCGTCAAGAGGGCCGCCCGCTGCCTCTTGCGGAGCACTACCTTGTGCAGGTGCTTGATCGCAACGGGCAGGGCACCTTGGTTGAAATTGACGATCCGGTGCCTACCGGTCGTCAAATCCTGAGTGCAGCAGGCAAAACCCCCGTTGAAAACCACCTGCTGTTGCTGTTTGACGACAAAGGCGAGCTCGAAGCGGTAGACCTCGATGACACTGTGGACGTGTATCAACGTGGCGTTGAGCAGTTTTTTGCCTTCGATAGCGATCGCCTCTTCTATGTCGCCTTAAACGGACAGCGTTTTCCCTGGGGCCAGGCCCACATTTGTGAGGATATGCTGCGCCGCGTTGGCTGCATTGCTGAGAATCAAGACATCTGGTTGGAGCGTCGTAATGAGCCGGATCAGCTTCTTGCCGACGGGGACTATGTGGATTTGGATGAGCCTGGTCTCGAGAAACTCTACACTCAACGCAAAATCTGGAAGCTGAACGTGCAGGGCGTTACTGTAAACGTTGAACAACCGACGATTGTTGCCAGCGATGCACTTAAGGCGGCCGGCTTTAATCCAGATAAGGGTTGGATTCTGGTGCTCAAGGTGAAGGGTGAGCGCAAGCAGGTCATCGAGATGAGTGATGTCATCGACCTGCGGAAACCGGGTATCGAAAAGCTCCGTCTCACCCCAGCAGAAATCAACAATGGTGAGGCGGCAGTTGCCCCCATCTTTGAGTTTACCCTGCTGGATCAAGACGTGGCGTATTTGAACTGCTTGGGGCTCGACTGGGAGACCCGCCTGGTCGGGGCACGGCGTTGGTTGATCATTCACAATCACCTCTTGCCGAGAGGTTATAACTATGAGCAGGTAGATCTTGCCATAGAGATTCCCACTGCTTACCCGGACGCAAAGCTCGATATGTTCTTCGTTCATCCTGTCCTGACGCTGGCCAATGGTGGCAACATCGCTCAGACCGAAAGCCGGGAAAACATTCTTGGGAACGTCTACCAGCGCTGGAGTCGCCATCTCAATGGCGTCACACAATGGAACCCCTTAACTGACAGCGTAATAACTCACTTGGCTGTTGTGGAAGAATCGCTGCTTCGGGAGGTGGGAAAATGAGCGCAACCATTAATCAGCCTATCAAACTGGCGATCAGTGAGGCTCATCATGCCAAACTGCGCGAGCACCTTTTCCCCGGCGACGGTCTGGAGGCCGCCGCCATTGTGCTCTGCGCCCAAAGCGCCGCACATCGGTATGTGGTCAATCAGATCATATTGGTTGACCACGCCGATTGCAGCGTGCGCTTGCCCGACCGCATCAGTTGGCCTGGCACTGCCATAGAGGAGGCTATTGATCTGGCCGAGGCTCATGCTCTGTCGATATTTCTCATGCACTCGCATCCCGGCGGCCTCTTGGAGTTCTCAGATATTGATGATGACAGTGATCGAGACGTTATGCCCGCGCTATTCGAGGCCAGTGAATCGTCTTTGACCCGGCATGGCTCGGCCATAATGACGTCGGATGGTGCCATTCGAGCTCGGCTCTATGATCGCCAACTGGTGACCACACACGTCAGCGCCGTGCACCTTGCTAGCGATGAGTTGGTAACCTGGCAAGCATCTGAGCAGGGGAGTTTGCTACCTATCCCTATGGCTTTCTCTACCGAAATGGGGCGTCACCTAAAAAACTTCACCGCTTGCGTGGTCGGGGTATCGGGTACTGGGTCCATTGTGGCAGAACAGCTGGCTCGACTTGGCTTTGGCCGATTGATCCTGATCGATTTTGATGAGATTGAATTCAAGAATCTCAACCGTATCCTTAACGCCACACTGGATGATGCCCGGAACGGTACAGCCAAAGTGGCTAGGTTTGCGTCGGTTATTCCCACCTACCGCGACGATATCGAAGTGCTCACACTTAAAGCCAGTATTGCTACCCGCGAGGCCATCGAGCTGGCGGGCAAAGGTGACGTGCTATTTTGCTGTGTCGATAGCTTTGAAGGGCGGCAAGTGTGTGACCGCATCGCTGCAGCGTTCCTGCAGCCACTATTTGATGTGGCCGTTACTATCCCCACCCGCCAGAGTGCAAGTGGAGTCGCTGTTGGCGATGTATGTGGGCGGGTGGACTATGTCAAACCTGGTGGCAGCACCTTGGCGGATCGCGGAGTCTACACTCCAGAATCACTGCGCCGGGAATACTTGCAACAAGTGGCCCCTAATGAGTTGGCGGAGCAGGTGGCAGAAGGGTACATCAAAGATGTTGCTGAAGAAGCGCCATCGGTTATCTCCCTAAATATGCGTGCTGCCAGTGACTGCGTCATGGAGTTTATTGCGCGCGCATACCCCTTTCGTCATGAACCTAATGCCGAGCGGGCTCGTACCAGATTTTCACTGGCCGCGGGTGAAGAGGAGTTTATGGACGAAGCGGTCTTTAGCCGTGCGCCGAACCCTCACCTTGGCCGTGGTTTAATTGAGCCTCTGCTGGGCATGCCGCGTTTTGCCATCAGTGAGGTGAACGTATGAAATGGCCAAGTTGGATGCTAAAGCAGGCAGATAGATTTCTTCCCGCACGACGTATCACCATTGTTGAGGCGGATACACCTCCACCAAAGTTACCCTGGCGCAATTTGGTGTTGGCTCGAGAAAATAACGAGGACTGGGCTGTGGCATTTCGTTGCCCTTGCGGCTGTGGCAAGCACCTGGAGCTGCTGTTAATAGAGGAGGTTAAGCCCCATTGGTCTATCTATCAGTATTGGTAAGGGAGGTAAGCCCACGTTGTACCCATCAGTCAGGCTCAAAGGAGGATGTAAATCTCACTTTTGGCTGCAAAACGGAAAAATTATCTGGGTTTGAAGAGCTGTAGCCTCGTTGCTTAGAGTTTGCTAAGTAGGCTGTCAAACTCTACAGTTGCATGAAGCTACACCTGAGGCAGTAGTTACCTGTTTGCTGTACAATAGCCCTATTTTCCTCCTTAAATAAATATCTTTACAATAAATTTCTGAGCATGGTATTTTTAATGGTACTGCGTATTCTATGATTTTTAACCTATTGATAATAAAAGTAAAAAATTGCTCATTTACAATCGAGTGGGAGTAGGCGTTAAAACTTAGCGTTCATACGTCTGAGCTTTTTTAAGGCAGTTTGGTTTGCAGGTTAATGAGTGGCGGTAGCTCGGCGCCGGGAATTTTGGCAAATTGGACTGACTGACCTACTCTGAATCCGGTTTGTTAAGCAATAGCCGGTCAATGGTCTCATTAAACTTTGCAACGTCTAATGGCTTCGTCAGATATTCATCAAAGCCTGCCTGTTTGCCACGGGCAATGCTTTTTGGCATAGCATTGGCTGTCACCGCTACTACAGGAATTTCATTAAGCGCGCTATTCGATCTCAGTTTATTGAGTACCTGGTAACCGCTCATGCCCGGTAAGTTTATATCCAGCAAAATTAAGTCAGGATGATGGGTTTCTGCCAGGTCGATTCCCAGGCTGGGAGTATGCGCCGATAGCAGTCGGACGTGAGGGCGCCGGCCAAGAATCTTCGCCACCAGTTTGAGGTTTGCCGGATTGTCCTCGACATAAAGAATGGTATACCTTTGCTCATATGCGCCGGTCTGCACCTTGGGCGTGTTTTCACTATGCGTGCTATTGCTGCCATTTGTGGTTGGCTGTTTATTAAGACGGGAGTCGATGGGTAACTCTATCCAGAAGGTACTACCGACTCCCAGTTGGCTTTCGACATCAACTTTGCCACCCATCAACTCGACAATTCGGCGAGTGAGAGACAGGCCGATCCCTGTCCCCTCGATTTCACTGTTCTCGGCATCAAGACGATTGAAAGGCTGGAATAACTGATCCAGTTTGTCCTCAGCAATGCCCGCTCCCGTATCACTTACCGCAACGCGTAGTTTTCCATCGTCCGTAGTTTGAAGTTTTACTTCCACGGAGCCACCATCACGGTTGTATTTTATGGCGTTGGACAACAGGTTGAGCAGAACTTGTTTAAGACGGGTCCGGTCGGTCCTTATTCGGGCGCCTGCAATCCTGGAGTGGCTTATATTGATATCACGTTTTTCCGCTAACGTGGCCACAAGTCCTATGCACTCTTCGACAATAGGAACAACCGCCTCCGGTTCGAGCGATAAGTTGATATTGCCGGATTCCACCTTTGCCAGATCCAGCACTTCGTTGATTAATTCCATCAAATGATCCGCGGCCTTGCGGATTTCTTTCACATTTTCTTGTTGGTCCGATTTCAGTTCACGGTCAAGGTCCAGTAATTGGCTGAAGCCGATGATAGCATTCATGGGGGTTCGCAATTCGTGGCTCATGCTGGACAGGAATTCAGACTTGGCCCGGTTGGCCCGGTCCGCTTCCTCACGGGCGACGATCAGGGATTCTTTAATCTCGACTTCCTTGGTAATGTCCTGGGAGATGCCCAGGAGGTATTCCGGTTGGCCATAGGCATCGCGTAACGTCAGCTTTTTGGTATGAAGAATACGGGTTCCGCTGGGTGTATCGATGGGTTCCTCGGGAATGTCCACCACCTCGTTTTTTTGCAACACCGCGCGGTCCTTGGCGGTAAAGAAGTCGGCCTGCTCTTTCGGAAAAAAGTCATGGTCGTTACGTCCGATCAACTCGGAACGTGAATGTCCCAGTAATTGTTCCCCGGCTTTATTGAGCAGGGCGAATCGCAGATCCGAAGCATGCTTGAGAAAAACCATGTCGGGCACGTTATCGATGATGCTGTCTAGGAATAGGGCGGTTTGCCGAAGTTTTTCCTCTGCTTTTTTTGCTTCTGTTATGTCCCGAAAGCTCCAGACCCGGCCGGCTATGTTGCCCTGAAAAACAAGTGGCCGGGAAAAACGTTCAAAAACCCGACCGTCTCGGAATTCAATAACATCCAGATGGTCATCGCCCGATTGATAAAGTTGCCGAGTACGTTCACGAAAGCCTAGTGGGTCAGCGAGCTGTGGCTCAACTTCATTTAACAGGGTGTTTTCAAGCTGCGCCGTTGTTCGCATATCTTCCGGGATACGCCACAAATCATAAAAATGCCTATTGGCGATAGACACCTTGCCCTGACCATCCACGGCCAGTATGCCGTCGGCGGTGGACTCCAAAGTTCCGGCAAGATTTTCCTGTATTGTCTCCAGTACCTGTTGATGTTGCTTGGTTTCGGTAATATCGGTGCGAATGGAAACGTACTGATAGGGTTTGCCCTCTGCATTGAGAAATGGTGCAATCGTTGATGCAACCCAATAAAGACTGCCGTCTTTACGACGGTTGCAGAACTCTCCATGCCATGTCTGACCTTCTGTGATGGTCCGCCACAACTCCTGATAAAAGCCAAGCGTATGTTCATCGGATTTTACGATGCGATGGTTTTGTCCCAGCAGTTCGTCGCGACTGTAACCGCTGACCTCGCAGAACCTGTCGTTGACCTGAATAATGTCGCCGTTTTCGTCGGCAATGCTGACAATGGCGTGAAGATTGAGCGCCAGGTGTTCACGCTCGCGCTCGTAGATGGCGATTTCCAAACGTCGTTGGATTGCGCGGTTTTGCCGGGCACGTCGAGCGCGTGCAGTGACCGCCGAGATGAAGTGTTCCGTTTTAATCGGTTTGACCAGAAAATCGTCCCCGCCCAGGCTCAAGGCCTGTAACTGCTGGCTCATATCTTTTTCCGAAGACAGAAACAGAATGGGCGTCTGTAATTGCGCATCACGTTCGCGTATTACTGCGGCCAGTTCCGGTCCGGTTGCGCCGGGCATATACACGTCCAGCACAATGACATCGGGTACGAATTTTTGTAGTGTTTTAAGAGTTTGCAATGGATCCGACAGGGCACGGACTTCCATACCGGCATCGACCAACACCTGCGCTTCCGCTTCCAGCATCGCCTCGTCATCGTCGACCATCAGAACCCGGAACGGCTCCGCCGGTTGGCGTCCCGTCACCGCATCCAGGATACCAATTAGCTGCGCCTTGTCATATGGCTTGGTCAGGTAGCGGCAGGCGCCTGCGCGAAAGGCCTCCAGTCGCGCTTGCAACTCATCGCGCACCGATAACACGATCACCGGAACGTCGTCTTTGGGAGATATTTCCAACTCTGCAATGAGTTCGGCACCTGCGCTCTCGTTTCCGGGAAATATGAGGTCCATTATCACTGCTGCGGGTCGTTCACCTAGGTCGACCTTTTGTCTGTAGCGGAACGCCTGTGGTGAATAAAAGATTTCAGTGCGGAAACCTTCTTCACGTAGGTATTCACTGAGATGTCCGGCCTGTTCCTTATCGTCCTCGACAATATGAATAAGTGGGAGGCGGTGGTTACGTATGGGATGCGCCGGAATCCGCAGGGTATTCAGTTCGGTCTTTTTGGCAATGAGAATAAATTCATCAAGATTGGCGATAGCCAGGTCTATTGTCTGCCATTGTTGTTCGGAAGGTGGTTTGAACCCATCCTTGAATCTAACCAGTTGGTTTTCCAGTTTGCCAGCCTCTTGGCTGATGGACATGAGACCGTAAGTACCGGTAGACCCATTCAGGTTATGTACCAGCATATGCAGTTCGGCCATTCCCTCCTTGTCAAAACTATTCTCTTTGAGTTTGCGGACAAGTTCCCGAATGGCCAATAGTCGATCATCCAACCCGGCTAAAAACGCTGCCTGCAATTTTTCCCTTTTCTTTCGACGTTCTTCGCTCAGTGCCATAGTATTACCTTGGGCAAATGCTTTGAATTAGAATATGGGCGTTGAGAGTTTCCATGCGGATCGGCGGCTAGTCATACGCATCCGCCAGTAATTGACGAATTGTATTGGGCAGTTCCATTGCATCGAACGGTTTGCTGATAACACCGATAGCCCCCATAGCCTTGTACTTTTCCACTTCTGCCTGCTGGACTTTAGCAGTCATGAAGATGAGCGGCACTTCAGCCAGGTGTGGTAACTCGCGAAGTTTCTGGGCCGTGGTCATCCCGTCCATCCCTGGCATCATCATATCCAGCAGCAACAGGCCCGGGTTAACGTCGCCGGCCTTGTCCAGGGCGTCCTGTCCGGAAACACATTGCACAAGTTCAAAGCCCTCATCCTCAAGGGCAAACTCGGTCATCTCACGAATATCCGCTTCATCTTCGACGTAAAGAACCGTCAGAGTATCACTCATGCTTCTTGCCTCTTTAACAATGTTTTTATTGTGATCAGTAACTCTTGGTTATTGGTATGCGTTTTGGTCAGTGCGGTATTTACACGTTGGGTCACTTCTCTCACTGGCCTTTCTGCGGAAAAAATCAACACCGGGCAGCTACGCTTGATGTCATCGAGCAGTTCTGTGCCGTCGCCGTCTTTCAGGCCGAGATCCAGAATCACCAGGTCATATTCATCCAGTGCAAGCTTTTGTTGTGCTTCTTTCAGGCTGGTGGCATAACTAAAGTCGGCTGTGTCGTCGATTAAGGTATGAACGATTTGAACTATATCCATATCGTCTTCCACGTGCAGGATATGCGGTCGAGGCGAACGGTTAAGCGCTTCGTCCATGGCTCGTTTAAGCCTTTCCTGATCGACGGGTTTTTGTAACCAGTCAATAACTGACATCACGTTTCCTTTGAATGACTTTTTGCCCTCTTCGGCATCTGCGGAGACGACGATCACCGGCAATTGTGCGGTCGCGGGGTCTGTTCGCAATCCCTCCAATAGCGCTATGCCGTCACCGTCCGGCAGAATAAGATCCAGCAATATCAATTGGTAGCGGTGAGTGGCCAGTAGAGAGCGTGCCTGCGCAATAGATGGGGCAATGTCACTGTTCACACCTTCGCCAAGGAGAATTTCTGCTAGGATTTCGGCGACATCCTGATTATCTTCGCAGATCAATACAGCTGCGCCCTTTGATGTATTTCTATGTAATCCGGCAGTAACCGGTTTCGCAGGCAACTCAAAATAGAACCGTGCGCCTTGCCCGGGTTTGCTTTCATAGGCGATCACACCGCTGTGACGGTCGATTATGGCCTTGCTTATACTCAGGCCCAGGCCGGTGCCGCCTTTTTCACGGGTGTCAGAGCTGTCTGCCTGGGCAAAGCGCTGAAAAATCCGTTTTTTGAATTTTTCCGGTATACCGTTGCCAAAATCACGTACAACAACCCGATAGTTACTGTCAGTACTACTAATGGATATCTCTACCGGTTTTTCCCTGGGTGAAAACTTCACGGCATTGGAAATCAGGTTCGCCAGCACCTGGAGTAATCTGTGTTCATCTGCATACACAGTTGCCTCAGTCAGTGTTGTTTCCATTACCAGTTTAACCTGATGCTGCCTGGCATATCCTTCGTTATCTTCAAGAGCTTGTCGAACCAGTTGTACCAGATCAACTGATTGGAACTCGAATTCCATGCGACCGGATTCAATTTTTTCCAGATCAAGAATGTCGTTGATCAACAGTGTCAGGCGCTCACTATTACGCTCGGCCATCATCAGCATTTGCTTGGGCTTACCTTCCAGTAAATGACCGGCCTTGCCTATCACTAGGTTAAGCGCTCCGCGTATTGAGGTCAGCGGTGTGCGTAACTCATGACTTACGGTGGAAACAAACTCACTTTTCATCTCTTCCAGGCGCTTGCGTTCGGTAATATCACGTACCAGTCCTATGTACAGTGGGCGCCCCTGGTGGGTGACTGTGGACACTGCCAGTTCCACCGGGAACAGACGGCCATCCTTACGCACGCCTTCCACTTCACGGCCGTTACCGGCAATACTTTCTTCTCCGGTTTCCAGATAGCCGGTCAGAAAACTCTCGTGGGCATTTCGAAGACGGTTGGGTATGAGCATATTGATATTTTGTCCAAGTACTTCATCCGCTGAATAACCGAAAATATGTTCGGCGGCAGGATTGAAAGAATCTATTATCCCGTTTTCATTGATGGTGATGATACCATCCACCATATTCTCAAGAATTGCCTGTGTGCGTTCAGCCTGTTCCTTAAGTGCGTTCCGCGTGCGCAGACGTTCTGTGATATCCCGCACTATCGCTACAAACCGGCCGGATTCATTTTGTTGTTCGACGTATTGTAGGAAAATCTCTACGGGGATGTGCTTTCCACTTTTATGCTGGTGTATTGTTTCGAAATTTACCGCGTTTTGTTTTCCCGCCAGCATGGGGGCAATCATTTGTTTGAACTGAACCTCGCTGAATTCCGGCTTGATATCATACGGGTGCAACATCGCCAGCTCGTCCTGGGTATATCCCACCTGCTGAATAGCCCCCTCGTTGACATAGCTAAAAAGGAGTGTGTCCGCGTCAAACATGAAGACACAATCCAATGTTTGATCCAGGGTGTTCTTGAACCGGGTTAGCTCTCGTTGTGCGCGTTTTCGCTCGGTAACATCCTCGATAATTGACCAGAGCATTTTTCTGCCGGAGTTATCGTGAACGATCATACCATTCACCACCACGGGATAGCGCTTACCTTCCTTGTTGATATATTCCTTTTCGTAAGGACCGTAACGTCCCGTCTGCTCCAGGCTTTGGAGTTTGCGTGCTTCCTGTTTTTCATACTCCCTGGGAGTTAGATCCCGATAACTTAGTGACAGGAATTCTTCCCGGCTATAACCAGTGGGCCTGATCAGGGCTTCGTTGACCTCAATAAAGGCTCCGCTGGTAAAGTCATTCAGGGCGATGCCAACGGGTGAAAGTTCAAACAACCCCCGTAGGCGCGCCTCACTTTCTTGCAGGGATTCATCCAGCAGCCGGCGCTGAAGGGTTGTTGATACCCAGCGACCCAGTAGTCGAACGAATTCAATATCGAACTGACTAAAAATATGCCGTTTGCGCGGCTCTGGAGACGAAAAATTCAACGTACCAAAGGGCGCACCGAGAACCGTGACCGGTACACCGATGTAACTTTCCAGGGCAAATGTCTCATAGCAGGGATGCGCGGCGTATTCACTTTCACCCATCTGGCCGATGGCTAGTACATCATCCCCTTTTAGAGTAAGGCTACAGTAGGTCTGACCCAGAGGAAAATGCTGTTGGTCATATAAAGTATCCGGTGGCGAAATTTGAAATTGAACCTCGTAGTCATTGCCGATAATTCTGCTGATAATACCAAAGGGCATATTCAGATAATCACAGGCGAGGTTTAATGCCTGCCTGAGTGCTCCCTTTACATCCACCGTTGCTTGTGAAGTGATTTGCGCCAGTATGCTCAACGCTTCGGTATGTCGTTGTACTCGGTTAAGGTTGATCTCCCGCTCGACACAGTCGGCGAGATCGCGCAGTGAAGCAAGCTCCTGTTGATTCAACTGACGGGGGTTTTCGTCGATAATACAGAGAGTGCCAATACGGTAGCCATCGGATGTATTCAGCGGTGCACCGGCATAGAAACGAATCTTAGGTTGTCCGGTGACCAGAGGATTATCGATAAAGCGTGGATCCCGTCTTGCATCGCTTACCTGAAAGATCTCTTCATTGAGGATCGCATGACCGCAAAACGAAACATCCCGCCCGGTCTCGCATGCTTCCAGCCCCTGGCTCGATTTAAACCATTGGCGCTCAGCATCCACCAGGGAGATTAGTACAATGGAGGTGCCAAACACATCTTTGGTCAAGCGGGTCAGTCGATCAAAACGCTCTTCATCGGGGGTATCGAGAAGTTGACATTCCTGCAAGGCGAGCAGTCGTGTCGGTTCATTTTTTGGTATGGCGGGTGGTTGCATGCAAATAATTCCTTGTCGCACAGAGAGAACTGTTATCGGTGGTCATCGGAGATCTCCCGCGACTTTGGCTGCACCAGTACTCGCAGCCACTGGGGCGTAGCGCATAAATATCCTCTTGAAACACAGTCTTCACGACTTAAATATAGACCAAGTATTAAACTAACTCCTTTTGTGTCTACAGAATACAACGACAACCATGAAGATTTTTGGATGGCCTCGAAGTCATTTTCGATCAACAGGACCTGCTTGTGCTTACACAAGATCATACTTCAGGATTTCCAATAATCCACGTTGCTTAAGAAATTCTATCATGTAAGTCACTGATATAAATTGCTAAAGTAGCTCGTTTATAATTGAATAAGCCTAAAATAACGAACTTTCAATCGGTTCGGAAGTAAAAGTGGTTATGCCAGCAGACGTCTTTGACGACAACTATTGGATGCAGAGAGCAATCGTTTGCGCAAAGCAGGCGGCGCAGCTCGGCGAGGTGCCTGTTGGGGCGGTGATCGTGGTTGACGGCCTGTGTGTTGCCGAATCCTGGAATCAGTCGATCAGCAGTCGTGACCCCAGTGCCCATGCGGAAATCAGCGCTATTCGGCAAGCCTGCAGAAACTTGGATAATTACCGTATACCAGGCGCCACGCTTTACGTCACGCTTGAACCCTGTGTCATGTGCGTCGGCGCTATTGTTCATGCCAGAGTTTCCAGGGTGGTATACGGCGCTCTGGAGCCGAAAGCCGGCGCCATCGAAAGTCAGTGTTCCATGCTGGATAATCACCCGTTCAACTGGAAAGTGGAGACTCAGGGCGGATTATTGGCGGAAGAATGTGCCGCAATTCTTTCGGGTTTTTTCCAGCAGCGCCGGGCAGAGAAGAAACAAAAATAAGAATGTCGCGGATCCAGGGTAATGTTTTCGTTCAGGAAGCTGCTTCCCGACTAAAATACTTGTCTAGTATCATAGGCAACTCGTCTGCGATGGCCTAGACTTCTTTTTTTAACGGCAGCAAGCCGAGTAATTTTGCATAAACCTCTATATTCAGTAATATCCATAAATAGGAACACCCATGAATATCACCATTTTTGGAACAGGCTATGTTGGGCTCGTAACCGGAGCCTGTTTGGCGGATGTAGGGCACCACGTATTGTGCGTTGATGTCGATGAAGCAAAAATCGAAGGATTGAAAAAAGGGGTGATTCCCATTTATGAGCCGGGTCTGGAACCTGTTGTCGTTAATAACCATGAGGCAGGCCGACTTACTTTTACCACGGATGCCGAAGAAGCCGTAAAGTTCGGTCAAATCCAGTTTATCGCCGTCGGCACGCCGCCGGATGAGGACGGTTCGGCAGATTTGCAGTATGTCCTGGCGGTTGCGCGATCCGTCGGCCAGTACATGGAAGACTATAGGATCATTGTGGATAAGTCGACCGTACCCGTCGGTACCGGTGATAAGGTCAATAAGGCTGTTGCCGAGGTGCTGTCAGAGCGTGGCAAACAACTGGAGTATGACATTGTTTCCAATCCTGAGTTTCTCAAAGAAGGCGCCGCTGTAGGTGACTTTATGAAACCTGACCGCATCGTGGTTGGCGCTGAAAGCGAACGCGCCATCGATATCATGCGTGAGGTTTATGAACCCTTTAACCGCAACCACGACCGCATGGTGGTGACGGATGTCCGTTCCGCGGAATTAATCAAATACGCCGCCAATGCTATGTTGGCCACTAAAATCAGCTTCATGAACGAAATCGCCAACCTTGCGGAAAAACTCGGTGCGGATGTTGAGCAGGTACGTTTGGGGATAGGGGCCGATCCGCGAATCGGCTACCACTTTATTTATCCTGGCTGCGGTTACGGTGGTTCCTGCTTCCCCAAAGACGTGAAAGCATTGGCGAGAACCGCTGGTGAAGTCGATTATAATGCTGAACTGCTTAACGCGGTGGAGTCGGTTAACGACAGGCAAAAACTCTCCCTGGTTAACAAAATCAAGTCGCATTTTGCCGATCAGCTTGAAGGCAAAACCTTCGCCGTTTGGGGCTTGTCTTTTAAACCTAATACAGACGATATGCGCGAAGCCTCCAGCCGGGTATTGATGGAGCATCTTTGGCAGTCCGGCGCGAAAGTCCAGGCCTACGATCCGGAAGCTATGAAGGAAACCCAGCGAATTTATGGCGATAACGACAAGCTGACGCTGTGTGGCACCAAAGAGCAGGCGTTAAAAGGGGCCGATGCTTTGGTCATCTGTACGGAGTGGAAGGAGTTCCGTTCGCCGGATTTCGATTTAATCAAGGAATCGTTGTCCAACGCGGTTATTTTTGATGGCAGAAACCTGTATGACCCTGTGCGGATGGCAAGGCGTGATATTAACTACTATGGCATCGGTCGTGGTCTAAGTATTAAACCGGTGGTTTAATCTGACACTTGAAGTAGATGTGTTGACGGTCTAACTACTAATCGAAGGTGAATTGTGGCCTTTAAACTTCATGAGCAGTTGGCGAAGGATTGTCGAGTTCTCGGTAATTTTACGATTTCACAGCTGTTATTGATGAACGACCGTCAGTACCCTTGGTGCATTCTGGTGCCAAGGGTTGCCAATATACACGAAATCTATCAACTCTCCGCCGAAGAACAGGTGGAGGTTGCAAGAGAATCTGCGTTGTTGGGCGAAATCCTGATGAGCCTGTATAACGGCGATAAACTCAATATCGCCGCGCTGGGCAATATGGTACCCCAGTTGCATATCCATCATATCGTCCGATTCCGGGATGATGCGGCTTGGCCAAAGCCCATATGGGGATTGAATCCGCCAATTGCTTACTCTGAGGCCGAGCTGGAAACCGCAGCGAGTTCTATCTCTAAGGCAATTCTCGAATCCGGAGAACCCTTTACTGTGGCTCCTTAAGCGCTATTGCAGGAAGGTCACGAGTTATTTTCCAAATTGCTGGGTGCCGTCCGGCATTTTAACCATGAAACGTTGCCGGTAGTTGATCCCAAGTGGCGCCGTCCGGTTAATCCAACTTGAGTGAACGAAGGTAGTAAAAGTGTCTACAAGAATTGTCATTGCTTGCTATAAACCAATAGCCGGTAAACAGGAAGCCCTGGAGTCCCTGGTAGAGAGCCATGTCCAAAGTCTTCGAGATGAAGGACTCGTTACCGACCGGCAGCCAATTATTTTGAAAGCCAAAGACGGAACGATTACGGAAATATTTGAGTGGAAATCAAAAGAGGCAATCGAACTGGCCCATGAAAATCCCCGAGTTCAGCAAATCTGGCAGCAGTTTGCCAACGTGTGTGCCTATGTCCCAATAGGAGATCTTGCGGAAGCGGCGGAAATATTTCCTGACTTTATGCCTCTTAACTAGCGGATTATTTTCCGGCGCATTATTTGAACCTAAACCGATACAAGATGGTTAACGGCAATCTCCTTCTACTGTCGGCCTGGCTGTTTATCTCCAGCCATTGCGTAGCCGAGTCTTTGGTGCTGGGCGGGCCGCCATGGCCGCCATTTCTGTTGGAAGGGGAAAACAGCGGGTTTGCTGAAGAAGTCGTTATCGCCGCATTTGCCGAACAGGGAGTTACCGTGAAAGTAGCGATCAAACCCTGGGCACGGGTGCTGGCAGAGGCGGAAGCGGAAGCAGGTCCTATCGGTGGCCTGGTGGGCTTATGGTTCAGTCAGGAAAGAGAAAAGCACTTTGTATACTCCAGTCCCTACTATATAAATGAAATTGTTGTAGTGAGCCACGCCCGGAGAACTTTCAGGTTTCGTGGCTTGGATGATCTTGAGGGGCATAAGGTTGGTGTGAGAAACCGGGGATTTTACGGCCATGCCTTTGCCAAGGCCGACAATTTTGAAAAGATATCGGTGAGTCTGGATCTCAGTATCTTACGCATGGTGCAATATGAACGAATCGACGCCGGTGTCGGAGACCGGCTTATTTTCAGTTCGCTGATAGATAATGAACCCGAGCTACAGGGAAAACTGACCATGCATTCGGAACCAATCGCAATGCTGCCCCTCCATGTAGGGATAAGTCGCAAGTTAAGTCGTCATCGTCAACTGGTGGAGAAGTTTAATCAAGGACTGCAAAGAATTCGGGATAATGGCGAGTTACAACGTATTTATGGAAAATGGACTATTTCGCAACTTCCGGAACAAATCTTCACTCATTCAATAGAGCCGTCAAAATAAGTCTCCGGGAGTAGTGACATTGCTGACCGCAATCGCCATTAACAATTATCGTTCCATACTGAACCTTAAGGCGCGACTTGCTAGCCTGACGGTGATTACCGGCCCCAATGGCAGCGGTAAATCGAATTTCTATAAAGCATTAAAACTTCTAGCAGATACCGCACAAGGGGGAGTGATTCAGTCACTCGCAAACGAGGGTGGGTTGGAGTCAACGTTTTGGGCGGGGCCTGAAACGCTATCCAAGCGGATGCGCTCGGGCGAAGTGCCGGTGCAGGGCGGGCCTCGAAAAAACACGGTGAAGCTGCAGCTAGGGTTTGCCAGTGACAGTTATGGTTACTGCGTGACCTTCGGATTGCCGACGCCTTCGATGTCAGCCTTCGCGTTGGATCCCGAGATCAAGCAGGAGAGCATCTGGGTGGGTGATGTGGCCCGCCCGGCAGCGACACTTGTGCAACGAGTCGGGCCGATAATTAAAGTCAAAGACGGCCGCACTTGGAAAGTCATTCATGAGCATACTTCAAGTTTCAGCAGTCTATTCGATTGCGTCGCCGATCCGTTGGCAGCGCCCGAAGTGTTTCATTTACGCGAAGAAATTCGAAGTTGGCGGTTCTATGACCACTTTCGGACGGATAAGGATGCACCGGCCCGGCAAGCGCAGTTGGGTACCCGCACACCCATCTTGAGTCATGACGGTCGAGACTTAGCCGCGGCAATTCAGACCATTCGCGAAATAGGGGACGCTGAGTTACTTGATCAATCGATAGAAGATGCCTTTCCCGGTGCCGAGGTTCGTGTAAAGGGGTCGGATGAGGGCCGATTTTCGCTGGAGTTCAAGCAACAGGGTTTATTGCGCCCGTTAAAGTCGTCCGAACTTTCCGACGGCACATTGCGTTATTTGCTGCTGGTGGCAGCCTTGCTTACTCCGCGGCCACCGAGTTTGATGGTTCTAAACGAACCTGAAACCAGCCTCCACCCCGATTTGCTCCCTGCATTGGCCCGGCTCATCGTAACCGTATCCCGGCAGACCCAAGTCTGGGTCGTATCTCATGCCAGCAGACTCATTGCAGCGCTCAATCGGGATGAGCAATGCCATGCCATTCAGTTGGAAAAGGAACTGGGATGTACGCAAATCGAGGGCTTGGGAATGCTGGACGAACCGCCGTGGCATTGGCCTTCGTAAAAGCTGGAGAGCTACTTTGATTTGCCTTTATTTAACAACACTGGTCGACAATAATCTTGGAAACTTCCCATCAGAAATCACGAAATCGGAACCCAAGAATTGCTCAGGTGCTATTGAGTTTACCGGTCGGGTGCTATCCTAAAATGGAATTTTCCTTCGCTCTGATACGCGATAGCGGCCAGCTTTCTGAGATTGCATTGGCGAGCTCCCGGAACCTATCTGTTTTTCGACTCTCTTACGCCAGAGAAGTAAATAGCGGTGCAAAAGAAAACGGAATTTTTACCTACGATACCAACCATTACAACAAGGGAGTGCAACAGCGAATTGTTGACTTTATTTTTTACGAAAATGCGAAGTGTCGCTATCCCATATTATTGGATGAGGATCTAATGATTACCGGTAACATTGCCGCGGAGAAATTCGACACGTCAAACCTTAGGGTTTATGAACCAAAAGTTTGTGTGCATTCTTCGAGCATGGAAAATGGGAAGCAAATCATTCGAACAGGTGCTCTAAGAAGCCAAAGGGTGCTCCTGGAAGACGGTTGGCTTCAAACAAAGCAACTAGGCTTCACGCGCAATGGCGAACCCGATGACTATTTGGATCATATTAATCTCTCTTCGTATCAGAGTCCTTGGCCGGAAAGGGTAGTGCAATCCAACCAGTTGGGTGAACTGGGTCGCTGGGACCTGACCTACAACCCAGGCTACAGGTTTTATTTTGACGCAGATTTACTTGCCCAATCGGGTAAACTGGTGCGGACAGGCGCGCCATTCGTAAAGGTTTTTGGCTATTTGCCTTTAGAAAAAAGCCTTGGCTATCTTGGCAATGTGTGTTCTTCAAGTTTTGAGGAAAAAGACTGGACGCCAGATCTTTTTACTGACTGCTCGAATGAATTCTTTGCTGATCAAATCAGCAAATGTTTGAGCTGACGCCAAACTCGATATTCAACATCGACTCGTCTGAACCAGAGTCCCAACTATCGGAGAAGAACATGCGGACTGGAGCGGTATCCGACCCCCTCACTAGATGGAGTACTTTCCTATCTAGCCCTTTATGGATCTTGTTGGCTGAATAGTCGTTGCCGAGCGGAAAGATCTAATCGCTTTAGTCACTTCAGAGCATAATCCTAGATCCTGAATAGCTGCCGAATAAAGACATCTGTCAGTAACTTTCTTTGCATCGAAATACCAGTACATACTGGTCAGCGGTGTTATGAAGGTATGCGGCTTTCCGGAATATCTTCGGTCTCTGCTGTCACATGAACAAACTTTGAATAATTGGGTAGTAGATCCAACCTGGAAAACGACAAGTTAGCCCAGTAAACGGTTTTCCCAAGAGAAATAAGATTTTGATAAATAGGTATGGCTAGAGCAAAATCAAAACCGCCTCCAATGCCCACTAAGAGAATGTTTCTAGCGATTTCAATCTTCTTATCTATAGAATTCGACAGCATTTTTAGTGCTTCTAATTAGCATTGTTATCGAGAAATAATAAATCGATGTGGCGAATGTGAACAACTGGCTTCCTCAGACAGGTCGCACGAATGACCTCTTTGCAAGGCTTATCAAGCTATTCTTGACCCTCTAGTTTACTGTTTGAACTTGATTCAGAAATCGACACATTAGAGTATAAGTATAAGAATGCGCTTTTGCGTGACTGCTTTGTCTGGGGCCTGCAACATTTAATGTCGAAACTGAATTTTCAGCGCAAAATTTAGCAACTAAATATGCAGCCCTTTCTTCTGTTATCTCATCTGCATCAATGAGTTTGTACGGTTTTCTCTTTCTAATACAGAAAGAAAGCGTCTGTTCAGTACCTCCCTTCAGTTGACCAAAATAAATAATCAAAGTGCCATCGCTGTCTCTTACGTTGGCTTTAGTGCGTTGAGCATATCCGCCGCCAACTAAACTCTCCAATTGATAGCGGCCGTTAATGACGCCGTCTTCTGCCTTTCTGTTTTCCGGACACCAACCACCATGGGAAATATCACAATCTATAGCCGCATCAAGTGCTGCACGGTCGACGCCGGTCTGGCCACCAGAAACAATTTTCATTCGAGTTAAGATCCCATTGCAAGAAGGTTTCGGATGGCACTGAATGCCTAGAGTAACAGATCAACGAAATTCTAGATCCAGCCTTCCTAAATCTACTTCGTTACCACCAATTAGCTTTTTAAAATTCCTTTGAAACACACCTGAATCTATGCCCCATACGCGATTATCATTTTGCAGAAGAATCCCTCCGTAAGGGTATAGTTGCGTTACCGGACCCTCAAACTTGAATCCCGAGTCTATATAACATGCTCGGTGTTTTTTTGAAGATGCTGCCTGTCTGTAGTTTGGAATTGATCTATCAATTACTGCCATACTACTTTCTACTGCAGATAAAGATTTATTATAGAAGTCTTCCAATCCAAGTTCTTCTCGGGCGAAGCCTATTAGTGATTTCACATCGCTGAGGGACAAATGGTCTTTTTTGCCCGTTAACTTTGAATGACACTTTCTTAACTTTTCAGCTTGTTCGAAAGTAACTTCATTTACAACAATGGCGTCTGATCCGTTACCAAAAGCACCTTGCCATGCCCGATCAACTCCATTGAAAAATACGATGCCTTTTCCGGGCTGTTTTTGATAACTTTTTATTGGTTCACCTGCTCTGCAGCTCTGGCAGGGAAAAACCAAGTCTTCTCCGTCGTCCTTCCAAAGAGGTATCGGAATAATATACCGACGTGTCCTATTAACGAATCTCAGCGACGGATGCCAGTCAACTTGATCAGCTTTAATCTCCGGCAAGTCACCTGCTTCATAGTGATCAGGTTCTAAAAGTACCGGAGGTTTGTTGCGAGTGGTCAACTGCCCATTCGGCAAAACAATATAAACAGGTTTACGCTGCTTAATTCCATAGTTAATCGTATACCATGTACCGCCCTTGGTTTCGAAAGGCGTTAGAGGGGTGGCAATTAAAACAGAGGTTTCATTGACTAGATCTCTATTTCGGGCGAAGTGGCCCTTCTGGTGTCGAAAGGTTTTTGTGGCGCAGTATGCTCTACTTTCCGCACTTTCCGGTGGGTGTACAATGACTGAAATCTCCAAACACTCAGCTATTCCATGAGCGTCGGAATCCGAACCGATACAATCACCATGATGCAACGAGGTTGCTTTTAACCTTTTGAGCAGTTCCTCGACAGTATTCTTTTGTGGGCCGGTCATTCCCTCGCGGGTACCGGTTATTCCAACATGCATTACATAACCTTTTTAATTGCAGATAGAAGCAACAAAGCTATCTCTACCTATGTAATTGAGTCAGTAGGGATTGCTTGATTTCCTCAATCGTTTGGGTTCCGTCAACATTAATATGTTTAGCACTGGAGTTTTCGATAAAGTACTTTGCTCCAGCCAAGGTTCCTGCGGAGACATCGTAATAAATATCATGCCGCTTGTTTATCGCCGCTTCATCTTGGTCATCAGCTCTAACCTTAAGCTCTGATCCACATACTCTGCATTTCCCACTTATTGGCTTGATAGCATCGATAAACAAATTATTAGGGTGGTTAGGGACTTTGGCGCAGAGGCGTCTACCCATAATCCGATTCTTGGCAATACCTCTTTCAAGTTTTATCTCGATGATGTAGTCGAGAGAAGTATTGGATTCGCTAAGCGATCTTAGCAATGACTCAGCTTGGCTAACGTTCCTAGGAAAGCCGTCAAGTAGCCAGCCAGAGGATGTGACGTCGCTAAGCGTCTCTAGAACCATGGGTATTGTGATTTCATCAGGTACCAACTCTCCGGCATCAATATAGCTTTTAGCCTCTATTCCCAGCTTAGTTCCACCCTTGATGTGACCTCTGAAGATATCTCCCGATTCAATATGAGTGAGATCAAATGAGGCTTTAATTAACTCACTTTGAGTTCCTTTTCCACTGCCATTGGGCCCAAAAATAATAATGTTCATGAATCGTACCTTGAGATGTTATAAGAAGGCGCTTGATGCGCCTTTTGTTCATGGTTTTTTTACCAAAGCAAATTGAACTGACCCTTCATGACTTTGGTGCAACGCGCTGACTTGCCTGTCATGGCATCAAAAACCCGATCATCCTGAAACCGATAAGTGCGGAATTTATCACCACGCATTCCGGTGCCTATTTGCCGCTTTCTACTTTGGTTTTGGTTATGTCCTTCTTTGAAAGCCCCGGCCTCATGTACGCGTTTCGCGAGAGCATGCATGGCTTCTTCCAGGTTACATGAGCGTTTTCGACCCTGGCGCGTTTCCACCAACCCTGAAGCTATATGCGTTACTCTACACGAGTTTTGGTGCTTGTTTCGATGCTGCCCGCCTTTCCCTGTACCACTAAACCAGTCAATTTTGACTTCTTTTTTGCTTAGTTGCGGTGCAGATACGGGCTCGCTATCGACATCCATAATCGCAACGGTCACAGTGCTCGTATGAATGCGGCCGCGTTTTTCGGTTGGGGGTATACGTTGGATGCGATGACCACCGGCTTCGTTTTGCAGACCAGTAAGGTCTTCGCCAATGATCTCAAGAACAGAGGGGCTAAAGAGAGTGGGATTTCCAGCTTTGAGCTGCAGCTAGCCGCTTGTAAGCTTGCATCAGATCAAGGGCAAAGAGTTTACTATCTTCTCCCCCTTCGGCAGATCGAATTTCTATTCGTTTTTTCATACTTATGTCCTCTATTGTTTCTGGCTTGATCAGCCGAGGGGAAATGTACTTAGTTCAAGCAAAAGAATCAATTGGGATTTGCCGAATGATTATCCTATGCTGGAGCCGCCAGATCATTTATGGCCGAGTGGGGCGCATAAAAACCTCCAGTCGCCAGGATGACTGGTATATAGTCAAAAGCCTATCTGACGAGGCTCAGTCACACCAGCCAAGGAAAACCACAATGCAGCAAGTCGCTACGTGCCTCACTAAAGTCGAACTTTTCAACAATGTGGCAGAAGCCGATATAGGATTGTTTGCAGCGTTGGCTCATGAACAACAACTACTCGCAGGCGATATCCTATTTCATGCTAGCGACCAAACCAACGCACTGTATGTGATCGCCCAGGGCAGCATTCAATTATTAGACGCCGATAAAAACGGCGAACATAGCCTGACGGTTTTTTCACGATTCGAGTTTATTGGTGAAATGATCCTGGTCGCACCCGTACATCAGCAGTCTTTTACCGCTCGAGCTAATTCGGATGTGCAGCTCTATAGATTTGAGCGTGACGCATTGCTGCAATTGCTTGAGTCAAGAGGCGACTTGGCGCTAACGCTTTCCTCCACGATTTCGCAAATCATTATCCGGCGAATGGAACATGCCAGCTATCGTTACGAAAATGTCGCCAAGCTATACCGCTCGAGCGGTGAACGAACCGAGCGTGATCTGTTGGGTGAAAAACAAGTACCGCATACCGCTTACTATGGGATCCAAACGCTGCGCGCGTTGGAAAATTTTAATATCAGTGGCATAACGCTCAACTTCTACCCCAACTTCATCCGTGGCTTGGCAAAAGTAAAGAAGGCTGCAGCACTTGCGAACAGCGACCTTGGCAATATCCCCAAGGGTTTAACCGCTCCCATCTGCCAGGCTTGCGATGAGATTATTCTTGGGATGCTACACAATCATTTTATCGTCGACATGATCCAAGGCGGTGCTGGCACATCCACCAATATGAATGCCAACGAAGTCATTGCCAATCGTGCGCTGGAAATCATGGGACATCAGCGAGGCGAATATCAGTATTGCCACCCCAACAACCATGTGAACTGCTCCCAGTCGACCAATGATGCCTATCCGACTGCGATAAAAGTCGCGTTAATGGACGCCAATGATGAACTTCTCGAGGTGATCCACGCTCTGATAGCGGTCATTGACGACAAAGCGCTGGAGTTCGCTGATGTGTTGAAGATGGGACGTACCCAGCTTCAAGACGCCGTGCCCATGACTCTTGGTCAGAGCTTCAGAGCATTTGCCACCAGCTTGCGCAATGAAATCGACAGGTTAAGGGTGTGCAGCATTCCGTTTTTGACGGTAAACATGGGCGGAACTGCTATCGGCACCGGTCTTAACGCGGATGAACGGTACCGGGAACGCGTAGTACAGCATCTATGCCGAGTAACAGGACGCGATATTGTGCTTGCTGATGATCTTATTGAGGCTACTCATGATACTGGCTCGCTGGTGATGTACTCGTCTGCACTCAAACAGCTTGCAGTGAAGCTGTCCAAGATTTGTAATGACCTGCGGCTATTGTCATCCGGCCCGAGGGCGGGACTCAATGAAATCAACCTCCCACCCATGCAGCCTGGCTCGTCTATCATGCCTGGCAAAGTCAATCCGGTGATCCCGGAAGTCGTTAATCAGATTGCCTATAAAGTGATTGGCAATGACCTGTCCGTCACTCTAGGCGCGGAAGCCGGCCAGCTTGAGTTGAATGTGATGGAGCCGGTGATGGTTGAAAGTCTGTTCGAATCAATGGAGATCCTGAAAAGCGGAATGGACACGCTCGGCACACGGTGCATCAAAGGCATCACTGCCAACACGGAAGTATGTGCAAACAATGTCAGGAATTCGATTGGTATCGTCACCGCATTAAACCCTTACCTGGGCTACGAAACATGCACCTTACTTGCCAAAGAAGCGCTGGAGTCAAACCGCAGCGTGTACGACCTGGTACTCGAAAAACAGCTGCTTTCAAAGGAAAAACTGGACACTGCCCTGGCGCCGGAAAATATGGTTCGGTAAACAAAGTGCTTGTTTTGCACTAACATCTGGTCAGCATCAGCTGCACTATTAAGGAATGCCAATAGGAGTTGATCAATAGCAGCTTTCATTTTCATCGGACTTGGAAGACAAGGCTGGAGACACAGAGAGATCGACATGCGGCTGAATTCTGACAAGGATTAGATGTGTGGCTTAATGACCTAAAGCTGTATCTGAGCGGAGATAAATCCAAAGCCCGATGCAGCCCTAATGCAATACTTTGTTTTCCCATTTCCAGATAAAAAGCGGAGACTCAACTAATACTGACTTTGGTCAATTGAAATCTGAGTGTTTTTTGTGCAAAATCCGCGCATCAGATAGGGATAGACTCACTATTGTCAGGGATTGATTTCTCCATTCTTTTATCCCTGCCAAGAATTAAGTATATAGAGGGTTCGTTAATGCTGCGATTCGCTGGCTTGTATTTATTAGCTGCTTTTTTTGTAATTTCAGGCTGTGCTGTCAAGTATCAGTTACCTGAAAACTATGAAAATCCCGCCTCAATAAGCGACACTTATTCAGGAAAAAAGAAGAACTCAGCTCACTTTTTTGTCGCTTTAAAAATTAACGAAAAGTCCGCCCATCATGCTGCTTCGGCTAGTTACAGCGCTTCAACAAATCAGGGTAGGCTTATCGCCGTCGGTAGCCGAAAGTTGGTGGCGGCCGAGTTGCTAAACGTAACTATAGGGGCTGGTATTGGTTATAACGCAGACATATCAGCCCTATTTAGCAATGAGCATGATAGTTTCCTTGGTGCCGAAGGTGTTGTTGAGTTGGATGCCCAGCCTGGGCAGGACTATATCGTTAAAGGCCAACTAAATTCCGACTATTCCGCTGTTTGGATTGAGAATATTAATGGTGTTCCTGTTACTAATCTCGTGGAAAGTAAATCTGATGACCTTGAAAAGGCGGAAATTCAGAAAGCTGAAGTATTAGCTTTAATAAAACAAAAGCAGGGGGATTCCCGAGAAAAGCGGTTCTCAAATATAGCCTATGGGGAAACGATCGCGTTAGTTGAAAACAGGCTCGGCAAGCCAGAAAAAATTAACGAAGATAAGGGATTCAACTTCTGGAAAGCCGCAAACTATCATTATGTTGAGTATATCTACGAGGAACTTGGAGCTGTCAATTTCGAAACGAGATTTGGTTTAGCTTTCGTGACAAGTGTTTCCAAGCATTACAGCTGGATTAAGAAAGATAAGTTACAAATTTCTGATTACGAAAGAGACATGCTTACGAAGGAGGCTACACATAATTTAAGCCAGGCAAAAACAAGCCTTGATATGGGTATGGGCAGTGAAGCATTCACCTATGTCACTGTAGCCCTGGATGCATCAACCAAACTTGATGACGAAACTCTACATTCAGAAATTCTGGACACGAAGCATGAAATTGCAAATAGATTTGGTAATCCTGAGGACTTAGTCCAGGTATACCTGGATAAAGCAGACTTAGCCTACAAAGAAGATCGGCTAGATTCTCCTAAGGAGAATTGTGCTCAATATTACTATTCGAAGGTTGTCGAAATAGATCCAGAAAACGAAAGAGGTTTGAAGGGGAAGAAGAAAGTTCTCAGTAAACTCTCCACCAAGTTCTATAAATCAATTAGGAGTAAGGATATTGAAGCGGCTGAAGAATATTTGGCTCGATATTCTCGACTAGCGGGTGGTGACCGACAGATAAACACAATGCGCAATTATTTAGATGCAGCAAAATAGATTATTCAATCTAGAACAATGCAATTAAAAACGTCCAAAAGCTCCAGGGAAATTAGCATTGACTCCGACAAAGCTGTAACCCTATTTCGAGCAAGGCTAGAGGTAATCGAAGGACTAGATGCAAAAGAATCATACTTGAAACGAGCTTCAAAGACTTGGATGACTTTTGCATTTACGTTGATTGCTTTAGATCTGCAATTATTAGTGGCCAATCCGATCAGGACTCATTCGCCCATAAAGGCGGAGTGAATGTTGCGTTGGCTGATGGTTCCGTGCGATTGAGGCCGCTTCAAAGTGCAAGATCGGTTCTAAATCAAATGAAAGTTCACAGAATTAGTCAGCGCATCCTTGACCAAATTGAGACGTTGGTCCAGTTCACCCTGGGCGACTGGACCACCCAAGCAAAGCCTTAATGCCTCCGGAGGCTTATTGTCGGTACAGAAGGCGGCACCGGCAACGGCACTAACACTATGATTCCGCAAAAACATCGCAAGATCCGAAGGATTGATATGTAAATGCTTTGGTAAAGGTAACCACAGATGAAAAGCATCGGAATGGGCGGCAGGTTTGAATTCTCCAAGGATATCCCGGGCCAGTTCCTGCCGTTGCCGGGAAAGTACCCGCTGGGAATCTCTGACTTTGTGGAAAGTGCGATGCTGAATCCAGCGGGTGACCAGGGCATTGGTTATGGGGCTGGACATGACGTTGAGTGCCCGTAGCGCTCCCGCAGTCCGTTGCGCCTTCGTCTGATTAGGCGCGTATAGATAAGCGGTGCGGCATCCGGCCCCGAAACACTTGGCGAGCCCGTTTACGTAGAAAACCAGTTCAGGCACCAATGCGGCGATAGGTTTCACCGGGCGTTCCGGTACCCAACCATAGGCGTCATCCTCAATAATCGGCAGACTGTAGCGCAACGCCAGGTCGGCAATGGCTTCACGGCGTTGCCTGCTCATTGTGATTGTTGATGGATTTTGGATGGTGGGATTGAGGTATAAAGCCTGGATCTGTTTGGTTTTACAAAGCGCCTCAATGGCCTTCACTTTTGGACCATCCTGATCAGACTCCACTGCTATCAAGCGCACGCCAAGCTGGACGGCAATCGCTTTCAAACCAGGATAAACAAGCTGATTCACACAAAGGGTTCCGTCCTTACCGCACAACAAGGTTAGCAAGGCCAAAAGCACGCTATGAATACCGGGGCAGACCAGTACGCGGTCGATGTCCACCTCTTCAAAAAGCTCGCTGAGAATGACGGCACCGGCCTCTTTATCCAAATGGCTTCCACCGAAATCCTGATAACGCAGCAGGTCGGGTAAGTGCGCCTTCCGCATAGTTTCAGCAACATCGTCACGAATGCGATTTACCAGAGCTAAATCGTCTATCTCAGGTGGCAGATTCATGGTCATTTCAATGTTGCTGCCATTTCTCGGCGGTAGGCTGGAAGTCTTGCCCTTTATGTAAGATCCGGAACCCGGTTGTGAATCAAGCAAGCCTCGGTTTGCCGCCTCTTTATAGGCTCGCGTTACGGTGGTGTAGTTAAGCCCTAAAAAACCTGCAAGGTCTCTCAAGGGCGGGAGGCGATCACGAGCTTGTAAAAATCCCTTATCGATATCCTTTTCAATTAAGTCAGCAATTTTCAGGTAGGCGGGACGCTTATCGGGTTCTTCGATTGCGTTTACCCAGTGTCGATATTTTTCCAGAGGCATTTAACCAAAATCTCACTATGTACGAATAAACAAACGTTGGCCGCAGCTATTCCAGCTAGCGCAAAGCTTGCCGTTCCCATAGCACTTATCATTCCATTCCAAAAAGTTACCCTTCTCGTCAATTGATTGCATATATATGCAATCAATATGCACTCATATATTGCGATATATTTGTGCACGAACCACTAAAAAATGATCATGCATGGTGCAGAAATTTAGTCCGGAAGGACTCTCTGATTAGTGAAAAATCTGCGTTCAAATTTTTTTTCGTCTGTCTGAATTTTGAACCGCCTGATTGATTGCAAATTGATTGCATCAGCCCTAAATCGACCTGGCATTGCTGTTGCTCTTTCAAGAGTTGTAAACCCAAGCGCGAGTATCAATCGTGTCTTACTTATCTCGTATGAGAAAACCCTGGAGGAGAAAGCAATGCCCACAGTAGACATCCCTTTACACAAAGACGGTGATTATTTTGTTGATTATGAGGAAAAAGTATTTGAAGACGTCCAAGCCAATCCTGGCGAAAAAGCGCTGGTAACCTTCCACACGGTGGCCTTTGAAGGGTCGATCGGTCTGGTAAACATGCTGCAAGCGACCCGGTTGCAGCGCAAGGGCTACGAAACCTCGATTTTGCTCTACGGTCCAGGGGTAACTTTGGGCTTACAGAGAGGTTTTCCTACCTTGGGAGACGAAGCGTTTCCCGGTCATCAAAACTTTGGTAACCAGTTAAAGAAATTCATGGCTGAGGGCGGCAAAGTTTACGCCTGCCGCTTTGCACTTCAAGCACTTTATGGCCACGGCGAGCCTTCGTTGGTAGAGGGTATCCGGCCCATCAATCCATTGGATGTCTTAGATTTAAAATTGCTCCACGTGCGCGACAATGCCGTGATCATTGATACCTGGACTGTGTAAGGAGCCCGCCATGAATCAATCGCGGGTTGTTCGGGCTGCCGCTGCGCAAATAGCGCCCGATCTAGAGAATGCTAACGGTACTCTCAATAAAGTATTGGATACGATGGATGACGCAGCAGGCAAAGGTGTAGAACTAATCGTTTTTCCGGAAACATTTATTCCCTATTACCCTTACTTTTCTTTCGTCTATCCGCCCATAAAATGCGGGGCCGAACACCTGCGATTGTACGAAAACGCGGTGACCATTCCGGGGCCGATTTGCGATGCGCTTTGCGAAAGAGCCAAAGCGTTAGGAATGGTTGCGGTGGTCGGCGTCAATGAGAGAGACCATGGTTCGCTATATAACACTCAAATCATTATCGATGCAGATGGTCAGATTCAACTCACCCGGCGAAAGATCACGCCCACTTACCATGAACGTATGATCTGGGGGCAGGGTGATGCCTCAGGCTTGAAGGTCGCAGACACCAAGGTCGGCAGAGTCGGCGCACTGGCCTGCTGGGAACATTACAATCCATTGGCCAGATACGCGCTGATGACTGAGCATGAGGAAATTCATTGCAGTCAGTTCCCTGGGTCCTTGGTAGGACCGATTTTTAGTGACCAAATAGAAGTCACCATTCGCCATCATGCGTTGGAATCAGGCTGCTTTGTCGTCAATGCAACCGGTTGGCTGACAGACCGACAGATAGAGTCCGTTACCACTGACGAAGGCTTGCAAAGAGGCCTCAGGGACGGATGCAAAACCGCCATTATTTCACCTGAAGGCCAACATCTGGCCGAGCCGCTATGCCAAGGCGAAGGATTAGTGATAGCCGATCTGGATATGAAACTGATCACCAAGCGCAAGCGCATGATGGATTCCGTAGGGCACTATTCTCGCCCTGAATTGTTATCGCTGCTGATCGATAAAACGCCAGGCCAGCATCTTCAAAACAAACCAAGCCAATATCACAGCCCGAGCAATAAGGAGGTTTCTGATGAATATATCGAAACAGCAGCTACTTACTGATCTGCAAACCCGCGGTATTAGTAAGACCGATATTGGCGAGTTACCTCTTACCCGAAAAGGCGGGGCCGGACCGACCGATCACCAGGCAGTAGTTATCGATGGACAAACCATCATGGTGCCTGTTTTTACACAGCAAGCCCAGTCGTCGCCCTTTACGACTTCGTCAAATGCACGAGGCGAAAAGCTGCTTAGTAAGGGTATACCGATCAAGGATATTACCTTTACGGGAAGACCTAATTTCTACTCTCGCAAAACCGCAGATGGCATTCCATACTCGCACATCGCCACCTTGCATAGCACAGACGTACTGGCAACCACCGTACTGCAAAACTGTATTCGTTACGACCAAGCCGATACCTCCTGTCAATTCTGTTCGATCGGACAGTCTTTGGCCGCTGGTAAAACCATCGCCCATAAGACACCGGAACAACTTGCAGAAGTTGCGAAAGCTGCGGTGGAACTCGATGGCGTCAAACACATGGTGATGACCACCGGCACACCACCGACCAGAGACAGGGGTGCGAAGGTGCTTTGCGACAGTGTGGCGGCCGTAAAAGAAGCCGTCGACTTGCCCATTCAAGTGCAATGCGAGCCGCCACGTGACCTGGTTTGGATAGACCGTTTAAAAGCGGCAGGTGCGGACTCTTTGGGCTTGCATCTTGAG
>JANQMN010000114.1 GCA_028280065.1 Hahella sp.
TTTGAATTTTCAAATTACCGTTATAGCAAAGGGAGCACTGCTCGACGGGAAAAAGGTTGAAAAAGGCCAGATTGGTTGATGGGAGATTGGGAAATTACACTGTCCATGAAGCCACCTATACGGAAGACGTATTGGTTAAGGTTGGAGAAGGGCCACAACACAGTTCGGCAAAGCGAGTTGCCCGTTTCGCCCAGCAAAATGGAATTGCCAACTTGGTGCTCACCCACTTTAGTCCTAGATATGGCTCGCAAACGATTGCCGAAATCGAGGAAGAGGCGAAGCGCTTCTATAATAGAAACTTGCTTTTAGCCGAGGACTTTACCCACTTGGTAATTGGAAAAGAAGGCCAATTGGAGGTAATGGAAGATTCTGATTTGGTAAATAACTAGCGGCCCGAAACATCGGATTTGCGGGTTGATTCAGTGAAACGTGGGACATTGGTTGCTTTGTGATGGTGCTGAGGAGAAGAAAATACTTTATTGAATTAAAAGGGTAAATTACAGCTGCCAACCCAAAAACTGCTGGAGTCAAACCGGAAGAAAGACCAGCGAATATACGGGCTTCAGAAATCTAACTAGGAGCTTCAGGACAAAGTTAGGCAGGCAAGCGGGTGCCGGAAACAAAAGTTATCGTGAGCTTCTGTCATATGGTTCTGATGAGTAGTCTGCTCGCTCGTCTGATGGATAAAAAACGAAAGCCAGTAGTGCCACTACTGCTATCCACTTCCAGTTAATCCAGATCCATCGTTCGATTTTTGTATACCAAGTCGGAGGCAGCGATTTATTGTAGTAACCGTCTTTATTTTCTTCATTCTTGTTTTTCATTGACCGTATTCCAAAAATATCAGAACACCCTCTCAGCTTGGGTATGCTGCTCGAAGTTATTGCGGCCTGTAATCAGTGGCTAGCCAGGAACCACGCTGCATTGAGCACCCCGATGTGAGTTCGCTAGAACTATTTTTCGAGTTGGTTTTCCCCGGGAACTATCCAACAAAGAGAGAAACTATAAGGACTAATGGCGTTAGAAACAATGTTAGGAAGGTGAACGGCATCGTTGCAATGGCTTTACTATCTGCGTTAGGGAGAAGTTTCAGTTTGTAGAGCCTTCCAGCGAGGAAGAAGTAAAGTCATAGTGTTGTGCTAAATACAGTAAGAACATACGGCAGTGTGATTTCTATTTTGGCCGCTATTACATATTTAGCCACTTCAAAACATCAGCAGAGAAATCGAAACGAAAGTCCAAAATTTAGTCAAAATAAGTGGCAGTTAGGAAAGAAGTTTTTTGGGGTGTCCGATGGTGGATAAGGCTCTCGATGGAGTGTAAGGCATGGACTTTGATTTCTTATTGGTGCCGAGGAGAGGACTTGAACCTCCACGGGGTTGCCCCCACTAGCACCTGAAGCTAGCGTGTCTACCAATTTCACCACCTCGGCACTTCAGGATAGGCGCGAACTTTACTTTTCTGGTAAAAGATTGTCAATCCCTTGCTTGGTGTTTTCTGTCGCAGGTGGTATTGTGGCCGGCGTCCACAAATCCAAGAATAAATATGCACCTGCAAAACCCAGTAAACGAGATGCCTGATGGCAAGAAAAAGTCGTAAGCCCTTAGATCCCCATGCAGAACGCGAAGCGCAACGTTATGCGACTCCCACGGCAAGTCGAGAACTCATATTGTCCTATTTGGAGGATAGAGGAACGCCTGCCTCCTTGGAGGAAATTGCCCATGCCCTGCATATCGAGCAGCCTGAAACCTTTGAAGGTCTGCGCCGGCGTCTGATCGCCATGAGCCGGGATGGTCAGTTGGCCTGTAATCGGCGTGGACTGTATGGTCTGGTGAAACGCATGAACCTTGTGCGGGGCAGGGTACAGGGGCATAAAGACGGTTATGGATTCTTAATTCCTGATACCGGGGAAAGCGATTTTTATTTGTCGTCCCGCCAAATGAGCCGGGTGTTCGATGGCGATATCGTTTTGGTTCGCCCGGAACGTAACGAGCATCGTGGGAAAAAAGAAGCCGTTATTGTTGAGGTGATCGAACGCCGTACCGAAGAAGTAGTCGGCAGGTTCTATCAGGAAAGCGGCATGGCCTTTGTCGTGCCGGATAACGTTCGCATAAGTCAGGACATTATTGTCCCGGAGCATGCCATTAACGGCGCCGGGCATGGGCAGTATGTCACGGTAAAAATCATTCGACAGCCTGAAATGCGCTCCGGACCCGTGGGTGAAGTCTTCGAAATCCTTGGCGACCACATGGCGCCGGGCATGGAGATCGACGTTGCCTTGCGGACCCACGCCATTCCCTTTCGCTGGCCTGCCGAAGTTGAGGCCGAGGCCGCACAGTTCAGCGGGAAACTCACCGAAAGAGACAAAGCCCACAGAGTTGATCTGCGCGATTTGCCTTTGGTAACGATTGATGGCGAAGATGCCCGTGACTTTGACGATGCCGTATATTGCACCAAAAAGCGTTCGGGAGGCTGGCGGCTATATGTGGCCATTGCGGACGTTTCCCAATATGTGCATCCGGGATCGGCTCTCGATAAAGAGGCCTTTCAACGTGGAAATTCCGTCTATTTTCCGGATCATGTCGTGCCCATGTTGCCGGAAGCGCTATCCAATGGCCTTTGCTCGCTAAATCCGAATGTTGATCGTGCTTGCATGGTTTGTGAAATGACCATCAGCAATAACGGCAAGCTAAGCGGATACAGGTTTTACGAAGCTTTGATGCATTCCAAGGCTCGATTGACCTATAACCAAGTTGGTGCATTGCTGCAAGATCCGGACAGCCCGGACGGACGCTTACTGAGCAAAAAACATCCTGACATCATCTCGGATCTTTTAGAGCTTCATAAGCTCTATCTGGTATTAAGGGCAGCCAGGGAGGAACGCGGCGCTATCGATTTTGATACGGTAGAGACCCGGATCCTGTTCGATAAGGAGCGGAAGATTGATCGTATCATCCCGGTGATTAGAAACGATGCGCACAAGGTCATTGAAGAATGTATGCTCTGTGCCAACGTGGCAGCCGCGCAGTTGTTTACCAAGGCGAAACTGCCGGCCCTGTATAGAGTTCATGAAGGACCCTCTGAGGAGAGGTTGGCCAACTTGCAGGCTTTTCTACGTGAGTTGGGATTGATCCTGGGAGGCGGTGACAACCCGCAAACTTCAGACTATCAGGAGCTTTGCGAACAGATTAAAGGGCGTCCGGATGCCATGGCGCTGCAGACTGTCATGCTGAGATCCTTAAGCCAGGCAAGTTATCAGGCGGAGAATCTCGGGCATTTTGGTCTGGGTTATAAAGCTTACACGCATTTCACATCGCCGATTCGGCGTTACCCGGATTTACTGGTCCACCGGGCTATTCGGCACTTAATTCGGCAATCTGACAACCTTAAACAGGTACGGAAAGTAAGCGGCGCGCCTAATTTGCCCAAGTCCTTGCAATACCGGTTTGACGATAAGGATTTGGCAACCCTTGGCGAGCAATGCTCTATGACGGAAAGGCGTGCCGACGATGCTACCCGTGACGTCATGAGCTGGCTCAAATGCGAATACCTGACACAACATGTCGGCGAAAAATTCGGCGGTATCGTTTCTGCCGTGACGGCGTTTGGTTTGTTTGTCGAGTTGACAGATCTTTATGTCGAAGGACTGGTGCATGTGTCCTCCCTGAAACAGGATTACTATCAATTCGACGCGCAGAAGCATCGACTGGTCGGGGAGCGTACAGGCACAACGTTTCGTTTGGGCGACGAGGTAAAAGTGCAGGTCATGCGCGTTGGCTTGGAAGACCGCAAGGTCGACCTCGAGTTGATCGGCCTGCCTCGATCAACAAAGGGCAAGGCAAGCAGATCCTCTAAGAGAGACAAGATTCTCGCGCAATGGAATGATGAATATCAGCGTATGCAAAATCGCGGTAAAAAGGCAAAAGGTAAGTCCACCAAGCAGAGTAAAAGTAAAGGGGCTGTGAAAAAAACATCCGGCTTGGGAAGTAAGAAACCCAAAAAGCCACGGAAAACTCGCTAGGCTGCGTTTGTTTAAGGGCGACTTAATTGAAGAATGACACGATTGTAGTTGGTATCCATGCTGTCCAAGGATTGGTCAACCGGCATCCGGGCAAGATTGAACGTGTGTTGTTTCTACAACAGCGTCAGGATCAGCGGATTAAGCAGCTGCTAGGCGCTGTGCGAGCCAAACGTATTGCCTGCGAGACTGTAGACAAGGGTTATTTTGAAAATGCATTGCGAGGAGCGGATGCACCAAGCTCACATCAAGGTGTGCTGGCCTTCATCAAGCATGACCGGGTGAGTAATGAAGGGGATTTGGACACTCTCCTGGAAAATGCCGGCGAGAATGCCTTGTTTTTAGTGCTGGATGGTGTGACGGATCCTCACAATTTTGGCGCCTGTCTGCGTTCCGCGAATGCTGCCGGTGCAACGGCTGTTATTGTTCCCAAGGATAAATCGGCGCCTTTGAATCCCGCCGCACGTAAAGTGGCCTCTGGGGCTGCCGACATTACGCCGGTGATCAGGGTAACCAATCTAGCCAGAACCTTAAAGCATATGCAGGCATATGGCGTATGGATTGTCGGCGCTGCGGGCGAGGCAGCTAGTCCGCTCTATGAAGCGGCTTTTTCCGGTAAGTTGGCGTTGGTGATGGGCGCAGAAGAAAAAGGACTGCGCCGCCTGACGCGTGAGACTTGTGATCAGTTGGTCAAGATCCCCATGTTAGGTGAAGTCTCCAGCCTCAACGTTTCGGTGGCGACGGGTGTGTGCCTGTTCGAAGTTGTCCGGCAGACCCGAAAGCCAAGCCATTAGTATCCAAAGCTTCAATAAAGCCTTGCAATGACCCGTCCGCAGGACTAAAATGCTGCGCTCTTTTCAGTTGGGTGCTAAGTCCGACTGGTTGTTTTCACTCCTTGCTTTGTCGTTTGCAGGTACCGCCGGACGGGAATTCGAACAGGCAAAGCTGTTAATCCGTAAGGAGATACAATGCGTCACTATGAGATTGTTATCATGGTGCATCCTGACCAGAGTGAGCAGGTGCCGGCCATGATCGAACGCTATACGTCAAGCGTTACCAATAGCGGTGGTTCTGTTCACCGCCTGGAAGATTGGGGTCGTCGTCACTTGGCTTACCCAATCAACAAAATTCACAAGGCCCACTACATCCTGTTGAACATCGAATGCTCCCAGGAAGTAATCGACGAGCTGTCTCACAACTTCCGTTTCAACGACGCAATTTTGCGTGACTTGGTGCTTCGCAAGAAAGAAGCGGCAACTGAAGTTTCACCCATCAAGGCTGCCGATTCCCGTGAGCAATCCGCGCCCCGTCGTGAAACTGCCCAAGCGGCAAGTGACAATGTCAGCGTGGACGATTCAGACGACGCTGATGATGATCAGGCAGACGAAGAGTAAATTCGGGAGATAGCATAATGGCACGTTTTTTTCGTCGTAGAAAGTTCTGTCGGTTTACTGCTGAAGGCGTAAAGGAAATCGACTACAAAGATATCGAATTATTGAAAGGCTACATTACCGAAACCGGTAAAATCGTTCCTAGCCGCATCACAGGCACTAAAGCAAAGTATCAGCGTCAGTTGGCAACCGCCATCAAACGCGCACGTTACGTTGCATTGTTGCCATACACTGATCGTCACGACGTCTAATAAGGGGTAGGCAAAATGGAAGTTATTCTTCTGGATAAAGTCACCAACCTGGGTGGTCTTGGCGACAAGGTAAAAGTTAAGTCCGGTTATGGCCGTAATTATCTGCTTCCTTACGGTAAAGCAGTACCTGCCACCGCCGAAAACGTAAAGCACTTCGAAGAGCGCCGTGCTGAGCTGGAAAAAGCAGCTGGCGAGAAATTGTCTGCTGCCCAGTCTCGCGCCGATATGGTGAATGGCAAAGATGTCACTATCGTTGCCAAGGCCGGAGATGAAGGCAAGCTGTTCGGATCGATCGGCACTCGCGATATTGCGCAGGCAATTAGTGCCATGGGCACTGAAATTGAAAAATCTGAAGTAAAACTCCCGGAAGGTGCATTGCGCGCCATTGGCGAATACGAAATTGACCTGCAGCTACACAGTGATGTTGTGGCTACCGTCAAAGTCATTATCGTCGCGGAATAATTACTCCGGACAATTGCCCGGCTGTTTCCCTGGCCGGCAAGACAATAGAAGGCGTTCCTTGAATAGAGGCGCGCCTTTTTTTGTTTCCGCATATCGAGTTTCTTGGTTGTCAAGATTGAGTGATCTGCATAATTGACGATAATAGTCGTTACTCCTCTCAACCCAGCTCAGGCGGTCGCACTGTCAATCCATGAATGAATCAGCGCTCAGTTCCCAAACGTCTCCCACAATAGGTAAGAAAACCGGTAAAGAAGAAACTTTGAATATCAAGGTGCCACCTCACTCTGTTGAAGCCGAGCAATCCGTTTTAGGCGGGTTGATGTTGGATGATTCCTCCTGGGACAAGATTTCGGATGTAATTACCGAAACTGATTTTTATCGCCAGGATCACCGTGTGATTTTCAAGGCGATTGCGAAGTTGGCGGATGACAGTCAGCCACGGGACGCCATTACCGTTTCCGAACAGCTGGAAGTTGGCGGAAAGCAGGAGGCTGCCGGAGGTTTGGCCTATCTCAGCGAGCTCGCAAAGAATACTCCCAGTGCCGCAAATATTAAGGCCTACGCAGAAATTGTCAGAGAGCGAAGCGTTCTCAGACAACTAATCAGCGCAACTAATGAGATCGCGGAAAAAGCCTACGAACCGGAGGGGATGAACAGTAACGAGATCCTCGACGAAGCGGAACGAAAGGTGTTTCTCATTGCCGAGTCGGGACCCAAGCAGGGTGGGCCGGAAAAAGTTAATCCGATAATCGCCAAGACATTGCGCCGGATTGATGAAATGTTTCACTCTGACGGTGGCATTACCGGTGTGACCACGGGTTTTGTCGATTTGGACGATAGAACCTCCGGTTTGCAAAAGTCTGACCTGATCATTGTTGCCGGTAGACCCTCAATGGGAAAAACCACCTTTGCGATGAATCTCGTAGAGAACGCGCTGTTGAAAACCGAGCTGCCGGTGTTGGTTTTCAGTATGGAGATGCCCTCCGACTCCATTGTTATGAGGATGCTGTCCTCGCTCGGCCGAATCGATCAGACTAAAATCCGTAACGGCAAGCTGGATGAAGAAGATTGGCCGAGATTGACTTCAGCGGTCAATATGCTCAAAAACAAGCCGCTCTTTATCGACGATACCGCAGCTCTCAGTCCTACCGAGTTACGCTCAAGAGCCCGGCGGGTCGCCAGAGAGAATAAAGGCAAACTGGGAATGATTATGGTGGATTATCTGCAACTGATGCGGGTTCCGGGAGCGTCCGAAGGGCGTACCGCCGAAATCTCCGAAATTTCCAGGGGACTGAAAGCGCTGGCGAAAGAAATGGAATGCCCAGTAGTCGCACTATCCCAGCTTAACCGGAGTTTGGAGCAACGCCCCAACAAACGCCCGGTGAACTCTGACCTTCGGGAATCGGGAGCGATCGAGCAGGATGCGGACCTGATTATCTTCATCTACCGTGACGAGGTTTATAACGAAGAAAGCCCGGACAAGGGTATTGCCGAGATTATCATCGGGAAACAACGAAATGGTCCCATCGGCACGGTGCGGTTGGCGTTTCTTGGCAAGTACACCAAATTCGAAGACCTGGCTCCTGAATACGACCGCAATTACGAATAATGAGACCGCTAGTCGCTGAGATAGATCTGGCCGCACTGCAAGCCAATTTTCGGCTTATTGCCAGCAAGGCTTTTCCTGCTAAATGTATCGCGGTTGTCAAGGCCGATGCCTACGGGCATGGAGTTGGTCCGGTGGTTCGCGCGCTCCGGGGGCTTGCCGATAAATTAGCTGTTGCCAGTTTGGATGAGGCCCGGGAAGTAAGAGCGGCAGGCTTTGACGGCCCACTGTTAATTCTCGAAGGGTTTTTTAGCGGACAGGAATTGCTGAACGGCAATAGCGATTCTCAGTTGGAATGGATGCTGCATTGTCCGGAGCAGGTCGCTATTCTTGAGAGCAGTTCATTGCAGCAGCCTTGTAAAGTCTGGTTAAAAATCAATACAGGCATGAATCGTCTGGGGTTTTCCCTAGCGGAATTTGAGTCCAGGTCTGCGAGTTTGGAGGCGAATGCAAAGGTTATGCTTTTGGGTGTCGTTTCACATTTTGCCTGTGCCGATGAACCGGACCATCCTGCTTATCTACTGCAGGCCCAACAAATGCGGGCATTGGCAGCCGAAGTGCCTGGGCATCTTGATCTTTCTGTGGCTAATTCCGCAGCAACGCTGTTGTATTCAGAGTGGTATGGCAACTGGGTTCGGCCAGGGATATGCCTGTACGGTGGCTCGCCACAAGCCGGTAAGACAGCGTCGGATTTCGGACTACAACCAGTGATGACTTTTAAATCCGAAATTATCGCTTGCCGGTCGTTAGCTCCTGGAGCAACGGTCGGGTATGGCGCAACTTGGCAGGCAGCCAACGCCAGGCGCATGGGGGTGGTGGCGGCCGGATATGCTGACGGCTATCCCAGGCAAGTAAGCAATGGAACCCCTGTTCTTATTGACGGCAAGCAAACTTGTGTCATTGGACGCATTTCTATGGATATGCTAACTGTCGATTTGACGCCGATACCCGGTGCCGGTGTTGGCAGTAAGGTGGAGTTGTGGGGGGCAAACTTGCCCGCTGACCTGATTGCACGCTATGCTGGTACTATTTCCTATCACTTGTTCACCGGTGTTACCAGGCGTGTACCCCGTGTCTATTCGGGAAACGGCGAACAAGCAAGGGTATAGAGTGAGGAAACATATTTGCAGGTTTGTGTGACTGGCTGGGACTTGCCTGTCGGGCGGGCAATTCGGGCTCGCTTGGAAACGCAGGGCGTACAGGTTTGTGGAATAGAAACAGCAATGTTTTTGCAAGAAGCGGCGTTAACCAAAGCGCTGCAGCAGCTTCCGCGTGCCGACTATGTCATTCATGCCGTTGAGCTTGACGTCGAAGCATCCCAGGAACATCCGGAGCAAGCCAAGCAGCTTAATACCATGAGCTGCTTTCCTGTGATGAGACAGGCCAAGATTTGGCGGTCACCCATAATACTGCTGTCAAGTTTTCTCATTTTTGATGGTGATAAGAAGAATCCTTATATTTCTGCGAATACCGGCACTCCGTTGAATGCCTACGGCGCTACCAAAGTTGAAGCGGAAAACATTTTGTTGGAACAATATCCTGAAACGCTGGTGCTAAGACTCGGTTGGATGCTCGATAGCGAGTCATCGAGCTGGTCCGGACGAATGATAAACCGGATATTCGCCCGCGAAACGATTCGCGCCTATGAAAATCTGGAAATTAGTCCGACGGCTGCGGAAGATGTCGCCCGCGTAATTGATGCGATTATCAAGCAGTTGGAGTGTGAAATTGATGTTTGGGGCGTGTATCACTACGCAGGAGTTGAGCCGGTCAGTCATGCAGAGCTAGTAAAAGCCATCCAGTATCAGGCTTGTGGGCAAGGAGCCTCTGCCAGCCAAATAGAAACTGCGGATATAGATGAGCTGGCTGAGCAACTTCCCCTTCCTCACAATGGGGTGTTGGGTTGTATTAAGTTGCGCAATACTTTTGGGATTAAACAGCTGCCTTGGCGTCGCTTTTTACCGGCAATTTTGGAAACGCAGCAGAAAAACCTGGCTGCGAATGCAAATTCGCTGCAGCAACTGCAACCTGGGTAAGTTTGAAGGTGGAAATCTAAAGCGTGTTAAGTTGGGATTGCATGCTTGCTTCTTATGTTCCGGAGCGAACTGTGAGGTCTGAGAGAGTGGACGGCTACTCAATGAATAGCCGTTAACTGCTTTTTCTGGATTTGCGTGCAGCCTTGTTTATTAAGATGTGCCCGCTTTGGCGTGAGCTTCAATGCAGCCGGTGTCATGCTTCAGCAGCACCTGCAGGCCTGCTAAATCAAGAATCTCTATGTCTCGACCTTGTACCTTGATTAGCCCTTGATTTTGAAAGCGAGTCAGCACCCGGCTAACCGTCTCAACCGCCAATCCAAGATAGTTGCCAATATCGCTACGTGGCATAGGTAACTTGAAATGAGTTTCTGAAAGTCGCCGCCTCTTGAATCGATTCGACAAAGACAGCAGCAGCGACGCGATGCGTTCTTCGGCAGTATTTTTGCTCAGAAGCATGCTTAGTTGGCGACTTTGTTGAATTTCTGAACTGAGAAGACCGAAGAAATGATGTTGGAGGCTGGGGATGCGGGTAGACAGGTCTTCAAAACGATCAAGGGGGATTTCGCATACGCTGGTTCGTTCCAGCGCGACCGCAGAGCAGGAGTAGTTATCCATGCTCACGCTATCCAACCCTATGATTTCACCCGGTAGATAAAAACCGGTCACCTGTTCCTCGCCTTCTTCGGATAATGTAAATGTCTTAATGGCCCCGCTACGCAACGCGAAGCAGGATTTGAACGGCGAATGTTGCTCGAAAATATAATCGCCTCTGGATAACATTCGCCCTTGCTTGATTATTTCCTCAAGCTGTTCGATTTGGTCTGATTCAACAGCGATTGGGATGCAAAGTTTGCTCAAGCTGCACTCATGACAGCCTCTTTGCAGTGAAAAATTAGCAGTTCTGGTGATTTGATTGCTTGCCATCATCTACCTCTTCATATGCCGCCATAGCATAGCTGAATGAGGCACAAAAGCAAATGCCTGATTTGCAAAATCGGGTGATATTATGGTGGGTTAGCGGGTTTGGGATGCCGATTAGAGCATCCCTGATTCAGATTTCGGAATGAAGTGGCGTAATACTAAAAAGCGGCAGCTTCTGGTTGTCTAAGTGACTGTAGTAATCATCCAGTTTCGGGGTGTTGCAGATCTGATACTTTTTGGTATAGGAAACTGCACCGAGTCCCACGCCTTTCAGGCAATGCGTTACTTTGTGATCCGAAACCTCCTGCAGAATATAGAAGTTCTTGTGAACCGAACGATAGCCCGCCAAGCTTAGCTGTTCTCTAGCCTGGCGCAGAATGAGCTCTTGCGCCGCTGTCGGTGGTTGATTTGCGGGAGTTAACAAGACTCCGGTTGGCTGGTCTGCAAGCAACTGCTTTAGAGTTTTCGGTATGTGATGGCTGTCATTACCGATTTTGAGCCGGACGAACAACGATTCAATGGTGAATGACCGGAGTCTGTCGAGCAGCTTGCGTATGTTTTTGTTTTTACTGGTTTCCGAGCTGCAAACGGTATCGTTGATACAGGCTGTGTTAAAGCCTAGCCCCGATAGTAAAGCAATCGGTTCATCGTTTTCGGGCGTTTCGTCCAATTCAAACACCAGACGGGCATCTTTGCTGTTAAGAACTTTAAATGCCCGGTTGATATGAAACATCAACTGTGTGAGCTCCGCGGGCGTCAGTAATTTAATCACATCACCGAACCAATGCAGATATGGCACACTGGTTTCGCGTCCGAAGTACTGACCAAGAAGACGAATTTCCTTCACCAGGAAATCGATGTACTTTTGAATGCTCGCTGAATCCGCAGGCACACAACTCATGTTGTTGTGACGGTGTCCGCCAGGGAAGGGCAAATTGAAGCTTAGCGCCATGCCCTGCTGAAAACTTTCACAAGGCAGATGCCGGGCGATCCAATCCTGGGCGTGGTTTTCCGACTCGAAAACCTGGGTGTTGCCTAGTTCAAGGAAGGATTCCGGCGGAGCGTTAAGCAGATAGAACCACTCATCCAGACCTTTTGCCGTCGACGATTCGGCAACGGGTACCAGATTGCCCTGAGAACTGGCTAAGCCTTCGTTTCGCGGGTGGAATTTGAATCTTGTGGATAAGTCGCGCATGACAATAAAGAGGTAAAACCTCGCCTGAGTACATAAGTGCAGTGTAGGGAGGAATAGTCAAGTGAAGTTGACGTTGATCAATCGAGCGTGAGTTACCTAAGTATCTTAATGATATTTATAGAAGTTTGCTGGCTGGTATCAAGAAATTGCGTCTCCCGAAGAATAGTTGTTATGCTTGGAAGGTATTGGCTTTCGCACTGGATTAAGGATTTTTCGTGGAATTGGTTTACGCCGTCAGATCATTGGTCTTCTATATCGGGTATGCCCTCGGTGTCGTTTTGTTTACCGTCGTCGTAACGCCTCTATGCGCTTTTCTGGATTTTGAACAGCGCTACCATATTTTGTCCAGGGCAAATGTCTTTGTAATTTGGTGGGCCAGGTGGATTTGTGGAATATCTTATGAAATCAGGGGCTTGGAAAATATTCCTAACAAAGCCTGTGTAGTGGTGAGCAACCATCAAAGCGCTTGGGAAACTTATATAATCGGTTTGATATTTCAGCCCCAAGCGACCGTATTGAAGCTTGAGTTAACCAAGATTCCTTTCTTCGGCTGGGCGTTAAAGAAAGCCAACCCCATCGCTATTGACCGAAGCAAACCCTCGTTGGCGTTGAAGCAATTACTTTCGCAAGGCAAGGCGCGGTTGGCGGACAATATTTGGGTAGTGATCTATCCGGAGGGAACCCGGGTCAGGCCGGGAGAAGAAAAACGCTACAATAAAGGCGCTGCGATGCTCGCCGGTAGCGCCAAGGTGCCGTTATTGCCCCTGGCCCATAATGCCGGTTCATGTTGGCCGGCCGGCCGGTTTATCAAACGGCCGGGAAAAGTGACCATTCAGATCGGCACGCCCATAGAAACCGTCGGCCGGGACCGGGAAGAAGTTCATCGGGAGATGGAAAGCTGGATTCGTGATACCACAGATGGCTTTAACGCACCAGCAGCTCAAGAGGCATCGCTTGCCGGGTAGCCTTGCTCCAAGACGAATTCCAGAAATACCTGATTGGCCCTGGATAAATAGCCGTTCTTGCGCCAGGAAATGCACAGGTTGAGCCAGATAGGCGATTCGAACGGAATGGTGACCAGTTCATCCGTGGGCTCAATCGCCATAGGCATGAGAGTGGATATTCCGAATCCATGGCGTATCACTGACTTGATCAGCGGAATCAAATTGGTTTCGATGCCGATATTAGGCGTACAGCCTACTTCTTCAGCCAGTTTTTCAATGGCTTTGCGATGAAAAAATTCGCCTTTGAACATGACCAGCTCTTCAGCAAAGAACTGTTCCGGCGTCACCGATCTTAGTTTGGCGAACTCATGTTCCTTGGCGACGGTGACCATCATTTGTTCTCTAAGAATTTGGTGTCCCTGCAGTTCCGGAGTCATGGATTCCGTGGTAATGACCGCTAAATCCAGTTGGCTGTCCAGCAGCATTTGTTGGAGTTGAGATGTGCCACCCTCGATAACGGCCAACTTTAAGTTGGGATAGCGGTGCCTGAACGCCATTAATACCGGAGGGAAGTAGTAAGATCCAATCATGTTCGGAATCCCTACCCTGACCACGCCATAATCCAGGGAGTGGTATTCCTGCATCGCCATTTCTGCGTCCTGCAGGGCGCGAAGAACGGCTTCAGCATGTTTTGCCAGGGCTTTGCCTTCGTCAGTAAGGGCTACCTTCCGGTCTTCCCGATGAAAAAGTTTCAGATTCAGACTGTCTTCCAATTTCCTGACGATCATGCTTACCGCGGGCTGGGCAACATTGAGATTCTGCGCCGCCAAGGTAAAACTGCCGGTGCGGGCGACTTCGTAGAAATAACGTAGGGGTTTGGATTCAATCCGCATAATTTTCCATCGAAAAACTGCTGTTGTCGCTACCGCGCAACAATAGGCATACCGATAAGCAAGGGGTGTAGCCACAATGCGAATACTACGTACAGTATCAGCCCTCCGACCACGGCAATCACATCGTTGAGCTTCGAGCTGGGAAGCGAAGGGATCTCCCTTGGCGTGCGTTTCTTCAACGAAATCCGGTCAACAACCGCCCAGGCGAGAAAACAGCCGAAAAGCAACACATCCGCCAGCATCCCGTTGGTTAGCAGATGAGCCAGCGCCCAGGCTTTGACAGCGATTAACATCGGGTGTTTAACGAGACTTTTAATTTTTCCCGGAAAGTAGGTTGCAATCAGTAATATGAAGACGGGAAGCATGAGCAGCATGGCGACGTGACGTAGCCAAAATGGCGTTACATAGAGCAACACAGGTTCGGCCCGCGCCAGTCCGTAACCCCAGATGATGAGCCCTAAACCAACAGCGGCGAAAGCTGAATAAATGCCCTTGTAGGGACCTTCACCGAATTTGGTTACCAGTTGGCTGCGAAATCCCTCTCCGACAATGGAAATGGAATGTACGGCAAAGAAAAGGAATAGCCCGGCGATGAGCACGATCATTTACGTTCCCTCAGTATGGCAAATTAGCGGAGAGCCTAACATATTTTGAATGTCGGCCAATAGCTGGAGTGCCGGTTTTTGTACGAGCCTTTGATTTTGTTACTGAAAGATTTTGGTATACAGTATATTTCGTTGGTCGGCATCAGGCCTATTTTTTACCCTTCATAAATGTTGTGCGAAAGTCATCAATAAAGTAGAGGCAGAGTATATCGAGTATCTCTGCGATAACTGAAAAAAGGAGTTTGTAGAACCACGGAACAACACCAGGAATACCAGCCGGAATGGCGGGAAGAAAACGTTTACACACTTATCCGACACTTTGGAAAGTTAAGTGCAGTTATTGCGGGCGTGAATCATAAATGGCCAAGCCGTACCCGATTCTACGGTATAAGCTGCATGATTTTCTTCTTGCGAAAAAAGTACAGGGTAAAATTGAGGCGCTACGCCGGTTGTTAAGAAAGTTCCTTAAGTGACCATGAAAAAAGGGGATTATATTGCGCACCAGTAGAGGACAGCATACTTTGGTAAAGATGGATAGTTCGAAATTCGCAACGACAGGAAATCTCGGAAAGCTGAGCTTTGCCGACAAACCGCTTCAAGCGGGCCAGGGTAAGATGGGGCCAAAAGCGGCGCTTGTCCAGCTCCATTTGGAAGCTGATTTCGATGTTGCGTTTGATTAAAGCTTGGATTTCTTTCAGTCCCGAATCCGGCTGGGCTGCCGCGGCGAGACAACGGGGTTTGCGAGGCGTAGGGATCAGGCGTAAGGATGTAAAATGAAGATTTACCGAAGCCAAGTTGCTAAATGCCGGGTCGGCCACTTTGGCTATCTCACCAACTAGCTGCTTATTCAACTCGCCTAAAAACAGCAACGTCATATGTAGCTGGTCTTCCCGTTGCCAGCGGATATTGTTCAGGCCTTTGGAATAAGTCGACGCCAACTGTCTGCTCAACTGTAACAACTCATCTTTACTCTTCGACGAGGGCTCTAAGCCGATAAAACAGCGTAGATTTGTTGGCTTCCGATTTGGCAAGGCGTTCATTTACTGGCTCTTCAGCACTTTATTGATCATAGCTCGTAAGCCGGCGGGTTTTATCGGTTTGTGAAGAATCTGGTAGCCTCTTCGTCTTACCTCTTCCTTGATTTCTTCGGTGTTGACGGCGGTGACTAAAATCCCGGGAATTGGGCGTTTCAGTTTTTTCCGGATTCGGTCCATGGTATCCAAGCCATTTTTGCCATCATCTAACTGATAGTCGGCAAGAATAATCTCCGGCGGAAACTTGCTACAGATAGCTTCAGCCTGCTTTGGCGTCATTCCTGTATAGACCTGGCATCCCCAGCCTTCCAGCAATGCCTTCATGCCTTCCAGAATCGCCGGTTCGTTGTCGATACAAAATACTTCTGTCCCGCTCAAACTTTGCACGCTTCGCGCTTGCCGGGTATTTGCCGGAGTTTTTTCCGGGGCGGGTTTTTCTGCCATGGGCAGGCTCACCGAAAACATGCTGCCGTTGTCAATTGTCGAAGTTACTTCGACCTGATAACCCAACATTCGGGAAATCCTGTCGACAATGGCAAGCCCCAAGCCCAGGCCTTTCTTTTCGTTCTGGCCGTGACTTAAACGCTTGAATTCTTCAAAGATGCTTTCCAGTTGGTCTTGCGGAATGCCTGGGCCGGTATCCCAGACCTCTATGCGAAGCTGATCGCCCCGGCGCCGGCAACCCAAGAGGATTCTTCCGGTTTTCGTGTAGCGAATGGCATTGGTGAGGAAGTTCTGTACCACCCGGCGCAGCAGTTGCTGATCGGAATTGACATAGGCGTTGCAGGCGACTGTTTTCAGCGTAAGGTTTTTGTCTTCCGCAATTACACTGAATTCCGTGTTCAGGTTACGCAGCAACTCGCCAATGCAAAAGGTGGAATAATGGGGCTCGTAAGCGCCGGCATCCAGTTTGCTGATATCAAGCAGGGTGCTGAGAATTTCTTCGGCGGCATTCAAGGAACTGTCTATATGGGTGACCAGCTCCGCATACTCCTCTTCTTTTTTAATTTTGCTGGCAAGCGCGGAGCTGAATAGGCGAGCGGCATTGAGAGGTTGCAGTAGGTCGTGGCTGGCTGAAGCGAGAAAACGGGTCTTGCTTTGATTCGCGATTTCGGCAACGGATTTGGCCTTCACCAGTTGCGTATTGAGTTTAGAAAGTTCCTCGGTTCGTTCCCTTACCCTTTCTTCCAAATAGGTGTTTGTTTCCTTCAACGCCAATTCCGTTCTGCGCATGGCGGAAATATCGGAGAAGGTGGTGACAAATCCTCCCCCCGGCATCGGGCTCCCCTGGATCAGTATAACCGATCCGTCGGGACGCATCCTTTCATACTCGTGACTTTGCCTGGAGATCATCATTTCCAGGCGTTTCATCACTATTTGTTGGGCCTTTACCGCAGGCACCTGATTCATCAACAGGTTGTACCTAAGCAGGTCGGCCACCGGACGGCCAACCCGCATAAACCCTTTGGGATAATTGAATATCTCGACATAGCGGCTGTTCCAGGCCACGACATTAAGTTTTTCATCGACCACTGAAACGCCCAAGTTCATGTTTTCTATGGCAGCCTGCAGCAGTTCCCGGTTGAATTTAATGACCTGGGATGCTTCATCGACAATGCTGACCACATCCTCAATCTGCATGTTCTGACCGTGAATCGCCGAGTTAAAAACAATTCGCGCAGTGGAGGAGCCGATGGCGCTTGCCAGCTGTTTTTCGACCTGCTTGATGAGTTCCTGGGGAGCGATGCGCTTGGGATGTAAATCCAATTGCTTGCGGCGGCTGAAGGATGCCAGTATATCTTGGACCTTGTCTTTACCCAGGAAGCGTTCTGCAAGCGCCATCAGGTCATCAACCGTGGTTTCTCCGGCGATGATATTATTGGAATCTTCCAGCGCGTGGGATCGATCAAGAAAGGACGCCACTTGTATTTTTTCCGACATCCGTTGCGTCGTCAGAGCGGAAACCCCAATGTACAACAAAAGATTACAGCCAAGGCTCCACAACGCGCCATGGACGTATAAATCGCTGCCACCGGTAAAGAACAGGTTGGTCGGGGTCAGCCAGGAAAAGTCGAACAATCCCCGGTGGAGAATTTCCCCTGAAGTTTGCAGGGCAGGGGAAAGAATCGGCAGCAATAGGGTATAGAGCCACAAGACAAAGCCGGCGATCAAGCCCGCTATAGCGCCCTGGCGGTTGCCATACCGCCAGAGTATGCCGCCCAGTAAAGAGGGTGCGAACTGGGCGACGGCGATAAACGACAGCAATCCAATGCTGGCGAGAGACAATCGTTCTCCCAGTGACCAATACAAACCGAACGCAATCGCCAAAATCACGAATACACTGATACGGCGCATGGAAAGGAGCCAAAGTTGTACGTTACGCCGATGAGGCAGGTCCAGGGTTTGTATACGTAGCAACAGCGGTGCCAGGATTTCGTTGGAAATCATTGTACTCAAGGTGACGGTTGCCATGATGATCATGCCGATGGCGGCGGAACAGCCGCCAAGAAATGCGATTACAGCCATGGCAGCCATCGATTCCTGTAGTGGTAGCCAGAGCAGGTAGCTGTCGGCGGGTACGTTGTTTTCGCTTAGTAGCAAACCCGCAGCAGTGATCGGCAAGACAAAAATTGTCATAGCCAAAAGATATAGCGGCATTGCCCAGCGGACACTGTTCATATCCCTGGCATCGTGGTTTTCGACAACGGTGACGTGAAACTGCCGGGGTAGGCAGATAACCGCTAGCGCGCCAAGCACAGAATAAGTGAAAAAACCGACAACCGAGAGGCTGCCGGGCCATATTCGCTGGCTCAAATTATTGATTCTGATCTCACTGGTTAGATGACCCCAGCCATCGAACAGCGTTAGGCTGACGAACAGGCCTACTGCAATAAAGGCCACCAGCTTTACTACTGACTGAAAGGCGATGGCTTGAATCAAGCCTTGGTGATGGGCCGTGGCATCCACATGCCTGACGCCAAATATAACTGCAAAGAGGCCGGTAAGCATGGCAATTGCCAAAGCAACGCCGTGCGATCGGGAGCTAGTTGTTAACGATGCGCTATCCGTCAGCATGCTGAAACCCATGCTGACGGCTTTAAATTGCAGAGCGATATAGGGTAGTACGCCAAATATGGCGATAATAGTGACCAACACTGCCAGCAACTGCGATTTGCCGTAGCGGGAGGCGATAAAGTCGGCGATGGAAGTTGAGTTATGGCGCTGGGAAATTCGGATAAGCCGGGTAAAAAGCGGTGCACCCAGGGTAAATGCAATGGCGGGTCCCAAGAAGATCGAAATATAACCCCAACCGATTTGCGCTGCCGCTTCGGTGGCGCCAAAGAAGGTCCAGGAGGAACAATAAACGGCGATTGAAAATGCGTAGGTTGCAGCGCGAAAGCGAGGCCTTGCCGCAAGATTGGCAACCTTGTCGCCACGAAACGCGATAAAGAAAAGCAGGGCAAAATACAATAGGCAGATACTGCCCAGTAGCAAGCTGGAAATCATAGGCGCGTTGAGCTCACCTGGAAATTTTGGCAATTTAAGATTGAAACGGGTTTAAACGCCCACACTGAGTTCAGGAATGGAAGGCATTAGCTTTGATGAGAATAGATGGGATATCCAGCTTATGACAACTCTATCTAAGGGGTCTTAAGTCGGCCGGGCTTCCATGGTTGGCAGTGCGCCAAGTAAAATGCCTTGGATAGTTTTCACCCTGAAACGGTATCCCTGCTGTTTCGCGGATTCGACACTCGCTGAACGCCTCGTTCATGAGACGCTCAACGCAATGTCTATGCTTAAAGTTGAATTTTTCCGCCGCCCGGAATACCGCCACCGGGCATGCCGCCCATGCCGGGTTCCTGGCCTGGAACAACAATCGAGGACGCCTGCTGACGACGCATTTCCTTTAACTCTTCTACGGTTTGCTCCAAGGCGACTTTAGCTGCATCGGCGAATTGCTGGCAGGCTTCGGCCAAATTTCCCGCTTTCAATTCAAAATTCAAGGGAAGTGGCCCTGCCGGGGTCATCATCTGCGCTTGCCCGAAATACAGGGTGTCGCGGCTACCGTCCGGCTTACCGTCGCCGTCGACGGGAGTCATTCGGCGTATTGTGCCGACCTTATGATCGGTAAAGACTTCTTCAAGATAAAGCTCATCCGGGTTAATGGAGGCATCTTGCATGGGAGATTCTTGCATTGAAAGGAGTTCCTGCTGAAAGAAAAGCCCTGATCATACCTGCTGAGCCGGGAATTTGCCACGCCATGTTGCGGTGAGTTCAGGGCCGTTCGGCTGGTCTTCAGCTTCTGTACCGGTAACCGGCTGTAAGCCCTTGCAATGTTTTGTAGTAATGTGCGCAACCCATCATTGTCGATGGCGATTACACCAAGGATCCGTCGCTTTATTCACTATAGACTTTTTTCTTACGGGCGGAATCTCTCGACCTTATTCCGCAGTCACCTATTTATTGATAAAGGTAGGTAGCCATGTCCAATGCCATCCCCGCCAAGCTGCTGAAACTAAGGTTTGTCGCTGAAGTGCCGCGCAATGAGTTTATCGACCTGCCGCAACGGATTGAGCCGGAACAAACGCAATCGCGCCTATGGTTCCTTCGGCAGCTACGCAATGCAAACCGCCCGCCGGTCGGGCATAAGACGGTTGTTTCCATGCGTAAAACCTTTAATGCCGCCGTATGGTTGCGGTTTTTACAGACACCGCAGGCACCAGTTTCCCTGTGGCTCAAATATCGGGATGCAAGTGGCGAGTACGCAGTCATGGTCGACGAAATGCAACTTGAAAGCGATGCAGCCATGTTGTCTGGTTGCGTGACAATTCAGACCAGGGGTGCACTAAGTTACCTTCAGGCCCACATCAGCGGTTTACGCGCTTCTGATGTGTTCTCGGTAGAGGAGCTTTATGTGCAACGCCAATCCCCTGATCTGAATAATGAGACCCAGAGTCACTCTGCTTGATTCAAGCCTTCTTGAAAAGCTTTCTGGGTTAAGGCGAACGCATTATCCGGGCTCATTCGCACTTTTGGATTAGCCGCCCGTGCGCCCTCTCCAGCGTTGCCGGATGCGGCGCTTTCCTGTTGATTTGCATTCGTCCTGCGGGAAATTGACAGCGGCTCTGGGAGGCTTTGCCATTCGAGTCCTGTTAACCGATTGAATGCCTCAAGGCCTAGATCCGGGCGATGCTTGAAGATGTCGATAATTTCTGCAGTTCTGCCGGTATTTCTGTCTGACCTTGATCGCATAATAACTCCTCTGCTACCAAGCGCCTTAGGCTGCGCACGACAACGAATAATTCAGATACGTTGAAGTAATACATAATCCATGCCAATCCGATATTTAGGCGGATGGTAGTCTTAGCGTTTTCATTTCGGATCGACGAACACCGGCAAATTAATGACAAAACAATATGTTAGAGGTGTGGTTAGAAAGAGTTGCCGGCGCGAATGGAAAAAAATGCATCTGGCTGGCAAGGATTAGGTTACCCAGTCAGAACAGCGTTTAGTCAGAATCGGGTTAAAAGTGACGCTCTGTGACACTTGGCGTTAACTGATCGAATCGGTCAATTGTTCGCTCGATAACAGGCCATGAAAAATTGTAGAAGATTGATGTCAACCGGATGATTCCAGCACCGTTAAATTGGTAAACCCATGCACAGGAGCGGAAAACATGCAGATTTCGCGGCGCACATTATTTCAGCAAACCGGGTTGATGGCGGCAGCGGTCGCCCTCTGGGGCCAGGGCGTCAGATCGGCTAAAGCCGGTGAGTTCACACCTAATAAACCCGAATACGAGATACTCAACCGTTTTAGTTTCGGTATTCATCCGGATGATGTTGCTGCGCTGGAAAGTAGAGGCCCTGCGGCATACTTGGAGGAGCAACTCTTTGGTGAGTTGTTGGATCCCGAAGTAGAGGCGAACGTGCAGACCTGGTTTCCCACCTTGGCGCTGTCGGCGGCTGAATTGAAAAGTCTGGTGGACACCGAGCAGATGGTCCCGGCCCAAATCGCCGGTGAACTCAAGCGCGCCACCGTTTACCGGGCGAGCGCCAGTCGTTATCAGCTATATGAAGTGATGGTCGATTTCTGGAGTAATCACTTCAATATATACCACCAGGATGGGCCGCTTCGTCTGTTAAAGACGGTAGACGATCGAGACGTCATTCGGGCAAATGCCTTGGGATCATTCCGCGCGCTGCTGCAGGCTAGCGCTAAAAGCCCCGCGATGCTGTTTTATCTGGATAACTACAGCAGCACCAAACGTGGATTTAACGAGAACTATGCAAGAGAACTCCTGGAACTCCACACGTTAGGTGTGGACGGCGGTTATAGTCACGAGGATATTGAAGCGGTTGCCCGTATTCTGACCGGCTGGAGTATCGGCCGCGGCAATTCCGGGCCGATTGGCGAGTTCAGCTTCTTCTCTCAGACCCACGACTACGGTGAAAAGACGGTTATGGGTGTTGTTTATCCTGCGGGGCAGGGTATTGAAGAAGGTGAGGCGCTGCTCGACCAACTGGTGGATCACCCCAGCACCCGCCAGTTTATTGCCACCAAACTCTGCCAGCGTTTTATTTCCGATCAGCCCGCCGTCGCAACAGTCGCGCAAGTCGCCGAGGCTTGGGGTGCCGATGGCGATATCCCGGCCATGCTGTTGGCTCTGGCAAGCACCGATGAGTTTTATGATAAGGCCGCCCGCAAGTATCGACGCCCCCTGGACTATGTCTTGGGAATGTTGCGCACCGCGGCGGCTTTGGTCAGTCGATCCCAGACCCGGATGTTGCAGACAGCATTGCAACTATTAGGGCAGGTGCCTTTTGACTACCCCCCGCCGACCGGCTATCCCGATTCAATTTCCGGCTGGGCTTCCACCGCAGGCTTATTGAATCGCTGGAATATTGCCAGTACCGGGCTTGGCTATACGTCGGGTGGACGTTTACGCCGCAATAGTATTCTCCAGCCGGAGATCTTGTTGGATGACCCGCAATCTCCGGAACAGTTGGTGGATCAGTTGCTGGATATGCTTCTGCATGGCGGTATCGACGCTGAGGGCCGGGAAATACTGGTGAGTTTTGCCGAACAACGCTTCGCGGAACTGGAAACCCGCCAGGGACTGACCCTGGTCCGTGATTTGGCCAATCTCATTTATGCATCCCCCTATTTTCAATGGCACTAATCCTTATTAAGGCACCTGGTTGAGGAGTATTTAGCATGGTAAACCTACAATTGCAGACTGAAACGACGGAAAGTCTTTTGCTGGCAGCGACACAGTCCTTACAAGGCAATATGATTGTCATCTTTCTACGTGGCGCGATGGACGGGATGCATGCCGTGATTCCAGCGGGGGATAGCAATTATGCATCGTTGCGCCCGCAACTGAGCGATTCGGCAGACTCAGCAATCCCATTGGATGGATTCTTTAAGCTGCATGCGCAATTGGAGGCCTTGTATCCAATCTACGAAACCGGGGAGTTGGCCTTTATTCACGCCAGTGGCTCCCCCGATGACAGCCATTCCCATTTTGACGCACAAGATTATATGGAGCATGGCACGCCCGGTATCAAAACCACGGAAGACGGTTGGCTGGCCAGGGCCTTGCTGCAAACGAACCTGACTGCACCGTTGCAAGCGGTGGCAATGGGTAAGAGTATTCCGGAGGTGTTTCGCAGCTCCCGGCTCTCCGCCGTCGCCATTGACAGTGTTGCCGATTACGGCTTGGTCCATCCGTCCGCATTATTGCATCTGGCAATCGATGATATTCACCAGCAGGATGATGCGCTGGCATCCCTCTCAACTTCCACATTTGCCACCATCGATGCGCTGCAGGCATTGGATGCCGATAACTATACTCCCGTCAATGGCGCGGTCTATCCCAACAGCACTTTTGGTCAGCAACTCCAGGATGTCGCTTTGCTACTGAAATCGGATCTGGGTGTGCATGCGGTGAATGTGGATATCGGCGGTTGGGATACCCATGAAAATCAAGAGGCCCAACTTTCCGGCAATTTCCAGCAATTGGCGGAAGGGTTGGCGGCACTCTATCTGGATCTTGGAAGCCTGATGCAAACCACATCCATTGTATGCATGACAGAATTTGGCCGCCGCGCCTACGAAAACGCCTCCGACGGCACCGACCATGGCCACGGCGGTTGCATGTTTGTGCTAGGCAAGGGCATCAATGGCGGACAAGTGCTTGGTGAATGGCCCGGTCTGACAGAATCGGACTTATATGGCCCAGGGGATCTGGAAGTCACCACGGACTACCGTACGGTGTTGGCGGAGCTGTTGATAAAACGGCATGGGTATCAGGACCTTTCGATGGTATTTCCGGATTTTGAGTTGCCGTCTTTCGTGGGATTGCTTTAATTTGCAGGCGCGGGTTGGTAAATCGGATAAGCTTCATAGTCTTCATAGAAGCCTCCTTCGCTGAGGTATTGCTCTCCTAGATGAGATTTAAAGGGTTTGCCGAGGCCATGTGGATTCTTGTATTTCCTGAGGATTTCCAACCAAAGCCCTTCGTCTTTGATCTTTTTCAATTCTCTATCCATGGCTCTGATTAATCCTTTTTCGACCCAGGGAGACTTTCGGGACAGCATGAAAACGAAATGAAAACGGGTCCACGGCCAGTCTATTTCGATTTCCAGAAGCTGGTCGGCGACGCCATTTTTCTCTGCCCACCAGTTGGTCCAGCTGGAGGAGTTAATAATCAGGTCTTGCCGGCCCTTGGCTAGGGTCAGGGGAATTTGGGAAAGTGAGCGCACTTCGAGAATATTGTATTTCCCGCGAGATTTTATAAAGGCTTTGGTCCAGCCGTTACCGATAAAATCCACCAAGCCATATGCCTTGAGGTCTTCAATGGAATTAATAGACTTAATGGCCTTCTTCATGCGCTGATCATTTTTTCGGATGAACAGATTCCAGTAATTCGGAAGTGTATTCTCCTTGCCGAAGACCGCGTACTTGAATCTATTGGCGGTCGGCGTAGTCATCATGCCGTCAAGTCTGCCTTCCGCAACATACCGCTGTGCCCGCTCCCAAGGGAAAAACTGGTGTTTGACCTCAAGACCAAGGCGATCAAGCACGAGTTCAACCACCTCGACTTCGATCCCCATTGGTTGTCCGTTTTCCAGCCAGTTGATGGGTGCTGCCCCTGCCATATATCCCCAGGTCACTTCTTGTTCCGCAGAGCATGGCGGCGAACAAAACAAGGCGAAGATCAATAGATACAGGAAAGCGGAAATTTTTTCGCCGCGTTTACTTCGAGGTGCATCGTTAGGCAAAATGAAGATTGAGATAATGGGCATTCAATAAGTTTAGACCTGGACCCATTATTTGGTAGTTAGCAGAAAGATAATAGAGATTAAGCAGGCTTCGCGATGCGCCTTGATGCTCCTCGCCAGGAGATGAAAGTCATCTGAGTATTTGTGACTTGGAAGCAGGACGAATCAATCCACTGTTAGGTACTCGGCTAACTGGCCGCTGGTACTGCGCAGCCGTTGACTGAGGATGTAGGAAATCCGCCAAAGTAAACGAAAAGCTACCAGGGGATATTTCTCAACCATGGAATCAAGGTTTGCTTTCGTAAGCAGTAGAAATTCGGCATCGGTGCTGGCCAAGATGTGCGCTGATCTTGGTTGCCCGTCAATCAACGACAACTCCCCAAAAGTGTGTGGCGCCCTTAACGTGGCCAGTTTATTGTGTTGACCCTCGATATCTCGCACCACTAGCAGCTTGCCTTTCAGCAGAATGCCGAGGCTGTTTTCGGTACTGCTCTGTTTAAACAGTGTCGTGCCTTTATCGGCCGTGTACGCCTGAAAAAACTGGGTCATGCGTTTCACCTGGTCCCAACTGAAGGACTGTGACCAGTTGGTTTGATCCAATAAGTCGGCAATTTCCTCTGGAGAGTAATTTTGTTTTTTCATCCTGGAGTGTCTTATATAAATAGCTCGATGACTGTCTCAGCATTCAGAGAGTATAGCGCTTGGCTCCTCAGCTGATGGAAGAAAACGGGAATTGAATAGTTGCTTATTATTGAAAGCTGGCTCTTTATAGTAAAAAACAATATTAAAAATACTGGACGAAATTACAGTTAGTGTATAAGTTTACAGTATATCCAATTGCGGAGGTGAATAATGAAAGTATCAGCAGACAACAACGTGATTTGTGTACAAATGCCGGTTTCTGAGCGTCTTGTTGCCTTTTATTACAAATGTGTCGAAGGAGAATGGGTACGTTATAAAAGGGAAGTGCTGGCGACTATTCACTAAGGGCAGTCGCCTTTAAGTTGTTACTTGACTTGATGGCATCCATGAAAGCTCTAATATGAAAAGAATGGTTCGTATTAGGGCAAGCAGTTGAGTAAAACCATAGGATTTTTGCTGTTAGAGGATTTTTCTCTCTACAGTTACGCAAATTGCGTTGAAGCATTGCGTACGGCCAATGAAATAGCCGGCAACGAACTGTACCGGTTTGTGCGGCTTGCCGCCCAGACAGTGGTGCATAGCGAAGATAGCGTTGCGATCACCGTCGAGCAAACCCTTCACCTGCCACATCAATGTGACGGTTTGGTGATCTGCGGCAATACTGCAGGTTTCAATCATGAAACCTTGCCGGCGGAGCAAGTTCTGCCAGTCTGGATAAAGACGGCGTTGCAACAGTTGGACTGGTGTGGGGCAATAGCGTCCGGTGTGGACTTATTGGCACAGGCTGGTTTGCTTTCGAACAAGAAAATTTCTACCTGCGCTTCGATAGAAATGGATTCGGCTGTAAAGTCCCAGCAGATTCGACTTTCTGAAGATTTGTTCTCCGTCGATGGCAAATTTTGGACGTGTCGGGGCGGGAGTGCCTCACTTGATATGATGCTGTTCCTGCTATCCCGGCAACATTCCGTCGATCTTTCAGAAATGGTGGCGCGTACCATCAACCGTAAACGGCTTGGCGCGCCTCGCAGACCGAAGCTGCTGTATTCGGATGCGGCGCTGAAAACAGACGTTCCCGTGTTATTCGATGCCATTGAGCTGATGCGGGCGAATATGGAAGAGCCGCTTACCACTGACGATATTGCAAGTCATTTGGAATTGTCCAGGCGTCACCTGGAAAGGCTCTTCAAGAAACACCTGGACGCTTTGCCATCCCGCTTTTATCAACAACTGCGATTGGAGTTTGCGCGAAAACTGCTCCTGTCTGAATCGACCTCCATTACTGAGATCGCCCTACGAAGTGGTTTCTCCTCCGGCGGCCACTTCTCAACCGCCTATCGCAATGTGTACGGCGTAACTCCCAAGGAAGAACGAACGATCAATAATCAGACCGTTAGCTGAGCCATAAAAGGAGTAAAAAAACTTCTCCTCGTTTCGTCCCTCGGCAAATTACTGCCATGCTCCAAATATGCAGAGCCATGCCGCAAATTTGTAAAGCCGTGTCGCTTATCTAAAATTCAATCACCGGTTGCTCGGTTATTCTAGCCAACCTTTTCAGTCAATAATAACAGAGGCAAAGAGCGTGACAGATACAATTTCCCGGAAAACTTTTGATCAGGTAATGGTACCTAATTATGCGCCGGGGGCTGTTATTCCGGTTAGGGGGCAAGGCTCCAGAGTATGGGATCAATCCGGCAAGGAGTATATCGATCTCGCCGGTGGGATTGCCGTTACTGCGCTTGGCCATGCCCATCCCGAGCTGGTGAAGGTGCTTTCCGATCAAGCCGGACAACTCTGGCACTTGAGTAATGTACTGGCGAACGAACCGGCGATTCATCTTGCCAAGCGTCTGACTGAAATCACATTTGCTGAACGACTATTTTTTGCCAATTCCGGCGCCGAAGCGAATGAAGCGGCATTCAAGCTGGCGCGTCGCTACGCGTTCGACCATTTTGGTCCGGAACGAAATACGATCCTTAGCTGTAGTAACAGTTTTCATGGCCGTACCCTTTTCACCGTCAGTGTCGGCGGCCAGCAGAAGTATCGGGAAGGTTTCGAACCGGTGCCGGCGGGTATCAAACATACGCCATTTAACGACATAGACGCGTTGGAAGCTGTGTTTGACAGTTCTATCTGCGCCTTTGTCGTGGAACCGGTGCAGGGGGAAGGAGGCGTAACCTCGGCCGATCCTGAATTTCTGAAACGAGCAAGAGAGCTGTGCGATCAACACCGGGCATTGCTTGTTTTCGATGAAATTCAGACGGGAGTCGGCAGAACGGGGTCTTTGTACGCCTATATGCAGTATGGTGTGGAACCGGATATTTTGACTACTGCCAAGGCCTTGGGTAACGGCTTTCCTATCGCTGCGATGCTCACGAAAACTACGGTTGCCCAAAGCCTTAAAGTCGGCACTCATGGCAGCACTTATGGTGGCAATCCAATGGGCTGCGCGGTTGCCAATAAAGTGCTTGAGATTATTAACACACCGGATGTCCTGAAAGGTGTGGCAAGCCGTCATGCGCTATTAATGGAAGGACTCAGGGAGATTAATCAACGCTACAATGTATTTAGCGATTTGCGTGGCAAGGGCCTGTTAATCGGCGCTCAAGTCGCCGGGCAATATGCCAGAAATGCGAAAGGTTTTATGGCCGCCGCCTTGGCAGAAGGCGTGCTGGCGCTAGTTGCCGGACCCGATGTACTGCGTTTGGCGCCTTCGTTGATCATTCCCGAGCAGGATTTGCAGGAAGGTTTACAACGCCTCGAGCGGGCGATTGCCCATGTTGTAGAAGGTTAGCTAGGAGTTTATCCATGATTATTGTGCGACCGTCCCGATTTTCGGATCTGCCGGGAATTGAAAAGCTGGTCAATGAAAGCGCTGCGCGTCTCTCGACGCTTCCCGCGGACCGCGAGCGTCTGGGCGAACGCCTGGATCTTTCCAGCCGCTCCTTTGCCGGTGACCCGGAAATTGCCGGCAAGGAGCTGTTTCTGTTCGTCTTGGCCGATACCGAAAACAAGGAAATCCTCGGTACGTCAGGCATAGAATGCAGTGCCGGAAACGGTGCGCCATTTTACAACTACCGGTTGGATGAGCTGATCCATTCCTCGCAAGCGCTGAATGTCTACAATAAAGTCGACATACTTTACATGACCCATGAACTCACCGGCACGACGCGGTTGTGCTCGCTCAGCATCGCCAATCGGTATCGCAATACCGAGTATTTTGACTTGCTGTCGCGTTCGCGCATTCTCTTCATGAACCTATTCTCCGAACGCTTTAATACCCACGTGATTGTGGAAATTCAGGGGGTGCAAAACAGCAGTGGCGCTTCACCTTTTTGGGAAAGTTTGGGCCGACACTTCTTCCAAATGGATTTCGCAACCGCTGACTATTATTCAAACGTAAAGTCCAAAACCATGATAGCGGAGCTTATGCCTCCGCAACCCATTTATGTGCCTTTGCTTTCCTCCGAAGCCCAGGCGGTCATTTCCCAACCCCATGCCGAAGCTGAAAACAATTGCCGGTTTTTGTACAAGGAAGGTTTTAAGCTCAGCCGCTATGTGGATATTTTCGATGGCGGGCCAACACTGGAAGCTCAGCGTGCGGATCTATTGACATCCACTGCCATGCATACCAAACAGGCGAAGCTGACTGATCACGCCACCGGCTTAAACTACCTCGTGGGCAATACCCGTGTCGAAGACTTTCGCGTGGGGATAAGTAAGACCGCTGAAGGTCTTGGGGATGTGGTTAGACTACAGAGTGCCGCCGCCGAGGCTATCGGGGTTGACGAAGGTGATTCCATCGCCTGTGTGGCACTATAGTTCGGGCTAATGGAGGATACCAAAATGATGTTGATTAGACCGATACGCGATGATGATCTCGACAGGTTGGTGACATTGGCGAGCCAGGCGGGGGTAGGAGTAACCACTCTGCCGGTTAACCGGGATCTGCTGGCGCAGAGAATCGACGAATCCCAACGTGCATTCGCGAAGGAACTGCCGCCGGAACACGCTTATTATTTGTTTGCCCTGGAAGATACCGGCATCCAGCAGATAGTCGGTGTCAGCGCGATAAAAGCCAGGGTTGGATTGGATGAAGTTTGGTACAACTACCGGGTTTCCACTACCGTGAATGCCTCAAAGGAACTGGGTATTCATGTGCAGACGCCGACCTTGTATTTGTCCAATGACATGACCAACTGTACGGAGATCTGCACGCTGTTCCTAGCAAAGGAATATCGCAACGGGCATAACGGACGCATGTTGTCGAAGAGCCGTTTTCTGTTTATTGCTGATTTCGCCGAGTTGTTCAGCACGAAGATCTTTGCGGAAATGCGTGGATATTCGGAAGAAGACGGGCATTCGCCTTTTTGGGAAAATCTCGGACAGCGATTCTTTGGGTTCGAGTTCAAAAAAGCGGACTACCTCACCGGTATCGGCAACAAGGCTTTTATTGCTGAGTTGATGCCGAAGTACCCGATATATATTCCGTTTTTCGATCGACATACCCAGGAGATTATCGGTCAGGTACACCCGCAAACCAAACCCGCGCTAGCGATGTTGGAAAGGGAGGGTTTCAACTATAACGGCATGGTGGATATTTTCGACGCCGGACCTTTGGTCGAATCCTTTGTGCCGAACATTCGGGCGATAAGGGAAAGCGTCAAGCGCCATACCATGGTCAGCCAGCAGGCGGCGGAGTTGGAAAGCGATTTGGGCGATAACCCGCTGTTGGTTTCCAACCGCTCCTTCAGTGATTTCCGCCTGGCATTGGTCAATGCCGGCCAGGTACGGTCTGATTCGGTCATCCTGTCCGAGGAATTGCTTGGCAAACTCGGATTGGAATCTGGTGATTTGGTGAGAACGGTACCCTTACGCACGCCGAGATAGCCCTCGGCCGGCTCTTGTTAAAAGACAAGCAGATTTGAGAGAGATTTAATGAATCAATCACTGAAAAACTATGGTGCATTTGCCGACGGCGTTTGGCGCGAGTGTGACGGCGACCTGTTGCAGTCCGAAAACCCAAATAGTGGGGAAGTGCTTTGGGAGGCTTATGCGGCTAACACCGTTGATGTGGATTTTGCTGTTTCTGCGGCTAGAACAGCTTTTGGCAACTGGGGCTCGAAAAAATTCGAAGACCGCCTGGCAGTTATTCAGCGCTTCGCAGAACTGTTGAAAGCAGAAACGGAATCCCTTGCAGAACTGTTAGGGCAGGAAACGGGCAAACCGTTTTGGGAAGCAAAAACGGAGATCGGCTCCATGATCGCCAAGGTGGCGATTTCGGTGACAGCCTATCAGGAGAGAACCGGCACCAAACATCAGGACGTAGCCGCCGGTCATGCAGTGCTGCGGCATAAGCCCCATGGCGTTCTCGCCGTATTCGGACCGTACAATTTTCCGGGTCATCTGCCCAACGGACATATCGTTCCGGGACTGTTGGCGGGAAATACCATTGTTTTCAAACCCAGTGAATTGACGCCGGGATTTGCCGACCGAACGGTGAAGTTATGGGAGCAAGCCGGTTTGCCCGCAGGAGTGTTAAATTTGGTTCAGGGAGGCCGGGAAACGGGTATTTCCTTGGCGTCTCATCCACAGATCGACGGTTTGTTGTTCACCGGCAGCTCTTCGACCGGAGCGATATTGCACCGACAGTTTGCCGGTCAACCGGAGAAAATCCTGGCCTTGGAAATGGGTGGCAATAATCCGTTGTTGGTTTTTCCGCCGTTTGATTTGACAGCGGCGGTGCACCACACGCTATTTTCCGCTTTTGTTTCTGCCGGCCAGCGTTGTACCTGTGCCAGGCGTCTGCTTGTACCAGAGGGAATGGAAGGCGATGATTTCCTCAAGAAACTGGTCGATGCGGCCGGTCAAGTTCAGGTCGGGTTGTTTGATGCGGATCCCCCACCCTTTATGGGGTCGGTGATCACAAAAGATGCCAAACTCCGGCTGTTGACGGCGCAAAACGGCCTGCTGCAGGCCGGCGCCGTGAGTTTGTTGACGATGCAAGACTTGGATGTAAACACGGCATTGCTGAGTCCTGGAATCCTGGATGTCACCAATGTTAAGCAACTTGCGGATCAGGAGCTGTTCGGTCCGCTGCTCCAAGTGCAGCGGTGTAAAGATTTCGACCAGGCCATAGAACTGGCGAATCAGACCCGCTATGGCCTTGCAGCCGGGCTCATCAGCCATGACAGGGAGTTGTATGAAACTTTTTGGTCGCAAATCCGGGCCGGTATCGTTAACTGGAACAAGCCCTTAACCGGTGCCAGCAGCGCCGCTCCGTTCGGCGGTGTGGGGGCAAGCGGCAACCACCATCCCAGCGCCTATTATGCCGCGGATTACTGTGCCTACCCAGTGGCGTCGTTAGAGACGGAGATGGCGGAAATGCCCGGAACCTTATCACCTGGATTGAGCATTTGAGAGACGACAGAGCATGACGAACAAAGCCATAGAAGCGAACTTTGACGGCCTGGTGGGGCCCACACATAACTACAGCGGCTTGTCATACGGCAATGTTGCTTCGGAGTCCAATATCCGTGACGTTTCCAATCCACGGGAGGCGGCGCTGCAGGGCTTGGAAAAGATGAAGGCGCTGCATGATCTTGGCTTTGTCCAGGGCATATTGCCGCCCCAGGAGCGCCCGGCCATCGGTACCTTGCGTCATTTGGGATTTATCGGTTCGGACCGGGAAGTGTTGATCCAGGCTGCGAAGCAAGCGCCGGCATTCCTGGGAGCCGTCGCTTCCGCTTCTTCCATGTGGACGGCCAATGCCGGGACGGTTTCTCCGAGTGCCGATACGGCGGATGGGCGGGTGCATTTCACGGCGGCCAATTTAACGGCGAAGTTCCATCGCTCTATCGAGCATCCCACCACTACGCAGATTCTTGAAGAAATTTTTAAAGATGCGCAGTATTTCGCCCATCATCCGGCACTCCCCATGTCCACTCAATTCGGTGACGAAGGAGCGGCAAATCATACGCGTCTTTGCGTTGATTATGGGGCACGGGGAGTGGAATTTTTTGTGTTCGGTCGTGAAGCCTTTAACGATGCTGCACCCCGGCCAGAACGGTATCCCGCCAGGCAAACGCTGGAGGCTTCTCAAGCGATTGCAAGACTGCATGGGCTGGCAGCGGACAATGTGGTGTTTGCTCAGCAAAATCCTGAAGTCATCGATCTCGGTGTTTTTCATAACGACGTGATTGCGGTGGGCAACCGCAATGTGCTGTTTTATCACGAGCAAGCCTTCCTGCGTTCAGCAGCAGTTTTAAGGGAACTGGAAGAAAAACTGCAAGGGGCTTTGCTCAAGGAAATCAAGGTGCCTACGGAAGCGGTATCGGTTGAGGATGCGATTACAAGCTATCTGTTCAATAGTCAATTGTTGAGTCTGGATGAAGATAAAATGGTGCTGATAGTGCCCACCGAATGTGCGGAAAATGATAGGGTGAAAGACTACCTTGCGCACCTCGAGGAAGCCGCGAATCCGATTGAATCGGTACGCTATTTCGATCTTAAACAGAGCATGAAAAACGGCGGTGGTCCAGCCTGCCTGAGATTACGTGTAGTGCTTACCCAGCAGGAGCTAAAGGCCGTTAACGGGCGGGTATTATTAGACGATAATCTTTATCTTGAGTTACGCCAATGGATCGAGAAGCACTATCGCGATCGCATCAGTCAACAGGATCTTGCCGATCCCTCCTTGCTGGAAGAGTGCCGTTCAGCGTTAGATGAACTGACCGGGATACTGCAGCTGGGCGTTATCTACCCATTTCAGCTCGCCTAATCAGTCACTCTCATTAAGTACCCAATGCCGATGTCAGGAAAACGCCTATTAATCCAGTAATGTAAATGTTAAATTGCGAGCATACCGTGCAAAATTAAAAAAACGTGATACTTTTCTTATTATTTAGGTGGGTTAGGGGACAAAGTTGACCAAATTACTGCAGTTTGAGGTCGCTGGCCACTCAGATGTAGGCGCAGTTCGTCAAGCGAACGAAGATAGTATCGATTGGTTTCTGTCTCCATCGAAAGAAGTTGCACTTGCAATTGTTGCCGATGGCATGGGTGGACATGCCGGAGGCGCAAAGGCAAGTCAAACTGCAGTGGAAGTGTTTGTTGCAACCTTGGCGCCCAGCCTGGCAGGAAAAAAGTTTCTTTCCGCGGAAATGGTTGAACAGGGTATGTTTCAAGCAGGCGAGGAAGCCCACCACGCCATACATGACGCCAAGTTGGAAAACCCCGATTACATGAAGATGGGGACTACCATTGTCAGCATCTGGTTGCAGGAAAATTTTGCGTCACTCCTCCATGTCGGCGATTCACGTTGTTATCGCTTGCGCTGTCATAGCGAAGAAGTGGAAATGGTGCAACTAACCCGTGACGACAGCGTGGTCCAGACCATGGTGGAAGAAGGCACGCTGGATGTCGCGGAGGCGGAAATCTCACCCTATCGAAACATGCTGACCCAGGCGATCGGCAGCGACGGGGAAATCCTCCTGAATCAAACGGAAATCGAAGTTCAGGCAGGTGATCTTTATCTTTTGTGTTCAGACGGGCTATACAACGAATTAAGCAAGCCTATGATGGTAAAATTGCTTAAAGAACATGGTGTATTCAATCCTGATCTGGTCTCAAAATTCAGTCTCGAGGCTGCATCGAAGGCGCTGGTAGATGCTGCAGTGCTTGCCGGTGGCCATGACAATACCTCTCTGATTCTTGTCTCGGCTAACCGAACACGGTACAGTCGCTGACATCATCCAAAATTACCTCGCGCCCTGATGGTGATTTTTAATTAAATATCGAAGGGATATTTACAAGGTAACCGCCGTTGGCTGAACTCCTTTGTCCAAAACCGAGACGATTTTAAATAAGTTTTTATTATAATTTTATGGTGATAAATTCTATTAATTCATAAAGGTCGATAGGAATTTCTAATAAATTCCGGGGCTTTTCGGTCTTGCCCTAAGCCGGCATTCTCATGTTAAAGTGAATTGTCGCTCTAAACAGGTGAGGCCAGATGACCTATCCAAATACTGCGGTAGCATCGCCGTTGTTACGTTTTCATAGGCTTAGAGACTCGCTTTTTAATGAGCTGCATACCCGACCTTTCCCGCTGATTGAGTCGCCGGCTAAAGTCTGCCAGTTTGCAGTTCTACATGCTGAAAATGCCAAGAGTGCCGAACTCGGCCACATCAATGTGCTTTGCACCCGTTACTCGGTGAATCCACCTGCAATGGATTCCAACTGTTACTATCAGAATTTTGGCGGGTTTGAATTTCGTTGGGAACTCCACACCGAGTTTTCGACCTATACCATTATTCAACAATCGCAAGGTGCGGAACCCTTCCGGCGCAGTGCCATGGAGTTGCTGCCGGCAGAGTGGTTGTCGGCTATTCCCGGTGAAATCATTAATGGGCTGAATCTGGAAGTTTTACCGGCGCCGAAGGCGGAAGTAACAACCGAGGAGTTAAACCAATTCTTCGAAGGACACCGGCAATTAAGCTGCTATGCAAGGGACAAAAAAGCCCATATCTGGACAGCCTATCGGATTCATAGCGACGGGTTGGGACGTTTCCTGATCTACAACCTAAAACTCAATCCCTGCCAGACTGGCCGCACCGTGAGAAGGGTGCTTGAACTCGAAACCTACCGCATGATGGCTTTGCTGGCTTTCCCTGTCGCCCGTCAGATTGCCCCGGAAATAACGGCGATGGACCAGCAAGTCGCGGCTATCGTCCAACAAATAACCGATATCAAGGATCTCGAGGACGAGCGCAGCCTGTTAACGGAGCTATCGGCACTGTCCGCCCGGGTCGGTCAGATTGTGTCGGATACAAACTATCGTTTTTCTGCTACCGAAGCTTACTATGACATTGTGATGAACCGGCTCGAAGAAATGCGTGAGAAAGAAGTCGCCGGGCATCAAACTCTGAAAGAGTTTCTCAGTCGTCGATTCATTCCCGCCTATCGAACCTGTAAAGCGGTGGAAGCCGACCTGGAGCAACTTTCGGAGCGCATAGATCAAGCAAGCGAGTTACTGCGAACCAGGGTAAACCTGACCATCGAAGCGCAAAACCAGGACCTGTTGCAATCAATGAACCGGCGCAGCGAAATCCAACTGCATTTACAGCAGGCGGTTGAGGGTTTATCCGTTGCGGCAATCAGTTACTATCTGGTTGGGTTGGTCAAATACCTGGCGGAAAGTGCACGCTCCTTCGGCATGGATTTGAATGCAACCCTGGTCACCGGCGTCTCGGTTCCCGTTGCCGTATTGGCAGTTTGGTTCGGTTTGCGCCGACTAAAAAGGAAGTTAAAACAGGTTAGTACTTATTGAGTGCCGTTTTGGGAGGATTTTTCTGCACAAATATTTCTTGTACCCCTGGCGAAGGGTGTCGTTGCAAATCTGGAAGATCCAAATTAGACCGGCGGGCTACGCAGATTGCTGTCCAGCGGGCATGTCGTGCTGTTCCGGGCTGAGAAACTTTTCGGCATATTCCTGATAGACGCCGGAAGAGATGAACAGCTGGAACAGGTCCGGGTCGATATGTCCTTCCCGTTGCATGGACAGCATAATATCCATCGCTTCACTCAGTGTTTTGGCCTGTTTGTAGGGGCGGTCCTGGGCGGTGAGCGCTTCAAAAATATCGGCGATTGCCATGATCTTTGCCGCGATGGACATCTGGCTGCTATTGAGCCCAAGGGGATAGCCGGTGCCGTCCATTTTTTCATGGTGGCCGCCGGCAATTTCCGGCACGTTACGCAGATGTTTAGGGAAGGGTAGTTGTTCCAGCATAGTGATCGTCTGGACAATATGATGATTTATGATAAAGCGCTCTTCGTCCGTCAGCGTTCCTTTCTTCACCGTCAGGTTATACAGCTCGCCGCGATTGAATCGGTAGTCTTTCAGTGCTAGGTTAAACCGCTTGTTTTCGGTTATCACCAGTTGGGGGTTCATTTGCAGCAGGTGATCTTCCCGGTCCTGTAACAGATTTTCTTCTACCGGGAGTTCTTGTTGTCCGCACTGCCGCTTCCTCTGGCGTTCTTCCCAGGAAATGCCGATCGAATCGTCCAGGGTTCGGAGCCAGGTTCGGGAGGCGATTTCTTGCAATTTTGTGCAATCCTCGGGGTGCATATTTTCCGATCCGAGATTGGACCTGGCAACCAAAGCAAAATCTTCGTCCAGGCGGGCAATTTCCTGCTTGAAAACTGCCTCTGCCTGCTCTGGAGACGTCCCTGCCTGAATGGCTTTCAAATAGCGAATTTCGGCATCTCTCTTTAGCACTTCAAAGCGCATTCTGATTTCATGGATGCGGTCGTATAGCGTTTCCAACTTCGTTGCTTTATCGACGACGTATTCCGGCGTGGTGACTTTGCCACAGTCGTGTAACCAACTGGCGACTCGCAGTTCCTCCCACTGCTCTTCGTTTAAGTCAAAGTCCTTGAAAATTCCGTCTTTACTTTCGCAGGCCGCTTTGGCCAGGAGATGCGTGAGTTCGGGCACCCGCTGGCAATGACCGGCGGTATAGGGGGATTTCGCGTCAATCGCTCCTGCGATCAGTTTGATGATGGCCTCCAGGAGCTGCTTCTGCGCTTCAATCAAATAGCCGTTTTCGATGGTTAAGGCGCTGAAGCCGGATAAGGCTTCGACGAACGCCAAACGGTCCCGATCCAATTTCGAATTTGTCTGGGAAGTTTCTTCGTCGATAAATACCAGACACAACACCCCCACATGTTCGTCGTCCCGTTTCTTCAGCGGCACTGCCACCAGACGCAGCGCGTCAGTGCCCAGGGCAGTTTGAATGGGCGAAAACCAGCGTTCCACATGATTATCCGCCGGTTTCAGCTCATGGGTGAGCGAGTGTTCGTGATGAAAAGCTCTGACGATAAAATGCTTCGCATCAGCCAATGGAATTTTAGGTAGTGCTGCCGATGCCACACTGTCCTCTTTGGATTTGAAACAGTAGGGATTGAGTTCGTTCTCGTCATCGGTAAGCAGGTAGATAAACGCGCCGTCGGCCTGGCTGACCAGCATGGTTTCTTCCGTGACTTTATTCAACAATCTGTCAAAGCTGGTTTCGCCGGCGATGGATTGAATGAGATGGGTGAAGCGGCTGATTGTCGATTTCATCGAATCCAAGGACAGGGACAGCATGTCAATTTCGTTAATGACAGAGCGTAACTGCAATGGATTGGAGAACTTGAATCGGCGGATTTTCTTAGTTTCGTCAGCCAACACAGTCAGCGGCCGGGCAATCAGGTTGGCGAGATACAGCGCCAAGGGCAAGCTCAGCAGGAGCGCCAATAAACTTATGAGCACGCTTTGGTTCCGCGCCGCAAAAGCGTCTTCGAGCAGTTCCATCTTGGGAGTGACGATCAGTAGATTGGCCGGACTGTCATCGGTGAGCTTGATTCGCCGGGTTACACCCAGCCAGTTTTCGCCCTGGGATTCAAAAATCTGAATGCCGTTGTGTTGCTTGTTGCGATTGTTAAAGAAGTCCGCCAGCTGAGGTATTGGTAATTCGGCGACCTGTGCCAAACGGGCCCTGGCAATGCCCTGATCGCGAATCAAGAGTTGCGGATCGCGATAGGCAACCGTCGTCAAATTGTCGTTATAGATCAGGAGTTCCGATCGCGGAGTTATCTGCTCGTCGCGAAGACTGGTGGCGATCTGGTCCAGGGTGATGTCTGCTGCGGCGACCGCTCCGGTGCGGTTGTCATGTCTTGATACGGTGAATCCGACGGTTCCCATGAAGAAAAACAGATAAGGCGGGGTGGTCACCACATCCACGGAGTTGATGGCATTGGTAAACCAGGGACGCCGCACTGGGTTGAAGATGGTATGGCCGAGGTGTTTACTGGACAGCAGGTTTTGCTCCGCGGAATAGTAGTGGCGGCTGAGGATCGGGGCTTCATTGATAATATCTATATTATCGACCACGAAGCGGGTCTCATCCGGCGAGGCGAACCGGTTGCGCATTTCCTGGTCGTCAATCCGGCGAACAATAAAATATTCCCCGTCCGCATAGCCGACGGACAATGCGGCAACTTCCGCACGGCCTTCCAGGGTAGCCATAAGCATCGGAAGGTAAGCCCAACGGTCGAGAATATTGTCGGCGTGGAGCAGTTGCGAGTAGGATAACATTTGCACCACGCCAGCCACTGTGCCATATGAGTTGTTGAAGCTGGAGGAAATATCGGTGGCAATATGATCGAAACGTTTTTCGGAATTTGCCAGTATTTGATGCGAAACTTTCAGGTAGTTGGAGACCGTTTGGGTAATTCCAAACAGTAGCAACACAGCGATAAAGGCGGTTGTCAAATGCACGCGGATCGAAAATCGGCCCTTGGGTTTGCGGCTTTTCACTGTTCTTCCCGGTTAAGGATTTCCAATAGGATAGGCTATTATAGGGGCTTCGTGTTGGGCGAATTGTATTGGGTCTCCTTTTCGATTTGTGCAATTCGCGCCTGATAGAACTTTCCTTCGCTTGCCTGTGTCGCCAGCTCCATGGCCATTCGATAATTGTCCGTCGCTTCCTTATAGGCCTTTTTTTGCCTGAGTAAATCAGCCTTGGCAGCGTACAAGTAAGAATATCGGGCGAGAGAGGGTTGCCGTTGCAGGTTGTCCAAGGCAGCAAGGCCCGCTTCCTCGCCATCGACCATGGCTTCGGCAACGGCGGCATTTACCGCAATCACCGGATTGTGGTCGTAACGTTGCAATAGCGCATACAAGCCGCGAATCTGCAGCCAATCGGTGGCGGCGGCATCGTTCGCCATGCAGTGAACACCGGCTATTGCGGCTTGCAACTGATAACTGCCGAGCTGCTTTTGCGCCAGCGCATTGCTAAGCAGCAGGTCGGCTTTGCCGATAAGCCCGGTATCCCATTGTTGCCGGTCCTGATCGGAGAGCAAAACCCAATCGCCGGAATTTGAGATCCGCGCCGGACGGCGGGCAAGATTAAACAGCATTAGCGCCAGCAGCCCCATGGCTTCCGGGTGGTTGTCCAATAAATCTAGAACTTGATTGCCGAGTTGAACGGCTTCGACAGCTAAATCGATTTGGCCTGATTCTACTTCCCGCTCCAGATTGTAACCGATATTGAATAGCAGATAGATGACCTTAAGAACCGCATCCAGGCGATCAGGGAGGTGCCTTTCTTCCGGAAGCTCGAAACCGATACCCGCATGTTTCAATTTGGCTTTTGCCCGCGTCAGCCGCTGTTCAAGGGTGCTCTTCGGTAGTAGCAGGGAGTCGGCAATTTGTTTTGTGGTCAAGCCGCAAACGGCATATAAGGTGAGCGCCAGGCGATTTTCGAAGGCGATGGCGGGGTGGCAGCAGGCGAAAACAAGTTTTAGCAGTTCGTCTTTGAAGGGTTGGTATTCTTCCGCCGCCGGAGTTTCGGGTCCGGCAAGCGCTTGGATCAGCCGGGACTTTTCCAAACTTAACTTACTGCGGCGCAGTTGATCAATGGCCAGACGTTTGCCGGTCAAACGAAGCCAGGCTTGGGGATTTTCCGGCACTGATTCCGGCCATACACGTAACGCGGCAGCAATCGTGTCATGCCAGACTTCTTCCGCCCGGCTGAAGTCTCCCAGGATATGAGTGAGAAAAGCCAGCATGGGTCCTGTCTGACTGCGGTAGCAGCGGTCCACTAGCTGGCTGGCGGCTGGCATATATTATTTCTACTGATACCAAAGAGGACGAATTTCAATAGTGCCGATGGCGGCGCTGGGAATTTGACCGGCCACTTCGATAGCATGGTCGAGGTTTTGACAGTCAACTAAAAAGAATCCGCCGAGTTGTTCCTTGGTTTCGGCAAATGGCCCGTCGCTGACCAGTTTCTGGCCGTCTCTGAGCTGTACCGAAGTTGCGGAATCGACATTTTTCAAGCGCTTTCCATCCAGGAAGATTCCCGATTCCTTGAGCTCGGCAATCACTGTTTCATAGCGATCCAGCCAGACCGCCTCATCGACTTCCGCCCAGGTGGCTTCATTGGCATAGATCATTAGAAGATACTTCATGTGCTACTCCGACGCATAGGTAATGACAGAAAGGGCAGCGCCCTGTGGATCCTGGAACAACATGAAGCGCCCCACACCGGGAATATCGGTCGGCGGCACCAATACCTTGCCGCCCAGAGCAGGCACTTTGTCCTGCAAGGCGTCAACGTCATCGACTGTAACATAATTTCCCCAGAAGGGCGGCGCTCCGGCGGATTCTGGCGGCGTTGCCATTATGCCGGCAATCTGTTCCTCTCCGATGCTGACTACATGGTACTGTCCGGTCGGCATGTCCATTGACTTAAATTGCCAGCCTAACAGTTCTCCGTAAAAGCCTTTCGCTGCTTCGGTATCCGTGGTCATCAGTTCCGCCCAACTGAAGGCTCCGTGGGTCTTAAATAGATTCATTTTCATTCTCCTCGTGAATTCCGACGGGTGAAATTAGGTTGTCGGATACAGTGTCAACGATTGAGAATGTAGAATTTAGACAGCCGCACTGAATTTTTTTTGAGTTTAATTCGGTTTAGCGACTGTCTGCGGGTGAAATACCCTTCTATTTACCCTTGAATACGGCTTCCCGGCGTTCCATAAACGAGGCGACACCTTCGCGCATATCCTCACTTTCCATGATAGGGATGACATTTTTCAGCAGTTCTGCCTTGGCTACGTTTTCCCCTTCCAAGCGTGCTTTCTTGGAAGAGGCAAGGCTATTGGCCACACCTAACGGCGCTGCCTTGGCTATGCGTGCGGCGATTTCCATGGCTGCATCGAACTGGTTACCGGGTTCGGTGACTTCCTGAATCAGGCCCCATTGCAAGGATTGCTCGGCGGTCCAGGAGTCGCCGGTTAACAGGTAGCGCTGCGCATTGCCCCAGCCGATAGCCTGGGGGAGTCGAATGGTCGCGCCGCCGCAGGCGAAGAATCCTCTTTTGACTTCGAGTTGAGCGAATTTTGTATTGTTTGCGGCAACGCGAATATCGGCAGCCAGCATCAGCTCAACGCCGACGGTATAGCAGTAGCCCTGCACTGCCACGACAACGGGCTTGGTTAAGGCGGGGCCGGTGATAAAGAAGGGATCTAATTCGTCGGCTCCGAGATTGAAGGCGGTGCCATTGGCAAAGGAAGGCGCCCAGGAATCCAGCTCCAAACCGGCGGTCATATGATCGCCAACGCCGTATAACAGTCCGACGCGCAGTTCCGGGTCGTTATCCAACTGATAATAAGCCTTTGCCAGATCGTGGTACATCTCTAACGTAAAGGCGTTGTATTTTTGCGGGCGGTTGAATCCCATCAGCAAGATGTGCCCATTTTTTTCCACTAACAGATCGGCCATGAAGGCTCCCGCTTGGTGTCTTGTTGAAATGCTTGTCCGGTCCTGCGACCGGGTGATGGTTGACTAGCTGGTTGCGGTTTTTTTCTTGCGGTCAGCTATGCTTTCCTGGCCGCTGACGCCTGACTTGATATATTGAATGGCTCCGCCATCTTCGAGGAAAGCTCTGGTTTGTTCGGCAATATCCTTTGAAGTGGTCGATGCTGCTTGCTGGCGTTCTTTACTGGATTTGGAGCGTGCCATAGTGATTTTTTCCTTGCAGAATGCTTTTTTAGGAGGGTAAGAGGAGAAGTCTGCATGAATTGCCTGCTGTCTGCAACCCATGCTCTGCCCCGAGTAAACGTCCCAATGAGGCAATGCGGCCCTGCCCGGTTAACCGCCCGGATCACATAATACATTGCCTGCACTACAGTTAAGAGTAGCCCATTTTCATACAGATCACTAATACCCGGCTCAGCCGGATAGGAAGTTCCGGCGTCGATCCAACCCGCTCCCGATCGTTCGAATTTTCAAGCAGGATTGCTATATAAGAGCTGTACAAGAACGATACAACAACGCATTTAAAGTAATTTTTACTATGCTAAGTAATAGCATACAACGTTGGGGAATGTACTTGATTTTAGTCTTACCAAATTCAGCCGGTACGCCTTCGATAGGGTTCTGCCCTGTCTATCGAGCATGGGCTGAACAGATGTTGTTACTAGGTTCCTGCCAACTTTCGTTGCCAAAACCGGTCGCCGCCGGAGTTCAGTTGTCACGGCAGCTAGGCATCGGCGTTTGTCTTTTTGCGTTGTTACTGTCCGGTACAAGTTTCGGGCAGACCTTCTTTGAGGTAACACAAGAGAGTTCCGGCGCTTATCTGGGATTGCACACAAGTTACCATTTTGAGTCCGATTCGGCACTGACCATTGATCAGGCAATACGCTTGCCGGAAGTCGCCTGGACTTCATCTCGTGAAAAAACCCCCAATTTTGGCTTCCAGTCCTTGCCAACCTGGTTTCGCGTTAAATTGCAGCGGCACCCTGCCGAGCCGGCTGAACACCTGCTCCAGACGACCTATAGCTCCCTGGATTATATCGAATTTTACTTGGTGCAGAATCGACAAGTCATTAAATCCTATACATCCGGAGATCAGTTTCCAAACTCCTGGAAGCCCATACCCCACCGTTCTTTTCTATTTCCCGTGCATATCCCTATGGGTGAGTCCGAGTTGTACTTTCGCATCAAAACCGAGGGTACGCTGCAATTGCCGTTACAGATACACCTGCCAGCTAACTTTGTTGTCAGTGATCAACATCGGCTCGTTGGGCAGGGGCTGTACTTCGGCGTTGCCGCCGTTATGTTTTTCTATAATTTTATTTTGTTTTTTTTACTTCGCGACATCAGCTACTTCTATTACATATTAACCATTGGCGCCCATGCGTTGTTTCAAGGTTGCCTGTTAGGTTATAGCTTTCAGTATCTGTGGCCTGACTATCCAATTCTAAATAACTATGCGATACCTGTTTGTCTCAGTATTTTTGCCATTTTTATGCCGCTGTTTATCAACAGTTTTTTACACTTGAAGGAAATTTCCGAAAGATGGCGCAAACTGATGTTGGCAATCAGCTGGTTTGGCGTAGTATTGCTCATTGGCTCGTTTACCCTGCCATATAAGATAATCACTCCGATTTCCGGGCTCTCCAGCTCAATCCTGTCGATGATAGCCTTAGCCACGGGCATCACGATGCTGTTGCGCGGAGTAAAACATGCTCGCTATTTTGTTGTCGCGTGGGCCGCTTTTCTCGTAGCTTTAATTATCCTTTCAATGAACAAGTTCGGTTTGTTGCCGGTGAATCCGTTTACCGAATATGCCGGTATGTTCGGCAGTGCCGCTGAAGCGGTGCTCCTGTCATTTGCCCTGGCGGACCGGTTTAACCGGGAGCGGGCGGAGAAGTTCGAGGCCCAGCAACTTGCCTTCGACACTGAACGCCAAGCGGTAATGCAACGCGAGGAGTTGCTGAAACTCAAGATTCAAGTGAAGGAAGAAGAGTTTCAGGCGAAACGCAAGGTTATTGAGTACGAGGCGGAAAGCAAAGCGAAAAGTGACTTCCTGGCCACGATGAGCCATGAGATTCGCACGCCTATCAACGGCGTTCTCGGCATGAGCACCCTGCTGCGGGAATCGGATTTGGATAGCAAACAGCAGCATTATCTGGATGTCATTGAAAGTTCCGGTAAAACATTATTGAGTGTCATTAACGATGTATTGGATTTTTCCAAGATAGAAGCCGGTAAAATGCCTCTGGAAAAAGTGGATTTCGACCTGGACCAGTTATGCCTGGAATGCGTTTCGATGTTTTCCAGCATCGCTGAAAAAAAGGGCATCGACTTTATTTGCACCACGCATCCCGGCACACCCGTATTCGTCAACTCCGATCCAACGCGCTTACGCCAGATTATTCTCAACCTGCTCAGCAATGCCTTTAAGTTTACCCAGCGCGGCTACATTAAACTGGAAATTTTCCCCGAATCCTGCGATGAACAAGGTGCGCTGTTACGAATCGAAGTGCAGGACACCGGGTTGGGTCTCGATGCCGATCAGGTCGAACGTTTGTTTAGCGCCTTCACACAGGCTGAGGTTTCGACCACCCGCCGGTTCGGCGGTACCGGATTGGGCTTGAGTATCTGTAAGAATCTGGTTGAACTCATGGGAGGAACCATCGGCGTTGATAGCGAGAAAGGGCACGGTTCCAGTTTTTGGTTCACGTTGCCGGTTGAACTCGCTGCGCCGGATTTTGTCTCCGAGCATTTCATCTCCATCGATGAGCTAAAAGATAAAAGGGTGCTGGTCGTCGATGACTCTCCCTATTTGTGCGATATGGTAATGAGTCAGTGCAAGAGCTGGCAGATGCATGTTGAAACTTCCTATGACGCGAAAGACGCATTACGCCGGTTGCGGCAGAATTTCGAGCGGGGCATGCCGTTTGATCTGGTATCCATGGACGTGGTGATGCCGGGTATGAACGGTCTGGAATGTGCCCGTCTGATACGGAAAACTTACACGCCGGAGCAACTGGCTATCGTTATCCTGACCTCGGTTCGAGCAGAGCTGGATGAGCAGTTGTTAAATGAGCTGGGAATCAAGTTTGCGACCCAAAAGCCGGTGACCCCTAGTTTGTTGCGCACCCAGATGCTGAAAGCGCTGGATGCCAGTTTTGACGATAGCCGCCGAAAACGCGCCAGGAGGCAGTTGAATGAAGAGGCGGTTGCAAAATTGCAGCAGTGCCGGGTACTGGTAGCCGAGGATAATCCGGTCAATCAACTTGTCATTAAAGGCATGCTCGGCAAGGTGGGCATCACGCCGTTGATTGTGGAAAACGGTGCGGAAGCCGTAAAAGAGGTTACCGGCGACACAGATTACGATCTGGTATTCATGGACTGCGAAATGCCGGTGATGGATGGCTATGAAGCCACCCGTTCCATTCGCTACTACCAATCCAAAAATAGTCAACGCAGAACGCCGATAGTGGCCCTCAGCGCCCATGTCCTGGAGGCTTATGTGCAAAAAGGCATTGAATCCGGAATGGACGAAAACCTGCCGAAACCCATTGAAATAGAAGAGTTAATGCGGGTAATTCAGCGATTCCTGTTGACGCCTTAGCGAAGGTTGCCGGCATTTAGCCGGTTTTGAAACTGGCTGGAAACAGGTTCCTTTATCTATGTTTCTGCACCTAGGCAGACCGCTAAGGCGCGCCATGAGAGCAGATTTTAGAAATAGCGGATTCTCTCGGCTAAACTTATAAGATGAGTTTATTGATAGTTGCTTCCAGTGCAGTTCTGGTGTTGCAAAGCTTTTTCATACTGTCCCCGGTTTTAGTTGCAGATACCGCTGTGGCGAATCCAAGCGATCCCTGTTTTGACGATCCAACGGCAAACGAGTGCTTATCGGAAGAATATTTTGATCCCTGTCGACTAGAGCCTGACTTAAACGAATGCCGGGTCACTAGTGATCCGTGCGAAGGCCAATCTCTCGCTGAATGTAAGGCGCAACCGGATCCTTGTCGCGAAGATCCGATTTTGCCGGAGTGCCAACCGGTGGTAGTTCCCTGTGATGACCGAAAAATGGATTGCCAGGCAATGTCGCTTATTCCCCCGTTAAACGGGTTAACCCGGTGGCAAGGCAAGGATGGGAGTGTTGGAACTTAATTCCTTGCGGCACCTCATTTCCCTTTTTCTGTCCATGCCTTGGTTAATGGCCGGGCAAAAACTACCTGCCGCCGAATTGTTAAATTCGGGATCCCTCACCTTGATCGATGCGCAGCTAAATAGCTCAAGCTGGGCCGCTGCAAATATTCACGATAATGATGACGCCACGCGTTGGTTATCAACCCAACAGGCCAATGATCTGAATTTCGTATTCAATGCTGCTCGGGACCAGGCCTGTTTCAGTAGCATGGACTTCGTCAACTATGGCTCGGATGATCGCTCGGTCGAACGTTTTGTCCTGTTGCGCACTATGGATGCCGGCTTGGACGGAGACGGAGGAGAAATCGGCTGGATGCCGGTAGCTGCCGATTCAGCGCCGGCCGATCCGCTGAATTATATTATTTGGGCGCAGGGAGGAAGGCTGCAAAGTACCGATAGTCAACTGAATACCAGCAGCTGGGCCAGTGACAATATGTACGATGGAGACTATGCCTCCCGCTGGTTGAGCAACAAGGGTAACAATATCCACCAGTTCGCCTTTGATACCGATTGGGACGGTACCACCGGAGATTCGATTAATGTCGAGCAAATTGCCATTCGTAACTATGGTACGGACGACAGATCCGTAGCCCGCTTTCAAGTAGAAGTGACTCTGGATGGCTCCACGTGGCGGAAGCTGGAAGTTCCGGGGACGCAAGCGGGTGACGATGATTTCAACCCGCTGTTGCTGTGGGAGGGCGGCAGCCTTTCCGGCATCGACGGCCAACTGAATTCCACCAGTTGGGCCGCGCAAAACATCCATGATGGTGATCAAAATACCCGTTGGCTGAACAATAAGGGCAATAATACTCTCACTTTTTCCATTGATACCGATTTTGATGGAAGTACCGCAGAGCTGGATGCCGACGACCGTTTCGACTTGCAAAGAATCTATCTGCAAAACTATGGCACCGACGACCGTTCGATCTTTCAATTTCAAGTGGAAGTCAAAACTGCATCCAACCCTGCCTGGACCAAACTGGAAGTGCCGGGAAGTGTCGCCGGAGAGAGTGACTTCCGGTTTTTGCTGGCACAGGAAGGCGGCTCTTTAACTGAAATCGATGGTCAACTGAACTCCAGCAGTTGGGCAGCCGCCAATATTCATGACGGTGATCAAAACACCCGATGGCTGAATAACCGTGGCAATAATTACCTGAGTTTTGTGGTCGACGGCAATGGTGACGGTAACAGTGGTGCGGATGGGGATGCAAGCGAGTTGTTTACCCTGGAAAAAATCTATCTGCGTAACTATGGCGCAGACGACCGTTCTGTCAGGCAGTTTCAAGTCGAAGTGAAGACCGACAGCCTCTCAGACTGGACCAAACTGGAAGTGCCGGGATCTGCCGCCGGTGATGCTGAATACGAATACCTGTTGTCTCATAACGGTGGAGCCCTGAACAACGTTGACTCGCAACTCAACGCGTCGAGTTGGGCCGCCGCCAATATTCATGATGGCGATCAAAATACCCGATGGCTGAGTAATAAGCAGTCGAACAGCCTGGAATTCGAATTTGATACGGATTTAGACGGAAGTTCGGGGGACACCGTCAATATCGAAACCCTCGAGTTTTTCAATTACGGAGCCGACGACCGGTCCGTCGCCACTTTTGAAATAGATGTTCTGCTGGGTGGGACCTGGACAGCGGTAAGCGCTCCCGGAGGTGGTACGGTATTTACGGCAACCATGGATAATGCGGGTCAATCCTGGTCAATCGGCCCATTTTCCAGCGTCGCAGGTTTGCGGTTCCGGTCCCTTACAAATCATGGGGATCCAAACTACACCGGGGCGCGGGAGCTTATTGTCAAGGGTACCGCCGTTGGCCCTTCCTATACTTTTACAGCCGGCATGAACGGTAACGGAGAGACCTTTGTATTAGATCCTGAAGACCAGGTGGGCAATGTTACCGAAGTACGGCTGCGCACGGTCAATAATCATGGTGATCCCAGTTACACAGGGGCTAGGGAATTTCATGTATTAGGGAGTTCGGTGCACCCTAACCATACCTTTGAGGCTGCCATGAATGGCAACGGAGAGTTTTTCGAGTTGGATTCTGAAGATCGGCCTTCGCAGGTTACGGCGGTGCGCCTGATCACCATCAGTAACCATGGCGATCCGAGTTATACCGGTGCCCGTTCTTTTCGGGTGTTCGGGCCATCCACTGGCCCCAGCCATGTATTTACAGCGCCAATGACCAGCGCACTGAGCACTATTGTCTTGGATACCGAAGACACTGCCTCCGATGTGGTGGGTGCGCGTTTCATCACCGTCAGTAACCATGGTGATCCTAGCTACATCGGGTTAAGGGAATTCGGACTGCGCGGAACGCCGGTGGGACCTGACTATATTTTCTACCCGCAGATGACAAGCGCGCTACAGCAGTTTAGTTTCGCTCCTACAGAAGGCACGGTGTTCCGTTTTCACCCCTTGAGCAATCATGGCGATGCCAGCTATACCGGTGCTTCCGAAATAAAGCTCTATGGCAACTTAGGCAACTGCTGTAGCCTCGGCGGGCTGGTAATAAGCCAACCGGCTGCGGGAATTGCTTGTCCGGATAGCAGGGCGGAAATTGATATAGTGGCCATGTGCTCTGGCGGTGTTAACGTAAAAGCGGATTACCTGGGAACTGTTCAGCTCAGCGGACCCGGGGGAGCCAGCTTTTTCGACAGCCAGACCGGAGGCAGCGAGATTTCCAGCTACACCTTCAATCCTGCGGATAATGGCGCAGCCAGTGTATATCTGTTCTATGAAAACGTCGGTAACGATGTCCAGGTTACGGTTACTGATGCCGATGCGGGAATCGCTACTACTGCGACGGCAGGAACGGACTTCGGCGCGGAAGGCTTTCGAATTTACCAGCAACCGGAAAATATGTTGTGCGGTGCAACCACCAGTGTCGGAATTGAGGCTTACGGCCAAGTGCCTGGCGGCAATTGTCAGCCGTTAACCGGATTTACCGGAGATCGGGCGGTCAAAGCCTGGTTCGAGGCAAGTTTGGATACTTCCTCCGGAGCGGACGATACCGAAACGCCTATAGGGGTTCCTGCCGGTGCTTGTAATGTCGCGGGTACAGGAGGATTGTGTATATTGGATGAAGGGCAACCCGTTGAGGCGAACTTGACGCTGAACTTTGTCGCGGGCAGATCCAGTTTGATACTCTCACATGGTAACGCCGCCCGCATCGACGCACTGCATTTCAGGCACGATGAGGGTCCCTATGACGGTGCGGATTTTTCTATTCTTCAGGCCGCCACCAACAGCTTCGTCGTGAGTCCGGAACAACTGCAACTGAGTATTGCAGAAGCCGATTGGTCTGCGGATAGCGGTGCTGAAAGTTCCATATTCAAGAAAGCCGGAGAATCGTTTGAGGTAAAGGTTGAGGCAATCTGCGCCGATGCCAGCACGGCCGTCAGTTACCTTAGCCAGGCCGACATCGCTTTGGCGCATACGCTTGCGCTACCCTCCGGCGGATCGGAAGGCATTTTCGGCACGTTGTCCACCCGGATAGACGGAAGCACTGTTGGAGGTATTCAGACCGTTGCGCAATCCATCTCCGAAGTCGGTGTTTTCGATTTACAGGCCAGCCTGCCAAATGCGTCATACTTCGGTGTGACTATCGCCGGCGCCGAACTAGAAAATGTTGGAAGATTTATTCCTTCCTACTTGGAAATGGTGCCTAATTCTCCAGGATTTTCCGCCCCGGACGGTTGTGCATCGCCGAATACCTGGAATTTTGCCTATCAAGGTCAACCCTTTCCCTGGTCGATTCGTCCCGAGATCGAGATTACCGGCAAAAATATCCAGGATGAAACCACCAATAATTATGATGGGGCATTCTTTAAATTTACCAATGCTCAGGGTGGCCGGCTATATGTAGACAATACGGCGACCAGTTCGACGCTGGCCTTTACGTCTAATCCGGTAAGTTTCAGAAACGACGCCGCATACGACGGCAAGCAAACCTTGGAATTTAACGACAATAATTTTGTGTATCAAAAAATCAACTTAAATCCTGATTCCACCGACGGACTCTTTCATGCAAATGTCAGTCTGCAACTGGCGATCGGAGAGCTGCAGGATGCGGATGGCGTTTGTTTCCGGAGCGATAACTCCAGTGAGTGCCGGGGGCTGAACTTTGAAAATATAGGCGATGTGGAGATCCGTTATGGGAGGTTACGCATGGAGAATGCCTTCGGGCCCGAAGACAAGGATCTGCAGGTCCCCTTGCGGGCGGAATATTGGACTTCGTCCGGTTGGGAGACTAATCAGGCGGATCAATGTACCGAGTATCAGAGTTTGGATTTCGAATTAAGCAACTATCAGGATGCTTTGGAAAATGGGGAGACCGATCTGCAGGTGGCGGGTAGCGACATTGGAAACGCCGGTTTAGCAGATGGCGAAGGCAATCAGGCGCAGTTAACCGCACCGGGCTTTGGTAATCCCGGTTCTGTCGATATCACTTTGGATGTCGAATCCTGGCTTGAAGCAAACTGGGGATCAGGTGCTGCCGAAGACCCGGAAGCAACGGCGACTTTTGGCGTATATCGAGGACATGACCGGATAATATTCTGGCGGGAAGTGACTGACTAACTTGTCAGCCTGAAACAGAGGTTTCGGAGTGATAACCAGCTTGGTACCGGGATATACCGGCCTGGGTCGAAGATCCGGTCCCGGTTAATAGCTGCGCTCGATTTCCTCAACCATATACCAACCCAGGGTGCGGATTGGCGCATAGATAATTAGCAGCGTTTTACCGTTTTCCAACAGCTCCATTTGTCCGGAATTATTCTGTCTGATCTCGTTCACGAGTTCGGCGTGGGGGTATGGCTCAAATTCGACCGTTGAAAAATCTTTTTGCGCCTCTTTCACCGCCTCTTCATTCAGCTCCCAGGAAATGACGATTTCACCCTTTTCATTGATGAGATATCGAGTCAATACAGAACTGTCGTCCTGGTCAGACAGAATCATCCGGCTTCGGGTGTAATCGAAAGTGATATCGATGGAGGCCACTCCCAAAAACCGCCGATCCAAACTCCATAGAGATTTGGAAGCCGATATGATGACGCCTTGGCCGAAGGCATCGACATAAGGCGCGCTCCATTTAACGCCACGGAAATCCTTTGCAGCAAGATACCATGGCCGTTGCCGCGGATCATAATCGTCCGGCAGAACGCCGCTGCCGGGATAATAGACGATTAAGCCATTGCTCGTTGCAAAGTAAATCCACCTGATTGGAAAGCCGGTGGTAACGGCGATATCTTGCAGTGAATCAGGTCGGCTGTGAGTATTCGGATCGCTTGCCGCCAGATACGAGAAGATCCCATCGAACAATGTATTTACCGAGTCGAGCGTCGGTTCCACTTCCTCCGGCGATAAACCCGGAGCCAGAGCATAGCTGCCGTAGAGAAGGTTTACATTTTGCTGGTAGAGCGGCGAAAACAGCGTTTGTTCCGGCGCGGATGCTAAATCTTGGAACAAATGGTAGGGATAAACGCGCTGACTGGATGAATAAGAAGGACGCTGCAGGAGAAACTCGACTCGGTCACCGTAGCGTTCCAGAATATTTGCCAATGATTTGAAATGACTGTCTATATCGTGGGCGCGCCTTTCAATGGCATTGTGGTAACCGACTGTCTTAAGTTCGCGTTGTTTAGACAGTTCCACGGATTGCTTTTGCGCGATTAAACTGAATATGGTGACCGAGGCGGCAAACAACAATACGACGATGAAAGAAACAGCCGTTGCCGCGCGGTATTTGGTAAAAAGCCGAAGACTCCGGCGTACCAAGTTGTCCGGTCGTGCTGCCAACTCCTCGCCTTTTAAGAACCGCCGTATATCCGTCGCCATGGCTTCCACGGAAGCATACCTATCCTCCGGATTGAACTGCGTGGCCCGGCTTATCACTGCCTTGATATCCGGTGAAATGGTGCATTGTCGTAGCTGATGGGTGATAGGAGCCAAATTACCGGCTTTGGTATTTTCTAGTCTCTCCTTGCCCTTGCTACCGGCAATGCTGTTTTTCAGCGTCACCAGTTCAAAAAGAATGGCACCCAATGCATATTGATCCACCACCGGGGTAGCCGGCTGGCCATTTAGACGCTCTGGCGCTAGGTATCCCGGTGTGCCCGATAGTACCTCTCCCGTGGTTAGTTCATGGTCCTGAACCTGAGCGATTCCCCAATCCATGACGAATACCTGGTGATAGCTTCCGATCATAATATTTTGCGGCTTCAAGTCATGGTGAATTACCTTCTTATTGTGGGCATATGAAATCGCGTCGCAGACTTTGATAAAGTGCTCCAGCCGCTCTGGCAAAGCCCGGTTTTCCATGGCGGCGGCGTCTTTCGGTTGCTTCTGCAAGGCATTGCGTTGCGCTTTGATATGGTCTTTCAGAGTATTGCCATGAATGAGTTTCATGGCAATATGACAGCCACCGTCATTGTCCTTGCTGATCCCGTAAAGTGGTACGATAGATGGGTGATCCAGTTGTGCCGTAATCATCGCTTCGGTGATAAACCGGGAGATTACTTCCTGTTTTTCAACATAGTTGGGTTTAAGCGATTTAATGGCAACATAACGTCGCAGCGATTTATCCAGCGCCGTGGTCAATATTCCTTGGGTACCTTCATTGAACTTGCTGATGAGTTGATAGCGATCGAACAGGTTTTCCAGGTGCTTTTCGTTAAATTGCGCTAGAGAGGGTTGTTCTGAATCCACTTCTCCCGCATCGGCGATCATGGTGTAGAATTGGCTGTCCAGCTCGCCCTCCGAGCGAGAGTCCTCAGGGGAGTAATCTTCCTCAGCCTCATCCACCGAGCTGTTTCCCATATCTAAAACTACCTCAACACTGCTTAGCGATAGATGAAGCTAATTATAGCAGCAGTCCATCAAAATTCAGTGCGGAGCCAACATGGCCTTTATGTGCCAATGTTGGATACTAAGGACTTGTCAATCAACTAGTTGGGCCAAAAAAATCCGTTATCCCTGTACTGCAATAAGGTCCTCGAGATCCTTATGCTCAAGCTGCACCTTGGTCGCTCTCCCGGACACAAGTTCACCCTTTTTCATAAAATACTTGGCCTTCTCCGTTTCGTTTAGCAGCCAAAAATCAGAATTCGCTTTTTGATTTGCAATACCTCCATCCTGGGCATATGCCGCGAAACCGGATAACGCCAACAACATACCGGAAACCAATAAAACTTTATTTATCTTAATATAACCCCAGCTCTATAGTTGTAGAGTCATTTATAAGGAGAAGCTGACGGGCAGATGATTACTTAAAGACGATTACAGATTGGTCATATCGGAAATGTATTCCTAATCAGACTCAATAACAGAAACTGCTGATAAATATAAGGTTGAGAGTAAAGCCCTGAACCTTGGCTGGCTATGTACAAGAAGAGCTCTTTGGTAGGTTGACCGAAAACCTAGGTATAAAAGAAATTTCTATGAATTCTAGAATCTGTATTAAGTGTGGCTGCTCATAACTACTATACTGAAGTTATTTGACTTTTACTCTGAATTCCCAGACAAAGCAAAATTCTATCGGAGTATTCCGCATGGTTTTGCTTTACTCTATTAACTGTTTGTTTTGACTGTCGTTTTTCGTTATTTATATTGCTGAACTAGTTTCATTATATGCAGTTTTGGTTTTCAGTTTGTCCTGTTAGAATTCAATATGAAGTAATAAGATATCTCTGGTACGGCAGAGGAATGGCCTGCAAAGTACCGAAAGCAGTCGTTAAACCAAATGATAAATCGATCTGTATGTTTGCTTGTGCCAATAGGGTATTGCCGCATTTTCCAACGATTGTGCTTACCGTTGTTCTGATAGACGCCTCCGGCATTATAGGCGCAGGCAACTATTGGAGGATCAAAGTTGGTCACTATATGTTGTTCCTTTATGTAAGCCGTGCCAGCTCGAATAGAGACCTCTGGAGTCATCAAATCGATAGATGGAAGGTAAGGATTGTTTAGCGCCTGACGTGCTGTAGAGAGAAGAGTTTGCATTAGCCCTAAGGATACCTTGTGCGGCGTTTCTTCATCGCTCAGATAACCCGGCTCCTCACGTCTTGCATTCACATTGCCTCCAGACTCAGTACATATAGAGGCCAGAATCAGCTCGTAAGGAACATCAAACTCTCTGCTAGCCAGCTTGATCTGTCTGTCGAATTTTGCGATAACTCCCGGCACTGTAGTAAGTTTCCCGGCCGACGATTCGATATTTCCATCAATCTCTAGTCCCTTAGGCGTCAATCTCCAATAAGCTGAATCAAAAATATTATGGCTTTGCGTCAAAGCACTAATGTCGAGCGATGGCTGAAGTTCAGTCCCGGCTTGATTTTGCTGAATATCATCATTGAGAGTAAAATCAGAAACCGGCCAAACTCCAAAGTAATTCAAAACTGGCAATATCGGATAAAAGACGGAATGCGTATAAGAGCCAGCGAAGTGGATACCGGTCAGCTTGTTATCTGAGGTAACGACTACAGCTCCGCTATCACCAGGCTGTCCATAGCCTGTGCATAGTGTTACGCCACGGAACCCAGCGTAGAATTGATTGCCATTTTTATCTGTATAAGGAAGCCTCAACCTAAAGTCTTTTCTTAGAATAGTGCCAGATGAAAAGTTAGACTTTTTTCCTACAATTCTGATAGTGCGCCCTTCAGCAACAGTCCCTGTCACACCTTGAATAGCTCCAATATAGGGAATGTCAGTACGAAAAGGGATGTCCTCTCTCAACTCGGCGATTGCAGCATCAAATCGATTCGGGTAACCGGAATTGCTAAATTGGATGGGAATTGAGCCAGAATACTTTGCTACTTCAAACCGGCTGTTAGCCTGCCCTCCATCCGCCAATGCCGGTTGGAGTACCATGCTATTTTGCTCGGTTACAAATGGTTTGAGTACGTGGGAACAACTCAATATGTACCTTTTACCGGGTGCCCGAGTTGAATGAACAATAATACCCAGCGTTCCGGGGGCTTGTTCAATACAGGCTACACTGACGCTTGCATGAATAGGACGACGTCGATTTTCCAATAAATTATGAGGCATGATTTTGCCAGTTTCCTCGACATCAAGAGGGAACTCAGTTCCGTCTTCCAATTGGATAAATTTTGGAGCGGGATTTTTGACTTGGTCGTGTGGACGTTTCTTGTCTACATATACGCAAATACAGGGCTTTTGAGTATCGTTATATGACACTAACTTGGTCCCAACGGCAATACCTTGGACACTCTCGTCCGATAACCATTCCCGGCAACTCTGTTGCAGGTTCCTGGCTATCTCCATATCTTTCTTTTTCAGCCCTTTGGTTCCAGCCCCATCGCATACAAAATCTAATACTCTGGTTAAAGCTTGACGTTTTTTCTGGTCCATAATTATTCCTACTATTTAAGTAGAATCTGGTGATGGCAAGGTGGTTTGAATATCGCAACAGGCTTCAAAAACTTACAGAAGTTCTTCGCCGATGAAGCCTGTTTCTAGGAGATCGCTTTGCCTTTGTAGTCGCATAACTTTCTGTACTTGGCTCAGTGAATCATCATTTACTTGGGCTAGCACAGAATTAATCTGCTCAGTTTCAAGCTCTTTCTGATAGGCAAAATCCAGCACTGCCTGTAAGGAGGTTTCATTTACATCATTCTTTAAGTGTTTGTATTTCTTTGCGAAAGCGAGTGCCGCCGCTCGTGTTCTAATACCGTAATCCCCATCCACTTTAATGTTTTGATCCGGTAAAGCAATCTTTAGAGAAGATTGTAATTTCGTTGTCAGTTTCGTGTTGGTGCAATATTTACCTTCGCCTTCAAGCAGGTCATCCGTAAGCGAACATGAAAGCACCTCCTTTTTCTGCTCGGCATTTATTGTTACAGGCACATCTTCGGAGCGTCCTGTACTGTCTTGCACTTTAATTATGTAGTTCCCTGGTTTTGCATCTTTTAGCGAAACGGTCAAGTTGCCTCCAAATGCTGGCGTTTGCGACACGGTAAATATGCTTTCATCTGCACTATAGGTATAAGTGCCATTTCCACCGCTAATTGAGAGTGAGTTTTTGTTTTTAGTGCCTACCGTAAAAGAAAGAACGCCAGGGTTAACGGTTATGGGCGCACTAATAGATTCCGTATCAATACCGCATTGGTCGAGGGATTTTGCTGGTGACGGCGGTGTTAACTCAGTGACTAGGAGGGTCATATTAGCATTGGCTTCTTCTAACAGTTTATATGCTATTGAAAGCTCAGTCTCAGCAGTTTTTTGTGATTTAGGATCTATTGCATTATCTTGTCCTGAGTGTGGAGTCATTCCAGAATCATTTGATTTAGTTTCAGATTTAGGAGTAAAGGTGATAAATCCGGTTTTATTCTGCTTATAAAGTTCACCGAGTCCTGATATGTAACCAGGTAAAGCATTGAGTGACTGAATAGTGCTACCCAGAGCTTCATTAACTGTTGCATTGATGTTTTTTACTGTGCCTACTAACTCACCGGGTGCGCGCCCATACTGATGAAGCAAATCCCCAGCTGACCGTCTGAGTTGCTGAGTTTCTAACAAACTGGCCTGAGCCTGGGATATCAGTGAGGTTTTGGCACCGGATTCTGACGAATAAATTGCGAGACTATTCTTCACGAGAGCGTATTTTTTATGAAGGGTTTCAAAACCTGTTACTATGCTGTTAAAACGTTCTTTCGCTTTCCCGGATAACACGAACGGTTGCACAGCCTGCTCTGCGCAAGTAATGGCCTTCTGGCCAACGCCAAAGATTTTGGTTCGTTCCGGTGCCGCTATCCAATTGGAAAGGCTATACAGGCCAGCACTACCAATTGCAAAATCAGAAATTTTGCTGGCTGAATCGCCATTAGCAGCAAATCCAATTGTCACTGCGGTTAAGGGAATCAAACCTATACCTGTCCACGCGTTGAGGTTGGCTTGCTTTCCCATTGAATTTAGATAACGTGATTTTAACGCTGTTGAACAGGCTAATGCCGCTTCCATATCTGCCGTTATGGATGAGCAAACCTTAGGGCCACCATTCATTGAAAGAGATTCGTCTACGTAGGGGTTCATAAGCGAACAGGATGCCAGAGCGAAGCAAAGCCCGGTTGCCATTAGAGTGCTGCGAAATGTAACTTTAGTTATTGAATTATTAGAACAATGCATGTTTCCTGATCTCCACTTACAGTTTCTGCGATTTAAACCGACGCTTTATACAACAGAAAGGAGTACTGTTCGTTGTGGTGGTTTTTGGACAACCAACCTTCGCGTTAGGTTAAGTACCTATGCGCCTGTCTTTTGGAGATGTGTTGCGAGAGATACAAATCTCCCACTTTAGAGAAGTGTTTTATTGAATTGATTAGTCATTTGTTTGCGTCTGATTTCCGGATGATGTAACTTGGAAATCAAAAAATAATAATTATTCAGGTAATCATGCTGGCAGAAGAACAACCAGAGAAGTCTTTTTCATCTGGGCAGTTAGTTGAACGAATTCAGTCTGGAGATGTTGATGCCGAGACGGATTTGGTTAACAAATATTGGCAAACTCTCTATTTTATAATCAATAGACGTGCAAGTGACCCTGAGTTGGCTGCGGACATCACTCAGGAAACCTTGGCAATAGTTATCTCCAAGGCTAGAAGTGGCCAGATAGAAAATTCTTTAGCTTTGGCAAGTTTTATTCGGCAAACAGGTATAAACTTGCTCATTGCCAGTTTTCGAAAAGAAACCCGGCAAAAGACCGATGCCTGTGAGCATATCGACTTGCAAGTTGCCCACAATCAACTTGATCTTTCGGAACTTATAAACCAGCAACAGCTTATAAATGCTGTGGAGCAGATTCTAGAAGAGCTCTCAACGCAACGTGACCGCGATTTATTGTTGCGTTATTTTGTTTACGGTCAGTCGAAACAAATCATTTGCCTAGAGTTAGCCCTTTCTGATGCACACTTCGACCGTGTGCTATATCGGGCACGACATCGCCTCAGGCAAACCCTCAAGATTAAGTTCAATATAGACACCGAAAAACTCAGTCTTAGCAGCATACTCATGGTTTTGCTGGTCGTTCTATCCCCCGAAAACGGCCATTGCATTGAGATTTCGTTCAGAGAGGTGGGAGAAATAACCGCCAAGCAGCACTATGCAGGTGAGACCTTCATGGACAGATCGGATTCACCACTGGATAGTGTGCAGTACCAGAATGAAACGAGGTCATCATGAGTTCCATGGATAAGGAGTATGTTGTGCAGAATGATATCGCTCAGCGATATCTTTGCGGGAGGCTAACGCCTGAAGAAGCGGAGGCATTTGAGGTGTATTTGCTAGACCACCCTGATATGCGAGAGCAACTTGAACTGGATACGCTGCTTGCTAATGGATTGAGTCGTGTGTCGATTGACCGGCCACGCAAAAGAACTGAAAGTAAAGCGTTTTTGTGGGGAATTGTAGGAGCCATGGGCGGTGCTGTATTTGCTTTTTTCGCGGCATTTTTCCTCATTTTACCAAACAGTTCCAATATCGGTGGGGCATCATCTCAAATAGTGTATCTGGAGACAGTTCGTGGTGAGCCACTGAACAATCAGGTTAATTTGGGGGCTGAGCGTGTGGTGGTGTTAGTGTTGGATACAGGATTAAATAATCTGACTCAATTCAGCGCTCAAATGAAAAACGCCCATAATACCGTAATAGAGACCTGGAAAGGCTTGAAGTCTGATCTAAATGGACAAGCAGTCCTACTGCTTGAAACCAGTTTGATCGACACTGGCAGCTACAAAATTACCATTAACACCTCTGATGACCAGGCTCTGCCAATAACTTATCAACTGAATCTAGAAAAAAAATAGGGGCATTAAGCTATGGATTATAAGAACGTATCCAGACTTTTTCCTATTTGCAGTAAAAAGCCCTTGTTAACAAAAGGGCAGATAACTGAACTGACACAACTACTGACAGGTCAAAACTCAAAAGAGTTCCTATCAGTCAGTGAGAATCATAGTTCATGTTCCAACCCTAAAATTCCGGTAGGGTTTACCTATTTAGGTCAACTTATCGCACATGACATTGTTCCAAGAACACGCATCAGAACTTCAGACCGAAAGGTATCACCTGAATTGAATTTAGACAGCATATATGGTGGTGTCATAGGTCAAACGAACTATTCGTTGTTTAATAAAAGGGGTTGCTTTGAACATGAAGGAAGAGATTTTGATGTCAAGAGAAGTGAGGGTAAAGCAGCGATCCCTGATCTGAGAAATGATGAAAACGTCATTATTGTGCAGTTACATCGCCAGATACAAAAACTTCACGATAAAGTCGTTCAACGGCTTCCCAAAAACTCTCAAATCGAAAAGACAATAGATCGGGCACGAGCCATTACCACCACGTTATTTCATCTGGTGGTCGTGGAAGAATACTTGCCAAAAATTCTGGACCGGATTGTTTACAAAAAATACTTTACTGAAATGAAGGAATATATTCGGGACATTGATATGCCGTTGGAATCGATTCCAGTAGAATTTTCCCACGCCGCATTTAGATTCGGTCATAGCATAGTATTAAACGCATATGCACTCTCAAGCGGGCAGGGGGCTACCCTCCTCCTCAAAGAGCTTTTAAGAGGCAAAGACACTGGAGCATTGGAAGAACGCTTGCAGATAGACTGGAGGAATTTTTTTGGCAGTTGTTCCCAAAAAGCTAATGAAATTGACATGTTGATCGAGTTTGATATGGGAGACATTCCGGACGAGGGTAGCGTCGTATTTAGGAACTTGACTGCAGGTGAAAATATGCACCTACCTTCAGGTTACAGGGTAAGAGAATTCATCCAGGAACACCCCTCGGAATTATCGAATGATATTCATTTGACGAACCAAAATTACTTGGATACTGGTAGTGAGGCGGACCTTGTACTCGCTTATCAATATCTGCAGGAGCACTTCGAGAGAGGAACACTACCTCTTTGGCTTTATATCTTGAGAGAGTCAGTTCAGTCAACAAATCCATCATATGCGCTAGGTAAAGTTGGTAGTGTCATTGTAGCTGAAGTAATAAGGAGTTCGATTTTGAGTTGTTATCCGCCTGCGGTTGCCCGGAGTCAACAACCTCTAATTGAAATCCTCAAGAGACTTCCCCAGAGCCTAGAGTTTGTTAAATTGAGTGGGATTGAGCCGCCCACACAAATGCTGGATTTATTTAATTTATTTGAGAAAGGAGAGTGAAAATGTCTGATATTGTCAAGAATTCATGGGATGTGCCAGTGTCCTATGTCAATGCGGTTGACTACTCAAAAGACAGACGTTTAAAGCAATATCACCCTCGAGCCAACATTAAAAATGATGAGACTGCTTATAGGCAATCTACTGAAATCGGAAGTGACAATAAATTTAAGATAAAAGTGGGTAGAGGTCATTTGGGAGGTAAAGATTGGTCAGATATGGCAAAGGAACTCTTTGCATTGGCAGAATTTGAACTTTCCTACAGATTCCCTGATACCTACGAATGTAAAGCGGTAAAACTGGCGGATTTATCGGCTTCCACTCCATCTCAATATACTTCAGTCATTGTGTGGGTCACCCTTGTTTCCGCTAATGCTCCTGACCCACTGAATCCAGGTAAAACTTATAGTCTTTTTCTGACAACTTTGCTCTGGAATTCTTCCGAAGTGGCTAAAGTGGAATCCGCAGCTTACGGGGGGGGCACAAAAACGTCCTACACCTGGCGCGATTAGAGTTTCCGATTGGATTCAGCATGCCTGATAAGAAGTATGGCTACAATGTTCTTTGTGGCCATACTTTTTTGTTTGCCAGTCGCTAAAGCGGACAGTATTGAAATCGAATTATCCCCGGAACTAAAATTCGGAGGCCATCACATTCGAATTCAATACCCTGGCGAAGCGGGTGTTTTCGTTGTTAAAGGCGGCAATCAAGTTATCGCAGAGTTGCAAAGTTCAGGGTTACTTCTGCAAACAGAATACCTCTATCTTCCGCGTTCGAACACTGAATATCGAATTAAGATCACACCTGACTATCCACTAGCATTTAAGGTTACTGAAGTTCAAATAACCAGAACTAAGAGTAATTCCGATAATCCGACTCCATTGCAGTGCCATGAACTCGAAAAACAACTTGCAGAGGAAATCAACAAGGGTGAATACAAGAAGGCAATTCATACACTAGAAGAGAAGGTTGGAACCGCTAAGTTATGCGACCTATACCATCTCGCTAAAGGTGACGCACTGTTTAATCTTGAGGCCTTTCCGGAAGCACGTTCAGCCTATTTAGATGCCTATTTAGAACTAGGCAGTCCTACGCAAAACCGCACCGCAGTTTGGATGGATTATGTCGCTTCCTATTTACAGTTGAAGCTCGGTTTCAGCGAAATTCTAACTGGCGATGAGACCTCAACTCCTCGCCTTATTGACCAAGGCTGGGAAACACTTAGAAATGCTGCACGTAATATTGAGGAGCATAGGCATACAAATTTACTTCCTGAACTCCACAATGCCAAAGCGACCTACTACCGGATCATTGGTGATTTAGTTAAAGCATCCGAAGAGCTTAAGGCTGCAGTCATTGAAATGCGAGAAGCTGGTCGAATGTCCGAAGCAGCCAACTATTTGAATAATATCGCCACATTACATCGGGCACGGGGGGACTACTCTGCCGCGCAGCGAATCTTCAGTCAGTCAATACAATTGGCTCGTAAAAGCAAAAACCATATTGCGGAGGCCATTCAACACGACAATCTGGCATCGACCTATGTTGAGCTGGGTGACTTGGAAGCAGCCGAACGTTATTTTCAGGCATCTATAGAGCTCAGCGAGCTTCAAGGTCTGGCACACAAGAGTGCAGATGCGCGGCTTGGTTTAGCAGAACTCGCTTTACTGGATGATGAAGTGGAAAAGGCATTGCGTTATCTCAAAGACATTGAAAACTTTGCAACGAACCAAACCTTTCGTATTGCCGGTCGTCTCTATGCTTTTCTTTCTGAAGTTTATGCCAAAAAAGGTGATGCTGAACTAAGTGAAAAATACACAAATCGGGCACTGACTGCACTGTCAATGCAAGGCAGAAAAAAAGATAAACTGCGGTTGATTTTCGCTTTGGCCCGAAGCTGCATATCGGGAAGTAATTATCCGTTGGCAGAAACTTTATTGGCACAGGCTGAATCGTTGTTAGTCCCGGATCACCCCCATCAAGTTGAGTTCTACCAGCTTAAAAATGCTCTGCTGTTATCTCAAGAAAGCATATATAGTGAAGTGTACGCGGAACAAATCAGGGAAAATTTTTCAAAGGCATTCAAGATTGTCAGACGTACAGAGCAAACACTTAGCTTCTATCACTTGGGGCCAGGTTTTAAGAACAGGGTTAGAGGGCTTATTAACGACTATCTTGATTTTTTGCTCTTAAGTCGAGCTCCAAACGCAGTTTCTGAAGCATTTTCCATCATGGAAGCCTATCAAGCGAGCATGATGCGCAAAAGTCGACTTTTTTACCGACAGTTTTATATACAAAATATTGAAACACAAACTAGCCGGACGCAAGACTACGCTAGGGCGGAATTGCAGCTTTTAATAAATGATTCAGACCAATCGAGATTGCAGGGACTGCGGGAACTTGACCAACGACAGGAGGTACTGGATGCCAGTCAAGGTATGGATGATTTTGTCATAGAAAAGCGCGTTTTACTTCCTAAGTTCAATATTGCGGAGTTGTCCGGCACATTAATGCACGATGAAGCCCTGATTCGTTATTTCGATTTAGCAGAACAAACGGTAGTCGTAGTCATTACCCAAAAAGGTCAAATTGTATTTCCCCTCAAAAAAGCCACTAGAGACATTCTTGAGCGCCAAAGTCTATCTGAATTGCTGGGACTGCCTGCTGAAAGCGTACTGCCAACTGTTTTTTTATCAGATTCAAATGTCAGTAAGCTAGTAATAATAACTGACCACCTGAGCCATTTGATTCCCTATTCTGCATTGAAATTAAGGATGGAAAAAAAATTCATTAATGACAGGTTTCAAGTAATTCGTGCTTACTCGGCAGTCGATTATTTGGACCAGAATCAATCCAGTCCGTCCGAACAGCAAAATCACATTGCGGTATTTGCCGATCCTATTTTTAGCGATGCAACTGACAAGACAACAGGTATTAAAGTACCAGAGTGGGGCGTGAACCTCCCCAGGCTGGTTTTTTCTATCGAAGAAGTCAAAAGCCTAAAGAGTCATTATCCATATTCTCCATTGCTTTCTTTCACGGGAAGAGCAGCTACCAGTGACATTTTAATGTCTCATGACACCAGGAGTGCCAGGCTTCTGCACATCGCAACACACGGGTTTTATGACCCGGATTATCCGGGGATCGTTGGTTTGTTTACTTCCTATGCGGAGAGTCAACATTACCTACCGGGTTTTATCTCACTTACTCAACTATTAAGCCAGCCCTTCTTTTCCGATCTTGTTGTGCTTAGTGGCTGCGATACATTGCGCGGAGAGCTTTGGTTAAGCGAGGGTCATAACAGCCTTTCAAGAGGTGTCTTGGCACAGGGAGCAGGATCTGCTTTGGCCACCCTATGGAAGGTACCTGACCGTGCCAGTGCTGCGTTCATGGAGTATTTTTACCGCGAGCTAGCGCGTACTGGAAATTCACCCGAAGCATTGCAGGTAGCAAAACAAAATCTAGCAAAATCGGGACGCTTTAGAGCTCCTCACTACTGGTCAGGATTCGTGTTAACCGTGGCAAATCGAATTTTCGAAACCGTTCAATTTTGAGAATATCTTTGCGTCCTAAAATCGAACGGTGCCCATATAAAGCGCTGCGAGTTAAGCACTGATAGTGTTCGCGGTCAAAATAATCATTGCCTCAAGCAGATAGAAACTCAGTGAGGATTGGAAGTCCGGACTATCCAACGTGTTGTAAACCGACTAAAAACGAGCCTTACCTACGTATTTCCGCGTTACCTAGTTAGGTAAAAACGTGATCCAGTTAACAGCCATGAATAGTCCGTTGGATTTGTCGCCTTAAGCTAATAAATAGTCGTACTAAGACAATAAAGTTCCTTGGATAAAAATAAGAATTTTCTCCTCAGTCTTCTAGAGGAGAAAACAACAATGAATTCCATAAAAAACATTCTCAAACTAGGTGTGGTAACGGCGATTATCTTCATCGCTTTTCTAGCAACCGGGGCAACAGCTAGTGAAGTTCCATTGGCAATTGAAGGCAACTATGCCGATTTTTTTAATGGACATAAAAACCGTAAGTATCAACCTAAAAGAAAGCATGACGACGCGGAAGAAGCCGACTTTCATGAAGATTTAGGTGCATACACCTTGCACTACGACGACAAGACTTTTTCAATCTCAAAAAACAGTCAGGCTGTTTGGTCAACGAGTGCCGATATGCCTGTACTTAACGCTCAAAGAACAAATGTCGATGTCGCCGAAAGTCGAGCGATATTCACTATTACACCAGAAGTATTACAAACTTGCTCTCAGGCTGAAATCGAAGATGTTGACCGCCGAAATCACAATAAAGTTGTTGTGAAGGGCCGTTTTTCAGACGAAGGATGTGAAGATCTCGACTTCAAAATTAAGTTCAAGCTCGCTCAGAATGGTCAACTGAAATTTCGAGCAACGACAAATGATCAGCGCTTTAATCTACTTACCTTGAACTATACCGCCAACGACAATGAAGCCTTCTATGGATTTGGTGAACAAACCACCTTTCTTGACCTGAGTGGTCAGGTGATCCCCATTTTAACTCAGGAACAGGGTATTGGCCGTGGAAGTCAGCCAATTTCCAGCATTGTTAATTCATTTTTCCCAGGGGCAGCAGGCACACCTTTCACTAACTATTTCTCAGTCCCACAGTATATCACCACAGAAAATCGTGGCCTGTTTTTGCAAAACTCTGAGTACTCGGTATTTGATTTATCACAACCAGAAAAAGTAAGCGTAAGTGTTTTTTCGCCTGTTATGAAAGGCCGCGTCATTGCAGGAAATTCCATGCTTGATGTGATCGAAGATTACACGCAATACAGTGGCCGTATGCCTGCACTTCCCGATTGGATTAATGAAGGTGCCGTTGTTGGTTTACAAGGTGGTACCGACAGAGTACGCGGTATTTACGACACACTGAAAGCGGCAGGCACACCGGTAGCGGCTTTATGGCTGCAAGACTGGGTGGGTGTACGGCCCACCTTGGGCGGTGCTGCTTCGCAACTATGGTGGAACTGGGAGCTTGATCAAGATCATTATCCGAACTTCGCTGAGTTAAGCAATGATCTGGCTGAAGATGGCACCAAAACCATGGGCTATATTAACCCCTTCCTTGTCGATGCAAGCGAAAAAGGCAACGTCCGGAGAAATCTCTATCAAGAAGCGTTAAGCAAAGGCTACCTGGTCTCAGATGAACAGGGCAATCCCATTCAAACCACCATCACTGACTTTACAGCAGGCATTATTGATTTAACAAATAATGAAGCTAACAACTGGCTACAAGAAGTCATTAAAACCGAACTTGTGGGTAATGGTTTTAGTGGCTGGATGGCGGATTTTGGTGAAGCCCTGCCAATGGATGTGACCTTACACAATAGTGAAACCGGATTTAGCTACCACAACAAATATCCCGTAGAGTGGGCAAAAACCAACAAGAAGGCCATTGCTGAAGCAGGTAAAACCGATGAAACGGTTTTCTTCATGCGCGCAGGGTATACAAAGAGCCCTCGCCACAGCACCTTGTTTTGGATGGGAGATCAAACAACAACTTGGGACAAGTATGATGGCCTTCAAAGCGCCATTGTTGGCTTAATAAACGGTGGTTTCTCGGGTATTGCTTTAAACCACAGTGATATTGGTGGATACACCTCCTTGGCCTTCCCTGTGTCAGCAGAACAAGCGGCCCAGCTTCCGCCAGAAATCATCATTGAAATTGACGGCCAACACTACGCATTACTCAACCGAAGCCCCGAATTACTCATCCGCTGGATGGAAGCGAATGCGTTTACCTCAGTATTCCGCACACATGAAGGACTCGCGCCCCAGATCAATGCGCAAGCATACTCTGATCCGGCCTTGGTTAGTGCCTTTTCTCTTGCAGCAAACGCCTATGCAGCGCTCGCAGATTATCGCCGTAGTTTGTTTGAAGAAGCTGAAAACAAAGGTTATCCAGTCGTTCGCCATCCTATTCTTCACTACCCGAACGACAACTACTTCCGAACAATGCAGCCTGAAGTCGTACAGTTCATGCTGGGTTCCGGTATCATGGTGGCACCTGTGGTCGTGCCTGCTTCGATTGCACCATCACGCCCGGTACATTTACCACAAGGAAACTGGTTGGATATCTGGACTGGCAATGTGATTAGCGCACCAGAACAAGGTTTAACAATCATGGTTACCCCAAGTCTTGGGCAACCTCCAGTGTACTTTGATACAAGCAATCCAGCAGCAATGCAAGCTGCCCAATCATTGCAACAACGTCTTGCTCCGTTATTGGCTTCGGGCAGCTAATTCATAAATATGTTATAGCCAAAATCGACTAAAGGGAGATCTCTATCTCCCTTTTTTATTTCCCGCGTCCAGTAGAGGTTACATCAATGTTGACTGTCAGTCGAAAACTTGCCAGGCGTCACCCCGGTCCATCGTTTGAAGGCTCTTTGGAAAGATGACTGTTCTGAAAACCCTAATTGAAAAGACAACTCAGAAAGATTAATAGTCTCTCTATCAAAATAACTTAGTGCCAGATTTTTACGTGCTAAATCCAACTCATCCGAAAAACATGTATCGTGATCTTTTAACCTACGCTGCAAAGTTCTTACACCTAATCCCAACTCTTTAGCGATATTTTCAATAGTCGGCGCGCCATGGGGCATCATTTTTATCAAAGCAAAATTGAATTGTTCTAGAAAGCGCGTCTCAGGTGACAGATTCGAATAAACTTGCTTAATCCTGACACCCAACAAACTTAACATGTCTTCATCGGGTTGTTTTAGAGGCAGATTCAAATAGTCCGAAGGAAATACCAAACCAGTAAAGTTGGAATTGTAAGTGACAGGCACACCAAAAAACGCGTCTATTTGCATAGCGTGAACAGGCTTGGAGTGACGAAAATGAACCTCTAAAGGACCCAGGTTGGTCTGTGTAATCCAACGTGCAAACCTTACCCAGCCGGTAGGCACCTCTTCCGCCATATGTCGTGAAGGCTTTACTGGAGTCATCCAACTGAGCGTCACACGACCATCAGCTACGTTGATTGAAGTCTCGCCAATTGTGCCCACTAAAGACTGGTATTTCTTTTGCCAGGTAAGCGCTTCTGACAAATGAGAACAAAAGGTCATAATGTACCCTAGCAAACCCCAACGGTCAGGTTCTGCTTCAGCACCAAAATGAAAGCCGAGTAAATTATCCCCGGTTCTATCGGCGCCCTCATATAACAATTGATTATATAAACCACCGTTGAAACGGGAATCTGATTGGTTCAGTTTGCCATCCTCTACCTGGAAGGTTTCTTTAATCGAAGCTACATCGATACCCTGAGATGTAAGGAAACACAGGAGAGAACGAATCACCTGACCTGATATCTGGGTTTTCTTTAGATAAGTTGCGAATTCAGAAGGCATGGTTTTAGCGTATATAAGGTTGTAGTTAATGTCGATTCGATTGTCCTTAATTCGTACTTGTCTCCAAAATGCTATCGCACTATGCGGATAATCCAGGTAGTGAGGCCTCGGCAATTGGTAATGCAACATCCTGTCATTATTTTGCCTGGTATTCCCCATACGCTTTGATTTGCTCAACCTGGAGCGCTGTCCATTTATGCTCTTCAACGATAGCGGACACTGCGGCAGTGGACACTGTTATCGGACGGTCATTCTTGTCCATCAGGTAGGGATCTCTTTCTTGTTTTTATGAATAAATCATATTAATTCATATGGTTAGCGGTTTGTTTTTCCTGTTGGCATAAGACTTGATATGTGAGGAGGAGAGTGCTTGTTCAGGCGAGCGGATGCTCTTGACTATCCAAATTAACGCAGTGGAGGACAAAAATGCGAAGTATTAAGATTCTTGAAAAAGGAAGGCTTTTCTTATCTACCGCTCTGTTTATTACTTCAGGAGAAGTCTTGGCTGATGAAAACAATGCGCAAAGTGAATATCTAAGGGCTCAAACCCTGTTGGCTATGGTCACCACTGAATCTCCGCTTTTGGGTTTATCCATAAAATCTACAGGGCTCAGTCCGCAAGAGCTGTCACTTGATATTCCTGTGGTGTCCATTCCCAAACCTGAGCTGGACATCGCACTGGATCTGGATTTAGGCGCGGAACCGGCTTACTAGAACATTGCCTTGAAGCAAGCTATACCGGATTCAAAGATTATTCAGGAACAGAACCATGATTCAGGATACCTCCAAGCAGGACCGCCGCATTGCACCGAGACCCAAGCCCTGGCTGAAAATTTTCATTCTGGTCGCCTTGGCCGCAGTGTTACTGGTATGGCTTGGAACGACCTTAAGCCAAATTTATCAGTCGGATTACACAATCCGGCGCGAAAGGCTGACGATCGACAGGGTCAGTGTCGAAGACCTGGAGAAAGATATCGTCGTACAGGGCCGGGTGGTTGCGGCCAATAGTCCGACGCTTTACGCGCCTGCCGAAGGGGTAATAACGTTTCATGTCAATGCTGGAGACCGGGTTGAGAAGGGCAAGTTGCTGGCTACGGTTGAAAGCCCGGAACTTGCCAACGACTTGATGCAGGCCCGATCGGAGTTGAAAAAGCTTCGGGTAGCACATTCCCGTGAGGAAATTCAAGGTAAACGGCGACGGATGGAAAACCAACAGGCGGTTGAAATGGCTCAAGTGGGGGTTACAGCCGCTGAGCGAGAAATGCAGCGGGCCGAAAGATCCATCGTGAATCACCTGATCAGCGAGTTGGACTTCGAAACCGCGCAGGATGATTTGGCCAAGGCAAAACTTGAGTTAACCCAGGCAATCCGCAAACGGCAACTCGAAACCGAATTTTTGGCGTTTGAACTGGATACCAAAAAATTGGAAGTTGGCCAACAGCAGCTTGTCGTGGATGAACTGGAGAGGCGCCTCGAAACCTTGCTGGTGCGGTCACCGGTAAGCGGTCTGATCGGCAGTCTGGCGGTGAATCAGAAAGCGGCGGTCCGGCACCACCAGAGCTTACTCACGGTGGTGGATCTTTCCAGTTTTGAGGTTGAAGTGAAAGTGCCTGAAAACTACGCGGACGATCTCGGAATCGCCATGCCGGTGGTCCTGCAATTCGGTAACAAGCAATCGGAGGGCTCGGTAAAAGCCATATCGCCGGAAGTTATCGATAATGAGGTCGTCGCCAGAATCACTTTCTCCGATCAACTTCCAAGTTCTTTAAAGAAAGGTATGCGCCAGAACCAACGATTGAGTGCCCGCATCGTGCTGGAAAAACGCAGCGCTGCGTTGACTCTGCCGCGTGGCAGTTATCTGGATGCCTCCGGAGGAAACGCCGTATGGAAGGTGGATGGTAATCTGGCGATAAAAACGCCTATCCGGCTGGGCTCGGTCGGATTGCGGAAAGTGGAAATAATCGACGGTCTACAGGCCGGCGATCAGGTCATTACATCCAATACGGATGCCTTTAAAAGAGCCACTAAGGTCATGCTGGTCAACTAATAGAAAAACAGGATGAGGGAAACACAATGTTAAGAATGCAGAACGTCAGTAAGGTGTTCCGTACCGAGGAGATTGAAACCCATGCTTTGCGAAGCATGGATGTGCATGTCCAGGACGGTGAGTTTACCGCGGTGACCGGTCCTTCCGGTTCGGGGAAAACCACCTTCCTGAATATCGCCGGATTGCTGGAAGACCATACCGAAGGCAGCTACACGCTGGATGGAGAGGACGTCGCAAAGTTGAATGATCGGGGCCGATCACGATTGAGAAACGAAAAAATTGGTTTCATTTTTCAAAGTTTCAATCTGATTCCCGACCTGAGCATTTATGACAATGTGGATGTTCCCCTTCGTTATCGGGGCTTGAAATCCTTTGCCAGAAAACAGCGCATTGAAGAAGCTTTGGATTGGGTCGGATTGTCCGCCAGGCGCAACTATTTGCCGGCACAACTTTCCGGAGGGCAACAACAACGGGTTGCCATAGCCCGTGCCTTGGCAGGCAAACCGCGTCTGATTCTGGCGGATGAACCGACAGGCAATCTTGACTCGCTCATGGCCAGGCAGGTCATGGAACTTCTGGAAAAAATCAACGCAGGCGGTACTACCATTGTTATGGTGACCCACGATCCCGACCTGGCGCGCCGGGCTCACCGAAATATTCAGATAGTGGACGGCCAACTGACCGATTTCAGGATCTATGAACCGCTGGCGCAGGAAGCGACCAACCGATATGCCCAGGTAGAAGGAGCCTTGTCATGATCGGCTATTACGCCAGGCTCGCCTGGCTAAGCGTGCGGAGTACGCCGGTCCTGTCGGGATTAATGGTGGTCACGCTTGGTATCGGAATAGGTATCTGCATGACCACTATCAGTCTGTTTTACATGATGTCCGGGAATCCGATGGCCCATAAAGACGATCAACTGTTTGCCGTACAGATAGATAGTTGGGGGCCGAATGAAACCTATCGCGGCATCAAGAACCATATCCCCGAGCAAATGACCTATCGTGATGCGAGCGCATTGCTGCGGTCGGATATACCTACCCGTCAGATAGCCATGTTCCGCTACGGCTTTGCCGTTGCACCTGAAGATCAAAATCTGAAGCCCTTTGTCACTTCGGCGAGAGTAACCGCCAGCGACTTTTTTGCCATGTTTGACGTGCCGTTTCTTTTTGGTGGCCCCTGGTCTGAAGCAGAAAACCGAACTCCGGCTTATGTAACGGTGTTGAGCAAGTCTCTCAACGATAAGCTGTTCGCCGGTCAGGACAGCGTAGGGCAAACCCTGCAACTGGACGGCCGGGAATACCGGATAACCGGTGTTCTCGATGATTGGCATCTACCGGTAAAAATTTATGACCTGAATAACGATGTGGTGGGCGACCCCGAGGATTTGTATGTACCCTTTTCGTTGGTTGAACCTTTGGAAACCAAAACCTGGGGCAACAACAACGGCTGGGACAGCGTCGAAATTAATAGCTTTCAGGATTACCTTCGCTCGGAAGAAACCTGGATTCAATATTGGGTGGAGTTGTCAGACGAGGAGCAAAAACGGCAATATTCCCGCTTCCTGGAAAGCTACATATTGGACCAGAAGGAGCAGGGGCGGTTTCAACGCCCGCTTGCCTATGCGTTAAGCAAACCCTCCGAGTGGTCGGTACTCAATAATGTGGTGAAGCGGGATAATCGCATCCTGGTGTGGCTTTCTCTCGCTTTTCTCTTAGTCTGCATTGTCAATGCGGTTGCGCTACTACTGGCCAAGTTTATGCGAAAGGCCTCCGAAGCCGGTGTGCGAAGGGCTCTGGGAGCCAGTCAAAAAGCCGTGTTTCAACAACATCTGATAGAAAGCGGTGTGGTCGGGCTGATGGGGGGAATCCTAGGCATCGGGTTGGCTCAGGTCGGTTTGCTTATGCTCCGTTGGATCTTTGCCGGTAACCTGGATCAGGTTGCCCAAATGGACATAAACATGGTGGCAACCGCCATCCTGCTTTCGCTGGCGGCAGCCCTGTTGGCGGGAATATACCCTGCTTGGCGTGTCGGCCAAACCAATCCTGCGTTTTATCTGAAGACCCAGTAGTACGCAATCCAGGGCATGACTTTAAGGAGCGAACCTTCCATGTGGGAAATAAAACCAATATGTTCAGTACTGTTGCGCAACCGATTAGGTGCGGCGCTGGTGATTATGCAGATCGCGTTGACGATCGGGATAATCGTTAATGCAATTTCGGTGATTAGCCACCGGAGCGAGTTTATGGCCAGGGAAACCGGATTGCCGGCCCAAGAAATCTTCAGTTTTTCAATGCAGCCGCTGGGCAAGAGCACGGATATCCGGCAGCTCATCGATCAAGATTTGGAAATAGTCAGGGACACCCCAGGTGTCGTGGCTGTCACGCCAATCAATGAGATTCCCATGTCCGGTAACGGTTGGGGATCCGGATTCAGTAAAAAACCTGACGCTGAGGTCGGAGATCAAAGCGCTAATGTCATCGAAATCGACCACCATGGATTGCCGGCACAAGGATTGACATTGTTGGCGGGGCGCAACTTTAGACCGGAAGAGATTATTGAGCGACATCCGGTGGCGGATGCCGAACCTGACGTCGCTATCGTGACGGAAATGATGGCTGAGAGCCTTTTCCCAAATGGCGATGCTTTAGGGGCCACTATTTACAAGGGGAATGCGCACCCGATAAAAATTGTCGGCATTGTCGAAAAACACCTCGGCAATTGGCCGCATTGGTCCGATGCCGGACATGTGGTGTTCCTGCCCCAAATCGGGCTGGGTAGCAATATTCGTTATCTGGTGCGAACTGCGCCGGAAAAGCGGGAAACCATCATGAAGAACACGGAAGCGGCGTTGTTTGATGCGTATCCCAATCGTGTGCTCAGTAACTTCCGAACGCTTG
>JANQMN010000068.1 GCA_028280065.1 Hahella sp.
AGCCCTACAACTTGATGACCGTATACTGAGCTTGGAAGCAAAAGATCATGCGGAGTGGTAGCGAAACTTTTGTAAAAATGAACACCGAAACATGAGTTAGAAATACGTCGAACGCGACAAGAGAGAAGGCTCACCCTTCACTGCCATGTAGGCAGCTTAGAAATAATGCCATCAGAACACCCCAGCTAGATTGATCTTCACTGCCATGTAGGCAGCTTAGAAAATCGCCAGAAAGACAGGGCTATGGGGTATTAGCTTCACTGCCATGTAGGCAGCTTAGAAATATGAGCAAGGCAGTATTCACCTTTTCTAATGCTTCACTGCCATGTAGGCAGCTTAGAAAATTGCTAATACTGATATCAAGCTCTGGAAAACCTTCACTGCCATGTAGGCAGCTTAGAAACTGGGCATACGCACACGCGGATCAACAGCGCTCTTCACTGCCATGTAGGCAGCTTAGAAAAGTTATGTCTCCAAAGACACGCGAAAAGGTTTCTTCACTGCCATGTAGGCAGCTTAGAAAGTTATGAAAATTCATATACCAAGAGAAACAGTCTTCACTGCCATGTAGGCAGCTTAGAAAAATTAGATAATAATCTTTTCTCACTTTATTATCTTCACTGCCATGTAGGCAGCTTAGAAAATCAATGATACGTAGATCCATGGCTTCGCTTCCTTCACTGCCATGTAGGCAGCTTAGAAAAAGGCTTCGGGGGAAGCCGGGCCGACATCAATGTTCACTGCCGTGCAGGCAGCTTAGAAAAATGGGATGGAAACAGCCTTCCTTGCGACTATGTTCACTGCCGTGCAGGCAGCTTAGAAATGCCATCGAACAAGGGCGTCCACATCGATGACGTTCACTGCCGTGCAGGCAGCTTAGAAAATCATGACCACGCGTCCCGAGGTGCTGTAGACGTTCACTGCCGTGCAGGCAGCTTAGAAGTTCCAGCTTTTTTCAGTGTCCGCAGTAGCGCGGTTCACTGCAGCGGAGGCAGCTTAGAAAGTTCGATACCAAGCGCTAACACCGGCGCCAAGGTTCACTGCCGTGCTGTCACCAACAATGTAAAACTTAACCGCGCCTAAGAAACCATATCTTGATTGGGTAAACCGCCTTACTTACGATAGCCGTCAATCAAACGTTGCTGACGTTGATCCTATGAAGTAGTCTAATGTCAGTTATCAAGGGGGTCGGAGGCAATAAAATATGGCACCCGAAACCTATCCTTTCTGCGGTCAGCCAGTAGATTAAAGCTCTTGAATCTCATCTTGATGAAAAATTGTTTGAAAGAACGTCCAGGCTTTTAACGGATGCCGGAAAACAATACTACGATCTAGCCAGTTCGACGCTTTCTCACTTTGAGTATGAATGAAAAACTTTAAAGCCAGCATGAGAGAAAGCCCGTTACGATGTTGATCTAGTCCTTGCCCCGAAATGAAAAAGGTGTCAAAGAAGACTCACTTGCCATGAATGGCTCGGAGTTCGCAACGCTTGTTTGGCAAATGGTAAAGCCGCAACTGCGACTCTTATGTTTACTTCCTCAGAGCGCTAAGAGACCCGGTAAAAGAAGCGTTCTATACTTCGGATTCACTGCTAGGGCGGCTTGGGTTAAAGGGCCTCGACCTCTTATCTAACGGTATGTGACGAAAGCGATATAACAGTGTTATGCATCAAAATGGCGTTTTGAAATGAAAAAATATGTACTCTTGGTTTTTTTTATCCTACCTGGTGTCGTCATGGCCGAACTGATGAGCACAGGCTCCGGCAATTTTATGCTCGCCGGCGGAGAAGGTAGGGTAGAAAAGGAAATTGCTGTTTATTTCCATGTTCCTCAAAACTGGAGAAAAGATTCTCCCATCGTGCTTGTTATTCCCGGCGCCGGAAGAAACGCTTGGTCCTATAGAGATGCATGGATAGATGCGTCGGAGAAGAAAGCAGCTATTGTTGTTTCACCAAGTTACTCTGAGGAGTCTTATCCAAGATTTTGGAACTACAATATAGCCAGGATGATTGATGACGTAAAAATCAATAAATCCAAAACGGATTTTGTCAGTTTCTCAATTACCGAAAGCCCGAATGAATGGATATTTAGTGATTTTGATAGGATTTTTGATGTTGTAAAAAATAGGTTAGGGCTGGTTACTGAAAAATACGATATTTTCGGTCATTCCGCTGGTGGACAGATACTTCATAGATTTGCAATTTTTTATGACTCCGAGAAAGTAGGTCGAATACTATCCTCTAACTCAGGTTGGTATACCGTGCCTTTCTATGAAGCAGAATTTCCTTTGGGTTTAATCAATGCCCCGGTAACGAAAGAAATGCTGAATAATGCCTTCTCCAAAAATCTGGTCGTGTTTCTTGGCGAGTTAGACAATGAAAATGAAACTAGAGGGCATTTGGTTAAAAACCCAAGAATGAATAGACAGGGATTACATAGATTGGAAAGAGGTAATTTCTTCTACAATACAGCGCAAGAGCAAGCACAGGCACTGGATGCGGATTTTAAATGGAAGAAGGTGGTTATCCCTGGGGTAGGTCACGATTACAGAAAAATGAGTGTGGCAGCATCTGAATACCTTTATGGGCGATAGGTAAAGGTCGATCCCTTTAATACTCGTATGGTGAGTCAAACGACCACCCAAGGTCGCTACTTTCATCTAGCGGTAGTACACACACATACGTGCTGATGCGGTCACTGGACAATACTTGCAATTTTTGAGGTGTCAGCTTTTTTTACTTGTCAAGGGGTGGCAGAACACCCAGCCTTACTTAACCCATTGAAAAATATTTAGAAAGTAATCTGGCTTCAAACTTGCAGTCCCCGGACTGGACTGTGTAGTCAAACATATACAGAGCCTAAGTTGACAAATATGAATAATCAGATTTAAGGGATACTAATACATGTCTTTATTCAAGAAATATAAAGCTTCAATATCAAGCTTCGCCGTTATTATCAGCGCGGTTTTGGCTTCGCCGTCCGGCCACGCGGGTTTAGTCGATGCAACAGATTTCGCAGGCCTCACCGTAGGCAGTTCAGCGAGTTTTGATCGAGTTGGAAACGACGGCATCGATGATATGACTATCACATACAATTCCGGAAACTTCACTGCGGCGCAGTTTTTTACGACCCCTACAGCGAATAACCCAGCTGAAATCGCTTCTCAGACAGTATCTTGGTTCTTGCCCGCCGGGGGCGGTACCAGTGGTATAGTAACGATCGATTTTGCGATACCGCTTGTGGCGGGAGACGGACTCTTTTTTGTCGACTTTGACAGTTTGGAAAGTGTCGCCATCAGTGCATTTTTCGGTGGTAACGCGCTATCAACTGACGCCTGGACTTTGAGTCAGTTTGAAGGCTCTGGTGGTACACCCTCGTCAGCAACCTGGAATTCATCAACGGGTACCCTATCAACAGGTTCCGGTGCTTTGGCTAATCCTGTAGACATTCTTACGGTTGATGCGACGATAGACCGTCTTGTCTACAATATTAGCCAACCTGCCAGCACCATGGCTTTCAACTGGTCGGCTAAAGATAGTGTCACAGTTCCGCCAACGGTTGATGTACCTGAACCAGTTGGCACTACCTTATTAACGATGGGTCTTGTAGGCATGGGAATTGCCCGTAGGCGTAGCCGGTCTGCTGCCGCAGTAAAAAGCGATCAATCCAGTTATTGATAACCCACTGCCGGGTTTGACTGATTTAACCAAAACTCTTGCCATGCTCTCTACCAACATGATTTCCTACACTAATAACTCTGACCGCTTTGAGAAGGATATTCAGGTGAAGGCTTCATTTTGGTGGAGACGTTTGGCAAAAACCTGAGGGCGAGGGGCTTCAAGCCCTGTACCGCGAGCCTTTATACCGCAGCGAATAGCTGGTCTTTCGAATCACTAATTCTTTGCGAGCATAAATAGTTAAAGCTACCAAAAAGTCCAATTAAATCATTTTGTTACGGATTTTTACATGTCCCGCCAATACTAAAAGTGCGAGGATCGGCTTTGGCAAATCCTGCACCTACACCTAGTCTGGCTTTTCTACTACACTCCTTTGAGTATTAAAGCTCCGAGGCTCCTTCCATGCTAGCACAACTTAAATTTAGCCAAAAAATCGTTATTCTCAGCGCCTGCATTATGGTGCTTTCGTTAGCCCTTTTTGCCATCAGTAGTTATTTATATCAAGCAGACTACAAACGTGAGAATCTTGATCGCGCCTTGGCCGAGATTAGCTCTTCCGTTTCTTCCAATATAAGTAACTGGATGAATGCAAAGCTTGGAATTGTGAAGGCCGTAGCCAGACAGGCAGCGACCGTTAGTGATCATGATCGATTGCTGGAGATTGTTAAGCAGGCGGATAGCAGTGGCGGCATGGAAGTGTATGTCGGACTCTCGGATGGAACCATGATAACCAGCAGTACCACAGCGCTTCCTGAAGGATACGATCCTCGTGTAAGACCCTGGTATAAAATGGCTGAGAGAAGGAATCGGGCGACTTTTAGCGATCCATACAAGGATGTTGATAGCCCCGACTTGTTGATTACTCCCGTTGCCCCCTACAGTCAGGGTGTTGCAGGCGGGGATTTGTCGCTACAAAGCATATCCGGCATCGTCAATGCCATTACCTTTCTGGATCTGGGCTATGCCTATTTGTTGGATAGCCAAGGGAATATCTTAGTGCATCCGAACCTCGACCTGACAAACCAACCCATAACGGCCTTTCTGGGAAATCAATCCTTCGAAATGAACGAGCGTTTGCAGAATGTTTCCATTGACGACGCTGAAAAGCTCATCGCATTTTATCCCATTGAGGGAATCGAGTCGGTAGACTGGACATTGGGTGTCGTGCTTGACAAGGACAAAGCCTATGCGCCACTCCGCGGATTTCGCAACACAGCCATTCTATTTAGTTTGATTGGAGTAGGTTTAGTGGTGATTGTTTCGACAATTGTCCTGAAGCAGTTGATGAAGCCGGTCAACCGGATATCTGCCGCGATGGCGGATATCGCTAAAGGGGAAGGTGATCTCACGAAGCGACTGGATGTCCATGGTCAGGATGAATTTGCTGACCTTGCGCGTAATTTCAATCAATTTGTCGACAAGATTCATGCGCTGGTCAACGAAATTAGCCGTTCGGCGGAACAAATGACAGATTCTGTAACTGCAATGACCCGGGTCGCCGAAGATGGTAGTAAAGCGGTGATGAGTCAGCAGCAGGAAACGGAAATGGTGGCTACAGCAATTAATGAAATGTCCGTAGCTGCTCAGGAAATTGCAGGAAATGCCCAGCAGGCGGCGTCGGCAGCGCAGGAAGCCGATGATGAGGGAGCCAAAGTACAGGAGATCGTTAAAGAGGCGATTGTCTCGATCGAATCCCTTTCAGGAGAAATCGATCAGGCGTCCGTTGTCATAAACGAACTCGAAGGCGATGTGGACAATATTGTTTCGGTCCTTGATGTGATTCGGGGGATTGCCGAACAAACAAACCTTCTCGCTTTGAATGCCGCAATTGAGGCTGCAAGGGCCGGGGAGGCCGGTAGAGGGTTTGCAGTCGTTGCCGACGAAGTTCGCGCGCTCGCAGGTAAAACGCAAGAAAGCACGCAGGAAATTCAAGCGATGATTGAGCGACTGCAGGCGGGTTCCAGTAAGGCGGTAAACACAATGGAAACCAGTAAAAAAAGTGGGGAAAACACAGCGGATAAGGCTCGCATGGCAGGGGATTCCCTAGTCGCGATTGCTGAATCAGTTTCCACGATAAGCAACATGAATATTCAGATTGCCAGCGCATCTGAGGAGCAAACTGCGGTAACGGAGGATATTAACCGAAGTGTTATTGCGATCTCAACTTCCGGTGAAAAAACATCGGAGGGAGCAAAGGAAATTGCTTCGACCAGTTCCACAATGAAAGAGCTTGCGGAGAATCTGCATTATCAAGTTAGTCAGTTTAAAGTTTGACCCAATATCCCGCTTCGCTAACGATTCAACAACGAAGGCAACCCGAACGGGGACTCCAGTTGCTCTTGCAATCGGGTGATCATATCGCCGGTGGCCAGGGGGCGGCCGATGAGTAAAAAGGGCTTCGCCCCCTTTAACGCGGGGTTCACCGCCGCGAAGGCAGCTTAGAAACCATGAAAGTATCTCGGATGGCCAACAAAGCATAAAGGATTTCGACTTCATCTGCCGGATGAACGGCTATATCCTCGATGTCATTTAAATCATAGATTAAGCTGGTGGAATGGCCTCTCCTTTCTGAATATCAGCAGGTAACCATGGGCGTCATAGTTGGAGAGTGGTTGATCGACAAAAACCACGCACTTGAAATCATAGATATTGTAAAAGGCCTGGAGTCGAAAACTGGGTTGACTGTTAACTATACCGTTAGTAGTGAGAAAACGGGCGAACTCTTAGTACCCTTGCTGCATGAGCGTTTGTTTGGCTGGGAAATTGGTCCGGATAAGATATCGATGTACTCGGTTATGCCGGAAAACCCTTATGTCTGGACGCATCTGCATGACTTTTTTAAAGAACAGGGAGGCCGGATCTCAGATAATCCGATTGCCTGGAGACCTGCGAAAGATGCAGCCTCACTTCAACGGCCCTGGTCCCAGTTGTCGAAGTTGGAACAGTTTGTCTTGAGGCATGGCTTGCTAGGGCCTTGGCGGCCTTTTGATGGGATTTTGTATTCATCAAGGTGAACATTCGTGTTGTCCGTAACAACTTAAGTTGGCATAAAGGGCTTCGTCCCCTCATTTTGTATAAGTAAAATCAATAATTAGTAAAGGGTTTTTATCCTCATTGGCGCTTCTAGCTAATGCGAGAGAGTATAGATGGTCTGACCAGGACTACTTATTGACTTCTCCAAGCTTTGAATTTCTGAATTATTTAGGATCTAGCTAATCAGCAGAAATGGCTAGAAATGGATATACTACAAGGAGTTAGGTAGTGAATGAAAACTTCGTAATACTGATTGGTGGGCCGGGGAGATTCATGGGATGTGACAAAGCTCATGATCAATCTTGGACAAATTATTTTGTACCTATGCAACTTGCCGCAATACGTAAGCTCTATAAAAAAACAGCGAAAGAGACAGTACATTGGCTAGTTTATGAGCCTGCATATATCGACCGTTGGGTTGATGACAGTACAATTACGAGCATTGAATCGGCTCAAAGTGATGGTTATTGGCTCCATAGCATTCGTTTGAAAGCAGCTAAGAATGTAACGAAAAAAGGAGCAAAAAATTACCTTGATAGAATTAAACAGGTAGCTAATAGTCATGGCATAACTTACAAGGGAATTAGCTCACCAAATGAATTTTGGGCATATCTAAGTGGTCTTCCAGGAAATATTAGCAGAGTTTGGTACAGCGGACATGCCTCTTCGAATGGGCTAATGCTTAGTTTGACTCACAATTCGTATTGCGAGGCTGTTGCAAATTCATCAGATATGCTTTATTTCGCATCCATCTCTGTTCGAAAAAGTCTTAAATCTAAATTTTCTGGCAACGCTGTTTCAAAATTTTATGGTTGCTATACGAGCAAATTTGCAGAGGAATGGGCAAAGACATTCAGTGTAAAAGCGGAGGGGGCGGTTAACAAGGTGGATTTTGGCGTTATTGATCGCCCATCAAGCATAGCTAATGTTCTTGAACGTATAGAGCAAACACCTACTAGCACAGGTAAGCCGGATTGGAGAGCATACTAAGGAATGAAAACTAAATTTCTAAGTCTAGTTTTTTTGGTTTTTGCAACCAGTTGTGTTTCAGCGCCGGCTCAGCAGGATGTCGCTAGACTTTTTAAGTCATTCTATTTGGTTCACTTCGGACCGGCAGAAGTGAGCGATTTTCCGAAATCTCAGAGCTATCTTAATGATTGCATCCGTCTAAATGATGTTCACTGCCTAAAAGCATTCAATGAAGTTAAGCGGGCAAAAGATGAGTTCCTAGAGATTCCTCATAAAACCGCTTTAAAAATAACGTTAGATACTATCAACACAAAATGCTTGTCGGCTGATCGGTTGGCTAATGCACCTGAGTGTTTAGGTGCAGTGACTGCACTTTACTTTTTCTCTTCAAAGGAAGATGACCAGACAATTTTGGAACTTTTAAGCGACTCTATAGACCATAACGTTTTGTTTCTTGGATATGAGTGGCACAAAAATCGATCCGAAATAGAGGCATGGGTGAGTTTTGTCAATGGCAGTACTCTTTCAGAGTATCAAAAGAAATTGGTAATTAGAGAACTTAAAGAGCCAGTAAAAGAAGCGTTCGGTTTAATGCTGGTGCACTAACGATTCAACATCGACGGCAACCCGAACGGGTACTCCAGTTGCTCTTGCAATCGGGCGATCATATCGCCGGTGGCCAGGGGGCGGCCGATGAGGAATCCTTGGGCGGTGTGGCAGCCGTTGGCCATGAGAAATTCCAGGTGTTCGGGTTGCTCCACGCCTTCGGCGATGACTTCCAGATTGAGGCTTTTTGCCAGCAAGATGATGGCGCGGGTGATGGCGGCGTCATCTGCATTGCTGTGCACGTCGCTGATAAACATGCGGTCGACTTTCAGGGCGTTGATCGGGAACCGTTTCAAATAGGCCAGGGACGAGTAGCCGGTGCCGAAATCGTCGATGGTGATTTTGATGCCCATGTCGCGCAGTTTGTAGAGAACCGTTTTGGTGTGGTTCAGATCTTCCATCAACGCGCTTTCCGTTAACTCCAGATCCAGGTGATTGGGCGCTAAACCGGTTTCGTCCAGCGTCGCCTGGACCACGGCGGGCAAATTCTGCTGGCGCATTTGAAAGGCGGATACGTTGACGGCGACGTCGAAATGGCCGAGCCCCAGTTTTTGCCAGGTTACCGCTTGATGGCAGGCTTGATGCAATACCTGCCGGCCCAACGCGGTAATTAAGCCGCTTTCTTCCGCTACGGCGACAAATTCGGCGGGCGCGATCATGCCTCTGGACGGATGACGCCAGCGGACCAATGCTTCCGCGCCGGTGATTTGTTGGCTGGCCAGGGAGAATTTAGGCTGGAAGTAGACTTCCAGTTCGTCGTCTTGTACGGCTTTGCGCAAATCGCTTTCCATCTCGATGCGCTTGCCGGAAATATCGCGCAGCATCAGGCTGTAGAATTCGTAGGTGTTGCCGCCCAGGTATTTTGCCTGTTTCACGGCGGTATTCGCTTGCTGGATCAGCGCTTGAATCTCGCGGCCATGGTCCGGTGCCTGGGTAATGCCGATGGAGGTTGAGACGAATAGGTCCCGGCCTTCGATTTGGTAAGGCGCTTTCAGGTCCAGCAGCAGTTTTTCGCAAAACTTGGCGATATCGATCCGGCTTTTCACCCACATCAGGATGGCAAACTCGTCCGTCCCCATCCGCGCGGTGCTGTCGAAGTAAGGAGCGTGGCGGGTAATTCGGCTGGCGACCTGACTGAGGATCTGGTCGCCGCCGTCGTGGCCCAGGCTTTCGTTAATACTGCGAAACCGGTCCAAGTCAATGACGATTAGAGCAAGTTTGCGCTGGGATTCCCGGGTGTGATCAAGGGCTTGATGAAACCGCTCGCGGAACAATACGCGGTTGGGCAAACCGGTCAGCTCGTCGTAGTTCAGCAGGTAGTGCAGTTTTTCATCTTTTTCCTTGCGTTCCGTGAGGTCGGAAAAAAGTCCCGTGTAGTGGGTGATTTTGCCTTCGTTATTGGTAATCGCTTTAAGTTGCAGGTATTCCAAAAAATAGTCACCGTTTTGGCGTTTTTCATACAGCTCGCCGTGCCAGCTTCCTTTCATCAAGAGTTCCTCGCGGACCCGGCTGAATACTTTTTGCTTATTGGGAACCTGGCTGAATTCGTCTAGCTTTCTGCCGATAATTTCGGTTTTATTGTAGCCGGTGATGCGTTCGAAGGCGCGATTTATGGTGAGAAACTTAAGATCCTGATCCAATGCGAAAACGCCGTCCGAAGTATTGTCGAAGACAGATTTGGTGAGCCGAACCTGGTCGTCCCGCAGCCGGTCCTCCGTGATATCCCGCCGCGTGCCCAGTAACCGGACGACCTTTCCTGCGACATCCCTGCTGACAACCTTGCCGCAGTCTTCCACCCACACCCAACGATTGTCGTTGTCCTGAATACGGTAACGAAGACGGTAAAGGTCTGATGTTCCCTGCAGGCAACTCCGCAGGCGGCGGCGAACCTTGAGCAAATCTTCCGGATGGATTTTTCGTTTCATTTGGCGGAAGAACCTGCGGGCAGGCATTTCCTTGGGACCGAAACTCGGGTGGAAATAGGATTGGTAAAGGTTGTTGTCGGCCAGGTTCAGGTCCCAAAGCGCCAGATTCGTGGCTTCAATCGCCTGCGTGAGCCGGGTCTGGCTTTTCATCAACGCTTCGCCCATGCTCTTTTTCAGGCGAATCTGCCGGTTTAACGCTTTGTTTGCTTCGGTAAGCTCACTGGTCCGGGTGGCAATTTTCTTTTCCAGCCCGCTTTTGATGTCGCGTAACTGATGCTCGACAATGTTGCGTTGGGTGATCTCCGCTTCCAGTTGATTACTCGCCTGTTCAGCGGCAAGCCGGGCATTTTCCAGGTAGTCGATCAACCTGTATTGTTGCAGACCCTGTTTCAGATAACGCGTGAACGTGATGCTCCAGAAGGCGGCCAGCGGATACACGAATGTGCCAAGCAACAGGCCGATAACGGCAGTGGGCATCGAAGGGATTGCCCCGATCGTGTAAGCGGTGCCGAACCATAGGGGCGGAATCGTAAATAAGATGTAAAGCGGCGTTTGCCAAAGGCCGCATGTAAAGGCCAGCAGGCTGGCGATACCAAAACTGCATACGCCCAGATACAAATGCCAGAGAGATGGCAGATTCTTCAGGGAGGCGGCGGCGAGGATGCCGAAAGTGCCGGCGATGGCAACGCAAAGCAAGGCATAAAAGCGGCTGATGGTTCTCACGTTGCGGGCCAGATAGAGGGAGTTTTCTTCCAGCTTATGTGGGATGAGACGCCCTAGAAAGAACAGGATGAGGCCGAGTGTGCTACCGATAAAAGTAACTGGAAGAAACCCGGTAAGTCCTCCGGTCTGCTGGGCGATGATGGTGAAACCGGCGGCGAACCCGAACATCAACAACGCGCCAATCGGAGTCCGGCGGCTTGCCCTCAGCAGTTGCTCCCGGCGTACTTCGATAAACTTCGGTTGGGCCATGGCAGACATCATCGCCAGGCTTTGCGAGTTCCCGCTGTTGTCTAAGTGCATTTTTAGTATAGTTACGGGTTTGCGACCCAGATCGCAAAAGGTGATGGTTTCTATCCCTACTCATGCGCTTTGCATGTTTTTTAGCCAAACCCTTTTGAATGGCCGCATCCAGCATAGGTGTCAAGGTATCGTATTTAATATTTTAATGGAAGTAAAACGGTTAACTTATTGTTATTAAGTGATTCTCGATCACATTTTTGAAAGTTTGAGGTACGCAAAACAACCATGGATGTAACCGAAATTCTCGATCCGCTTAATGATGCGCAACGACAGGCGGTGGCCGCCAGCGTGCCGAATTTATTGGTATTGGCAGGTGCCGGTAGTGGAAAAACCCGGGTTTTAGTGCATCGAATGGCTTGGTTGATGCTGGCGGAAGGCATTCATCCCCACTGTTTGCTGGCGGTCACCTTTACCAACAAGGCAGCGAAGGAAATGCGCCATCGGGTGGAATCTCTCATGCAAATTGACGCCCGGGGACTTTGGCTGGGCACTTTCCACAGTTTGGCCCACCGTCTGTTGCGCGCCCACTGGCGGGATGCGGGATTGCCGGAAAGCTTTCAGGTCATTGATTCCGACGATCAGCAACGCCTGATAAAACGCATCACCAAGCAAGCCGGATTGGATGAAGCAAAATGGCCCGCCCGGCAGGTACAGTATTTTATCAATCAGCAAAAGGACGAAGGCGTTCGGCCTCAGCACTTGCAGCCTGCTGACGATCATTGGCAAAAGACCATGGCGACTCTATACCAGGCGTATGAAGAACAATGCCGCCAATCCGGATTGGTGGATTTTGGCGAACTGTTGTTGCGGTCTCATGAGTTGTGGCTGCAAAAACCGTCGCTGTTGCAGCATTATCAACAACGGTTCAGCCATATCCTGGTTGACGAGTTTCAGGATACCAACAGCATTCAATATGCCTGGTTGCGGGTGCTTGCCGGCAATGTTGTGCCGTTGACGGTGGTCGGCGATGATGACCAGTCTATCTATGGCTGGCGGGGAGCTAAGGTCGAAAACATTCTGCGTTTTCAAGATGATCTGGAAAACGTGGAGATCGTCAGGCTGGAACAGAACTATCGTTCCACCGGCTCGATTCTGAAAGCCGCCAACCAGGTGATTGCCAATAATCCAGGCCGCTTGGGCAAGAACCTCTGGACCGATCAACAGGATGGCGAACCCATTGATTGCTATGCCGCGTTCAACGAACAGGACGAAGCGAACTTTATCGTGGAAAGCCTGCAGCAGTGGCAGGAAGAAGGCCGGGATTTGGCCGAGTCCGCCATTCTATACCGTTCCAATGTCCAGTCCAGGGTGCTGGAAGAAGCGTTGATTCGGCATGGTTTGCCCTACCGCATCTATGGCGGTTTGCGTTTCTACGACCGGCTGGAAGTGAAGAATGCGCTGGCCTATTTGCGGCTGGTGCGCTATCCCCATGACGATGCGGCGTTCGAACGGGTGGTGAATATGCCGCCGCGTGGGATTGGCGCAAAATCCTTGCAAACCATTCGGGACGCAGCGGAGGCGACTAGGGGCTCGCTATGGCAGGCAACGGCTGAAATCATCCAAAATCAGTCTCTTAAAGGCAAGGCTGCCGGTGGCTTGCAAACCTTTGTCGCCACCGTGACGGAAATGCAAACCCTAGCGCTGGAGGCCAACCTGCAAGAGCTTACCAAGGAAATGCTGGGGGCAACCGGTCTGCTCGACTATCATGCCAACGAGAAAGGCGAAAAGGGGGAAGCCCGGAAAGAAAACCTGCTGGAACTGGTTAATGCCGTTGCCGAATATGACAATGAAGCCGAGGAACCTTTGGCGGAATTTCTTGCCCAGGCCGCTCTCGATGCGGGAGAACAACAGGCCGCGTTGGACCAGGATGCGGTGCAGTTAATGACATTGCATTCCGCTAAAGGCCTGGAGTTTCCCTTGGTGTTTCTTAGCGGCATGGAGGAAGAGCTTTTCCCCCACGTGATGTCGATGGAGGAACCGGGACGGCTGGAAGAAGAGCGCCGCCTCTGTTATGTCGGCATTACCCGTGCGATGGAGAAGCTGGTATTGACCTTTGCCGAAAGCCGCCGCTTGTATGGGCAGGATAAGTATCATCAGGTGTCCAGGTTTGTGCGTGAAATCCCTGCCGGGCTGGTACGCGAGGTCAGACTGCGATCCGTGGTGAGTAAACCTGTTTATTGGGATCGTGGGCCTGCGCATGGAGTCGGCGCTACCAAGGAAGAACCCGGATTGAAACTGGGACAGCGGGTTCGCCACGAAAGTTTTGGCGAAGGCGTGGTGTTGAACTATGAAGGCCAGGGGCCGCACGCGCGGGTGCAGGTGAACTTCGATGACGTGGGCAGCAAGTGGCTGATTATGTCCTATGCAAAGTTGCAGGTGATCTAGGCTGTTTGACATTTGGGCATTATCTCTATCGGGGCATTTTTCCGAACCGCGAGGCACTTTTATCCGGACTTAACACTTTTTTCCCGACTTAAAGACGGTATACTGCCCAATGTCCAAGTCTTAGGGGACGATCGCAAGCATTTCCGCAGTACCTGTAATTCAGGGTAACCCAAGTGATGGTTATGCAGCATCCACTGGATGGCCATCATGAACGTGCCTAATGATTCCTCATGCTCAACCTACTAAAAATAATGTAAAGGAGAGTAAATCCACATGAAAAAACGTCACTTATTTTCGCTGCTGGGAGCAAGCGCGCTAAGCCTTGTGATTGGCGGTTGCAGTCAGGAACAAGCTACGACAGAAACCCAGCAGGTGGTGCAAGCCAAACCCGCAAAAAGCTATCAATGGAAATTGGTTACCACCTGGCCGAAAAACTTCCCCGGATTGGGCGAAGGTCCGGAACGGTTTGCGAAAGAAGTCGAACGCATGAGTGACGGCCGTTTAACGGTAAAAGTCTATGGGGCCGGCGAGTTGGTTCCCGCCTTGGAAGTGTTCGATGCGGTATCCCAGGGGACTGCCGAGGCAGGTCATGGCGCGGCCTATTATTGGAAGGGCAAAGTCCCGGCGGCGCAATTCTTTTCAACGGTGCCGTTCGGATTGAACGCACAGGAACTGAATTCCTGGGTGACTTATGGCGGTGGCCTCGAGTTATGGAAAGAACTGTATGAACCTTTCGGCGTTATCCCGGCGCTGGGCGGCAATACCGGTGTCCAAATGGGTGGCTGGTTCAATAAGGAGATCAACTCCATTGATGATCTCAAGGGCTTGAAGATGCGCATTCCCGGTTTGGGCGGCGAGGTGCTGGAACGAGCCGGCGGTACGCCCGTGCAGTTGCCGGGTGGCGAAATTTTCACCGCATTGCAGACAGGAACCATAGACGCGACAGAATGGGTCGGTCCCTATAACGACCTGGCGTTCGGACTCCATAAGGCTGCCAAGTTCTACTACTACCCCGGCTGGCACGAACCCGGCACGGCCTTGGAATTCACCTTCAACAAAAAGGCTTTCGAAGAGCTGCCCAAAGACCTCCAGGCGATAGTGGAAGTGGCGGCAAGAATGGTCAACCAGGATATGCTTGATGAGTATACTGCCCGTAACAATGCCGCCCTGGAAGAGCTTGTTGGCAAACATGGCGTGCAAGTGCGACGCTATCCGGATGATGTTTTGCAGGCATTGAGAACCATCGCCGACAGCACCATAAAAGAAATTGCCGAGAAGGACGCCAGCGTGAAGAAAGTCTATGACTCATTTGAGAAGTTCCGCGCCAATGTGCAGAAGTATCATGAGATCTCGGAAAAGGCGTATATCAATACCCGGTCTTAGTTCAGACAGCCTTAATGCTTTAAGGCAGCCCTGGTGCTAATCGGGGCTGCTTTCCCATCACCCTTAGTTCTTTTTGATCAGCTTTTTAGCCTTCTATTGGGAATTTGAGTCCGCTTCTTCCGGCACTTTGCGAATCCGCCCGGCCTGATCGACGGCGACAAACACGAATAATCCTTCCGAGACTTTTCTCGGTGTTTCAGTGAGCACATCGCGGGTCCAGACCTGGACTTCAATTTTGATGGAAGAATTGCCGATGCCCGCTAACTCCGTATAGCAACTGACTTCTGAGCCGACCCGGACCGGCGAGATGAAATCCACCCGTTGAATCGATACGGTTGCCGTGCGGCCCTGTGCGACCTGGGCCGCCATGCTGTTTGCGGCGAGGTCCATTTGCGAAACCAGCCAGCCGGCATAAATATCGCCCAAGCTGTTGGTATCCCTGTCCAGGGCGATAACTCTTAAGGTCAGTTTGCCACGCGGTGTGGCATTTTCGTTGGTCATGGTTTTTGCTTCTCCTAATGATCCAACTGCGGTTTAAGGACAATCACGAACCGTAAACCAGTTCCGGTAGCCAGGTTGCAAGATTCGGCCAAACCGCCAATAACAGCAGCATAACCACCTGAATTGCGATAAACGGGGCGACACCTTTATATATATCGATGGTTCTAACCGTCGGTGGCGCGACTCCGCGCAGATAAAATAATGAAAATCCAAAGGGCGGCGTGAGGAATGAGGTCTGCAAGTTCAATCCGATCATGATGCCCAGCCATACGGGGTCGACGCCCATGGCCAACAGTACGGGGCCTACAATGGGAACCACGACGAAAGTGATTTCGATAAAGTCGAGGATAAACCCCAAGAGAAATATCACGATCATCACGACCAAAATAGCCATGGCTGTACCGCCTGGCATATTGGTAAAGATTTCCTTAATCAGTTCGTCTCCACCGTAGGCGCGAAACACCAGTGAAAATATCGTCGCGCCGATGAGGATCATAAAAACCATGCAGGTGACCTGGGTGGTACGCATGCAGACTTCATGCAGCATTCGTATGCCCAACTGGCCACGCAAACCGGCGAGAATGATTGCGCCGAATGCACCCACCCCCGCAGCTTCCGTCGGTGTCGCTATGCCGCCCAGTATCGAGCCCAATACAGCCACAATCAGAATGAGCGGCGGTGAAAGATCGCGCCAGAGCGACAGATCCTTACTTTGTCCTGTTTCGTCGTCGAGTGGTTTGCCTGACGGAACCAGCTCCGGTTTGGCAAATGCCAGGCCCAGGATGTAGAGCATGTAAAGCCCGACGAGTATCAGGCCGGGAATGAGGGCGCCGATGAAGAGGTCGCCGACGGATACCGTGTCAGGACTGAAAATCCCCATATCCCGTTGTGCTTGTTGATATGCGCTGGAAAGGACGTCCCCCAGCAATACCAAAGCGATGGAGGGCGGAATAATCTGTCCTAGGGTTCCTGTTGCGCAAATCGTCCCGGTAGCCACGGCTGGGGAATAGCGGGCTTTCAACATCGAGGGCAGGGATATTAGTCCCATGGTCACTACCGTTGCCCCGACGATGCCGGTGCTGGCGGCCAGCAGCGCGCCGACCAGGGCGACCGAAATGCCCAATCCGCCGCGAACCCCCTGAAAAACCACTGCCATGCTTTCCAAAAGATTCTCGGCGATCTTGGAGCGTTGCAGCATGCATCCCATGAAAACGAATAAGGGAACGGCGAGTAGAGTCTGGTTATTGATCAGTCCATACAGGCGGCTTGGGGTCGCTAATAGAAAGCTGGTATCGAAAGCTCCGAACATGGCGCCGACGGTAGCGAATCCCAATGCCACCCCGGCTAACGAGAATGCGACGGGATAACCGCAGAGCAGGACCAGACAAACCGCGACAAACATGATGAAGGACATGTACTCAAGCATCGTTTTCCCCTTCCTTTTGACTGTCCGGATCAATAATGCAGCTGAGATTACGTAAAATCTCGGCCATACCCTGAACGCTCAGAACCAGCACCATTCCAAGCAGTAAGGTTTTCAGCAGGTAAACGTAGGGCAGTCCGGCAGCTTCCTGGGAAACCTCCTTAACCTTCCAGCTTTGCAGGATATAGTCCCAGCTTTCGACGGCGATATAGCCCATCACCGGCAGTAGCAGCAGCAGGGTTCCCAACAGATTTACCAGCGCCTTGGTTTTCGCGGGAAAGCGATGATAGAGAATGTCTACCCGTACATGCTCATTATGTTTGAGGGTATAAGCCGAGCCCAACAGGAATACGATGCCATGCAAGTAAATCACGGATTCCTGTAAAGCGATGGAGCTGTTGTTAAAGACGTACCGCAGGACAACGACCAATACGGTGCCGATCACCATTCCGATATTCAGCCAGGAAACAGCTCGTCCGGTCAATTCGGTAAACGCATCAAGCCAGGCAGTCACCTGGCGCAGAGTAGTTAGCATGTTTGAATCCAATTTATTGTTATTTTGGCAATCCTTCACGGGTGCTTGGCAGCCAGGGAAGTTTAACGAGTGTGGTCTTGAAATGCGATGTTTTCAGGTTCTTAAAAGCTTGTCATAATTTTGTAACAACTTGAGGTTGTAACAGTATTGTCATAATTCAATTTTATATTAACCGCCGGTGTTGGAAATCTCCGTGCACTCGTGCGTGAGAACCTTGATATGTTCTATAGGAGTTAATCTCTATGTTTTTCAAAAAAGCTGTCGCAGCTGCCACTGTCGTTGCTGCTTCTGTATGGGCTGGTTCCGTTGTTGCCGAAGTCGATCCGAATCTCCCTGGATACAGCAAAGCAAGTGGTGTTTCTGGAAACCTATCTTCTGTAGGGTCCGATACGTTGGCTAATCTGATGACCCTTTGGGCAGAAGAATACAAGCGTGCCTACCCTAACGTGAACATCCAGATTCAGGCAGCGGGTTCTTCCACGGCTCCCCCGGCATTGACCGAAGGTACTTCTAACCTGGGCCCCATGAGCCGCCAAATGAAAGACAAGGAAATAGAAGCATTCGAAAAGAAATTCGGTTACAAGCCGACTGCCGTTCCCGTCGCGATCGATGCTTTGGCCTTGTTCGTTCATAAGGATAACCCCGTAAAAGGCATGACTATTCAACAGGTTGATGCGGTATTTTCCTCCACGCGAAAGTGCGGCTATGATAAGGATGCCTTGACTTGGGGCGATGTCGGCGTATCGGGTTCACTTGCCGCCCAGTCATTCCAGCTTTTCGGCCGTAACTCGGTATCCGGCACTTACGGTTACTTTAAGAAGAAAGCGCTTTGTAAAGGCGACTTCAAGAGCAACGTAAACGAGCAGCCCGGTTCTGCATCCGTTGTACAGGGTGTTTCCGAGTCTGTAAACGGTATCGGTTACTCCGGCATCGGTTACAAGACGGCAAGTGTTAAGACTGTTCCTTTGGCGAAGAAGCCTGGCGATGCGTTTGTCGATGCAACTCCAGCTAACGCTGTGACAGGTAACTACCCGCTGTCACGTTTCCTGTGGGTATATGTGAACAAAGCGCCTAACAAAGATCTGGAGCCTATCGTTGGTGAGTTCGCCAAGATGGTGCTTTCTAAGGTCGGTCAGGAAGTGGTTGTAAAGGACGGCTACGTTCCTCTGCCTGCAAAAGTTGCTACCAAGTACAGAAAAGCACTTGGACTATAAGCTTTTTTAGCTCGGAACGGCTCCAGACCTTCCGGGTATCGAAAAAACAAAAAAGACCGGCAACTGCCGGTCTTTTTTGTTTCTGTCTCGCACTGGCGATAACCTCGCGGTAATACACATTTCTAAACTCTCTTGCTATCTTTAGCCCTTTAATTAATGGATCACCGGGGTTGGACATGGGAAACCTGATTAAGTGGCTGCTCGTCAGCATTTCTGCGCTGGTCGGCTTATTGCTGATCGCCTGTATTCTGATCGTGGTAGCCTTCGACCCGAATGATTACAAACCCTTGGTCGTCGAAAAAGTGAAAGAAGCTACCGGTCGCGACCTGATTATTGAGGGCGATCTATCCTGGCAGTTTTGGCCGCCTATCGGCATCTCTATTGGCAAGACCCAACTGAACAATACCGAAGCATTTGGCGGCACACCCATGATGAAGCTGGGCAAAGCGGTGGTCGATGTAGAGATTCTGCCGCTTTTCAAGCAGCAGGTGCGCATAGACGAAATCACCGTTGATGACTTTTATCTGCATCTGATCACCAAGGAAAATGGCGAGACCAATTTAGATGACTTGACCGCCAAACAGGGCGCTGAGGATATCCCTGACACCCAACCAGAACCACAGCCAGAATCAGAGCCGCAACCAGTACCACGGGCCCAAGAAAGAGAACCCGCCGAAACGGTTGGATTTGCTTTTGAAGATATCAGCTTCGGCAAAGGGATCAGCATCAATAACGCTGTCATTATCAACGAAGACCAGAAAGCCGGCGCTACCAAGAAGGTTGATCTCCGGCGCTTTTATGTCGGGCAGTTCGCTTTTGGTAACTGGTTTGATTTAGGGTTGGAGCTTGCTTTGGAGATTGATAACCCGCAGTTGTTGGCGAATCTAAGCTGGCAGTCGCAGCTGAATCTGGACAAGGCCATGCAATCCCTGAAACTGCGCGAAGGCGTGTTATCTATTGTCGCGTCCGGTAAGGCATTGCCCAAGCCGGTCACCTTGACACTGAACACTGCTGCGGATTTCGACTTTGCCAGCGAAACGGCCAGTATCTCACCGCTAAACCTCTCTTTGGATACTCTTAATATCAATGCCCCTATCCAGATAAAGCAGTTGAAAAGCAAACCGGAAGTTAACATCGAGGTACGCTTGGATACGTTTAATGCTCGAAGTCTGTTAGAGGATATGGGGCTCGCTCTCGAAACTGCCAATGAGGCAGCATTGCGGCAAGTTGCGATGCAAACCAATCTCGGATTCAACGCCGAAAGTTCCACCTTGAGCGTTGCCGATTTAGTCGTGTCCCTCGACGATACCAAGGTCACCGGAAACGCTTCGGTGAAAACCGGTGAGATACTGGTCAGCAGATTTGGTCTGAATGTCGACCAATTGAATCTTGACGACTACTTGCCGCCGCCGAAGGAAGGGACCGAAGCGCCGGCGCCTGCGGAAAAAGCACCGCCACCGGATCTATCGGCCTTAAAGTCGATGGATGTCGAAGGCAAGGTGACCGTCGGCAGTCTGACCGCCAGTAAAATGCAATTGCAGAACATCAGTGTGGATTTGTTGGTACGTAACGGCAAGCTGCTGATAAAACCTTTCACCGCCGATATGTACCAAGGAAAAATCCGCTCTGAGTTCACTCTGGACAGCAATCCGCAGGTCCCGGAATTCAAGGTGCAACAGTCAATAACAGGACTCCAGGTGAATCCGCTGTTGGTGGCGGCTGTTGATAAGGACATACTGGCCGGAACCACGGAGTTTACCGCGTCCATTACCGGAAAAAGTCTCGATCCGGTCACTATTCAGGAAACCCTCAATGGCCAGGGCAGGTTCACTTTTAGGGACGGCGCTGTCAAGGGGGTAAATGTCGCCCAGATGATTCGCGACGCACAGGCCGCACTGTCAGGCGAAAAGGCGGACGCGGTAAATGAACCGAAGCAAACGGATTTTTCGGAGATGGGCGGGACCTTTACCATTGTCAACGGACTGGTAAATAACCCGGATCTGAATGTCTTGTCGCCACTGCTGCGAATCCGCGGTCAGGGCGATATCGATCTGCCGGCGCAGCAACTGAATTATCAAACCAAAGTGTCTGTGGTCGACACTTTGAAAGGTCAAGGCGGCAAAGCGGCGGCAGATTTAAAGCGCCTGACTATTCCGTTGCGGATAAAGGGGTCTTTTGCCGAACCGGACATCAACCTTGATTTTGAAGGCGCATTGAAAGCCAAGGTCGAGGAAAAAGTGCAGGAGGAAGGTAAGAAGCTGGAAGAAAAGGCCAAAGAAAAAATCAGCGAAAAGTTGACGGACTTCTTCAAGAAACGAGAAAAGAAGAAGGACGAAGCCAAGCAGAACGACAGTAAGGAACAGCAATGAGCAGCCGACAATTTCAACTGGCGCAAATAAACATCGCCCAGGCCAAAGACGATATG
>JANQMN010000016.1 GCA_028280065.1 Hahella sp.
TAGCGGCAAAGTTGTTTTTCCAAATTCAAATCATAATATCAGCCACCCTTGATCATACGATGAGCCAAAATATGATCATGCAGGTTCTGTCATAAATGCGATTTTTATGGCAGTGTTAACGTGAGCATTGCTCCCTGTCATAACTACAACGCGCCTCCCTAATGTCATCATGGTGCTTATCAGCCCAGGAAACCAGCCCCCAAACCGACTTTGCCAGGCCTCTCCCGAGTTCCGTCAACTCGTACTCCACCTTGACCGGTACTTGCGGATAAACCGTGCGCTTAACAAAACCATCCCTTTCCAAATCCCTTAATGTCTGGGTTAACATGCGTTGCGAAATTCCCTCAATTCTGGATTTTAGCGAATTGAAGCGATCTGATCCGTCTACCAGGCTGAACAAGATTAATATCGACCATTTATCGCCGATTTGCGCAACTACATTCCGGATGGGGCAATCCTCGGTATTTAGAAAGATTTTTTTCCCCTTTTTATCTTTTGTGCTCATTTACTTCTATCTCGCAGGTTATCAAAAGGTAACCAAGGCAGATCATACTGCCTTCTTGCAGTGCAATATCTAACTGCGTATCTTAGTATATATTAGTAACCAACACTACTAAAAACTACAATTTGCTTCTCGATGTTCTGCGTTGAGGAACATATTTACAGAACATTCCAGATAAAGGTACAGCTATGGCTCACCCCCTACTCAACAAGGCGCTGGAAGAATATGCATCTCGCAAACCCGAACCAGCCGTTGACCTGTTCAAACCACAATTTGAAAAAATTGGAAAGTTTGACATCAGATACGTCCGGCAGGAGAAACGGAACGCTCCCACATTGGTTTTGCTCAATGGTCTACCGCAAAGCATCAGAATGTGGGAAAGCGCATGGGAAAAGCTTTCCCGTAGCTTTGACATCCTGGCATTCGACATCCCGGGATTTGGTTTATCCAAAGCGGCAGAAAGCGACATGTCGCCAAGATACCTAAGCAAAGTGGTAATTCAGGTTCTCGATCATTTTGGCATCGAAAGAACGCACCTCGTTGGGCCGGACGTTGGCGCGCCTATTACGTTGGCAACAGCGATTGAACACCCTGACCGTCTCGAGAGTATCAATATTTTTGACGGGCCGGGTAACTATCCGCCCAAGATGTCACCCATTCTCATGGCAGTGATCAAGTCAGGTTTTGTAAGGTGGCTGGCCAAAGGGTTGAACAAAAAATCCGTGATGGAAACCAATTTTAAAACGGCGGTTAAAGATGGCTACCACCATTATCGCCCGACAAAACGTGCAATTAGAGAATATTATGAGATCACCCATGATGAGCAAGCCCATCGATGTGCTATCGCCTTCTTTGGTTCTTATGCCAACGACCTCTCCTGGATTCAAGAGCGACTGGAGAAACTCAATATTCCGACGCTGATTACTTGGGGCAAGCAAGATCCGTTCGTGTTTGTCAGCAATGCGGAATATTTATCCACAAAGATCCCGTTAAATAAACTCGTTGTCTTTGATAATGCCTCCCACTTCTCTTCCGAAGACGCTGGAGCGGAATATGTAGGCGCCATCACCCGCTGGTGTCTGCGCGAATACGACCAGATACAAAAGGATATCCAAATTTTGAAGAGATTCGGTGTGGCGTCCTAACTACCTAATGTTCATCCTGGAACGGCGGATGTTAACTTGGTTTAAAACTCCGCTTACCAAAAGACCGTGAATTGAACTAAACGCATGGAAAAAACTTGAGACTACTTGCCATTCGCATATTAATCTTTAGGTCATTTTTTAACCTTCCTACTCCGCTGTGCCGGGTTGATGTATTTTGACGCAGGCCATTATCCCGCCGCTATAGAGAGCATTCAAAAGGTAATCGTAATTGATAGCCGTAGGGCATCTCTGTGGTCGATCTTAGCCGAGTCCTATTATCGACTTGGCGATAGAGGCAATGCAGCTAGTGCATGCGCGAAAGCGCAGGCTATAGACCATGAAAAAGACTGCAAAAAGTACCTGAGCGCTATTTAGGTTACATCCAAAAGCAGTATCTTCGATAATGCATTTAAGGCGAAAGTGAATGGTCTCAGAAACTCTGAGACCATGATGGTTAGTACATAGTTCTCATGGGATTTCTCCTTTCATCTGTTGCCAAAGCCTCCCGAAATCTGGGTTTGTCGACTTCCGCGACCAGCAAAGCGATCAGCATTGCCGGTGCGGGAATCAGCCAAATGCCTGGCTTCATGGCCAGTGCAGCTCTCCTTGACGGCTCGCTACAGGAAGTCCTGCAGGAGTTTCGGCCACCCGACATCCCGTTTACGGCGATCTATCTCGATCGCCGCCTGGTGTCATCTCGCATTCGGGCTTTCATGGATTTTCTGATCGAAATTACGCAACCGCATCCCGGTCCATCAGGAACTTCGAATTTCCAGAACTGCTGAATTTTCAAAATTCAGTTTTTTGCTGACCACTTGGTTTCTTCCATTCGATTTAGCTTCATAGAGAGCTTTATCAGCGGCTTCGATAACAGTGTTTTCCGAAAATTCCCTGTCCGGCGCCATATTTGCAATACCAATACTCACTGTAAAGCCCAGTGTCCCTTCAGAATAATCAAGTCTGGTTTTTTCTGCTTCAGACCTTATTTTTTCAGCAATATTAACTGATTGCTCGTCGGTGGTTCCTGGCAGTATAACGGCAAACTCCTCGCCGCCATATCGCGCAACGACATCGTTTTCCCTTTTTGAAATACTGGATAAGAGTTTCGCAAACACTTTAAGACAATTATCCCCGGTGAGATGGCCATATTGATCATTAATAGATTTAAAGTGGTCAATATCGATGAGAAGAAGAGATATCGGCAATTTGTAGCGGCTGGCATTTTTGAGCTCAATGTGAAACCTTTTATCAAAATGAACTCTGTTTTTTAAGCCAGTCAACCCATCCATTGTGTTGAGTTCCTCAAGCTTGGCGGAATACTGCTTGGCATCAAAGGCATTTCTAAGGCTTTCCCAATATTCGTTATGCTGGGTTTTTACAACTGAGTACATGCCAAACCAATAGATGAAAAAAATCAAACCGAGGACATAGTCGATTTCCGCTGAGTAAAACAGAATGGTAGTTCCTGCGGGTATTATCAATGCACTGATTAATAAAATGCCCAGCATTTTATTGGGAGCCAGGGAAGAGCCTCCGCCACCGGCCAATCCGGCTGTCGCAACAAGGATGACGAAAGAAATTTGTTGGTAAATAGGATTAATCAAAGTGACTGCACAAAGAATTCCCCAAACCAGGGCTGACGTTATGATCAACGGGTAGAAACAGCACTTCCAGAGAAACGGTTCTTTCTCATAAATCAGATCAAAGTTCTTGATCATGACCGTTCTTGCAATCGCCAATACGATTAAAAACACCGATATCCAAAAGCACTCTACCGGGGCAGTCTCCCAAAACTTATAGGGGGTGATGATAGTGAACCAGATCACAAGGTAGATGAATGCTCCGGTAGAGGACCTTTTTGCCAGGTCCTTTTCTGCCTGATATTGCATATCCTTAGTGTTTTCAGTTGCTGCAACGTCAGACATTACTTTCTTACTATTCTTTGACAGGAACTTGGAAGACAAGATTCAGAGTCAGTGAGTGAAGAGGTGCCGAAACTGAAAACCGTATGACGGCCCAGTGCCATTTCCCCGTTTGGCGTACCTTGTTTCTCGTAAAATCAATAGTAATTACAAGCTTCCGATATCATAGTTTTTGATTGGGTGAAGAATCCAGTTTCTATTCCGACCATACCAGCGCCTTTCCACTGGACCGAATTGGAGGCGAACGGGACTGGAACAGTTCATAAGAGTTATGTTTGCGCGACCTGGCCACCTACAAACTCCCTGGCATCGTCCCGAAACTGCTTATTTACTTCCGGCCAAGAGTAAAACATATGGCCGCCGTCATACAGAATTTCAGTAATGCGGGAGCGCACAGATTCGTTGAAGTTAATTTGTTGCAAAATACGTTTCGATGCAAAATAGGGCGTTACCGTATCAAACTTACCGTGAACGATTAGCGCTCGCTGATGATGATAGGCTGTCATCCCGGCACGAAAATCATCCGCGGCAGATGAGAGTTCATACAGATCCCATTTTCGTTCGTCGTCTTTCCAGGTTTTACAAGCCTCCATGTTGAGAATGTTGTACTCCAAGTCCGTTTTTATCCCCATTTCTTCGAAAAACCAACGGTGAACGATATTGTGAAACCGGTGAAAATCCGAAAACATGGACTCTTCGATGGCTTCCTCATTGTTGGTGCGGTGCGGAAAGGGGTCGAGACTGTATTGGCTGCCATCGTAGATATCGGTGACATGATGATCCGCTTTCTTTAGCAGACGCGAGTAGTCAGAGAGGGAAATTCTACCGTTGGAGCGGCTGACAAAATCTACTTCCAACCCCAACATATCTGCTGTAATTTCAACAGTCTTCCCACGCTGTTCCGGGTTCAACATGTTGCCCGCCAGCAGCATTTGCGCATAGTCGCCGACGGCAAATTTTTCAGCCTGATCCAAGACAGTTTTCATGGGTGTCTCAGCCTCAAAGTGCCTGCCCAAGCCATAGCGATGCGCGGCAGCGGCATAAGTGGGCAACAGATTCACCCACTGGGAGGTACTGTAGTCAGATCCGGAAGCATCGCGAAACTGCCAGATGGGGGAAATGCTGATAATGCCCGACATTCCCAATCCGTATTCCCGGTTCAGGAGTTTGGCCAAGCGGCAAGCCCGATAACCACCATAACTTTCTCCGGCATAATAGAGCGGTCGGGACCAGAGTTTCTGCTGCCGGAGAAAACGCCGCATAAACTGTCCGATCGTTTCGAGATCCTTTTTAATCGACCAGTAAGGATTTTTTTCGTCTTCTTTGTCTTTGGCTGATGCCTTCTTTTGATCGTCGATATCCGTTTTCGGCTTGATAATGTGGCTGAAACCAGTACCTACCGGATCGATAAACACCAGATCGGCAAAGGCCAGCCAGCTTTCCGGATTGTCCAGAATATCCCGACTATCAACGTCCCACTTACCTTCGCTTGTCCGTCCGATGCCTACAGGACCGATACTCGCAAAATGCAGGAAGACAGATGCCGAGCCCGGACCACCGTTCATGCAAAAAACAACGGGGCGTTTGCTATCCGCCTCCTGTGCCAGATAGGCCGTGAAAAAGACCTTGGCTTGCGCTTCGTTTTTTTCAAAGATATCGAGCCAATCAGCAATGACTTGGGTTTTTATCTGTTGCTGGCCGACGGTAAATTCCTTTGTTACCGTCGCTCCTACGTGCTCGCTTTCTGGTTTTTGTTCTGCTTCGCTCATGCCGACTCTCTACCGGTGATCAAAATAAGTACTATGATGGTGAATATATAAAACATAGATGGCAAACAAAACGTCAATTATTTGCTAATCTGAATACTGTAAACCAACTGGCATGAGGTAAACACCATGGATCTAGACAAGCCCAGAAACCTCGACCCCAACATTCTGCTCGGCATTATCAACGACAAACTCCGCCACGAATGCATGAGCATTGAAGATTTATTGCTCGAAATCGAGTTGGAAAGAGAAGAGCTGGATTCGATTCTGGCAGGTGTCGGTTACCACTATAACGGCTCGACCAACCAGTACACGTCTGAACCTATATCCTGATATTCCTTTGGTTCATCGAGTAGACCGGCCAAGTAAATAACTCATTACTCCGGAAGAAGTCAAAATGGGCAGCTACCCCCGGTGTCAGCGGAAGTGCCGAATAAGAAGTTAGTGCGTCCTTAGCAAGCGCTGCTCATCCACAACCATCTGCCAGACACCATCCACTTGATGCGGGGGTTCGGCGACGTCGAACCTGGTTGTCATAAAGAAGAAACCGACTTCAAAATCATCACCAATAAACTGCGTCAGCGGCGCATCGATAGAGGTGGCAACGCCGCCTTTATTTCGCCGGTAAGAAACCCTCCCACCCCTGCTAATAATGAGCAACATTTCCGCATTTTCCCAACGTCCGACATAAGATAACCTCGACTCTTCGATAGGCTCTGCACAGCCTGCCAGCAATACGAAACAGCAGGCGAAAAATAGAAGCTTCATGTTCAGCACCAAATCGTTCCTCGGTTGTTTTCGAGTGCAGTTCAAACAATTGTTTTAGACGGAATAGAGCTTTTGAGCACATTCAAATGACAGTTTACGCTCGGTTATTTGCAAATCAGCGCTTTCTCTTGCTTTTCGGAGGCAATGATTCAATAAAGGCTACACAGGTGCCTAACCATTCATGCAGGTCGGCATCACGCTCAATTCCCTCCGCAGCCACATATACCATCCCTTTCATGGCACGCCCGGTAAAATCCATTTCCCGTGCATGGGGTTTCTGCAAACATGCCTGATAGTTCTCCGGCCCTACCCGCGCCATCAGTGTCGTATCGAGAATGCCACAACACATGTGATTGGACACCATGAAACAGAGTCCACCAAACATCTTTTTTACTTCCACATCTTGACGACCAATAAAGAAGTCTTTGATTCTGTCCGCCAGCTGATTGTCGTATGCCATTTCCGGCTCCATCCTCGAAAGAAGTATTACTGCCACTTTGGTGAGTATTAAAGCATCACTTTCTGAAAAATAGAAAGCGGAGGGAAGTTAGGGAGTGTGGTCGCAATTGCGAACTAGATAAAACAACAGCCGGAAGAAGTATAAAAACCAAAGGCCAGCGTGAGTAGATCAGCTCAATGAAAGATTGAAGCGACTCTCGATAAGGAGAACTTCGCTTCAAGCCTACAAACTATCGCTTTTGCAGCTTTGAATTAGTCCAGAGAAATGACGCCGACAGAATCAAGAACTCCTGCTACGACCAAAGCCCAAACTAACGTCCCCAATGCAATCCAAATGTAATTAGCAGCTGTAAATGTGCTATTCGTTGTACCCTCCGGATCCCCCTGACTGATGTTCACTGCACCCTGTACATTGACGAATACCCAAGCCGTCATGGGAAAAGTCACAACGGCGATCAGATAGGCAAAATCGCCAATAACTGTAGAGGCGAAGCGATCGCCAACGTTGGAAAGAATGGTTAATAAAACGTAAAGCGTCGCCCAGACGCTTGGAGACCAGACAAACCCAGGACTCTTCTCCTGGACGGCAGTATCAACCTTGCCAAATAGAGAGTGGGCAAAGAATATGCTAAACAAACTCCTGGGTACCGGCCAGAGATTGATGCCTTTACTGGATCTGTAGTAACTCCAATTAGTATAGAACCAGTAGAGTTCATAGAGTCCCGCCGTCGCGATATAAAGGACTATTAATTTGGTTTTGGAGACCACGTAAAATTGATTAGCCACTTCCGCCGAGTCAATTAGCTCAGACTCGGGAGCCCTGTAGATACTGCTTTCCATAAATTTCACCTTGAACTGTGATGTTTGTCTTTCCCATCTAACGGCATAGGATTGCCAGGAAACTGCTTAAGCAAACGTTGAACTTTCTGATATTGCATTTTTCAGCAAAAAAGGAGGAAGAATCTGTCAATTGATACACAGGCGGTAGAAAAGAGATCTTTCCGTGACCGACGGCCAATCCTTGCTGAAGCGTTCATTGTGCTGCATGAGCACTCGGTCGTTAATTGATCAACATCAGAAAACGCTACATCTCATCGGGATAGAAGTCCTTCCTGAGAACAAGAACCAGTGTTCTGTACTCAAAAACTAAAACATCACTCCCCGAAAAACGGGAAGTGATGTGCTTCAAGTCAGTAATTTCGAAAGATTTAGCACCTGATCCAAACCTCCGACTACTTGGATTTTTTCGATCCGTTCGGAAATTTTTTCCAGCGCTTCAAGTTCTTTTAGCCGCAGCAACACCGGGTTGTTTTCCATCAGTTTCGCGGTGTTATGCAGTGACCGGGTCGCGGAAGTTTCTTCCCGCCGTTTGATCACATTGGCTTCCGCGGCTTTCTGCGCCTGCACTACCTGGTTCAGGATATCCTTCATGTCGCCGGGAAGGATAATATCCCGCACCCCGACAGATTCCAGCTTCACACCGATCACCCGCAGTTGCGTCTGTGCAGTCTCGGATACCATCCGGCCGATGACCTGCTTGTCCTCCAACAAGGCATCCAGTGTTCTGGTGCCGACGGCTTCCCGCAATGCGAGCTGCAAAACACGATAGATGTGTTCATTACCTTTTCGCACCTTAGTGATAAAGGTTTCTGCATCCTGAATATGGAAGCTGGCATTCAGATTCAGCCGGATGCTGACCCGGTCTTTGGTCAGAATCTCCTGACCGGTGATTTCCTCGTTTTGCAGACGGGTATCCACCTGCTCCACCTGAACCACGCGGTTGAATGCCCAGAACCCGTACCTTCCTGGAGCGAGGGTTTCAATCAACTTACCGTCCTGAAAGCGCAGTCCGACATGCTCTGCAGGCACGATGGAATGTACAACAAAGGTTTTGTTAAGCTGCCTGTCAAATCCCAAGTGCATTACTTCGCTTAGCAAGGCATCCGGCAGCCGAACCTGCTTAGTCAAATCCACCAGTGTTACCTGCCACTCGCCGGCATCCTTCCAGTAGAAGCGTTCTTCATCCGGTGCCATAATTCTATGCAGGCGCGCGTTAAGAGTAACCAGGGCGACTTCATGGGCGCTGGTTTTTACCACCATTAGCTGTTCATTCAATGCTGGGTGCTGCGACAACACTTTCGCTTTGCTATGAAAAAACTCGCCACCTGAGATATCGAACACCTCAGTATCAAACTGACGCCGCAGATACCGAAACTTATAACGACCAGGTTGTAAAACACGAGTCAGTTGCCGATCTTTATACAGCAGGACCCGTTCATGATCCGCTACTTTACAATCCAATAGAAACATATTTACTACTCCTTTTAAAAAGTCGCAGCCCTCAACATTCTGATTGAGACCAAAACTTGGTTTGATTCGGAACTTCCGCGGGCAGGTAGTAAAACGGAGAACAATCTCTATCGTTTCCCTGCTGGCGGAGGCTCAGCGCCAAATCCAGCGGTTTTGGTACAACAACCGTCCTGGCGGAATCCTTAGCCAACTATAAAGTGGCCGGATTCACGGGCTGCTGGTTGTACAATAAGCCTTGGAAGGGCTTTTGGTTTCCGGAATGGGAGTTGAACCCATAACCCGTCGATTAAAAGTCGACTGCTCTACCCGATTGAGCTATCCAGAACTTGAGCAGGATTCGAACCCGCAACAACTGATTTTCAGTCAGTGCTCTACCATTGAGCTATCAAGTGGTGAACCGGCATTACTGCCCTATCTTCGGTACACCCTGCTTCAACGAAGAGGCGCCGGATCGGGAGATAACCGATACCGCTGAAGATAATGTTCAGAATAGTATTAACAATTCCTATGCCAGTATCTAAAAAATCTGACAATAAAATATTCAACCCTTTGTATTTATTAATTAATTCAGCAAACATTAACTAATGGAAGGTTTCTAATCCAAATAGTGCTATGATCTCTCCAGATTAAGGTTGATCGGATTAGATAAATGAAAAATGTCGCCGTTGGCTTGTTAGGAACCAAACTGGATAACCGAGGGAAATCCGAAAAACGCTGGCGCAAATGGCGGCCGACTGTCAGCCTTTGTGGTCATACAGAACTACCGGTAGAAAGATTTGAACTTCTCCATGAAACTCGGGACCGCAACCTGGCAGAAAAAATTGTTCAGGATATCCAGCAGATCTCACCGGAAACCGAAGTTTGTTTACACCCGATTCGAGTACGTGATCCCTGGGATTTTCAAGAGATGTATGGGGCGCTATTGGATTTCTGCCTGGACTATTCCTTCAAGCCTGAACATGAGCAATACCTATTACATATTACCACCGGGACACATGTCGCCCAGATCTGTTGGTTTCTACTTTGTGAAGCACACTATGTTCCTGGAAAACTGTTGCAAACATCGCCACCGAATTCGGAAACACAAGGTGAAGGTTTAGGCAGCTATCAGATTATCGATCTCGACCTATCCAAATATGATCGATTGGCGTCCCGCTTCGAACGCCAGGTCGAAGACAACCTGAGTTTTCTCAAAAGCGGAATTGCCACCAGGAACGAAGCGTTTAACCGTATGATCGATCAGATGGAGCATGTCGCCTATCGCTCCGACGCCCCGGTTCTTATTACCGGCCCCACTGGTGCGGGCAAATCGCAATTAGCCAAAAGGCTCTACGAATTAAAGAGGCATCGTGGCTTAGTCAAAGGAGATTTCGTCCCGGTAAACTGCGCCACTCTTAGGGGTGACAGCGCAATGTCCTCGTTATTTGGCCATGTTAGAGGCGCTTTTACCGGAGCACAAACCAAGCGGGATGGTCTGCTTAGCAAAGCCAATACCGGTGTTTTGTTTTTGGACGAGATAGGTGAACTCGGTGCAGACGAGCAAGCCATGCTGCTGCATGCTATTGAAGAACATCGATTCTATCCTGTGGGATCTGATGCGACGGTGTCCAGCCGATTTCAATTAATCGCAGGCACCAATCGCGATCTACAACAGGACGTTGTCGACGGCAGATTCCGCGAAGACCTGCTGGCGCGCATCAATATGTGGACCTACCGGTTGCCCGGTCTGGCCGAGCGGAAGGAAGACTTAGAACCAAACATCGACTATGAACTTCTGCTCTTGCAGAAACAACAGGGGCATCAAGTTGCTTTTAATCAAGTCGCCCGAAAAAAGTACCTAGCTTTTGCCAGCTCCGATCAGGCCTTGTGGACAGGTAATTTCCGCGACCTGAATGCTTCTATCCAACGCATGGCAACCCTTGCCACCGGCGGAAGAATCACGGAGGAGGACGTACGGGAGGAGTTAGCCACCCTGCTTCAGCGCTGGGAACCTCATTCAGACCCGCAAACTCGCAAATCACCGGGTTTTAAGGTAGATCTCACCTGTTACTTCTCGGATGAGGAGCTGGAAGAAATCGATCTGTTTGATCAGATGCAACTTTCCCATGTCATTGCTATCTGCGTGGAAAGTTCAAACCTCTCCGAGGCGGGACGGCGCTTATTCGACAAATCCCGCTTGCGTAAGTCTTCCTCAAACGACGGACATCGGTTACGCCAGTATCTGGGAAAATTTGGTTTAACCCTGGAGAAGCTTAAGGAACTAAGGAATGCGAATTAGATAAACTTGACTTCGAAATTTATCCAATCCGATCAAACAACCCTAATCACAGCAAGCCAAATTCATGAATTTCTTATATAATTCATAAGGTTACAAAGTTGGCATCATAATTGGTAAGTAAGTGCTGAAAAACACCACATTGAGAAAGATACGATGAACTATCAGGTAACAAACGTCGAACAAGGCGTTCCCATCAAGTCCTGGACTATTGGCGTGAACTTTGAAGATCAGGCGCGCCAGCAATTGAAAAATATCGCCGGTCTACCCTTTATTCACAAATGGGTAGCCGCGATGCCGGACGTGCATTTGGGAAAAGGCGCAACCATAGGATCGGTTATTCCCACAGTAGACGCGATTATCCCCGCCGCTGTCGGTGTTGATATCGGCTGCGGAATGATGGCCGCGAGAACAGATTTGAATGCGCTGGATCTGCCGGATAATTTGCATGGTATTCGAACCGCAATCGAAAAAGCGGTTCCACACGGACGTTCAACCGGACGCGGTAGACGAGATATCGGATCTTGGGGTCACGCTCCTGAGTTAGTACAGGATAAGTGGAAATCCAAGTTACAGACAGATTTTGAGCTGCTTTGCGAAAAGCATCCTGTGTTAAAAAACACCAACAATCTGAATCATTTGGGTACGCTCGGCACCGGCAATCACTTTATCGAACTTTGCTTGGATGAAAAGGACCGAGTCTGGGTGATGCTGCACTCCGGATCTCGAGGCGTAGGAAACCGCATTGGTACTTACTTCATCGAAAAAGCCAAAGAAGATATGCAGCGTTGGCATATTCATTTACCGGATAAGGATCTGGCATATTTTCCTGAGGGAACGAATCATTTCAACGATTATGTGGAAGCAGTGGAATGGGCTCAACACTTTGCCCGCATCAACCGGGAGATCATGATGCAAAATACCCTGAACGCGCTATCAGCAGAAATGAATCGATCATTACATGCGGATCTTGAAGCGGTCAATTGTCATCATAATTATGTGCAACGGGAATGGCACTACAATAAGGAAGTCTGGTTAACCAGAAAAGGCGCGGTGAGTGCACAGCTTGGCCAGATGGGCATCATCCCGGGAAGCATGGGAACCCGTTCCTACATCGTCCGCGGCCTGGGTAATCAGGAGTCCTTCTGCTCTTGTAGTCATGGCGCGGGAAGGGTGATGTCCCGCACCGAGGCCAAGAAAAAAGTCAGCCTGGCTGAACATATTGCCGCCACCGCGCATGTGGAGTGCCGTAAAGATAAGGACGTCGTCGATGAAACACCATCTGCATACAAAGATATTGATGCGGTCATGGAAGCGCAGAAGGACTTGGTTGAAGTTGTTCATCAGCTTCGTCAGGTGGTTTGTGTGAAGGGGTAGGCTATTCTATCCCTTCATCATTTCTTCAACTTTTACTTTGGGTTAGAGATTCTATGGAAGAATCACAAAATACAGTAAGAAAAAGGGCTAACGAGATAAAGCCATACCGGTGAAAAAACCTTACACTCGTTAGCTTTCAAACTGTTTATCTTCACTATGCTGCATATTGTCTTATTCCAACCTGAGATCCCGCCCAATACCGGCAATGTGATTCGCCTCGCGGCTAACACGGGCTTTCAACTGCACTTGATCGAACCGCTCGGCTTTATTTGGGACGATAGGCGTCTGATGCGGGCGGGTCTGGATTATCATGAATATTCGAGTGTGCAACAGCATGCCGATTTACCGGCTTATCTGGCAACTGCGAAACCCACTCGGCTGTTGGCGCTGTCCACAAGGGGCCGACACTATTATCACGAACTCCAGTTTCAATCAGGCGATGCGTTGCTTTTTGGACCGGAAACCAGGGGACTTCCGCAAAACTTGTTGGATGAATTGCCGGCGGAGCAATGTTTGCGCATCCCCATGTTGGCCAACAGCCGCAGTTTGAATCTCTCTAACACGGTAGCGCTGGTTGCCTATGAGGCCTGGCGGCAACTGGGTTTTGAAGGGGGGATTTAACCTACGAAAACCTCGTAACGATCTCTTTTTATCAATCTTCCAATATGTCACAGTTCGCAAGCAAATTGGCGCAATTAGAATTAACTGTGGCGCAGTTTGCTAGTGTAACTCGCCGTTAATGCCCCTATCATAGACTTCATTGCAGTACAGATATTTCGATTTTTTCAGCGAGGTAAGACAATGGCATTTATTAACAAAGAAGCGCCGGTAATGGTTACAGGCGCAACCGGTTATGTTGCAGGATGGTTGGTTAAGAAACTTTTGGACGAAGGCTATACTGTCCATGCGCCTGTCAGGGATCCGAACAATCCGGAAAAACTTAAGTATCTGAACCAGTTAGCCGATAATGCGCCCGGCAGTATCAAGTATTTCAAAGCCGATTTGCTCGACCAAGGTTCCTATGCAGAGGCGATCCAGGGCTGTGAACTGGTATTCCACACGGCATCGCCTTTTACCGTGGATGTGAAAGATCCGGTTAAAGAACTTATTGATCCTGCCAAACTCGGCACGCGAAATGTGTTGGAAGAGGCAAACAAGACCGAATCCGTAAAACGCGTGGTATTGACCAGTAGCTGCGCAGCAATTTACGGCGACAACAAAGATCTGGAACATACCGAGAATGGCGTATTTACGGAGAAGCACTGGAACTCAAGTTCATCCGCTGACCACCAGCCCTACTCTTATTCGAAAACAGTCGCGGAAAAGGAAGCCTGGGATATTGCAGGCAAACAAAGCCGTTGGGATTTGGTCGTGATTAACCCTTCGCTGGTTATTGGCCCAGGTATCAACCCCTACGCAACCTCTGAAAGCTTCAACCTGATCAAGCAATTCGGTGATGGTTCCATGCGAACCGGTGTGCCTAATTGGGGAATGGGAGCGGTGGATGTGCGAGACCTGGCGGATGCCCACTTTAAAGCGGGGACATTGGAAGAAGCCACGGGCCGGCACATTATTTCGGCACACAATACCGACTTCCCTAGTCTGGCAAAAACTCTGTTACCCAAATTCGGTAAGCAATTCCCTATTCCCAAAGGGGCTGTGCCTAAATTTATGGCTTGGCTGGTAGGACCGATGTTAACCAAGGGGTTGACCCGCAAAATGGTTTCGCTAAATGTCAACTACCCCTGGCGCGCCGACAATAGTAAAAGCATCAAGGAATTGGGAATCAACTACCGGCCGTTGGAAGAATCGATGGTGGATTTCTTTCAGCAAATAATTGACGCCGGTCTGCTACAATCCAAAGGTTAGAAGCAGATGGGTCGGAGAATGCAAAACACCAGTCGATTTGTCGTTGAGCCGACTTGGCAGGTCATATTGAAAGATGTCGGCATCGAAGCTCGCGAAGTGCTGATTCGAGCAAGGCTTCCCTCCGACCTGTTTTCCCGTAAAAATGCGACGTTAAGCGCTGCTGAGTATTTTCGGTTATGGGATGCGCTCGACACCACTTTCGGAGATGAGTCATTTCCATTGCAGTTGGGTCAATCGATGTCGGTGGAGTCCTTCAGCCCGCCGATTTTCGCCGCGCTTTGCAGCGGTAATCTGAATGCGGCAATGACCCGACTCAGTCAGTTCAAGAAGTTGGTCGGTCCAATGCGATTAGATATCGGCATTTCTGAAGACTCAACTTCTTTACGGGTGGACTGTCTTTATCAGGAGCATCCGGTACCCGCCTCTTTAACGGCAACGGAGTTGGTTTTTCTGGTGCACCTGGTGCGCATCGCCACTAGGGAACATGTTGTGCCTTTAGCTGTTTCGAGCAATGTCCACCTTGTCATTAGCGATGCCTATCGTGGATTTTTTGGCATTCAACCAACGGCGGCCGCCACCAATCTAGTCGTGTTTTCCGCAGCAGACGCCAAGAAACCCTTCTTAACCCATAATGAAGCGATGTGGCAGTATTTTGAACCGGAATTTCGTCAACGTTTATCCCAGTTACATCCCGAAGCAGGATTTAGCAGCCGGGTGAAAAGCGCTCTCTTAGAACTGTTGCCTTCCGGAAAGCACGGCGTAGACGATGTCGCCACCGCGCTGAATGTCAGTCGCCGTACCTTACAGCGAAGACTGAGTAACGAAGCCACCAGTTTCCAGGAAGTGCTGAATACAACACGAGAAGGCTTGGCAAAGCATTATCTCGCCAAGTCCGATTACTCCGGTGCGCAAATCTCTTTTTTATTGGGATTTGATGATCCGAACTCCTTCTTTCGCGCTTTTCAAAACTGGACGGGCACGACTCCCGAACGGCTCCGCGCGAACATGGCCCTCTGAGCGGCTGGCCTATCGGCCAGGAGATCGTTACACTGCGGGCTTTAAAGGAAACTGTCGGAAGACCATGGCATCCTATCCTTATCAAGCGGTTATTTTTGACTGTGACGGCGTATTGGTCGACACGGAGAAGCTAAGCAATCAAGCCTGGCAGGAGAATTTGGCTCCGCAGGGATTACACCTCAGCCATCAAGAACTTCATCACCACTTTACCGGCTACACGACGGAAGCCAATATGGAAAAAGCCGAGGAGCTTCTGGGAAGACCGTTACCGGAGGGCTTCTTGAGCAAAGTGCGAGATCACTTTTGGCGGCATGTAAATCAACATTTGCCGCTCATTCCAGGCGTTGAACAAGCGTTGGAAGCTATTCCCGTGCCCAAGGCTACCGCCACCAACGCCCACCGGCGGGAACTGGACTTGAAACTGAATAAGTCCAAGTTAGGCCGATTCTTTTTACATAGCGTTTGTGTAGACGAAGTGCAGAAACCAAAACCGGCGCCGGAGATTTATTTACGGGCCGCCAGTCTTCTCAAGGTCGAGCCTTCCGCATGTGCCGTTGTGGAAGATTCTCCGGCAGGCATCCAGGCAGCCGCCGCCGCCGGCATGCGGGTGTACGGCTTTTGTCGGGACATGGAGGCTGAAAAACAAGTTAGGGCAGGCGCACATTTTACCTTTGATGACATGCGGGAACTTCCTGCCTTGCTCTTGGCACAAGAAACCTATGTTTAATCCTCAAGCAGACCTTTCAACACCAATTCCCGATAACTGACCACGCCGATGACATCGTCCTTGTCTTTCACGGGCGCTACTGAAAGTCCGAATCGATCAAATAGGCGCGCGCAATAACGCACATCCAAACCGGGTTCCACGGTAACCACGGGCTTGGCCATAATCTCATAGAGGTTAATTCGATCGGGCGAGTGATTTTTAGCAAGCACTTTTTTTGCAATGTCGGAAAGCAGAACAATTCCATGAGCGTCATTTTCATGGCGCTTCTTAACAATCACGACATCCGCATTGTTGGCACGCATGGAATCCAAAGCCTGCGTAACGGTTGCAATTCCGTCCATTTCCAAAAACTTGTTCTCCATTACATCTCGTGCTAACACCACTTTCTTGCTCATTAGAATAAGTTCTCCACATCATCGGAAAGTTTTTGTGCCTGATGGCTAATTCCCACAGCGTCTTCAACATCAAGCTGGAAGGCGATTCCAGTACCTGGTTTCGCGTCAAATTGCCCTGCCCGACCGATTTCTTCCAAAATCTGGCGGCTTAAATGTTCCTCTACCAGAAACAGTAAAACATCACGTTGCGTTTCCAGGGACAATCCAAAGAACGTCTTGGTTTTCTGCAATCCTTCACCCCGGGCATTGTTGATCACGGTCGCTCCCGTCGCCCCCGCCTCGCGCGCAGCGCGCATAACGGCGTTGGTCTTATCATCCTCGACAAAAACGACAATCATTTTAAAGTGCATGGTGAATCATCTCCTACGGATAATGAGTGATAACAAAAATCGGCTAACACGCCTATTCACTCGCTTTTCGCATTTTCCATCTTGCCCAGAATTCGCTCAACTGAGCGTAGGCCATAACCGACATTATTGGAAAAAGGCTGGCAAAGGCAATCAAACCAAATCCATCTATCAATGGATTCCGGCCAGGGACAGTTTCCGACAGTCCCAATCCCAAAGCGGCTACCAATGGAACAGTGACTGTCGAGGTCGTTACTCCGCCTGAATCGTAGGCGAGGGGAATTATCAATTTCGGCGCCAGTGAGGTTTGGAGAACAACGACAACGTAGCCGACAATGATGTACCAGTGTATCGGATCGCCCACTACGATGCGGTAGGAGCCGAGAGATATCCCCACAGCGACGCCGATGGCGACTGCGATCCTCAATCCCCAAACGCCGATGGCGCCACCGGAAACCTCGTTCGCCTTGATAGCAACAGCAATCAGAGAAGGCTCCGCTATGGTTGTGCTAAATCCGATAAGAAACGCGAACAGATACACCCAACCATAGTCTTTCCAGTCGATGCCGGAGACCATGGTTCCAGCGGCCTCCGCACCGTATATGAAAGCGGGATCGGTCAGCTGTTCCGCCATGAGGCGGCCCAAAGGGAACAGGCACCACTCTAAGCCAAGCAGAAAAAGCGAAAGCCCCACCAACACCCATATGAATCCGGATAATATTTGTGGCAGCTTGGGGGGAATTCTGCGAATAACAGCAAACTGGAACCCAAATATAATGGCGGCAATCGGCAATACATCAGTAACGGTTCCGGCGATGACACTGAAAATTTCTTGCAGGATATTCATTGCACCACCATGCCGAACGCCATGACAAAAATCATCGGAGTCAGGGATGCGAAGGCAATCAATCCGAAACCGTCAATCATCGGATTTCTATCGGCAATCGCCGAGGCCAACCCAACACCTAACGCCGTCACCAAGGGCACGGTAATCGTCGAGGTGGTAACGCCACCGGAATCGTAGGCTATTCCGATAATTTCCTTGGGCGCAAAGGCGGTCATGACGACTACCAATACGTAGCCTCCTATGATCAGCCATTGGATTGGCCAGCCACGCAGTATACGCAAGACTCCGATAACGATGGCCAAGCCGACCGAGAACGCAACGGTATAACGCAGGCCGGTAGCATAGCCCTGCCGCGCAGCTTCGGTGTTTTGTATGGCATCCGCTTCGGCGGCCACCTGAGCCGCCTCAGCGGCGACCGCAATGAGCGCAGGCTCGGCGACTGTCGTACCAAAACCAAGGGAAAAGGCGAAAATCAGCAGCCACATAATGCTGCCCTTGCGGGCAAAGGAATGGGCTAGAGATTCACCGATCGGAAATAATCCCTGTTCCAAGCCGTGGATAAAAAAGGTTAACCCAAGCAAAACAAACGCGACCCCGACCAGGAGTCTGCCAACGTCGGGAAGTGGTTGTTGTAAAACGAAAAATTGAAAGAAAATCACTACCAATAAAATAGGCAACAAATCCCGCACGCTACCCAGTAATGATTTCAGAAGCTTTTGCAGCGTGTTAAGCAAATGTGCTCCTTATTATGATTTTCCTTGCACTGCTTTTAGATAACTATTTGAAGTCTACCAACTCACTAAAGCATTTATCTGAAAAACGTCAAGTTTCCGGCAATTGGCAGCGGTAAAGAAAAGACATATAAAGCCAGCAGATTGTTACAATACTGTGAAATTTTTGAACATTGAATGTACTATACTGATTAGTCCAACATGCCCCAAAAATAACAAACAGGCAAATCGTTTGTAGATCCGCAAACGGTTTTCGGTACGAGAAATGTTGTTATGATCTATTTCCGATTTGTCAGAGTGTTTCTAACTTCACTCACTATCTTCTTGCCGTTGCTGTCCAACGCAATGGATATCGTTCGCCACCCACCACCAGAAAACCGTACCGACGTCCGTTCTCATTATTATATAGACATGATGCGGCTGGCCCTCGATAAAACGGTCGAACTTTACGGCCCCTATAAGCAAGAAGCCTACGCCCACGTTATGCCGCAATCCAGGTCCATCGCCAGTTTACGCCAAGGCCGCCATATCAACATCTTATGGACCATGACTTCCATGGAACGGGAAGAACAATTGCTACCGGTACGTATTCCGCTACTAAAGGGGCTTCTCGGCTATCGGATATTTATCATTCGCCAAGGTGACCAAGCTCGGTTTAACCGGGTAGCCTCGGTTGACGACTTACGCCTGCTGCAGGCCGGACAAGGTCATGATTGGCCGGATACTTCCATACTCGAAGCCAACGGTTTTTCGGTAATTGGCAGCTCTAGTTATGAGGGGCTGTTCCAAATGCTGGCAAATAACCGTTTCGACTATTTTCCGCGAGGCGCACATGAGCCTTGGGCGGAAGTTATTACCTATGGTAATGGTGAACTGACGATTGAAAAGAACTTTGCCATTCAATATCATTCCCCCAGCTTCTTTTTTGTAAATAAAGACGACAAGTACCTGGCGGAACGCATAGAAGTCGGGCTTCGGCTGGCCATTGAAGACGGTTCGTTCGACCACCTTCTGCATACCCACCAGGTCACCAGCGATATCTTTAAAAGCGCCAATCTCTCGAATCGAACAATCTTCCGCATCAAAAACCCTTTGTTGACGGAAGAAACGAAAAATGTCATCTGGGAGAAAGAGCTATGGTATCAGCCTTGAGCGGGGTAATCCTGACCGGTCGCTGACGGCAAGGAAGCAGCCTTTCCGGGACAAGGAGTTCGCGATATATGCTTAAAGCAATCTGGCTTAGAGTGCAAATATTGTTTTGGCTGGCAGTTGCCATGATTGTCATCCATGGAATCAACGAGGCACTCAATTTCCACTTCTTGATATATGGGATCTACCCAGGTAACGAAGCCACGCTGCTGCACGTTTTCAGCGCGCCTTTTTTACACGGCAGCATCCCCCATTTAATGAATAACCTTGTCGGTTTTGCCATATTTGGCTGGCTGTGCCTGATGCGTGGCATTGCCGCCTTCATATTGGCCAGCCTGGTCATCATCGTGATAAGCGGATTAATGATTTGGCTGTTTGGCCGTCCCGCCTGGCATATCGGAGCAAGCGGCTGGATCTTTGGGCTTTGGAGTTTGAGTATCGCCATGGCTTGGTTTGACCGCCGACTCCTCAACATCCTGCTTGCCATCGGCGTTGTATTTCTTTACGGTGGAATGATCTATGGGGTGTTGCCGGAAGACCCAAGGGTTTCCTGGGAAGCTCACCTGTTTGGCGCCATCGCAGGGGTCCTTGCCGCGTGGTTGGTCGCTCTACTAAATACCGCAAAAAAGCGGCGCATAAAGCGCAAGGGTTCCAGGTTCCTTGAATAACAGCGCCCGATCTCTCTGTTGACGGATAAAACAATGCAAAACAAACTGGAAGATGGTTCATTTTTATTTTTGCTCGTTATCGTTTCCTGCGCATTCGGAGCCATTATTCTGCCCTTCTTCTCGGCCATTTTTTGGGCGGCTTTGCTGGCCATCCTGTTTAATCCGCTGCATCGATATCTGCATCAACGCCTTGGGCATAGAGCAAACACCAACGCTTTGCTCACATTGTTGGCAAGCTTGCTGATTGTGGTTATCCCCCTATCGATAATATTGACTATGCTGGGTATCGAAGGAGCGCTTTTTTACCAACGTGTAAGTACCGGCGAAATCCAACTGCAAGCCTGGTTCGACAAAATCAAGACAGCGATTCCGATGGTTCAAACGCTGGCGGAACGGTTCGAAATCGACCTGGCCAATATCAAAGAGCTACTTTCCAAAGCCGCGCTTACCGGAAGTAAGTATTTTGCGACCCAGGCATTCAGCGTCGGCCAGCAATACCTGGTATTTGCCATCAACTTTATCTTGATGCTTTACCTGACTTTCTTCTTTTTGCGGGACGGCCACAACCTGATCGAACTATTAATTCGCGCCTTGCCTCTAGGCGATACCAGAGAGCGTCACCTGTTTCAAAAGTTTGCGGAAGTGTCCAGGGCGGTGGTTAAAGGCAATCTGGTCGTTGCAATAGTCCAAGGCTCTCTGGGCGGTTTGATCTTCTGGATACTGGGAATTGAAGGCGCCATGCTCTGGGGAGTCATCATGGTTGTCCTTTCCCTGTTGCCGGCTGTCGGTTCAGCCCTGATATGGGCGCCGGCTGCCATCTATTTGTTTATTACCGGGGCAGTGGTAAAAGGCGTTGTACTGTTACTGTTCGGCTTTTTCGTTATCGGTCTTGTAGATAATATCTTGCGCCCAATTCTTGTCGGGCGGGATACGAAAATACCAGATTACATGGTGTTATTATCCACAATCGGCGGAATTGCTTTGTTCGGCCTCAATGGCTTCGTTATCGGTCCGGTACTTGCCGCTTTGTTCTTGGCTTTCTGGCAAATATTTATTGATGAATTTAATACGCCGCCCTTTACCGATGCGGAACAAACTAATGCCACACTTGAGAAAACGGAAGAAGCGAAGACTCCAAAAGAAGTAAAACCCTCTCAGGATTGATAGTTTTTGCAGTGATTTAGGTAGGAGAGGTTATTCCAGCGACAACCCGCTCAGATCGAAGCGCGTGCTTTCAATTTCACACTTCGCACCGGTTTTTTCGATAGCCGCCTTATATTTCTTCGCTTGATCCTTCGTCATATCTTCTTTGATCGTTTTAGGAACGGCTTTGAACAGTGCCTTTGCCTTTTCCTGAGGTATTTTGAACAGAGCGGCAAATTCCTGCTCTATATAGTACTCCCCCTTATCAGATCCATACCCTTTGAGTATTACCCGAAACTTTTCTTCCTCGACCATGGTGTTATATTTCCCGTTAAAAATTACATGTTCTTGTAAGCCTAGTATTCCGGCAAGTTAATCTCAACCAGGCAATTACAGATCACCATCAGACATATATGCGGTTAATCAAGTAAACAGCGCTCCGACGCTTTCACCAGTATGAATACGCTTTATCGCTTCTGCAAACAATGGCGCTATAGATAAACAAGTAAGCTTATCCAGGTTTTTCTGCTCAGGAATATGGCAGGTGTTTGTCACCACCACGGATTCCACTGCCGCTTCCCTGAGGCGATCAATTGCCGGGCCGCATAGTACCGGATGCACAGCCCCTGCATGCACCGAATGTGCGCCTGCTTGTACAAGGGTATTAATAGTTGCAACCAAGGTTCCTCCGGTGGCAATTTCGTCTTCAAAAATCACCGCATCCCGCCCCTTTACTTCGCCGACGACAAAACCTTGTTTCACTTTGGTATCGCTGACTCGCCGCTTATCGATGATAGCCATGGGAATATTCATTCGTTCCGAAAAACGGCCAACCCGCTTAGCCCCGCCTGCATCTGTCGCCACGGCCACCATATTGGACAAGTCGTAACCTGCCTTGAAATGTTTAGCAATGGTGGGAATTGCCGTCAGATGATCCACCGGAATGTTAAAGAAACCATGCACCTGGTCTGCATGTAAATCCATGGTCAAAACCCTATTTGCGCCGGCCGTCTGAATCAAATCGGCGATTAAACGCCCGGCAATGGAGATTCTCGGTGCGTCCTTTTTATCCGATCTTGCATAGGAGTAATAGGGAATCACCGCCGTTATGCGCTTTGCCGAGGCGCTACGCATAGCGTCAAGCATGATCAACAGCTCCATGATGTGTTCGCTGACCGGCTCGGTAAACGGCTGTATAACAAACACGTCTCGTTCCCGCACGTTTTCTTGAATCTGGACGAATTGGTTATCGTTGGAAAATCGTCCTATCTCGACCGGAGCAACCGGAATACCCAAATGATCACATATTTTTTGCGCTAAAACGGGATTGGCGTTGCCGGAAAAAACTTTCAAGGCGTCTTTCATGAGGGTGTCCTGGTTGAAAATAGAAGTTCGGCGGCTTTTGCTACAAAGAAGGAGTTGTATAGTACAAAAAAAGGAGAAAAAAATAATGACCTGGATCGCCGATACTTTACATACTTTTTGCCCCGTTGCCGGCGCATGCGGCGAACATGCGCGCTAGGCGAACAAGCTATGCGAAAGAGCCGCACCGGGCTACTCTTTCGCTCGAGTGCTTAACCAAAGCACCCGAGCGGATCAACTTAATGTTTAGCTTCTTCAGCAGGGGCTGCCGCATTAGCTTTTTCCTGTTGGCGACGTACCGCCTCCGCGTAAATTGCGTCAAAATTAACAGGCTGCAGCATCAGCGCCGGGAAGCTGCCTTTTACCACCATGCTATCGATGGTTTCGCGGGCGTATGGGAAAAGCAGATTAGGGCAAAAAGCCCCTAAGGTATGAGCGGTCTGCTGTGGATTGAGACCTTCCACCAGAAAAATACCGCCTTGCTGAATTTCAACGATAAACGCCGATTGATCTTCAATTTTTGCCGATACAGTCAAAGTCAAGGTGACTTCCCACTGGTTGGGAGAAAGTTGCTTGTTTTCGGTATTAAGGTCCATGTTCACCTGCGGCTTCCATTCCTTTTGGAATACTTCCGGCGCATTGGGCGATTCAAAAGAGATATCTTTGAGATAGATACGTTGCACGGCAAATGTAGGTTGCTTGGGTGCGTTTGCTTCTTCAGCCATCGGATTACCTTTTCTTTGTAATGTATGATCTTATCTTGTGTTTTAAGAGTTCGTGTCAGCCGGAACAACTATGCATTCAGCGTTCAGCCAATAGCACATCTAACTGTTGTCGCGCCTCCAAGGCGTACAACTCATCGCAGCCACCAATATGCTGACCGCCAATCCATATTTGCGGCACGGTATTTCGGCCGCTCCTTTGTCGCATTTCTGCCCGCTTTTCGGGGGCAAAGTCCACCCGGATCTCATCAAACTCCACCTGTTTAGCATTCAGCAAATGCTTCGCCCGGATGCAAAACGGGCAAAATCGGGTGGTGTAGATTTTGACAGGCGGATGCGACTGACTCATGAATACTTCTTCTCTGATACTTTATCAGCGATAGCGCGAGGCAAACTTGTTAGTTGACCTTTGGGCAAAATTACTTTTTAGCCACAGGTAAATTGGCACTTCGCCATTCAACCATGCCCCCCGACAGGCGTTTAACATTTTTAAAGCCTGCCGCCGCCAGCGTTTTAACCGCCATCCCGGAATGTTGTCCCATCTTATCGGCAATGATTAACTCTTTATCCTTATATTTTTCCAACTCGGATGAGCGTTCTTTCAGCTTGTTAAAAGGAATATTAATCGCGCCCAAAATCGTGCCTTCGGATACTTCTTTTTTTTCCCTGACATCCACCACAACCCCGGTCTCCCGGTTCAGCAGCATGACAACTTGCTGCGGAGTCAATGCCTTTCCGGCACGTTGCCGCTCAGTAAATATCAGCGCGCCTAATAATCCGACAAAGAGGGAACTGAGAATCCAGTGGTTAGCGACAAAGGTAAAAAACTTCTCCATGAGCTGTTCCAATACTAAAAATGGGGGGCATTATACACGCCTGAATCTCGTTCCTAAAGCTGGAGTGCACGGTTTTTAAAGGGAGCATGCGGCCGATAATCAAGCCGCTATCGAATCGACTTTGTGCCGACTCTAATACCGATGGCTAATCGAAGGCGTATTCAAAACGCACTGATTATTTCTTACACTGCAGCAATGGTATGAATCAGAGCGTGAACTAAACTGTAACGGCAGGTCGGTGAAAACATGCTCTGTGACAGATAACCGCTTAAAACTTGGTGGCAATTACAATATGCAGCCGCCAGAATCGGGACAAGAACTTAGAAAACGGCTAATATGTTGTAAATTTCCAACATTCGGTGAACCAATATGACTGAATCACAAACTCCAACAGCTCTGCTGATACTTGATGGCTGGGGCTATCGCCAGGAAAAGGACTCCAATGCAATTGCCCAGGCAGAAACCCCTTTCTGGGATCAAATGGTCCAAAACCAACCAAACACTTTGATTCATACATCCGGAATGGCAGTTGGGCTTCCGGATGGTCAAATGGGAAATTCCGAAGTCGGTCACATGAACCTTGGCGCCGGCCGCGTGGTTTACCAAAATTTTACCCGCATTAACAAGGATATCGAAGACGGCGTATTTGCCAAAAACCCTGTAATCATATCGGCAATTGACAAGGCCATCGAAGCCAATGGCGCGGTGCACCTATTTGGCTTGATGTCGCCAGGCGGTGTTCATAGCCATGAAGAGCAAATATTCGCCGCTTGCCAGGTCGCCAGCGAACGCGGAGCTAAAGAAGTTTATGTTCATGCCTTTCTGGACGGTAGGGATACCCCACCACGCAGCGCCGCGCCTTCGTTGAAAAAAGCCGACAAGCTTCTGGCTGAATTGGATTGCGGCAGGGTTGCCAGCATCTGTGGTCGCTACTACGCAATGGACCGCGACAATCGTTGGGACCGTGTTCAGACAGCCTATGACATGCTGACGGCAGGAAAATCCAAGTATAAGGCCAATTCCGCCATTGAAGCTTTGCAGGCTGCTTACGAAAGAGAAGAAAACGACGAGTTCGTCAAACCGACGGTGGTCCAAGCCGAAGGCCAGCCTTCCGGCCTGATAAAAGATGGGGATTCCGTAATTTTTATGAATTTTCGTCCCGACCGGGCGCGCGAGCTAACCCGCGCTTTTGTCGATCAGGATTTCTCAGGCTTTACCCGCGAAACAACACCAAAACTTGCTGACTTTGTGATGTTGACCGAGTATGCGGCGGACATCAAAGCCTCCTGCGCTTATCCACCGGAGAAGCTGGTCAATGGCATGGGTGAATATATGGAAACCCTGAAAAAAACCCAGCTCCGTATCGCCGAAACCGAAAAATACGCACATGTGACATTTTTCTTCAGTGGCGGCCGCGAAAAAGAGTTTGAAGGTGAAAAGCGCGTGCTTATCCCTTCGCCGGATGTCGCCACTTATGATCTGAAACCGGAAATGAGCGCACCGGAAGTCACGGAAAAGCTGGTGGAAGCCATCAAATCCCGGGAATTCGACCTGATTGTATGTAACTACGCAAATGGTGACATGGTTGGCCACACGGGCGTCTATGACGCCGCCGTAAAAGCGGCGGAAACAGTCGACAACTGCCTAAAACAGATTACCGCCGCGCTCAATGAAGTGGGCGGACAATGTTTGATCACCGCTGACCACGGCAACGCGGAACAGATGGTAGACGAAAACGGCCATCCCCACACCCAACACACAACCGGCCCTGTGCCCCTGATTTATGTAGGCCCCAGGAAACTTGCATTAAAGGCCGACGGCTCCCTGTGTGATATCGCCCCATCATTACTGGATTTGATGGGCTTGGAGAAGCCGGCAGAAATGACCGGACACACCCTAATCCAAGACGCTTGATTCGGGCGATGAATCCAACAATATCAAGGGCGCGCATGCGCCCTTTTTTGACTACAACGCCCACTTCTCGAAACTCGTCAAGACTTCAGTAAATCTTGCGAAACGGCCTTTCAGCAGGACGATCACTGCAAATTAAACCTCCGCAAGAGTTTACCTTTTAGGGTGCAACTCCCTTATAATTTTCATTTATCTGACGGCTTATGCCCTAAATAGACCTTGAAGGACCTAATGCAGCCTGCTGCTATGCGGTATTTCCTCTCGACCCACTGTCTCTTTCGTTTGTTGAGTCTACTCCTGGCATTGTCTTTGACAGCGCCCACTGCGTTTGCGGAGGACCAATGGCAGGATCAAGAAACCCAGGAAAAACAACTCAAACAACTTAAACAAAACATAAGCAAGATCAAAAATTGGATAGCGTCCGCGGAAGGAGAGCAATCACAACTTGAAAAGGACTTAAAAGCCGCGGAAACCCAAATTCATAGCAAAGTAGTCGCGATCCGCTCATTACAAAGGAAAATTGGTGCGGCAGAAAAGCAAATCAAGCAATTAGAAGCCCAAGAAAGCAACCAATTGAACGCCCTACAGCAGCAACAGGATCTCCTCTCGCAACAGGTGCGCACCTCCTACGCCATGGGTCGGGAGCAGGGAGTAAAACTGCTGTTAAATGCCGAAGATCCACTAACCCTCCAGCGCCTGATGGGGTATTACCGCTATCTGAACGACGCCAGGGGCCAGCTAATCAACCGCTACCGTGACATTATCACCGATTTGAAAGCAACCAGATCGGCCATTCTGGTTAAAAACCAAGAGCTCATTTCAGCACGTAACGATTTGGCCACAACCCGGGATGCGCTCGAAGCCAGCCGCCAAAAGCGCAGCACTGCATTGGCCAGCTTAAAACGTGATCTCAAGTCCAAGCAAAATCAATTGCAACGCATGCGGCAAAATCAGCGTCACCTTGAATCACTGGTGGTTGAAGTGGAAAAAACCATCGCCAGTTTGGAAATAAAGCAGGACGCCAGACCATTTGGGAAACTGCGCGGTAAGTTGCTGTGGCCGACCAACGGCAATCTGATAAGAAGTTTTGGCTCGTCGGATGGCCAGTTCCGCTCCCCGGGAGTCTTCTTCAGGACACCCGAGAACGAACCGGTCAATGCAGTTCACCACGGGCGGGTGGTATTCGCCGACTGGCTGAGAGGTTTTGGCTTGCTGATGATAATTGACCATGGAGACAACTATATGAGTCTCTACGGCTTCAACGAGGCGTTGTTGAAAGAAGCGGGGGACTGGGTGGACAGCGGCGAATTAATTGCCAGCGCCGGAAACAGCGGTGGTCAGAGCCAAACCGGTCTATACTTTGAAATACGGCACGAAGGTAAGCCGAGCAATCCTGTACGATGGCTGAAAAAATCTCGATGATGCCTTACCTGAAACCGAATAACCGAAAGGAAACCATTGTGGTATTTGTACAAAAATTGAAATGGGTTGCCTTTGCATTTCTGGCAACCGCCCTAGTTCAACCGGCTTTTGCCGCTGATCCGTCTGAGGAGCCCGTTACGGAGCAAACCGCCGCGGACCAAAGCAACGGGTTACCACTGGAGGACCTGCGGAAATTTGCCGATGTATTTGACCGGATCAAAAAAGCCTATGTCGAAGATGTCGATGATTCGGTGCTACTGAACAACGCCATCCGCGGTATGCTAGCCGGCCTCGATCCCCATTCTTCCTACCTGGAACCTTCAGCGTTCGATGACCTGCAAGAAACCACGTCCGGCGAATTCGGCGGCCTTGGTATCGAAGTCGGCATGGAAGGCGGATTCATTAAAGTGATTACCCCGATAGACGACACGCCCGCCAAGAAAGCAGGCATTGATGCCGGCGACCTCATTATCAAATTGGGCGATCGTACGGTCAAAGGCATGTCACTTCAAGAAGCGGTCAATCTGATGCGGGGTAAGCCTGGCACATCCATCCGGTTGACAGTGGTTAAAAGGAATTCTGATTCACCGGTCGAAATTGATGTCGTGCGAGATGTTATTCGTGTCACCAGTGTCAAAAACATGAAGCTCGACGAAGGCTATGGTTACATCCGTGTCACTCAATTTCAGGCCCAAACCGGAGCGGACTTTATTCGGGCAATCGAACTGCTTAAGGAAAAAAACACCGATGGATTGAAAGGCATGGTCATTGACCTGCGAAACAACCCTGGAGGCGTATTGCAAGCGGCGGTCGAAGTAGCCGATGCGGTTTTGGAGGAAGGACTGATTGTCTACACAGAAGGCCGCATCAAGAGTTCGCGTCTGCGTTTTACCGCCACTCCCGGCGATGAAACCGACGGAATCCCGATAGTCGTTTTAATCAATGGCGGCTCCGCCTCCGCTTCGGAAATTGTCGCCGGGGCTTTGCAAGACCAATCGCGCGCGATTATTTTAGGCACGGAAAGTTTTGGCAAGGGCAGCGTGCAAACGGTACTGCCCTTGGACGAAGCCTATGGGCTAAAACTCACCACTGCCCGCTATTACACGCCCAATGGGCGATCTATACAGGCATTGGGAATCAAGCCGGATATTCGGGTGCAAAGGGCGACCGTGCAGGAAGAAGCTTCCGCGCCCATTTTTAAAGAGGCGGACTTGTCAGGACATCTCTCAAATGAAAACGGCGAGAATGGCGACTCTCAGGAAAACAGCCTAAACCAGGAACTGCTCAGCCGGGACTTTCAGCTGCGTGAAGCACTGAACCTGCTGAAGGGGCTGAACATCATGGCGACCCGCAAAGGATAGGCACAGGGAATTTATCTTGCAGCGACTTATCCGGACGATAGGATTAAGGAAAGTTTCAGGGCTACGGGCATTGATCGGAGCAGTAGCCCTTTGCTTAACCAATATAAGTCTGGCAGAGGTTACCCACCCTACTATTGCAATCATCATTGACGACTTAGGCAACCATAAGGCATTGGGAGACCGTCTGATAGAAATACCCGCGCCGTTGACATTAGCTTTTCTGCCGATGCGCCTCCACACCAAACAACAAGCCCGGCGCGCCTATTTAATGGGCAAAGAGGTGATGTTGCATGCGCCAATGGAGAATCTCCATAACATCCCCTTGGGTGCTGCCGGTTTAACCAGCAGAATGAACAGCATGGAAATGACGATCACTTTTCGGCGGGCCATCCGCTCGGTGCCCTTCGCGAGTGGGGTCAACAATCATATGGGCAGCCTGCTAACCCAAGACCATTCGGCAATGGGAACACTGATGCGAGAGTTGCGAGACTACCCGCTTTATTTCGTCGATAGCCGCACCACTCCAAAATCGATCGCCTACAAGGTTGCAAAGCGGCACAACATTCCAACCTTGGGTCGCGATATTTTCCTCGACAACGATATAAACAGCCGCTATATCCACAGACAATTTCGAAAGCTGATTAAGGTGGCAAAAACCAACGGCACAGCCATCGCAATTGGGCACCCTTATCTAAAAACCGTGCGTTACCTGGAACGGGTACTGCCAACGTTAGGCAAGGAGGGCATATCGGTAGCCACGGTTAAAGGTATATGGGCCATTCGCCATAACGCAAAAGAGATGTTCGCCAACCGGGAATCTCCCCGCGCGCCCCTCATATCCAGCACCGGCGCCTCAAAACAGCAGGCCGGATTTAACTGAACACCGTGAAAAACAGCTTTTCCTAGAAGCACTCCTACAACACTGGTGGGTAACATCATGAAACAATTGGCTTCATTTTTAGCTTTACTGACAGCAATTGCACCTATAATCGCCTTTGCTTCGAATCATGAAAGTTATGTCCGCTACCCACGTCCGGAAACTGAATTCGACCGTCGGACAGACTATCCGCTCAGACTGTTGCAACTGTCGCTGGATAAGGCGGGAAGCCACGCAATATTGGTTCCTACCTCACAAATAATGCCGCAGGGCAGAGCCCTGACCCAGCTTCGATTCGGGGTTGATGTCGATGTAGTATGGTCCATGACATCCAGGCAAAGAGAATCGAACTTGCAAGCCATTCGAGTTCCGATTTACAAAGGCTTGATCGGTTGGCGGATTTTTCTAGCCCATCAGCAGGACCTTGAAAAGTTCAACACGGAAATGTCCCTCGCCGACTTGCGAAAATTTCAACTAATCCAGGGCCATGACTGGCCGGATACCGAGATTCTTCGGGCCAATGGATTCGAGGTGCTGGGCACACCCAACTACAAATCAATTTTTGGCATGCTAAGCAAAAGAAGGGTGGATCTGTTCCCTCGCTCAATTGTCGAAATATGGTCAGAGGCGGAAACCCACAAAGCCGGGGGCATTGTTGTCGAGCCAACCAAGCTTCTGATTTATCCCACCGCGTTTTATTATTTCGTCAATCCAAGTAATGTCTCCCTTGCCATCAGCATTGAAAAAGGCCTGACAACGGCTCTTGCAGATGGGAGCTATGACAAGCTTTTCTTTGAGTATCATCAGGAAATAATAGATAAAGCAAAATTAGAAAGCCGCCAGATTTTTCGCCTGAACAATCCGCTGTTACCGCTGGAAACACCGTTGAATAAAGACGAAATGTGGTTTTCGTTGGAAAATGAGTAATACGCATTCAACTTGAAAATGCCTAATAATAACTTTCATACAGGTTCAGCGTGAACCCTTCCTCTGCCATGTCCTTTAAAGCGTTGGCGAACTCATAAGCTTTTGAGTCTTCTGTCAACTTAGTCGAAAAGTTATCGGGACTGTTCGGCATATCGGAATCGTAGAGTTCGTTGAGCACTTCGGAAAAATGCTTCGAACTCCTGGAAAACCCAAGGTACAACGGTTTCACCCCGCCACAGCAGTCATAATGGACTTTCAGGCCGGGTTGGGCGTTTACCAATGCATACTCTATCGAAGATCTGTTATAGATAAAAAAATCCGCACGCTTCAACTGGATCATTTTTATGGCCCGAGATACCGACATTTCCGATACCTTCAGGACGCTCATACCATAGCTCGCGGCATTCCAGTCCGGACTACCCAAGGGGACGATAAGCTTCTTACCGGTTAGTTGGGAAAGATGGCTGATATCCGGAATATCGACTCTCGATAGGCCTACGTCTCCGCCCGGCAAGCCATTCACGATATAAAATACATAATTCGCTCGTTCGTCGGTAAAGTTAAAACCGGGGTAAAAATCTACTTCTCCGGTTTCCAGGAGGTGTAACAAACGCTTTTTGGGCTTTCTGACAATCTTTATCTGACAAACAATTCGGTTTACTGCCTCCGAGTACAGGTCAAAATAGAGACCTCCGTTATCGGGAGCCTTCCCGATAAGCGGTGGACGGCTATTGGTCCGATATCCCATGGTAAGTGTGCATCCCAACGCATCACCCAGGACAAACGCAGATGCCCCTAAGATCATTATCGATAACAGAAAGATACGGCGAAGCCTGATAAATCTAAATGGGGTTTTCACTGTAATTTTGCGCCCACAAAATTAGTCGTTACGCTATCAAAATGGGCTGTAAACCTGTAATCGTCAAGATTTTAACGGCATTAAGGCGCTCTTTTCGCAATTGTCTTGCAATTTAAAATGGAAGCGGGCAGGTATCATTTCGAGTATTCGGCACGGAAATATATTTTAATCCGGCTGTTTTCCAGGAATTGATTCGGCATACCACGAGAATTCAAACCGAGCCCTGGTATTCCACCCTAACGTTTGCCATACCTGCATGAAAAGCGGTACTGCAAGCACTATAGCCGGTAATGCAAGCACTATAGATAGTGCCGCCGGTAATGGGAAACCAGTGATCGAAGATTGGTTACCAGGCTATTCTTTTCCCTTTCGGTTAAGAACTTTCCAATGAGAATCCGCTGATTCCGACAGCTAAAAGCTATTTGCCTGCCATGGCTTTGCGATTCTGCTATTTCTACTCGCGTATGGAGACGCTGCCAGCGGAACTGTTTCTCCGGTTCGGAAATACCTTCCTGCACAATAACCTCATACGGCGTGAGTTCAATCACCTGTCGGGTAGCGCAGTATCTACTGACGGAACGGAGTGCGAAATAAAGCAGTAAAAGTTCAAGACCGGAAAAGAACAAAACAATCGGCGCACCATTTAGCAGGCAAGTAATCGCAATAGCCAGGGAAAGCAATGCAATGGCTTGAAGAAACTTTTTGTTCCCAGACCAACCAGCAGAATTATTCGGCGCTAATATAATCTGCGCACAGGCGTCGTTTTCACCGGCATTTACTTGCAGCATAGTCAGCAGACCCGCAGCAAACTATTGGTATTGTTGTTCTGTCAGTTTAGGCAAGAGGTAGCAAAAAATATAGCCGGAGAGTGATCAAACCGTTGTCGGTTAACATTTACACCTACCCATGAGTTCAGATCGTGACTCGCTTTGCTCGCACGATCTAAGCTTATTCGTTAGAGATTGACCGCTGCTAAACAAAAATTTAGAAACGAACCTCAACCCCCTGCGCAGCCATAAACTGCTTTGCTTCGGGAATACTATGCTGACCAAAGTGGAAAATGCTAGCTGCCAAAACGGCGTCCGCACCGCCTTCTTTTACCCCATCAACCAGATGCTGGAGTTCGCCGACTCCGCCCGATGCAATAACCGGAACCGGAACGGCATCGCTGATTGCTCGGGTCAGATCCAAATCAAAGCCAATCTTGGTACCATCCCGGTCCATGCTGGTCAACAGGATTTCGCCAGCGCCAAGACTAATCATTCTCCGAGCCCACTCGATTGCATCGAGTCCTGTAGGTTTTCGCCCACCATGGGTAAAAATCTCCCAACGCTTTGGTTCTTCCGGAGCCGACACCTGCTTGGCATCGATCGCTACGACGATACACTGGCTCCCGAAACGGGCCGCAGCCTCACCGACAAACTCCGGATTAAATACTGCGGCGGTATTGATACTGACTTTATCGGCACCGGCATTCAACATGGTGCGGATATCTTCCAATTTCCGAATGCCGCCCCCCACTGTTAGCGGGATAAACACCTGACTGGCCATTCTTTCGACAGTATGAACGGTGGTTTCCCGGTCTTCATGACTGGCGGTAATGTCCAGAAAAGTAATTTCGTCGGCGCCTTGTTCGTCATAGCGTTTGGCCACTTCAACCGGGTCACCCGCATCCTTGATATCGACAAATTGTACGCCCTTTACCACCCTTCCCTTATCAACATCCAAGCAAGGAATGATGCGTTTCGCTAATCCCATGACAAACTTCCCCTATCCTATTGATCGCAGAATTCCTGCGCGAGACGGACATCCAAGGTCCCTTCGTAAATAGCGCGTCCGGTGATCGCACCGATTATGCCCGCACCGGCAACCGCTTTAAGCTTTTGAATATCGTCCATATTGGTCACGCCGCCGGAGGCTATGACCGGTATCCCCGCCCCTCTTGCCAAACTTGCCGTAGCCTCGACGTTAACGCCCTGCATCATGCCATCCCGGCTGATATCCGTGTAGACAATTGAGCTTACACCGGCATCTTTGAATCTCACTGCTAAATCCACTGCTTGGACAGAACTGACTTCCGCCCAACCTTCAGTCGCCACCAAACCGTCTTTGGCATCGATACCGACGATAATGTGGCCTTGGAACTCTTCGCAAGCCTGCTCAACAAACTCGGGTTCCTTTACTGCCTTAGTGCCGATAATCACGTAACTGACTCCGGCTTTAAGATAATGTTCAATTGTATCGAAGTCCCGAATCCCTCCGCCAATTTGAATCGGCAATTGCGGATATTGCTTGGCAATCTCGGTGACGATTTCGCCATTGATGGGCTTACCCTCGAATGCGCCATTCAGGTCGACAAGGTGCAAACGTCTCGCCCCTTGTTCAACCCATTTGCCGGCCATTGCCACGGGGTCGTCAGAAAACACGGTCGAATCATCCATTCGGCCTTGTTTTAGACGCACGCACTTACCATCTTTTAAATCTATCGCGGGAATAATTAGCATTGCTTATGTACTACGAATAATTGATTGTTGTTTGGATTTACAACTTACCGTCCCAATGGGCAAAGTTCTTCAACAGTTCCAATCCTGCGTGCTGGCTCTTTTCCGGGTGAAACTGCACGGCGAAAAGATTGTCGCGATAAACAGCGGCGGCAAAGTCCACGCCGTAGTGGCAAGAACCTCCAACCAGTTCCGGGTGATCCACCGTCACGTAATAGGAGTGCACAAAATAAAAACGGTCTTCATCCTTTATACCCTGCCATAACGGGTGATCTATATCCTGTTTCACCTGGTTCCAGCCCATGTGAGGCACTTTCAGCCTTTCACCGTTTTCCTGCAAATCGTTACCGAAAAACTTGACCTCGCCCGGCATCAGATCGAGACATTCCACTCCCTGGTTTTCTTCACTGTGGCGCATCAAGGATTGCATACCGACACAGATACCCAATAAAGGCCTGCCGGAAGCTGCTACATCCCTGACAAGCCGGTCGAACTGTAGTCTTCGGATTTCTGCCATACAGTCCCGAATTGCACCGACACCTGGGAATACCACTCGATCGGCGTGCTCAATTTCATCGATATCTGCGGAGACGATAATCCGGGTATCCGGAGCGACATGCTCCAAAGCTTTTGATACCGAATGCAAATTTCCCATACCGTAGTCGACGACGGCAATCGTCGGTTTAATGGAACTCATAAGTTGGTATCTCTGTAACTGGTGTATTTAGGCGGCAAAGTTTTAAAGCGCACCCTTGGTAGATGGCATGATGCCCGACATACGCGGGTCAAGCTCCAGTGCCATCCGCAAGGCTCTACCGAACGCTTTGAAGATCGTCTCAATCTGATGGTGCGTATTACGCCCGCGCAGATTATCAATATGCAGAGTTACCTGGGCATGGTTCACAAAGCCTTGAAAAAATTCATAGAACAGGTCGACATCGAAATTGCCTACAACCGCACGGGTAAATTCCACGTGCATTTCCAGACCAGGACGGCCGGAAAAATCGATAACAACTCGGGATAAAGCCTCGTCCAGCGGGACATAGGCGTGGCCATAACGGCGAATCCCCTTCTTATCACCAACAGCCTTGGTAAATGCCTGACCCAACGTAATGCCGATATCTTCCACGGTGTGGTGATCGTCGATATGCACATCCCCCTTGGCGTGAATATCCAGATCAATCAAACCGTGCCGGGCAACCTGATCCAGCATATGTTCCAAAAAGGGTACGCCGGTATCGAAATTGGCGGCCCCCGTTCCATCCAGGTTCACCTTGCATTTGATTTGGGTTTCAAGGGTATCCCGACTTACCTCGGCTTTACGTTCTGTCATTAAGTTTCCTGTCGCGCCATTACTTTGCAGCGGGGCATTATAACGATTCCTGCCGGTTCGGCCTACTTGCAAATATTGCCGTCATGATTCCAGAGCGGTTTTGAGGTTTTCGACATAGGTGTCGACCAATGCGTTGAACTCGTGCTTAACCACTGGGCTGATAGCGAGTTTCAATAATCCCGGTAACGGCAAACTCAAGGTGCCTTTGGTATTGAACTTACACTGAACGCCGCCATCCGTCTCCGCCAGATGCCAGCTACCTTCGACGACACCGTTACCTTCGCTTTTCACTGGCGTCCACAATATGCTGCCGTCCTCTTTCGAGCTCGTATACTTACAAGCATAAATAGTCTGAATCGCATGTTTGTCGATACCGATCTTCTTCATTTCCCAGCGATAGATGTTCTCGCCTAAATCTGTCAGCTGTTCAACTCTGGGAAAATGGCTCGCAGATCTGGGTACATCCGCCAGTAGTTCAAAAACCGTATCCAAGTCAGTCGAAATGGTAAAAGTTCGGCTAATTTCAATGCTCACGCTGACTGCCACGGTTGTCTCCTATGTTAAAGGTCATAATAGGTGCGAAGCGATTCTACCGTCTACCGCATAACATCTTTGTGAGAACTGGAGGCTTCGCAGGGCCGTTTCAGCGGGGTAGACGTATAACGGACTGATAGTGTAGTTTGCAACGCTCCATCGCTGAAGTCTACTTATACCATGGTCAGTCTTAGTAATCCCAAGCCTGAAAACTTCGATTTTGCGGAACGACTTTTAACTTGGTTTGATCAATTCGGGCGTCATGACCTTCCCTGGCAGCATCCTAGAACGCCCTACCGCGTTTGGTTGTCTGAAATCATGCTCCAGCAAACCCAGGTCAATGCGGTCATTCCCTATTTCGAACAATTCTTAAGGGCATTCCCGAACCTGGAGAGCCTGGCCAACGCGGAGCTCGACCAGGTACTCAAACATTGGGCCGGATTGGGCTACTATGCCCGAGCGCGTAATCTGCACCGAGCGGCCCGCATAATCGCCAGAGATTTTAATGGACAAATGCCTTCATCGCATGACGAATTACTCGCCTTACCCGGCATCGGTCGCTCCACGGCAGGAGCCATCCGGGCTCAGGCTTTCGACCAACGAGGCGTTATCCTGGATGGTAACGTTAAACGGGTGCTAACGCGTTATGCCGGAGTTTCCGGCTGGCCTGGTCTTCCAGCGGTCGAACAAAAGCTTTGGCAGCTAGCGGAGGCATACACCCCCCAGCATCGCCTGGCGGATTATAGCCAGGCAATCATGGATCTTGGCGCTACGGTTTGTAAACGCACCAGACCTGTCTGCCAAAGCTGCCCCGTGCAAAGCCGGTGCGTAGCTTTTCAAGAGAATAGAGTCTCAGAGCTCCCCGGCAGTAAGCCTAAGAAAAAATTGCCCACTCATGAGCGCTATATTGTCTTGATTGTCGATGCGCAAGACCGCTTGTATTTAGAAAGACGAGTAGCCACAGGAATTTGGGGAGGATTATGGAGTCTGCCCGAAAGCGCGCAAAACTGCTCGTTCGATGAGGCTTGGTCGGAGCTTCAGAGCCGATTCCAACAGCGTCTGGCAGCGCCTTCACCACTGCAACCGATCAAACACACTTTTTCCCATTACCACCTGGTGATGAAACCACTACTGTGCAAACTTTCCAACTCACAAACAGTGGTTGCAGAGGAAAATGGTCTATGGACCACCTTACCCATAGAACATCTGGGTATGCCTGCTCCGATTGAAAAGTTCCTGGCAAAAAATCCACTGCACCAACCCAGTCTCGTTTGATTTATACTTGGCGAAATTCACCACCCCCACTTCGGAATAAAACTATGAGCAATACTGTTTTCTGCAAAAAATACCAAGAAGAACTGGAAGCCTTGGCAGTTCCACCAATGCCCGGCGCCAAGGGCAAAGAGCTGATGGAAACAGTATCGAAAAAAGCCTGGCAGGAATGGTTGCAACATCAAACCAGACTAATCAACGAAAAACACCTCAACCTGATGGACCCTGAATCCCGTAAATATCTCTCAGCGCAAATGGATAAGTTTTTCGCCAATGAATCCGTCGATGAGGCGGAAGGCTACATCCCGCCAACAAAATAAAACTTTTGGCTTGACACAGAATTTATATCTAGGTTTAATACGCGCCCATCGCAGCAAACACCGATTACTGCGAGCAGAGGGCAGTCGCAGGCTGCTGGTGTAGGACAAACACCTTGACCTCATCTGTCCATATGTTGCCCAGGTAGCTCAGTCGGTAGAGCAGAGGACTGAAAATCCTCGTGTCGGTGGTTCGATTCCGCCCCTGGGCACCATTTTTCTTTTTTAAAACCAATATCTTATCAACCTCCTTATTTTCTCCAAATACCTTTTCAGAACTTGAGCACGTTTTATCAATAATTTATTGGTCATTTTCCAGTCAACTAATTTTTTATCCGACAAACAAAACCTAATAAGTCGGGGACTTTGCAGGCTCAATATCGCTGTTTTTTCGCCGATCGGGCAATGGAGTCATACACCCTAAACATAGAATTTCCAGAGTTTCTGTTTCTTCTAGGGTGTACTCATTGGTGGTGATGCGAAGCCATTCTACACAGCTACTAGATCCACACTTCGGGCAGATCACGTCCTTGTTCATATGCTTCCCTTAAAAAAAGCCCTCTTATGGGAGGGCTAAAAGAACTTCATTAATGAAACTCATCTTCGTTAGGAGCGTAGTTTAGCGACCGGCTCTTCCTTATCTGTAAGAGATTTCTCAAAATACTGTGCGATATTTCTTTAGAAATTCGCTAGATGCGTTTGAAAAGTTTCTTCAATAGTCTGCGGAGAACTTCTATCTTACTGTACGAGTACTTCTCCAATACAAAATCATTCATCTCGTAGTAAAGCACTGGGTAAGCTTTTGCGATTCTGAATCGTTCAAAAGCGCGAGGTCAAGGATTTGGATCACTGATGATGAAAGAGCTGATACTACAAACCATGTTGCGTGCTGCCTAATTCCCGCTAACTTGTGCGATTTATCTTACAAGTTGTTCCAGCATATTCGCACATAAGATTCCTCCGATAGGTGTTAAGATACCGGCCATTCAATTTAGCAGGGGACTGTACAATGCCAGATATCGCAATTCCTATCGTTTTTCCAGATTACTTAATCGCTGTTAACACGCCCAGGAAACAAATTGACCTTCTCCCAGGCATCGACTGGTTTCCCGATACCATCGTTATTCCTGAGACCAAAAATAAAGTTCCTGATTTGGGCCATGCAGGAATCCTCTTCATCAATGGCAAAACGGGTACAACTAAGTACTACGAATATGGTCGGTACTCTCCCAATGGTTCTGTGAGAAAAATCCCCAATCTTAGGGATGTGCGAATGGGAAGTGATGGTCATCCCTTAAAAGAGACCTTGAGCTATACCCTGAGTATGATTTCAAGCCGGGCAGGCCAAAACGGCAGAATTAGCGGTGCCTACATTGAAGCACCTGGTAAGTACCAAGTCATGCTTAACTATGCTGAAACACGCAGAAAAGCGAATAGCAATGCTAACCGTGAACCTTATGACTTGTTTACCAATAGTTGTAACCATTTTATGAAGGGAGTTTTGGATGCAGCTGGTGTTGATACTCCTAGGATGATCGATCCCAGACCGAATTCCTATATTGAAGAATTACGAGACATGTATCGTGATCTAGATTACGTAAAAGTGACCCATACGCTTTCGATAGAAAATGCGCCTCTTTCTCTGGCCAGAATGGTAACTACGCAGGCAGCCGCATGAACCAACTTCGACTACTCTTAACGTTATTCGTTTTTGCATTAGTAGGATGCATTGAGACAGTGGACCCTATCGAAAAAGAAGGCCCAGAAGGCACTTGGTGGCTTGGAGGCGTTGATGGCGGCTCATTCGTAAAGGTCGAAGATGATGAAAACAACAGTGACCGGATCTATTCTGGTGTGGTCTACTACGACAATGAAGAAAGATCCCTTGCCTATAAAGGGAGACTCCGATTGAAGGGCGAGTTTCCATTCGATCCAACGGACAAGGAACACTATGAAGTATGGGACGGAGAAAATTTGCACCTTAAAGATGGGGCTTATCTGGAAGTGTTAGATCCGTTTCCAAAGAACTAAGGCCTAAACCAGGCCTTACGAATTAGATTTACTAAAAACCGCTACAGACGAAAACAGACTTTGACACCTAATCAGGTACACGATGAGTCCAGATATATTTAAAGTCGAAACAATTGGGAACGGCGCCTTATCTGTCATGGCAAAACCTGTTTCTGGCGAATGGATTGAAGATGATTTTCAAGGCATGGCACGCTGGGGAGTTAATACCATTGTTTCCCTTCTTGAGGGGAACGAGTCTTACGAGGTAGGTTTAGGCAGTGAAAGAGATCTAGCAGAAAGGAATGGAATGGAGTTCGTTTCATATTCGATACCGGACAGGGGATTGCCGAGTTCGGTAAATGATTTTGCCAAGTTCACGTTCTTTTTGTATAAGGAATGTTCCGCAGGAAAGAATTTAGTGGTTCATTGCCGCGCAGGCATTGGACGCACCGGAATTGTAGTTGCCGGCATACTCATACATTACGGATACCAACCTCTACTCTAGAAGCCATTAAGCATATTTCTGAAAAGCGAGGAGTTGCTGTTCTTATAAATGGCAGATATACGGCAACTCAACACCAACGCTATTCACTTAGCATTCAATTGGTTCACTGCATACCTACATATAATGTCTTTTTAAGTTGGAATTTATCCGTAGAGCATAAGACAATAATTTACCGACCGGTAAAAAAGTTATAGACTCACACTTATGAATGTAGGAAGACCACGAAAGACCGATCCGGAGCAGGCTCTGGATGCGGCTATGCAAGCATTCTGGGACAAAGGCTACGAGGCAACCTCACTGTCTGACCTGATGTCGGCGACAGGGTTACACAAAGGTAGTCTGTACCAGACATTTGGCGACAAACACGCGCTTTTTATAGCGTCGCTGAAGCGCTATCTGGAGCAGATTTATCAGTGCCAGAAAGAAGCAATAGCAGCCGCAGAAACGCCTCTCGATGGTCTATTGATGTCCTTGTTCAGCATGCAGGATAAATACAATGACGGACCCAGCGCACATTGCGGTTGCATGGCGGTAAATTCGATTATCGAGTTAAGTCCTCATGATGATGAAGTGCGTTCAGTATTAGACAATCACTATCAGCGAATGGTGGGTCTGCTGCAGCAAGTCATTCAAAATACAATAGATGCGGGTCAATCAAGTCTTAAACAACCGGTCGAGACCACTTGTATGCTGATGATGACAATCGTGGCCGGTCTGGCAACCATGCGGAAAAGTTTTATGACAATAGATGAAGCCAAGGGAGCGCTGATTGAACAACTCAGACTTCTTGGTTTTTTTGTGGAAAAAGCATCAGTCATTTAAATCGAAAAAAAATTTCGACATTTTTTGACTGAACGGTAATTTATTTTAAGCCAGAAGATAGGTGCGAATTCATGCGGAGTTCTTGATTATCGGTTCTTGCTGACAGCAGGCTGTCAGCAGTCTTGTGAAAAAATTGGCAATAAAGGCGGAGTCAAGTGTCAAAAATGGATGACTTCAACCGTCTATTCAGAAAGAACTGCACAAACATCTTGCCGTTCCTCGGAGCAAATAAGTCTTGGTTAAAGCAAAAAAGAGATAACACCGCAGTTTTTTAACTAATTATTGACCTTTTGGTAATAAACAAAAAATACCCGACATTGGGATTGAGGAGGAAAAATGGGCGGTTACTTCGATAAAATTGACCGGTTTGCGATAGCGTTAACACGGTCTGTCATCCGGTTTCGCTATCTGATTGTCCTGTTTGCCCTGTTGACAGCCATCGGCATCGGTTCCGGGGGCAAGCATCTAGAGTTTTCGAATAACTACAGAGTCTTTTTCTCGGATGAAAATCCGGAGTTGAAGGCCTTTGAAAATCTGCAGGCCACCTATACCAAAAATGACAATTTCCTTTTTGTTATAGAGCCGCCCGGCGGTGAAGTCTTCACCCAGGAATCTCTTGAGGCCATTAAACAACTTACCGAAGAAGCCTGGCAAATACCCTACACCATTCGGGTTGATTCACTCAGCAACTTTCAGCACACCTATGGCATTGATGACGACTTAATCGTAGAAGACCTGGTGCTGGATACGGAGTCGCTGACTGCTCGGGAACTGGAAACTAAAAATGGAATCGCCCTCAACGAACCCTTACTCGTTAAGCAACTGCTGACCACAGATAATCAGGTCAGCGCAATTAACGTCACTCTCCAGTATCCGGAGCAAAGTCTACTGGAAGTCCCGGAAGCAGTCGCAAAAGCCAGAGAACTAAGGGATCAGATAGAAAGCAATTTTCCCGGAACCAAAGTCTGGCTTACCGGCGTCTCGATGTTGAATAACGCGTTCTCTGAAGCCGGTTTCGGTGACATGGGAACGCTTGTGCCAACCATGTTCCTGGTCATATTGGCCATTACTTTACTTATCTTAAGGTCTTTTACCGCAACCTTTGCCACCCTTGTCGTCATCATGTTGTCATCGATGGTGGGAATGGGCTTCGCCGGCTTTAGCGGAATCAAACTCACCCCGATTTCCGGATCCGCGCCGATTATTATTCTGACCCTGGCAATCGCCGACTCCATACATATTCTGATTAGCCTGCGCACTGCCATGCGCGAAGGCATGGAGAAGACTTCCGCAATTATCGAAGCGATCAGAGTCAATTTTCTTCCGGTAACCATTACATCGCTGACCACGATCATCGGCTTCCTTGCACTTAACTTTTCCGATTCCCCTCCCTTCTGGCACCTTGGCAACATAACATCTGTGGGAATACTGGCAGCCTGGGTATTTTCTCTTACCCTGTTACCGGCGATTGTGAGAATTTTGCCTTACCGGGTAAAACCCCAGGCAGAGCAGGAGGCAGGTACGCGTTCCATGGATCGCTTAGCCGATTTCGTCACTCGTTATCCTAAACAGCTTATACTTGCCATTGGTACGGCCACCGCCGTTTTCATCACATTCATTCCCAGCATTGAGTTCAATGATCAATGGATAGAGTACTTTGACGAACGGATCGAATTCCGGCGGGAATCGGATCAGGCGCTGCAACACTTCGGCATGTACCCCATTGAGTTTTCCGTGCCGGCGCAAGATTCGGGCGGAGTCAGTGAACCCGAGTACTTAAGAAACCTGGAGAATTTCACCGAATTTCTGCGTCAGCAGGACAATGTAGTGCATGTCTATTCCATATCGGACATTATGAAACGCCTGAATAAAAATCTTCATGGCGACGATGACAGTTATTATCGTACACCGTCCGACCGTGAGCTTTCAGCGCAGTACTTGCTGCTTTACGAGCTTTCCCTGCCCTATGGCCTGGACCTGAATGACCGTATAAACATCGATAAATCGGCTACCCGGGTAACAGCCACCCTGGGCAATACCTCCACTGCGGATACCAAGGCATTTCTGGAAACAACCAATGCCTGGATTCTTGAAAATTTTCCGGAATACATGCAGAGCACCAGGCCCACCAGCGCCCAGGTCATGTTTACCTACATCACGGAACGTAACGTCAACAACATGATCGGCGGCACGGTGGCGGCGATTCTGGTGATTTCGCTGATTATGGTCATGGCGCTACGCAGCGTCCACCTGGGAATCCTAAGTCTGGTACCCAATGGCTTGCCTATTTTGGCAACCTTTGGAACCTGGGCACTTCTGGTTGGCGAGGTCGGTTTTTCGGTGGCCACGGTCGCCTCCATTTCCCTTGGCATCATCGTCGACGATACCGTTCACTTTATGTCCAAGTACGTGCGTGCTCGCTCCGAAAACGGTTTAACAGCGGAAGATGCGGTGCGCTACGCCTTCCACAACGTCGGCGTTGCCATCCTGGTGAATACCGTCATCCTGTCCATCGGATTCCTGGTCCTGACTACGTCCGCATTCAAGGTCAACGCAGACATGGGACTGCTGACCGCCTTGTCCATCGTCTTTGCATTAATCCTCGATTTCCTGTTCCTGCCCGCGTTACTTATGGTGATGGGGCGCCAACAAGACACTGATATTACCGGAGATAAATCTGTGAAAACCAACCTGCTAACCAAGGCGCAATCCGCTACAGCAGTGCTGATGATGACCACTGTTGTCGGTCTTGGAGGAATTCTGGCAACACCAGACAGCCTCGCCAGTGTAGAAATCACACCCGTAAGGGGAGACTCGCCCGAACAACGCAAAGGCTTTGAAATCGCCGCCTGTTCCGACCGGTCTGATCGCGGCTATGGCGACAACAAAGTGGAGCTGACTATGGTGCTTCGAAATGCGGCCGGTAAAGAAACCAGCCGTAATCTGGCAATCACGACCTTGGAAGTGACCGATGAAAGCGTCGGTGATAAGAGCTTGGTCGTATTTAACAAACCAAGGGATATCGAAGGAACTGCACTGTTATCCCATGCCAAAATTCTGGATCCGGACGATCAGTGGTTATTCCTGCCGGCATTGAAACGCGTGAAGCGGATTTCCTCGGCCAACAAATCAGGTCCTTTCGTTGGATCGGAGTTCGCTTTTGAAGATTTTACCGCGACAGAACTCAATAAATACGACTACGAATTCATACGGGAAGAACAGTGCGGCGATCTCAAATGCGACGTCGTCGCACGCTATCCTCGTTACAAAAACTCCGGCTACACCAGGCAACTGGCGTGGGTGGATCAAACTGACCATCAACTCCGCAAAGTCGAATTCTACGACCGTCGCAATGCCCTTTTGAAGACGCTAATACTGAAAGACTATCGCTTGTATCAGGGCCAGTTCTGGCGCAGCCACCGGCTGGAAATGGTCAATCATCAGACGAACAAGAGCACCGATCTGATATATGGCGAATACCAGTTCAGTGTCGGCTTGAATCAAAACGATTTTGTTAAGGGTCGGCTCAGCCGTTTACGTTAATCCGAGGCAGTTGTGATTCTGAACATTTCATCCATAAGCTACCGGTTATTGCTTGTAGGGATTTGGCGTTTTCTGCCGTTGGCGTTCGCGTCGGCAGCAACTCTAGCCAATGATTCGCCCTGGAACTTTTCCGGAAATCTAGGTTTCGAAAGCCGCCATTTTTGGCAGGAAGCACAGTTTCCGGATCAGGAAGAAGGTATGGAAGCCTCGGTCTTTTTCCAACCGGAAGCACGTTGGAGCAGCGAAGACGGACGCTACCGATTCAATTTTGTGGGTTTGCAAGGGCTGATTCTCAGGACGCTGAAAGAACACATGCGGATATCCGCGAACTCTATCTGTCTTACGAGTCAGGCAACTGGGATCTGCTGGCTGGAATCAACAAAGTTTTCTGGGGCGTCGCCGAGTCCAGACATTTGGTTGACGTTATTAATCAGACGGATCTCGTGGAAGATATCGATCAGGAAGACAAACTCGGACAGGCTATGATCAACCTCAACATGCAAAAGGACTGGGGGCGCATAGGAATCTATCTGCTGCCCTGGTTTCGGGAACGCACATTTCCAGGCATGGAGGGGCGTTTGAGGGGACCGCTGCCAGTCGAGAATGATGCAGCGCAATATGAATCCGCAGCGGAGCAACACCACTTGAATGTCGCCTTGCGCTACAGCCATTACTTCGGTGACGTCGATATTGGTCTGCATCTGTTTGAAGGTACCAACCGCGAGCCGTTATTTACCTTGAACGACCGGGGACAGTTGTATCCCGAATACAAACAGATGACGCAGCTGGGATTGGATTTGCAGTATACCGGCGAGGCTTGGTTGTGGAAGTTGGAGGCCATAGCACGGGATACCGAGGACGATGAATTCTTAGCCGCTGTAGCGGGCTTCGAGTATACCCGGTTTCAGATAGCGGAAACGGATGCAGACCTGGGTTTGCTGCTTGAATATCAATACGACGGCAGAGATACGGATATTCAGTTGACGACTGCGGACAATGATCTGTTTGTGGGGGCTCGCCTGGCCCTAAACGATATAGACGACACCAGCATTCTCGCCGGAGCCGTACATGATCTGGAAACTGAAGCCATGTTTTACAACCTTGAGGGGGAAACCCGGATTGCGGAAAACCTCAATGCAGAACTCAGGTTACGGATCTTTTCTGACATCTCTGACAGCGATCCTCTGTTTCCTTTTCGGAACGATGATTATGTTCAGATAAGGTTAAGCTGGTTTTACTAAATTTACCAATTGATAAATTAACCTTCCACGATCAATTGCCATGCATCTTTACCGTTATAGGTGATTACCGAAAAGCCCTGATAATTCAGGAACCAAATCAAAACGGGCTGCTCAAAACCAGGTTAAACGAATACATGCTGAGAATTATCTGAGAGGCACTTCAGAATGCAAGAACGACTGAACAGAACGACATGTCAAGGTTGGCAACAAATCAGAGACGACGAATCCCATTTATGTCTTAAATATTACTCAGGGATCGTTACGGTACTGTTAATCACCTGCGTCATTTTTATTACCGCCCTACTTGTCGATGATGCCACCAATCAGTGGTTCATAAAGGAAAACGGACTGGTTGAAACTCTTTCTGCCATTGGCTATCTGATAGCTGTGGCCATCATGCTAAAAATGGGTAGTTTGGATTACGTCCGGCAATTCTGGTATTTCCCTTTTTTACTTCTTGCATTTGCTATGCGAGAGATGGATTTCGATAAAAAATTCACGGAAGTCGGGATACTTAAAAGCAAATTCATACTCAATCCTCATGATAGCGTTATGACTAAAGTCATCGCACTCGCCATCATCCTGTTCATTCTTTACGCTGCTTTCAATATCGTCCGGTCTCATGTGCCTGGCTTTCTGGTCCGGGTGCGTTTAAAGATGATGACACCTATCGACTGGAGTGTCGGGCTTGGCGTCGCTTTTCTGTTTATTAGCAAGAGTATTGACGGATTAGGCCGTAAACTGGGAGGTTTGGGTATCGAAGTCAGCAAAGAGATGAATGGCATTGCCGCGCATTTGGAAGAATCACTGGAATGGGCTATACCTTTTCTGTTTATTGTGGCGGTTATCACTTATTTCTCGCAGCAAAAAATGCAACGTAGCGCTATTCATTAGCGCTACTTCGTTTTCCCGTTCCATATTGGCACGCGAGTAGAGCTTCCCTGTTCTTGCCGGCATTCGCTACAGGCAAAAATAAAGGCCCTATTGTAATAGGACCTTTTTCACCACCTGATTAAGTGGCTGCGGTTTAAACAAATTGTTTTAAAATCTTTGATAAGACTTTCCTTCATCAACGATGACAGGGCCAGGTTACGACATACGTAGTACTACCTAACTGACATCTGTCAAACTAATGCCAATTTAACGTCTTTTATGTAATTCGTGCAGGCATGGCTACTCCTACCAATCCCTACCAATTGGAAACCGGGAACTGATAAAGGACAGTCTTAAAGGAGAAAACCCCTATGTTGACAGTGAAACCATATGGCTGTTATGGTCCATTTGCTAGACGCCTATCAATTTACCTTTCCCAACATTAACCGAGTGGAAATTACCAATATCAATGATTAAGACTATTCCGAACATAGCGACGGCCCAACCCGCAGAATATGCCAATGTCATTGAGATTTTGGCCGATGCTTTTCAGAATGACCCGATAGTCAGATGGCTGTCAACAAACCAGAATTTCCCTTTCTTCAATTTCCAATCTGTGATTAGGGCATTTACTAAAACGAGTAGCATTCTGATTGATGAGACCAACTCGGTCGCGGCTCTATATATGCCGCCGGGTAAAAAGATGCCATCGGTGATTAGTTTGCCCGTGGTGGCCAAAGGACTGATTAAGTTCGGATTGCCCCCCTTGTTCAGGGGTATTCCGCTGCTAACGCAAATGGAAAAACTGCACTACCAACCGGATCACCTATATATTTTTGCCATCGGGAATCGCTCAGCGGCGCGTGGTCAGGGCTACGGCTCTTTTATGATGAAGCATCTCATTGGTTTAGCCGGACAGTATCCGGTCTATTTGGAGAACAGCAATCCTGCCAATAAGCAATTTTACGAGAAGTTTGGATTCAATGAGATTTCTGCTTTCCATGCCCCAAAACACGGCCCGATAATACAGACGATGCTGCGGGAACAAACAGTGTAAATACCCTATAAGATATTGAGAAAAATCGGATCACGGTGAAGCGGAATACGCACCCAAATCAATTCTCCAATAGTTCACAATACACCAGACTTCCAAAGCTGAGAATACGTGTTAAGCTCTGTGTATGATTTTCTTTAATACCACCCTCCAAGATCTGCTTTTTAAACGAATAATACGATAGAAAACAGACATTCCACTTATGCTGTGCAAGGGAGTTTCTTAATGCTTGTCCGCTTTTTAATTCACTATCAAACAAACTGGGGGCAAAAACTGTATGTTTGCGGCTCACTTCCCGAACTGGGAAGCTGGAATCCTGACCAAGCCGCAGAAATGCGATATTTACAGGATGGGTACTGGGAACTTGTATTAATCATTCCCGGTGCCGAAGTGCCCGCGTTTGAATACAAGTATTTTGTGTTGCACGAACAGCACAACTCCAAGGAGTGGGAATGGGGCGAGGACCGACGTTTCCAGCCTGATTTCGGAATAACGCAATTGCTGTTAACGGATGCCTGGCGACCGGCACAGGACCTCGACAATGTAATGTATTCCTCCGCATTCACCAAGGCTTTGTTAGCCCGACCGGAAAGGAACGGGGAAGACGGACACCAGGAGCTTTTAAGCAATCATCATCGATTCCAGGTTTATGCGCCGCGCGTCGGTTCAAACCAAGTCGTGTGCATACTTGGCAGCGACCCCGGGCTTGGGGCGTGGGATCCTTCAAAGGCAGTATTGTTGAACGACAGAAACTACCCCCTCTGGCAGGCGGATGTGTCGCTGAAGGAAGGTTCAGACCAAATTCTCTATAAGTATGCGATTTACGACCTGGACAAACAGGCCGTCAGCTTTTGGGAAGAAGGTCAGGATAGAAGCTACCGGCCAATCCGCCAATCAATGGACTCCATGTCAGTGGTTACTGACGAAAAATTTCACTATCAAGGTCCATGGAAAGGTGCGGGAGTAGCGATTCCCGTCAGCGCACTGCGAACGGAACAAAGTTTGGGTGTCGGAGAATTTCTGGATTTGATACCGGCGACAAACTGGGCGCACGCTGCCGGCTTGAAGCTCATTCAGGTGTTACCGGTGAATGATACTGTCGCCACTCACCAGGCTCATGATTCGTCGCCCTACTCGGCAGTGTCATGTTTCGCCTTGCACATGTTGTACTTGAATCTGGACGATCTGGCCAAAGACGACGAGGAAATTCTCGCTGAGATTCACAGTCAAAAGGCCAAAATGAACGCCCTGTCAAAGGTCGACTATCTGGCGGTAATGAAAATCAAAGAGGAGTTGAGCCGCAAGATATTTCTCAAAAACCGCGATGCGATTTTGGCCGATCCAGGATTTCAGGAATTCTTTGAGCAAAACAAGGACTGGCTGGAGCCTTATGGGGCGTTTGCCTATTTGCGGGACATCAACGGCACCGCAAACTTTAACCGCTGGAAAACCCATAATACTTACGACCAGGCAGAAATCGAAGAATTCGTTAAGCCTGAGCAGCCCCATTTCGATGACGTTGCCCTCCACTACTTCGTCCAGTTCAATCTTCACCGCCAACTGCTGAGAGCTGCGGAATATGCCCGCACCCATGGCGTCATATTAAAAGGCGATATTCCTATTGGAGTCCGTGGCGAAAGCGTGGATTCCTGGGCGACGCCTGAGCAATTTTACATAATGAATCAAGCCGGCGCGCCGCCGGATGACTTTTCGCCAATCGGCCAAAATTGGGGATTCCCGACCTACAATTGGGAACACATGGCGCAGAACGATTATTCCTGGTGGCGGGCGCGATTAAAGAAAATGGCTGCCTACTTCGACGCCTACCGGGTCGATCATATCCTGGGCTTCTTCCGGATTTGGGAGATCCCGGAGGAATCGGTTCAGGGCCTAATGGGCCACTTCAACCCTCACTTGCCAATGCAGCGAGGCGAAATCGAAGGATGGGGACTCTGGTTTGATTATGACCGGTTCTGCAAGCCTTACATCCGCCAACATATGCTGGATGACATTTTTGGCGATCAAGCAGAATCGGTAAAACAGAACTTTCTTGAGGAGTATGCGCCCGGTTGCTTCAATTTGGCGCCTGGATTCGAAACCCAAAAGCAGATCAAACTGCATTTCATTGAAGATCTCGACTTTCCGAAGAAACTCACAATAGAAGAAATCAAACTACTTAACGGTCTGTACTCATTGGTTTCCGAGGTCCTCTTTCTCAGATCACCCTTGTCGGATGAAGAAGCCTACAATCCTCGAATCACCCTGCACAATACCTACTCTTACAAGGCATTACTGGATTGGCAGAAGCATGTAATTAATGAACTATATATCCATTACTACTACAAACGTCATGAGCAATTCTGGGCCGACCAAGGCCGCATCCGTCTGCCGGTGATCAAAGAGGCGACGGATATGCTGGTTTGCGGTGAGGATCTTGGTATGGTGCCCGATTCCGTACCGGGAGTAATGAATGAAGTCGGCATACTCGGGCTATCTATCGAAAGTATGCCGAAGAAGCCGACCGAACAATTCGCTCACCCCAAAGACTGTCCTTACCTCTGTGTCTGCTCGACTTCATGCCACGACATGGTGCCTTTGCGCAGTTGGTGGGAACAGGACAGATCTGTTACGCAAGACTTTTTCCGAAACGTGTTAGGGCGTTGGGATACGGCGCCTTACTACTGCGAACCCTGGGTGGTAAGGGATATCGTACTGCAACATCTCCACTCTCCGGCTATGTGGGCAATTTTCCCGATCCAGGATTTATTAGCCCTGAGCGATAAGCTGCGTTTAGAAAATCCGCACGATGAACTGGTTAACATCCCCGGAATAGAACATCACTGGGATTACCGAATGCACATCAGTTTCGATGAACTCAATAAACACACGGAATTTGCCGCAGCGCTGAAGCAACTGATGGATCAGACCCACCGCAATCTTACCTGCTAAACTAAGAGGCCCCGCCGCTGCGGGGCCTAACTTGTCACAAACGAAAAAAAACCAATCGGAAGCCGGGTATGCGAACTTGGTGGAAATGCCCCTCCTGATCCTGGCACGCTACCGGTAGATTGCTCTTTCGTCGATAACGCACCTGAATATCCGGTGGTCTACGCCAACCCGAAGATACTGGAAAGAAACACAAAGGCGATGGCAGCCGGGGCGATGATCCTGACCGTGAATCGATAGATTTCAAGGTAGGCGATTTTCCAAAGACCACTGCTGGAAAGTTCGTCGGCAATATCCTTCTTCGCCATCTTCCAGCCGGCAAAAAGCGCAATTGCCAAGCCACCAATCGGGAGAAGTTGATCGGATAGTGTGATAAACCAGTCGAATATATTCATTCCTATCAACTCTCCATTTAGAAGGAATGGCAATTTTAAATCCGCAAGGCTTCCGTTGCCCTGAGACAGTATTGCACCAACAATAGTGATCGCCACGCCAACGGTAAAAGTGGAAGCCGTTCGCGACCAACTAAATTCGTCGTCTAAATAAGCGACCACAACTTCCAAAATGGAAATGGCCGAGGTAATCGCCGCAACGGCGAGAAGAGCAAAAAACAATATCGCGAATACCGAGCCAAAGGCCATCTGTCCGAAAACGTTTGGCAAAGTGATAAATACCAATCCAGGCCCTGCGGAAGGCTCTATTCCAAACGCAAACACCGCTGGAAAAATCGCCAGGCCCGCAATCAATGCAATAGCGGTATCGGCAATGGATACCTGTAAAGCGGTAGCCCCCAGATTTTCTTTTTTCTGAATATAAGAACCATAGGTAATCATGGCACCCATACCCAAAGAAAGACTAAAGAAAGCATGCCCTAAGGCAGCCAAAATAGCTTCAACATTCAACTTACTGAAATCCGGCGAAAACAGAAATTGCATGCCCTGTTTGGCTCCGTCCAGCGTGACCGACCGAATTGCCAGAATGACAAGTATCACCAGCAATAAAGGCATCAGGATCTTCGAATAGCGTTCGATGCCGTTTTTTATCCCGCCTAATACCACTGCAATGGTTGCAGCCATGAAGAGTACTTGCCAAAAGATAGGTTGCCAGGGATTACTGATGAATCCGCCAAACACAGCACCTAACTGCTCTGCCGAAAGACCTTGCAAACCGCCTGAAATCGCGAGATAAAGGTAATGCAACGTCCATCCCGCCACAACCCCGTAAAAGGACAGAATAATAAAAGCCGCAGTGATGCCGAGCCACCCGGTAAAAAACCAAGGTGTTCCGGGCGCCAGCGTTTTGAAAGATCCAACGGCATCTTTTTGCGCCCGCCGACCAATGACAAACTCGCTCAACATTACCGGCACGCCGATTAAGGCGATGCAAAAAAGATACACCAGGATGAAAGCAGCGCCGCCATTTTCTCCTGTGATATAGGGAAACTTCCAAATGTTTCCAAGACCGATTGCCGAGCCTGCGGCGGCGGCGATAATTCCCAATCGCGAAGAAAATCCATCGCGTACAGTCTGTGTCTGATTCGACAAGGTATAACTCCTAAAGAACAGCAGGTTAATTAAAAGCTGGCGATTCTAACCGTTCTCAGGCAGAAGTAAATTGACTTAATCCCTTATTTGCTTTGAAGCCTGATCAATTTGGCTAGATTAAGATCCGCACAAGCAGATTCAGGCCAGGAAAGTCCATTCTTAAGAACTCGGGATTGGCAGCCAAATCCTATCAAGCTTCCGCTAGCTTTATCCTTTAACTTATTCTGACTCTAATTTTTCACATATCGCCTCGTCCGGTTCCGCTATGCGCATCAAACTGGCAGGCAACATGGGTAACATATCAAATATGAGATGAATTCGGTCTTCATCTCCGTCGTTGAATGCTTCATGGAATTGCTTGTTATCAAACCACCAAAGCTCACCCTCCTTCATACGAACCTCTTCATTGCCTGCTTTTAACCAAGAACCAAATCTCGATTTCAAAACCAGATGGTATCGATTTCTTATTTTGTAGTATTCACCTCTGTCCGTATGCGGATAGACCCGCTTCCCCGCCGGAAGGCAAACAATTTTTGCGCGCCCCAAAGTAGATTCTTCCCGCACCGCAAAATCTTGTAGAAATTCACAAAACAATGGAAACTTTTGACTACCGGTTGTCCACCGGCTTTCATGAACATCAAAGCGTTTTTTATTGCCCATGGCAGACTTTCTTAATCCACGTAAGGGAATCGCCAAAGCCTCCCGTTGTACTTTGATTTTTTGTTGCCTGCCGGTGGCATCGCCCCACGCATTTTTAGTGGAGGCTATTTGGGTAAGAAACGGTACTGGATCAATACCTTCCTTTAGGCATTTAAAGTTCTTCATAAAATTAACCCCTGACTTACAAAAATTAGGATTCCAAGTTAACTTTGCTATGTAACTTCATATAGATATCTACAGATGGCTGGCCATTGGGTTCGCCCAATGGTTCCACGACGCATGGCCCATAATCAATTTGCAAAGTGTGACTGATATGCACCAATGTGGCTGCCTCGACAATGCGCCGCTGGGCAAACTGAGGGCCTTCATTGGCCTCGCTGCTAAAGCCAAAATCGAAACGACGCGAGCCGTCTTCAATACGCAAATTATAATCCTGTCCGCTTTCTTTGACGGTCAACGCTATCGCGCTGCTGTGTACAACCTTGCCGTCAATAGTGCTGACGAAATCACCGGCAATGACCGACCATTCATCGCGATCAAACCAGCCAAATCTATCTAAAATGCCGCCGTTTAAATTATCAAAACCGATATTTTTGCTGTTAACGCCAATTTGAGAGTCGTCTTGTGTCCAGGCACCGCTGATTTCAATGTGATCGGGTTTTGAACGTTGTTTTTTCGGAGGTCGCTTGGTGATAGAAGTAACTTTGTCAGTTTCAAGCTTGCCAATGGCAGTATGGAACCACCAAGCAGCACCCTTACTTAAGCGACGTTCTTTAAATCGAGTTGGCACCGTTTCGTCTTCAATGTCTCGAATATACACTTCGATTGGCGTGACATCGGCAGCCTCAATTTTCTCGCCCAGGCAGGCTAATATCCCCGAATATTCGGTCATTACCTGATTCACCGGGCTTTCATACTGACTCACTCGAGGATTGGTTTGCAGAGTGTGGCAACCGCTCAGCATTACTGTGGAGCTAACGACCGTAAAGATGCTCGTTTTAAACATGATTTTACCTTGCACCTATTTCCAATGACTTCTCTTACTTAACTAACGGAGCCACCCGTGAATTTATTCCCAATGATTAAAGATTTTTTTCAGGTTGTTTCGTATAGATGCAAGGTGATAACTACTTAAGAAAAATGCTTGAAGGAGACGGGCAATGAAGAAGCAAGTATTAGTAGGCTTATGCGCAGCAGCATTACCCCTTACAGGACAGGCGACTGACTCAAAATGGAATACCGATTTTGCTGTCGGCCTCGAATATGGTTATGACGACAACGTGATAGTCGACGAAATTGACCTCGCTTCTTCTAGTGGTGACGACTTTTTTCGCTTTCGCGGAAAAGGGGATGTTGAATTTTCCCCAAACGAAAAAGATGAGTTTTCTGCGGGAATCTCCTTCAGCGAACTCCAATATAACGGCAATGATCAATTTGACTTACGCACCATATTAGCCAGCGCCGGTTACAAAAGAAAAATCAATAAATACACCTTAGGATTTGACATTCACCATGCAGATGCCGAACTGGGCGGAGATGGTTTTTTAACACTGACACAGATTTCACCCTCAGTGTCGACTTTTATCAATCGACAACATTTTCTTCGGGGCGCATACACTTACATCCATAAAGATCTAGATTCAACCAATGTTCGAGATGCAGATAGCGATGAATTTTCCCTCGACTATTATTACTTCAAAAATGGACTAACCCAGTATTTTATAGTCAGCGGCAAACTGCGTTTTGATGATGCTGACGACGACGAACTTGATTATTGGTCTTATCAACTAAGAAGCGCCTATAAACAGCGTTACCATATTTTCGAACAAAAAAACCAACTAACCATTGAATTTCGCTACAGAGACCGTGATTACGATGAAATCGTCAATTCAACCATCAATGACTTCAGGCGTGACAAGAGAACGACATTCTCAATAGAGAATAGCTGGCGAGCAACTGATAATCTGGATGTTATTCTGGAATACGAATATGTAGATAACGAATCAAGTCTCGACTCTTTTGATTTTGATGAAAACGCCTATTCTATAGCGCTTAATTATGATTTTTAGCGAGCTACGGACTGACCGTATAGCCGATAGGTAGGGCACCAATTCCAAATACGCTATCTCTGCCCGGCTCACCCAAGTCTAATAGATTAACAGACAAGTTATCCAAATCCTGTGCAGATTGTATTCGGCCTAGTTGCTTTTGAAACAGGATATATGCGCTTACAAAGGGCGTAGCAAAGGAGGTACCGCTCATCTGTTGAAACCCTTGATCATATGCTGCTGAATACACATTGACTCCAAAAGCCGAAACATCTACGTGTTCACCACGAACGGCCCGGCGATAGATTCTGTTTTGCTCGGTAATGGCTGTAACGCCAACCACACAATCATAAGCCGCTGGAAACATTGCCGGCGCATTCGGGCCATTATTCCCCACAGCTGCGACGATCGTGATACCGCGCTCACAATAGTTGCTGATAGCAGTTTGCAAAATATCATTGGGCGGACCTGCCAAACTCAAATTTATCACCCTAACACCTTGATTGACTTGCCAGTCTAAAGCGAGAACAAGACTCTGAGTGGTGGTAATGGATAACTGCTGTCCTGATGAAAAAAATACCGATGATGAAAATAACTCAGCATTTTCCAGTAAGCCTTGATAACTATCTAAACTGCCAACCAGGATGGAGGCGACCGCTGTACCGTGTGCATTTGAATTTTGCAGCTCGGGACGCTCTTCAAACCCCTGTTGTTGGATATTTGCATCCACTAAAACCGGGTGTTGCAGGTTAATTCTGGTATCAATAATGCCAATCTTTGTACTTGACGCGATAGCTGGCAATTTCAGCACTTGGCGTGGCGTCAGTTTTCTGTTTGCAGAGTCGTTTGCCGGGCTTGTGGTGTTGGCTATATCGTATACATGATTGAAATCGATGGTCCTATTTTGATTGGAAAGCCCTTCAACCAAGGCTTTCCCGTTGTTATTAAAAGTAAAGCTAGCGGGGGCCTCTACCCTTAGTAGCTCTTTATTTAGTGAACTTAAGAGTTCTCTACTAACAATGCTCAATCCCTGAGAAAGCAACTCGGTGTCATTGAGATCAGTTAAAATCAACCAATCCGTGGTGAAGATCCGGTAGTTGTCGTAATCAATTTGATAGTCAATTTTATCCTCTAGTGCTTGGATAGAAATTGAGTCAGCAACCACCTGTTCAACATCTTTATTCTCCAGCTCATCGTCCCAATCGTCTTCTAACTTCTCATCGGTTTCATCTTCTACTTTTTCATCAAATTCAGCTTCACCTTCATCTTCAATATAACCGTCAACACTATCTTCAACGCTGTCTTCCAGTTCTTCGCCAACTTCCAGCTCGATTTCCTCTTCGACTTTAGCTTCGATGTCTTCTCCAACTTCCGCTTCGATATCTTCCTCCACTTCAGCTTCGATGTCCTCTTCCACTTCGGCTTCTATGTCTTTCTCAACCTCAGATTCGATATCTTCTTCAACGTCACCTTCTATATCTTCCTCGACCTCTGCTTCAATGCCTTCTTCCACTTCGGCTTCGATATCTTCCTCGACCTCTGCTTCGATGCCTTCTTCCACTTCAGCTTCGATATCTTCTTCGACTTCCGCTTCGATATCTTCCTCGACTTCGGCTTCTATATCTTTCTCCACCTCAGCTTCGATATCCTCTTCAACTTCAGCTTCGACATCTTCTTCAACTTCAGTTTCGATATCTTCCTCCACTTGGGCTTCGACATCTTCTTCAACTTCGGCCTCAACCTCGCTTTCTACTTCATCATCAATATCGCCTTCAAAATCATCAGCTATCGCAACTAATGAAAGTATCGGATCAGCTTGATTAAAGCCATGAAATGCACTTGCATCCGACACAGTTAGATGAAGACCAACTGCTATCGCCAATGCGGTTTTTTTTCCTATACTTTCAGACACGTAACCGCCTTTAAGAAACTTATTTAACATGAAAGATTACGAACATTATTAAAAACTTGCTCTTTTTTGGGAATAAATCGACATTGGAAAACGTTACCAAGTTGAAGAACGCTAAAGCGAAAAAAGGAGCAAAGCAAATTCACAGTGTAATTCTAGATAATCTTCAACCACTCAGACGCTTTGCTTATTCATTGACGAACGATATGCATGATGCTGATGATCTATTGCAAAAAGTCATTGAGAAGCTTTTAAAGAAGCCAGTGCCGGCTGATATAGCGCCTCTACCCTGGATGTTTAAGGTTTGCAAAAACGCATGGATTGACGAAATCAGATCACGAAATGTTCGCCTGGTCGCATCTGAAACAGAACTCGAAACCCTGGCTGACAATAAAGACGTTGTCGAACAATATCTTATGCATCGAGATCTACAAAAAGCGGTGCAAGCTTTACCGGATAACTACAGAACGGTGATTTCTATGGTGGTAATAGGGGGAATGAGTTATTCAGAAACGGCTGAGGCACTGGAAATTCCCATAGGTACGGTCATGAGCAGAATAGCAAGAGCAAGAAAACAACTTGCCGAGACCTTTCATAATACTTGAGACATTTGTATGTATAAAAATGACGAAGAATTGATTTCAGCCTATCTGGATAACGAACTTGATGAAAAGGAAAGAAAGCAAGTTGAAGATCGCTTAGGCAAAGATGAAGCCTTTGCGACTGCCTTTGCCAGTTTCGAAATGCAAGATTCATCACTTATAAAAGCATATTCAAAAATAGACAACAAACCACTCTCTCCTGAACTGGATGCCCTGGTGCAAAGTCTAAAAGCGCCGCAAGAAACACCAACCAGCAAAAAGTCATCCGGTTGGAAAACGCTGCTGCCTATAGCAGCGTCCATTGCAATGGTGGCAGTATTGGCACCTTTCTTTATTTACCAAGAGCAAACGCCAGTAATTACACAGCTCGATGCATTAAACACAATTCCTTCCGGGCAAACCATTACCATAAAAAATGAACAGCGACTCTTCCTCTCTATGAGTTTTAAAGACAGCGCTCAACGCTGGTGCAGGGAGTATTTCGTTGATAGAGGAAATCAATCCTCTCATGAAATTGCTTGTAAATCCGGCAATCAATGGCAAACTGAAATTAGTGTCGATGCTGAGTTTCCGGACGCTAATCAATTTATGCCCGCCTCGTCTAACACAGCACTAATTGATAGCTGGATAGATAGCAATATAGAGGGTGATGTATTGAGTATTGAGCAGGAGAACGCATTAGTTCCTACAACTGATAGATAGAGTTTATCGCAATGTTTGAACATAGGCTCAGCCTCCTATTATCCTTATGACCAAGTCGAAAAAGATAGTTACAACTCTTTTCCTTGCTCTTGTTCTTGCGACCCTTATTGGGTACTGGTTTTATTCGACAAAAGACCAAAGAGAGTTTTCGAGAGTTGCTTACCAGGACCATTGTGCAAGTTGTCACGGTCTGGATCTAAGGGGTAGCAGTCGAGCCGGTGATTTACTTGCTGCGTCATTACAACACGGAGATGACACCACATCTTTAATGCGCAGCATCAGCAAATTAGACGCCCACCAAAACATTATCTGGCCTGAAGGCTTCCCTCACACAGGTACAAAAGCATTGGCGTTGTTTGTCTCGGAGCAACGTCAACAATATCCGACGATTCCAGATTCATATCAGTTTCATTTCAAACCCAAAACGGTCGATTCACAGCATTACCGATTTCAGGTGGAGACATTTAGCGAACTAAAGAGCAGACCATATTCAATAGCAACTCTATCGGACGGGAGAATTTTAGTCAGCGAGAAAGTTCGCGGTCTTTCTATCGTTGAGGCTAATGGACTTCAGGGCGATCTGGTTGACGGTATCCCAAAAATCTACGACAAGTTTATTGATGCAGATGGTTCCTACCTGGGTTGGGGTCATTCCCTTGAAGTGGCTTTGCATCCGGATTATGAAAAAAATGGCTGGATTTACCTCTCTTATGCTGACCGCTGTCAGCTAGATTGCGGCTCTGTAATACCCCAATCTATGGTCAAGGTTATTCGTGGTCGCATAGTGAACAATCAATGGGTAGATGAACAGACTATCTGGTCCGTGCATACGGATTACTACACGGTAGTACCCGATGCCGTCGCTGGTGGTCGTCTGGCCTTTGATAAGAACGGATTTATTTATATCACCGTTGGCGGCAAATCGTTTTACAAAAACTTGCACATCATGGATACGCCTTACGGGAAAATTCATCGTGTCAAAGACGACGGAAGTATCCCACAAGATAATCCCTTTTGGGTTCCCAAAGAACAGCGCCAAGCATCATCAACACGACAAACCGTCTGGAGCTATGGACATAGAACCACCCAGGGATTGGAAGGCCACCCTGTGACTGGGGAAATCTGGGGGTCTGAAATGGGCCCACGCGGAGGCGATGAAGTGAATAAAATAATAAGGCAGGGTAATTATGGTTGGCCCCTGTATACAAATGGTCTGGACTATGATTCTACGGAAATAACAATTGGAGAAGATCTTGGACTGGATTTTCCGATTGAAGAGACTGAATTACCGGTAGTGGATTTCACCCCAGCTCCCGCTTTGTCGAACTTGACGTTCCATCAAGGTGATCAATTCCCACTATGGCAAAACGATATGCTGATTGGCAGCCTGAAGGCAATGACCCTTTACCGGTTGCGTATCGATAACGGCGCTCTGATTGAGAAAGAAACATTGGTGACGCAACTGGGACGTATCCGAGATATTGAAATGGGTGCTGATGGTCTGGTTTATATTGCCCTCGAACATGGTGATACCGGATCATTAGTTCGGCTGGTGCCTGTAGACTACAACTAAGTCGTGAGCGGCAGCTACACTCATGCTGTATTGGAAAGAGTCCTGTGTTGTCAGAATGCCTCGGTTATCTGGGGTGTATACAGCTATGTTTAAAAGAAAGTTAAAGCTTGATGGCAACATACTATCGCTACACTAATCACTACTCAACTGTGTGTTAATGATCTAGGTAATAAATAGCCCCCCGCTGTCAGGACAATTAGATTTAAAAAAAATAAAATATGTCGGGAATAAACATGATTCTTCTCCCGTTAACAGTTCGAATACACTGTTTAAAGGAACCAAAAGATGAATCATATCATTCCAACCAACACTAAGTTCGCTTTCACTACAAGACGTGTAAACCACTCGGATATCGCAAATATCGAAGCAGATTTCACCAAGGCTGCCAGCGGTGATCTGGTGCTCGCGCAAGTGCATAGAATTGGTAGTCACAAACGCATACAGCTGGCAAGCGGTCGCAATAGTGAGCTTCATGTAGGCGACCCTGTCGTACTTTGTTGTGGTGCCCGCTATGCACCTGATCAATTTGAAGGGATTGCTGTAGTGGAAAACGAGCAATGCGACATGCTCGCCGCCGGCGGGGTTATCGGTCAGATGCGTGAAAAACATGGGGTGATGAAGCATCCTACCCAGTTGCGGCCCATTGGATTGCTCACCGATAACTGTTCTCAAGTCATTAATATTCAACGCTATGCACTGCCATTTCAGCATTACAGCAAAAAAATGCCGGTCATTGCCGTGACGGGCGCTGCCATGAACTCTGGTAAAACCACTGCGGCATTTAGCTTGGTAAATGGTCTGGCTAAATCAGGACTTGCGGTGGCTGCCATTAAGATCACTGGAACAGGCGCTTTTGGTGATTTCAATGCCTTTCTTGATGCAGGCGCTTTCTCGGTTACTGATTTTACAGACGCAGGCATGGTAACCACTTATAAACAACCCACCCAACGTATTCTAAAAGGCGCTGAATCATTGCTGGCCAATGCACAAGCCTTGGGGGCAGATGTTGCGGTAGTAGAACTTGGTGATGGCGTTCTACAAGAAGAAACCGCAAATATACTTTCTACGCCCTTATTTAACTCATGGCTACAAGGCGTTATGTTTGCGGCCCCTGATGCATTGAGTGCGTTGGCCGGTACCGATTATTTAGCGAAGATGCGTTTACCACTGATTGCAATTTCAGGGTTGCTTACACGTTCTCCGCTGTTGTGCAAGGAGTTCGCAAAATTCAGCGAAACTCGTGTATTGGATAAGAACGAACTTGCCGATAAGGAAACCGCCTTAGCGTTGCTCCACAATCAGCAAACATTAAGGAACGTGGCCTAATTACCATGTTGTTCAAGAAAATTGCGCTGCCGCCGGTTTTCTCCCAAGACCGGCGCTTAATGTTGCTCGGGATTGTGTTTTGCGCTCTTCTACAAGGTGGGTTGGCTATAGTGATCGCCTTTCAAACTCGAGAAGTCTTTGCAGCCTTTAGCTCCCACCAAGGCGTACCTTCGTTCCCGCTGGTGATAATACTTACCGCCGGTTTGCTAATTTTGGTTTTACGCGTATTCGAGCTAGCACTAGGCGACATGCTTGGTTACGACTATGTAAAAACGTTACGTGTAAAACTTTTTAACCACATATCCAGGCTTTCTACCGATAACTTGCAAAAACACAAACAGGGCAGCTTGCAAATTCGTTTTGTTGGCGATTTATCGGCAATGCAAAATTGGGTAGGTCAAGCCATCCCAGGGTTAATATCCGCGATTATCCTCATGCCCGGATTGCTTTACTTGCTCTATTGGCTGCATCCAACCATGGCTATGGTTGGAATTTTATTGACGATTGCTTGCATATTAATCATGCATATCTTGGCATCAGGATTAAAAGACGTTCATCAAGATGTCAGAAGCAAACGCGGCGGGCTAGCAAGTTTTGTCAGTGCAAGATTAACCAAGGCTCCCCTCCTTAGAGTGATGGGATTGCGCGCAAAGCTATGCGATCAAATCTTACTCAAATCCAATAAGTTGCAAAGATCGGCAGTGAAAAAAAGTGTGATCGTTAACAGCTTCAAAGGAGTTCCGGATATGTTTCTACAGGCACTCTATCTAAGCTGCATTATTTTAGCGTTTCATTTTCAATTAAGTGCTGCTGAGGCCGCAGTAATCTTGGCAGTCATCGCTATTTTTCACCAACCATTTAAAAACGTTGCCGACTTTTGGGATAAACGAAACGCTTATCTGGTTTCAAGAAACAAGTGTATTCAGTTGTTATCTACACGGACTGTGTCAAGGGGTAGGAAAACGAATATGAAGCAAGCTGAAATCGATAACGTCCGCATAAAAGCAAAACAGTTAGTACTAAATAATATCGCTCTTCCAGATACTGATATTAGTGCTAGCGAGCACAGCTTGATATCCGGGCCTAATGGCAGCGGAAAATCCGCCTTTTTAAAGACCCTACTTGGAATAAATGCGCCGCAAAGAGGCAACCTCTTTATCGATGATGCTCCGGCTGCTTTGCTTACCGAAACTTCTCGAAGGCGTCTGTTCGCATTTATCGGCGATGACACGCCTATCTATTCCGCTTCCTTGAAAAACAACTTACTGTTAGGGGTATCAAGGAGAACAGATACGGCTGTGGTTGATCGGGCAATTAGCCACTTTGGATTATCCGTATTGGTCGAGCGGCTAGGCGGCTTAAAGGGACAGGTAAACGAAAACGGTAATAATTTATCAAAGAGCGAGATTGCCAGAATTGCCTGCTGCAGAGCCTGGCTGTCAAGCGCCAGGTTTATTCTAATTGACGATATTGATTCCTTAGTGGCTATTGCCGACGAGTATGCGGTCAATCATTTGCTCAGTAAAGCAAATACCTGTGTCATCGCTTGCAGCAAGCACCAAAAAAAATGGCAGCCAATGTTTAGTAACGTCTATTCGCTTTCGCCACCAATGGTTCCAAAAAAGAAGGTCACTGAACTGCGACAGCAACATTGCTGAGTCTGAAACGCGAAAACTAAAAGTAAAAAGCCTATATGGCAGGCTTAGGACGAAGCTTTCACAGCAT
>JANQMN010000064.1 GCA_028280065.1 Hahella sp.
TATCTTGATTATAGAAGCCCAAATCAGTATGAGAAGGAAATGGCGACACTAAAGAAAGTTGCTTAACTGGGTTGGTCAATTTTTCTTGACCACGTCAGGATATTCAGGATTCGCAGGGATCACTAATTGCTTATGACACTTTTGTATATCCGCATTGGATAACCCCATCCGTTCCCGCCCGAACACCACCGCTACGCTATCGTGCTGGGATTCCTGGACCAGTTCACTGGCGGCGCTCCTTATATCGAGCAAGGGTAACGGTGTTCCCCTTTGCCGTGCACTGGTTGCTATTACCAAAGTGGAATCCTTGATCGCTAGCTCCAGGGAATCTACTACAGTGGCGCTTTTCAGTAAATCCAGCGCCTGTCCTGCCCTGGAATCAGCCTCAGGGTGCGGAAATTGAACAGGGTTAACTAGCACGAGATTTGACAACGCCATGTTTTTCATCGCACGCGCTACCGCCCCAATGTTTCCTGGGTGATAGGTTTGTATCAGTACTATTTTGATGTTTCCTAGCATGGGGATTCGTTGCGGTTGGTTGCTTGTCAGTTCCCCACAATATTACGCCATTTGGATCAGCCTCTTAAAGTTAAGCTTGTTTGAATCCGGAAAGACGAATTTGCCACTTGCTCCAGCAGATCAAAACTGATTTTTGCGATGATCAAATCAAGTTTAAACTATCATACGTAGTTAAAGTCGACTGAAAGCCGTAAACCCTGGTAATCGGTTTATGAAAGCAAACAGCCTGCCTCCGAATATTGAAAAATCCGACAGAGTTATCCTATTTGACGGCGTTTGCAAGCTCTGTAATGCCTGGAGCAACTTCATCATCAAACATGACCGCAAGCATGGTTTCAAACTCTGTAGCGTGCAATCGGAAGAGGGCAGGGCAATTCTAGATCATTTTGGATTTCCCACGGATTTTTACGAAACCATGTTGTACGTTGAAGGGAACAACTGTTACCAGCAAAGTGACGCTTTTTTTCGAGTAGTTTCAAGGCTAGGATATCCGTGGAAAGCCGCCGCTATTTTTTGGCCGATACCCAAGCCTGTTCGTAATTGGTTGTATGATCGCATCGCCTTAAATCGTTATCGTTTATTCGGTAAGTATGATTATTGTATTTTGCCAACTGCCGATCATGAGGCCCGATATCTACGTGCCAAGTCCTAGTCTGACCTCTGTCTGTTTTGTGCGGCTTTGAAAAACTTATAAGCGATCGAAAAATGGTACCTATCTAACTCAAATCATGGGTCAACCTAACCTCTTTCTTTCTTTCTTGCGCCTAACTGTCGAAAGAGATGTGATCGGGCAACTCATCGTCACCATATTCTTCGTCATCTTCATCGTCATCGTCTTCTTGATAAACTTCGAACGAATCATATTCGACTCGCTGCATAAGGATCTGAGTCGGGCTAGTCTCGGGGTCTTGAATTAACATATCGGTTTCATTATCTCGGAGGATCAGGTCTTGGATCTCCCATAGTCCGTTAACCGGCGTGACGAAGCCCATACCGAAGCCCTCTATGGTCACATTTTCAATGCGACCGGGGCCATGGGTAGCTTCGTTGCCGATATCAAACCCAACGCCGGTTTTCGCGGTGCCTTCGTTAAACTGAAACTCACTCATATCCTTGCCGAATCCTACAATTCGTGCGCCGCTAAGGTTCATGCGCTCGTTATAGTTGAGCAGTACTCCGTCGCGGTTGCCCCACACCGTAAGATCATTGATTGTGGGCGCAAGTGTATCGATATAGGCTTGAGGCGGAGGCCTGTGGAATTCACTTTCTTCTTTGCGTCCGAGGTAGTCCTTGGCATGAATGTAGCGGATACGGAAACCGATAGTGGAACCATAGGATTCATTACCTCGGTTCTCCGCCAGCGCTGCCCACCATACAGGGACCGATTCTCGATCAGGAATTAAGTGACCGTTGGCAAGGTCTTTTACCGGAACGGTAACACGGGTGGCGGTAAACTCATCTGGTTCCATAATACCGTCTGTCCAATAAATAATGCCATGTGCCGAGGCGCCGGCAGCCACATTGTTGATCATTTTCACGCGATTGCCGGTAAGCCAGAAACCGTCACCATCATTGCCATAGTCCATCAGATCCGCACTCAGGTCGGGATCGATTGCGCCAAGGTGGTCGATTTCGAAAGTGTGGTTGACGCTACGAATCGCAATGTTCCCTTGCATACTGCCGATTTCGTCACCGGCTTCGGTGTAGAAACCAGCACCTTGAAGGCCATAGGAGACATTATCAATAAAATCCACGTTGGAAGAGTGATTCACAAAGCCCCATCCCGGTCCGTTGAAGACAACAGATCCCTTGACCAAGGCGGGTGTTGTGCTTGGATCTGTGCCGCTTTGATGGAAATGAATTGCGTAGCGGCCACGCACATTCGAGCCTCCAAGCGCTGTCACATCGGCGGTAGCCGGTGCATCATCGCCGTCCCCGCCGTCGTGAAACGCAAAGAAAAAATCATCCAGGGGACGGGTCTTGTCGGTGCGGCCAAGCTCGGTAAATCTGGCATACCGGACATCGACATCAAGGCTCATAAACATGATATGTCCCCGGCGTTCCACTTCTAGATTCTCCGATATGAACTCGACGTTGCGAGAGGCGTTAGCGACATACACGTTGAGGTCAGATTTCGGGGCGCTATGATCGAGATTGAGCGGAGTATCCAGTGAAATCCGGTTTCCATCTATCTGACTAATGTTGCGAATCTCGTCACTCTCGGGATCATTGGGAAGGGTGCCGGTGATAATTAATTGATCATCGATCTGCCAACCTGCAGGAGCAGTAGCAAGATTCAATATGCTGTCACCTTGCTGAGCTTGCGGCGTAATAATAGCCTGGTGGGTTTTGGGCGAACCATGGATTGTCGTTTTGCCCATTAAAATAGCGCCACGACTGAGCAGTTTGGCGTCGCTGACCGGGCCGTCATCTATAAAGACGATTCGCGCTTTCACATCGGGCTGAATTGACGCAGTCGCGGTGCCGATTTGTAGGTGGCCCGTACATGCGCTAAAAAGGGTATCCAGTTGCAGTTCGGTGTTACGATCTGTCGCAAACTTGAGGGTACCGTCAATGCGTACAGTTTCTAACCGCGCGTTGACCATAGCATCGACAACGACTTCGATTCCTTCTGAAATTTGGACGATGGCACCATCACCTGGTGAAGAGCCTCCCCAAGTATCGGCATCGGACCAAGCACCTGATTGCGTTGCTCTATGGGTCATCAGGCTGAGATCGACAAAGTCTGGGGACATCTTGCAGTGGTGGTTGTGATTCGATCCGGAGTCACTGTCGGAGTCGGCGCTCGTATCATTGCCTTGGCTTGTGTCTTCAGAGGCACATTGAGGGTAGATATCCGGATGATGGGTATAGCACTCTGCATCAATAAGCTTTTGCTCCAGCGTTGCGGCATCTTGGTCCGATGAAATACCCTTGATATAGGCCAGAATCAAATCTTCCTGAGCGATTTTGCCTGTTTCCAATTGGTTGACCCAATAATTCAAGCCCGCTTGGTCTGGCTCTCGATTCAATAGATTGAAATAGACAGCTTCTGCCAGATCCCTATCGGACAGCTGACCGTAGTTTGCATGATATTCTGGCTGTTCATTCACGATGTTTGTGCGAATCTGATCAACCGTGATCAATCCCTGTTCTACTTCGTTGGTCCAATAGGCGAGACCTTCCGGATCTGCGCCTCTTCCCAGATAGCCGATGTAAATCAGTTGTATTTCCTCGGAAGTAGAGTATTGGGCATTGCTTGGAGACGAAAAAAACAAGGCAAGAAACAAAATAAGCATTAGGGAAGCATAATTTGATGTCCCCGCTGCCATAGACTTTTGATTTTTGGGATATTGACGGAAAACTAGCTGAAATATCCCACCATGCAAATCGGTCTCATGCTGCACAGCCGGTGCCGAATCCGGTTGGCTTTTATATGACTGGCTCACTGTATCCATCGATTGAAACATCTTTACCCTCTCAAATTCCTTGCCTCACATTAACTGCAAGTTTTTCATGGCGAAGATGTTAAGTATGTTTTCGGAAAGTTAGTGAAATGTAGGGAAGGGATTACAATATCTGTTTGGGCGACGCTGCCATATGGCGCAGCTCGTTGCAGGAAATGATGAGATTCGTTGAATCGCCTTATGACGTCCTCGTTTATTTGGCAAATATGAATGCTGTATATCGCCCACTACAGATCATGAAATAAGATAGATGAGTGCAAAATAATAGTTTGTCCCATGTTGGTTTTGTCAGCAGAATTTTATCAGGCTTTCTGTTTATGTATCACGAATTGGTTCCGAAGATATTGTGGTTGGATGTTGTTGAGATTCAGTTGGTTTCGGCTAGCGGCATGGGTATTTCATCGGAGTCTGTTTCGCCGGTTGCCGGATTTTTAGAGATAATCTTGGGCATCACCATTATCTTGTTTAGAAAGTCCGTTGTTCCCGTCTACATTGCTGCTGTTTCCCTTTTTTTTCTACTGCTGTACGCAGGGATATCACGCCCGGAAACACTCATTGGCGCTTTCAATCCGGTGACGACAAATATTCTTGGGCTTGGATTCTGTTATCTCATCTTGTATTCCAATAGGAGTGAAAACCCATAGCATGGTTAACCACTGCGCCGAATAACTCGGAGATCAATAGGATCAAAAATATTAATTTCTTACCCTAGAGGTTCTTGCAAAACTACTCGGCTTGCTGCCGTAGGGTGCGCCATGCGCACCGTTATCCCGTTCTTAAGATTGGTATGGTGCGCATGGCGCATACGGATACATCCCGGGGAATTATGCAATTAACTCCCTATGGATGGATTTTTCATTTCATTCAACTCCCTACGTTTTCATAACTTCGCCAAATGGCAATACCGTGATGGGCTTTTTGGTAAGTTTGCGCAATGCATTGGCGACGGCAGGCCCGATGGGTGGCGTTCCTGGCTCTCCTACGCCGGTGGGAGCAGCATTGGATTTGACGATGTGCACTTCAATGTCCGGCATCTGGTTTATGCGCAATGGAAAGTAGTCGTAGAAATTGCTCTGCTCGACTTGGCCGTTTTTCAGCGTGATTTTTTCGCCAAGCGTCGCGCTTAATCCGTAGCCGATTCCCCCTTCCATTTGGGCTTTAATGACATCGGGTGTAATGGCGATGCCGCAGTCGACGGCGCAAACCACCTTATTGACCTTATAAGTGCCATTTTCATTGAGAGTGACTTCTGCCACTTCCGCAACATACGAATTAAAGGATTCGTGCACAGCAACGCCCTGGGAGCTGTTTGGCGGCATTTTCCTTCCCCAATTAGCTTTTTCGGCTGCAAGTTTCAGGACGCCGGCATGACGGGGATGGTCTTTGAGTAAACTGAGTCTGAACTCGACAGGATCCTTGCCCATGGCGAGAGCGACTTCGTCAAAAAACACCTCGGTTGCGTAGGCATTGTGGGTATGACCCACAGACCGCCACCATAAGACCGGTACCCCGACTTTCGGTTCATGGGCTTCCACTTTCAAGTTGGGGATATGATAGGGCAGGGTTGCGCCGCCTTCGGTTACCACCATATCCACCGGACCTGTGATCAAACCTTCAAACGGCGTTCCTCGTAGGATGGATTGGGAAACGATCATTTGGTGCCAGCCGGTCAGGTTATTAGCATCATCGATACCGGCCCGGAATTTGTGGTAAGCCATCGGGCGGTAGCGACCGCCTTTGATGTCGTCCTCCCTTGACCATTGCAGGTTGATCGGCGCGTTGGTCTTGCTCAACTTGGCAATCAACGCCGCTTCCATCACATAGTCGCTGTCCGGTACTGCACGGCGGCCAAAGCTGCCCCCGGCAAATTGGGTGTTGATTTTTACTTGCTGTGGTTGCAAGCCTGTCACCTTGGAAACCACATGCTGATCAACAGTCGGCAGTTGCGAGCCGGTCCAGATCTCGCATTCGTTTGCCCGTAACTCCACCACGCAATTCATGGGTTCCATGGGGGCGTGGGACAAATAGGGAAACTCGAATTCCAGTTCGACGGTCTTCGTTGCGGTTTTAAGCGCTTCCTCGACATTGCCGTCGGATCTGGCGACACCGCCGGGTTGTGCCGCGAGAGCCTTATACTCCTGCCAAAGCGTATCGCTGCTTCGGGTTTCTGCCTTACTGTCGTCCCAATCGATCTTTAGGGCTTGTCTGCCTTGCGTTGCCGCCCAGTAGTTATCGGCAATCACCGCGACTCCCCTGGGCGTCTGGACAACCTCTTTCACTCCCGGTACTGCCAATGCTTGGCTGCTGTCGAGGCTTTTCACCGTCGCGCCGAAGGTTGGCGGATGCGCCATTACCGCCGCCAACATCCCTGGGCGACGGATATCTATGGTGTATTTCGCTCGACCGGTCGTCTTCTCGGGGCTGTCAATACGCGGAAGATTGGTTCCGATCAAGGTGAATTGAGAAGGGTCCTTTAACTTCGGTTCGGCTGGCGCTTGCTCCATTCCGGCGAGTTCAGCCAGATCTCCGAATGAAGCCGTCTTACCGCTGTCATGGTTGACTTTACCTTTGCTGACGGTAATCTCGGCCGCCGGTACTCCCCAGGTTTTAGCCGCTGCCGCCACCAGCATTTGCCTGGCTGCGGCGCCGGCATTGCGCAATTGCATCCAGGAATTGGCGGTTGCCGTCGAGCCGCCGGTTCCCTGGTAGGGTCCCCAAAACAGGTTGTTGTACCTTGTTGCATCGGCCGGGGCGAATTCCCATCGCATCTGGGACCAGTCGGCATCTAACTCTTCCGCCACAATCGCCGTTAATCCTGTCGTGACACCTTGTCCCTTGTCCAAATGTTTAATGACAACGGTGACGCTGTTATCGTTAGCGATGCGCACGAAGTGACCGATTTCCGCCGGTCCTGTGCTGTTTGACGCGTTGCCTAATGAAGAAAACGGACCAACGGCAAATCCGACTCCCGAAAGCGCAGTGACCTTTAGTAATGTCCTGCGGCTTATATTGCTTGAATCTTGCCCTTGTGCCGCATCGATTTGTGGATTGGTCTGATGGGTTTGTGCAACATTTTCCGGATCTAGAGAAGGACGAAAAATCATGTTATGCCTCCTTTGCCAGACTGTCGGCTGCCTGATGTATGGCAGCGCGGATGCGGTGATAGGTCGCGCAACGGCAGACATTCCCCTGCATCGCCGCGTCGATATCCGAGTCGCTAGGTTTCGGGTTTTGTGAGAGCAATGCTACAGCAGACATAACTTGACCGGACTGGCAGTAGCCGCATTGCACTACATCCAGAGCCTGCCAGGCATCCTGAATGGCCTTGGCCGGAGCCGAATCTAGACCTTCTATGGAGGTCACGGACATACCCGCGAGCACCGACATCGGTGTCGAGCAGGAACGAATCGGGCTGCCATTCAAGTGCATCGTACAAGCCCCACAAAGGGCGACGCCGCAGCCGAATTTAGTGCCGGTCAGATTTTGCTGATCGCGGACAAACCAAAGCAGAGGCATATTTGGATCACCTTTCCAGGAGACCTTCTTTCCATTCAGGGTAAACTCGATCATAGCGCCGTATCCTGTAATTAGAGGTTGAAAGCTGGTAGAGCCTGATCGTAACGCCAGTGTTGAAAAAGCAACGCTGTTTGTACGCAGCGAATGGCCTTTCGGCCTAATGAAGCCATAAAATGCCGACGGCAAAACGGAATTTTAACGTATTAAGGATAGATTAATAAATGAACAATTGAGAGTGCCCGGGGAAATTCTCTAGACCAGATTTAACCGTTCGCGGTGTAGAAATTGCACATTTCCCTATCGTTTTCAAATTTCCGATTCCAAGGACAAATGGTCTTTTAAAGATCCAGTGAATCTGCCAGACTTCAGCCATAACGCTGTATCCACTTCGACGACCCTCAAGATAAAAGCCTAACAAACAAAGGACAAAGGTGGTTTACGATGCAACCTGCTATCAAATCTCTCAAATCTCTCGCGGTGACTCTTGGAGCACTCCTTCTAACATCCTCGCTGGTCCAGGCGGCAACCGAAATTGAGTTTTGGACCAATCAAACCCAATCCGATCGAATGAAAATCATCGAAACCCTGGCCTCGACGTTCGAAGCGTTGAACAACGATATTAAGATCAAGGTAGTGCCGGTGGATGAAAATGAAATGGCAACCCAAATGGCAGCCGCTGCAGCCGCGGGTTCGCTACCGAATGTCATCGAAGCAGGTTCAGAGTTATTGCTCGCCTTCGGTGAGGAGGGTATCGTCGATATCGAATCGAACGGCAAAATGCTTCAGAAAATCGGCAAGAAGCGTTTTTTCTCGGGCGCGTTGAACATGCTGCAAGCCCCAAATGGCAAGGACTTCTATGGGGTTCCAATGCATGGTTGGATTCAGGGAATTTGGTATCGAAAGGACTGGTTCGCGGAACGCGGCCTGGCTGCGCCCGATACCTGGGAAAACATTGAAAAAGCCGCCCGCGAACTAACCGATAAAAGTAAGAATCAATACGGGATTTTGATAGGCACGAAACCTGAAGGCTATACCGAGCAGGTATTCACCCATTTCGCTTTGTCCAATGGCGCGAGGCAGTTCAACGCCAAAGGGGAGTTGACTTTCAACAGCCCGCAAATGCTGGAAACCTTGAAATACTATCAAACGCTGGCGCAGTTCAATCCACCTGGGCCGCAAACCTGGCGGGCGCGCGATTACTATTTACAGGGCAAGATGGGGATGTTCTTCTATTCCACCTATATCATGGATGACCTGGCTTTAGCGGAAGTGGCTAAGGGCTCACTGACCAGTGAACACTTCGAGGGATTGAGTGGCGCCGATTTCGATGCAGATTTGGTAAAAAACACCGGGTTCGTCCCTGTTATCACCAATAAGACTGCCGCCAGCTATGGTGTTTTGCAGGGCTTAGCCGCGTTGAAATCGACGCCGGCAGAAACCACGGCGACAGAAAAGTTTGTCGAGTACCTGTATGATCCCTATGCCTATATCACCTTCCTGCATATGGCGCCCGGCGGAATGAATCCCATGCTGGCGGACATCCCCGATCATCCCAACTACCTGAAGGATCCCAAGGGCATATTCAAAACATATGGTACTGATGCCATTAAAACCATCATCAATGGATTTGAGAACATTCAAACCTTTACCGTCGTTGACGGTAAAGCGTTTCCGGAGTCAGGACAAATTTTCGCCAAACAGATTATTCCCCGTATGGTTTACTCGGTTGTTTTTGAAGGGGTTAGCCCGGAGCAGGCGATAGCAAGAGCGGAAATGGAAATGCAGGATCTGATAGGCCGGTAGTTCTTGAATCCACTGTTGTCGCGGTAGTACTTTCATGTCCGACCGGATCGTTGCCCAGGAGTCTCGCCTGGGATACAGGCTCCTGGCGCCGGCTTTTCTTGTGATCGTGCTGCTTATCCTGTATCCCATCATGTTCAACCTCTACCTGAGTTTTTTCGATGTCCAACTCGATGGTAATAAAACCTGGGTGGGCGTATCGAATTACCTGAAATTGTTGAGTGACCAGACTTTCTATCATTCCCTGGGAACCACGCTGATCTATCTGGCCGGCACGGTAGTGGGCACGACTGTGCTGGGACTGGCCGTTGCCTTGCTGCTCAATGAAGAATTTCCGCTGAGAAACCTGGTCAGAGGGTTGGTGCTTTTACCTTATTTCGCCCCGGTGATCAGCGTGGTTTTCGGTTGGCAGTTTATCTTTGATCCGGTCAATGGCATCTATAACCATGTGATGGTGGAAGAACTGGGGTTAATGAGCGAACGTCAGAATGTCATCGGCGAACCGGATTCCGCAATCTGGGTCGTTATCGTTTTTGATGTCTGGAAACATTTCCCCATTGCCTTCCTGCTGATTCTTGCCAAGCTGCAAAGTATTCCCAAGGATCAATACGAGGCGGCGGCCATAGACGGCTATAGCGCCTGGGGACGTTTTATCCATGTGACATTGCCCGAACTTCGGTTTGTCCTGGGAACCGTTATTCTGCTTCGGCTTATCTGGAATCTGAACCGGTTTGAAGATGTTTATCTGCTGGCGCCCAATGTCGAAACCCTGCCCATCTACATCTACTATCGGGCTTTTACCGGAGTGATCGATCAAGGTTTCGCGGCCGCCGTGGCGGTGGTTCAGTTAGTGTTTCTGGCTGGCCTAATCTGGCTATATGTCAGGAAAGTGTTGAAGTGGTAAGGGCATTTCATGGCAGTTAAGCGCTCGCTCGGATACAAAGTTCTGCTGTTTCTGGCAGTTTCCGCGTTACTGCTGTTTACCCTTTTCCCTTTTGTGCAGATATTATCGACATCCCTAAAACATCAAGTGGACTGGGGCAATCCCAGCCTGATTCCGACGGTGGTTAATTTTGAAGCCTATAAAGAGCTGCTTGGCTTAACTTCCCAAGAAGTAGAGCTGCCGGAGACGATAAAAATCATGCTGCAAAATCCGGCAATTTCGGAGGAACAGCGTGCCGCAATAATTGAAAAGTTTAAATCGAATGCGGATATCTTTCCCTTTGGTCGGTACACCCTAAACACTTTTCTTCTCTCCATGGCAACGGCGTTGATTTCCACGGCGCTGGCTACTTTCGCCGCATACTCGCTGGCGCGCTTGGACTACCGCGGGCGCAGCATTTTCTCCAATACGGTGATGTTTGTTTATATGGTGGGAGGCGTGTTGCTGATGGTACCGCTATATCAAATGGCGGTCGGGATCGGCTTGGCCGGCCATATAACGGGAACCCTCGTCAGCCTGCTGCTTATCTATGTGGTGCAAACGCTGCCCGTGGCAATTTACATGCTCGGCAATTATTTCCGGACGATTCCCAAATCTCTGGAAGAAGCCGCCATGATCGACGGTTACTCCCGAATTGAAGCGATTTTTACCATTATTATTCCGTTAAGCCGGCCGATGCTTCTTACCGTCATGTTTTATTGTTTTGTCATCGCCTGGAACGAATATTTGTTTGCGTCGGTTTTTCTAAAACAGTATCACGACTTTCACACCCTGCCATTGGCTCTGCAAACCTTGTTTTCTTCCAAGAACGCAATTTGGGATCGTATTATGGCGGCGTCGATGCTGACACTGTTACCCGTGTTGATTGCCTTTACGCTAGCCAATCGTTACATCGCCAGTGGCGGGACCGCCGGCGGGGTCAAGGAATAGCAGTCTACTGAGAATGAGATATGGCAGAGGTTAGGCTCAAGCAACTGGTTAAGCGTTATGACAAGCAGGAAATTATCAAGGGCATCGATCTTCATGTGCAGGACGGCGAGTTTGTTGTACTCGTCGGTCCCAGTGGTTGCGGTAAGAGTACGACGCTGCGGATGATTGCCGGCTTGGAGGATATTAACGCGGGAACTATTGAAATTGCTGGTCGTGCCGTCAATGATCTGCAACCGCACCTGCGGAATATTGCCATGGTCTTTCAGAACTACGCCTTGTATCCGCACAAAACCGTCAAGGACAATATTCTGTTTGGCTTGCGAAAAAGTAAGGTATCAAGGGCCGTGATGGACGATAGGCTCAAGCAAGTCGCCACCATGCTGCAACTGGAGGAACTCTTGAACCGCAAACCCGCCGATCTGTCAGGCGGTCAGCGCCAGCGGGTGGCCATGGGACGGGCGCTGGTACGTGATGCAGATGTCTTTCTGTTTGATGAGCCCCTATCAAACCTGGATGCCAAATTGCGCCACCATATGCGCACGGAGATTGCCCGGATTCATCAAAACCTTAAAACGACTTTTATTTACGTTACCCATGACCAGGTCGAGGCAATGACATTGGGCGATAGAGTCGTGGTGATGTGGGACGGCGAAATCGAGCAGATGGGAACACCGATGGATATCTATCTGAATCCGGTGAATACCTTTGTCGCCACCTTTATCGGTTCTCCCTCCATGAACCTGATACCCGCCACCTATCGGGAATCCAACGGCATGATAGTGATGGCTGATCTAGAACTGCCTATGGAACTATTGCCGGGAGTTCATACCGCGAATCTTAAGGATAAGCAAGCGCTCTATGTCGGCATTAGGCCGGACTTTTTTGAAGATGTGCACTATGCCAGTGAACTCGAGGCGTATTGGAAACTGCCGGAGCGCACTATTGAGTTAATCGAACCCTTGGGTTTCGACAAGGAAGTGTCTTTTTCCATCGGCGATCAGTTTGTCAAAGCACGATTGGATTTACGCAGTGACTTGCAGGCGGGAAATGCCCTTGGTCTGGCAGTAAATCCGGAGCGAATACTGGTGTTTGACCGGGATAACGGAATGCGGGTTAACTAGTTTCCAAGCAATTTATTGCGATAAGCGCTTGGAGTTTGTCCGGTCCATTTCTTAAACGCTTTAATAAACGCGCTTACATCCGAGAAATGCAAAGTACCGGCGATATCTGCAAGTTCCAGGTGTGGATCGGTGAGGAGTCGTTGAGCAAAATCCCTTCTTAAATCGTTGAGAATTTGGTTGTAGCTGGTTCCTTCCTTTTTGAGCTTCCGCCAAAGCAGATTTTCCGAGATGAACTTGATCCGGCGACTTGACCGCCGGTGCCGGTAAGTTGCTAATGCCGGCTCTCTTCTTCCACGAGGCGGTTATTGATGAGGCCATAAAAGATATCTCCGGTTTCGGAGCCTGAACCGGCATTGAAGAGCCACCCCAAATGCGCTAAACATTTTCCGCAGAGTGCAATTTGCCAGCTGTAGCCGGGGAACCAGGAGAACTCGTTTGACTCCGGCCCCACGGGGAGGCAGTTGGCTTGGGAGAAACAGCGGAAATCGAAGACATTGCCATTCGGATTGCATTGTAGATGCCGATGTTTACCACGCCTGGAGATGCCTTGATCGCCGCTGGTGATTTCAAAAAGGCAATGTTGGCAGAGTAGCTTGACGGGCCGCTTTTCGGGGTCGGATGCGTCCTCCTCATCGATAGCGCTCTTGGGGTTTTTTGCCAGTTCAACTTGTTCCTTAACATACAGGAGGCTGTTATTGATGGTTACCTCTCCGAGTTGCAGGCGAATCTCATTTCTTATATTCACCGCGCCGTGAAGCCTGCAGATATTGTTCATAACGCCCGTCATCAATCACCTTTTTCAGGCCGCGATTAAACGCCTCCAGAAGTGCCGAACCATTGGGTACTTTCTTGCCGATGATCAGTGAATATTTACGTGGTTCCAGAGTTTTAGGGTGGGCTATTAACTGGCCGGTCTTGCCAAGACTGTTGATCATTTCCAGGCCTACTTCGGTATCTTCCAAGACAATATCAATACGTCCGGCAGCCAGCTTTTTGTAATTGTTCACATCCTTGCCGATGCGCTCAACGGATACGATACCCTGCTTTTCCAGTTCCTCTATTCCATAAGCATAGCCGATGACGCCGCCGACCTTATATTTGCCCAAATCCTCCGGTTTACTCCAGTCCACAGGGTTGTTTTTATTGTAAAAAATCGAAGTGCCAAGCGTTGCCACCGTATCGGAGTAGTGGAAATCTCTCGCCCGCTCGTCGTTGTAACCCCAAATAATCGTGCCGTGGTACTTACCCGTTTTCGCATCCTCGTAGCCTCGTTTCCAGGGTAGAAATGCGTATTCAACTTCATATCCTTCTTCAGCGAAGGCTTCCGTCACAATATGCGAGATATATCCATAGTGCTTGAGTTGTTCAGAAAGATAGGGCGCCCACTCTCCATTCGCGAGCCGGATCTTTTCGGCATGGGTATTCTGGAAAGCGAAGAGCAGACAAATAACACTCAGTAATACAGCTTTCATCGGTCATTACCTCTGGGAAAGGATTAATGGTTTTGAGAATTTTCGAGTTCAAAAGCCGGCTAGACATTGAACAATTTTAGTTCAGCATTCATAGGCTGCCAGAATGAAAAGTAAAAATTTTTCCGGATGCGGTTGGTCTATAGTTAGTCTAACCTGAGTTCCAAGTGGCAGAGCCATGGTCCGATTTAGAGTTACAGATACTGTCCTGCTGTTTTTGTCCATCCTGTTGGTAAGTGTGGAAGTTTTTGCTTCTACCTACTCTGCATCCTGGGAAGGGCCGATTTCACTTATTTTAATTTTAGCTTATGTAAACAGGATGGAACCCTTGTATTTATTTTCGAAAAAGACTTTACCTCAAGGTAACTTGAGGTATTAACATGCTCTTCATACTTAATGAAGGAGCTAAAAAATGATTCAACTCGAACACATCAATCTCGTCATCAAAGATTTGAACAAGTCGCTGGCGTTCTATCGCGCCGCTTTTCCACACTGGCGCATCCGCGCCAAAGGCGGAGGCGAGTGGCACGGAAAGCCCAGGGTATGGGTGCATTTCGGAGACGACTACCAATATCTGGCCTTGAATGAGTTCGGCGAAGGGGAAAACCGGGATTTGACTGGCCATCAGGTCGGGCTGGCGCATTTTGCCTTTGTTGTGCAAAACATCGATGCGACGATCGATCGCCTTCAAAGCGCCGGTTTTGAGATCGATAATCCAGGCTCAAAAGAGCCTCATCGGCGCAATGTCTATTTTATCGATCCCGATGGCTTCGAGGTTGAATTTGTACAATATCTCAGCGATTTACCGTCTGAACGTAATTTAGCGCCAGAAGAAGTTGTCGCGGAGGCCGAGTCTGCAGAAGCGGAGCTGAAGCTTGTTTCTTAGAAATAGTGGGTTTATACGTAAATCGGCGCCATCCTCCGCCAGTAGTAACCACGATGGGCCCGGTCGTCCCAAAGGTGTAAATGGTGAGAAATTCCCTTGTCATTGAGTAACCCGGAAAGGTGTCGATTGTTGTCTAGAAATGGATCTTCCTTACCGACCACAAGGGTTATTTCCATTCGCTTTAGGGCATCTAATCGATGTTCGCACGTCAGGCCCGGAAGAAAGTGAACCGGGGTATGAAAATAGATGGATTCGTTGTAATAACCGTCAAACAGGTCCCCGAACCATTCGACATTTGTCGTTAGATCATAGCGGCCGGAAAAGGCAACGAGTTTCTGGAACAGATGCGGGTGTCGAAAGGCAATATTCAAGGCGTGGAATGCGCCCAGGCTGCAGCCGTGTGAAATGGTGCAGGGGTGACTGTTTCTCATTGCCATGAAGGGTAAGACCTCCTTGAGGATGTAATCCTCATAGGCTTGATGCCGATTTATTCTGCCTTCCGGATGCGCCCACCAGCAATACAAGCTTTCAGTATCGACGGAGTCCACACAATAGAGCTGAATCCAGCCCTGCTCGATTTTTTCCCTCAATACATCGACCATGCGCAGTTGCTCATATTCATAGAAGCGTGCTCCTCTGGTTGGAAACACCAACACTTTGGCTCCGTTATGACCAAATACCAGTATTTCCATTTCTCTCTCTAGCTGTGGGCTCCACCACTTGTGATATTCCCTGTTCATTGCAGATACTCTATTGATTCGAATTCCGGTCAAAGGTCGTGAAAAAATTCATTAAGCTCCTGCATTAAGGCTGCTTCTTGCAAGAGCTTGGTCGGGTATTCGTGGTGCCCGGCTTCTAGCACGAATAACTGTTTAGGCCCGGCGATATGGTTGTAAACGGCAAACTGTCCGGGTGGCGCCACGCATGGATCGTATAGGGCACAGGCAACATGGGTTGGTTGTTTCAGAAATTGCGCTGCGACTGCCGAATCGAAATAGCGGAGAGTTTGAAGCACCGTTTTCGGGTGCTTGTGGTAGAAGTCCTGTATCGCCCTTCCGCTTCCCAAAGTCGGTAGAAAAAGCCTCATCAACTGGTTGCCGAAGGTTGGCACATTGAAGTGGCAGCGTTGAATACGTGAATCAAACGCGCATGCCATGGCCCCGATCCCACCGCCGAAACTGATGCCAAGATAACCAATCCGGTTTTCTACCTGGGGAAATAGGCGCAATAGAGCACTGACACCGAGCCAGAGGTCTTCCACGCAACCGCGCAAGATATATTGATCCCGGTTTTGGATATTGTGTTGCACATGCCAATAGGGATCCTCAGAAATCAATCCGTGGGCGCTACGGCCAATACCCCGGAAGCAGGGAAACAGCAAGACAGTTTCTGCAAAGGGAAAATGGAAGTCGGGGCCTGCTCTGCCGCCATAGCCATGCCCTACGACCAGCCCTCTTTTGACGACACCGCTACTCGGGATGCACAGCCAGCCACCAATTTGAAAGTTGTCGGTAGAAAGGTATTTAAGATCAAATGCCCGCCAGCCCACAACATCCTTACCGGTATCTTGAACCTGCGGCTGCGGTTTCACCTGAAGTGCGTTTTTATAGAGTTTCTGCCAGAACTCGTCAAAGTCCTTGGGGGGATGCGGCGCACCAAGGCACAGAAGCTGTTCTTCTGAAAATCCGTAACTGGGATCAAATTCGTACATCAATCACTTCTCAAATCGATACGGTTTCCGGTGCACTGACAGGTCTTTAGTAAGCTAGTAAGTTTACCGTTTTATGACAGCCGTAGGATTTAAGCAACAAGTCTAGGGTGGACTTTTGTCTAGTCTGTCTATTAGCTATGTGGGTTGATTTTCCTGGGGAAGAAATATCGAAACACGGGTACCCTCGTTAGGAGAGCTTTGGATTTCAATCTCTCCTTTATGGGCATCAGTGATCAGTTTGCATAGGTAGAGGCCCATGCCAAAACCGGTATTATGTTGACGGGATTTGTCGGCTTTATAGAAGGCTTCCGTCAGGTGACTAACATGCTCTTCGGCAATTCCAGGACCTTGATCCGAGACATGCAGTTCCGCCATTCGATCAATTAGCTTCCAGTGGACTTGGACTGACTTGCCTTCGCCATGTTCCAGGGCGTTTTTTATCAGGTTGCGAAGTAAGATTTTTAATCGAACATAGTCCGCCCGAAATTGCTTCCGTCCTTCGAACTGCGTTTGCACACGCGCTCGTTGTTGGGCCGGAAGCTCCGCCAGAATCTCTTCGGTGAGGTTGGTGCTTTGCAAAAGTTCCAGGTTTAACCCGGTATGTTTACCCGAAACTGTTTCGCCGAGCATGATCTCCTGGATAATCTTGTCCATTAATTGCGCATCATTGACGATATCCTGTTGCAACTCGCTTTTTTCCAAGAGTTCGGCGGCCATGCGAATCCGCGCCAGAGGAGAGCGAATTTCGTGGCTGACGGCAATCAGTAACTGCTGCTTTGCCAACAGCATTTGTTGTATCTCGGCAGCCATTCGATTGAAGCTGTGCGCCAGTTGGCCTAACTCGTCCTCGCGTTTAACCGGTACTTGAATATCGAAGTTACCATGACTCAGACTATTCGCCGCTGAATTAACCTGGTTGATAGGCCGAAGTTGTGACTTAACATAGTGGAAGCAGCCAAAAAGGGTAAGCAGGAACAGGCTAAAAGTAACGAGAGGTCCAATGCTCAAGAAGTCCAAATCCTTGGCCGGCCGAAAGTGATAGATGACCTTTGCGCCGGGAATTTCCTGGCTCATGATGAGGTAACCGCGATGCCGAGCCAGTTGCATGGCGTTCTTATCCGAATCGCGAAAATGGACACTATCTAAATCAAATGGAGGAGGGTGAGGGAGCCAATTACCCGCTTCATCAAGAATGTTTACTTCGGAGTAGGTCTGCTGTGCCAGGTAGTCAACATCCTCTTGGTCATAGGGTGGAGTAATATCCCGGGCTATAGTTTCCGCGTAGTTGTTTAGTACTCCCCGCCAGTGTTTTCGGGCATGATCTTCCCCGGCGAGCCGGAAAGTACTTACCAATAAGGCAAGTAATATAATTCCGGTTAGCAAAAACACCAGCGTTAATCGCAGTGTCAGGGAACGTTTTGGTATACCGGATTTAGTGATGTGACGGTGGTTTCTCATACCGCCTCGCCAACGAATCGATATCCTGAACCCCAAATTGTTTTAATATATTCCCGCTTGGATTTGAGTTTAAGTTTTTGCCGCAGTCGGCTTACCGTGATATCGATCGCTCGCGAGAACAGTTCGACTTCGGTGCCCTTCAGCAAATTCATGATTTCGTCTCTGGTAAACACCTTTCCCGGTTGTTGGGCGAACAGGTGCAGCAGCCGAAATTCGGAAGTTGTGAGGGAAACGAGATAGTTGTCCAGAAACACCTCATGGCTAACCGGGTTTATCCGCATCCCTTTAAATATCAACTCAGCTGGTTGGTGCTCTGATGCAATGCCTGGTTGCTGGCTCTCCGACAACTGACTTCTTCTAACCAGTGATTTGATTCTGGCTGCCAACTCGCGTGGTTCAAATGGTTTAGGCAGGTAGTCGTCCGCACCCAACTCCAGGCCAACGACACGGTCAGTCACATCTCCTCTGGCAGTCAACATGATGATGGGTATGGTCCATTGTTCGCGGATTTTGCGGCAGACCTGAAAGCCATCTTCTTCCGGCAGCATAATGTCCAGGATAATGGCATCGGGTTGTTGTCTGGCCAATGCCGAATAGGCTTGGGACGGCGTTGCGGCATGTTGCAGACTCCACCCATGGGACTCCAGGTAGCGGGTGAGAAGTTTCGCCAGCTGGTAGTCATCATCAATGAGCAGTAGATTCATTTCGGATTCGGTTGTTCCATGGCTTTTTCTCAATAGTATCCCTTGATTGCGTTACTAGCCACAGTCAAGTCTTTGCATAATGTTTTTCAGCAGGAAAACAGGCCAATGAAAACAATAGGTTAAATAGTTACAAACTGATACAGCCCGATACCGGGCTGAAAAGAATCGAAGCCCGCCGACGGATAGCATGGTAATGGAAGTTCGGAGATCAGTATGGCACTGACTTCGGCCAAACCTTGAATAACCCCATGGGAGAACAGTATGGAAAAAATTCGATTTCTTAAAAAGCCAATGATCTTGTTGTCAACCTTGTTCATCATTTTAGGCCTGGCGGCCTGCAAACACGATCCTGAAGAACGCATGGAATATTTTGCCGAAAAAGTCAGTGACAAACTGGAGTTTACCGAACAGCAAAACGAAATCTGGAATCAAATTGTGGAGGATGTCCTAACTCTCCGCCAAGGCGCAGTAGGCGAGCGGGAATCCAAGATGGATATGCTGGTAGCGCAGATAGAGTCCGAGCAATTGGACGAAGCCCAGTTCTATATGGCACTTGAACAGCATCAACAAAAAATGACGGAAGCATTTCAAACTATCCTGCCACAACTCAACAGCCTTCATTCGACCTTATCACCGGAGCAAAAAGAAAAGCTGCTGACCTTTATCGAAAAACATAAGGAACGCGGCAAGCACCGCTGGCACTAAGGCACTCGGACGGCCTTCAGTAACATTGCTATAGAGATTTCGCCCTGTTTTTGATCCTTGCAGGGCGCTTTTTGTTGAGAGTTAAGCCGCAACTTATGAACGCCGTTAACTCAATAGAGTAAAGTAGTCGCAATTGCTGGCCGATATCAAGCTCCTGCTCTAATTATTAATGTCCGAAGCTGGGGATCTATCGAATGAAATGAAAAACCTAGGATGACCTCTGAAACAGACCTCTAAATGCAGTAGGGGTCATATTTTTTATCTTTTTAAACTGTCGATTAAAATTCGATAGATTTGAAAATCCTACTTCATCACAAATGAGTGCAACCGAAAAATCTGTGTTGACCAGAAGTTCACAAGCCTTACCGATCCGGTACTGAGCTAAGTGTTCAGAGAAGCTCTGCAAAAACTGGCGTTTAAAAATCCGCTGTACGCCACTTCTGCTGATGTGCAAATGTTCGGCCAGGTCTTTTAACTCAATATCGGTTCGGTAATTTCTATCAATAAATCGAGCGATTCTCTCAAGTTTTTTATCATTTCGCTCCCCTTCATTCGGCAATATAGCCAAACCAGGATTCAATTCTAAAGTTGGCCCCTGCTCGGCAAGCTCCACGAGTATTTGAAGTACTGTTGAGCTTTGTCGCATAGCACTCTGTAGGTGAAAGTTCTCCAATAGCGAATCGACCAGGCTGGCCAGTTCAGAATTAAACAACAACCCCCTTAAGCTTTGTTGCAGTAGTTGAGAAAGCGGTTGAAATTCTGGTAGCTGAGTGGCTATGCCATCTACCCAACTGGGGCTAAACCATAGTACGCGAGTTAAAGCCGACTTTTTCGGATTCCTGGGACTCAAGATATTTGTATGAGGAAGCCTGGGACCAAACAATGCGAGGTTTATTGAGGGTAACTCGTGCACATAGGCACCTGCGAACAGTCTCCCTGAATGGTTTCGATGCAACACAAGTTCATAAACCCAATGGTAGTGCCAATCAAACTCGCAATATCCACCTGTGTAATTTTCCAGGCGCAATGTAAAAGTGTCTTGGTTGCTGACGTGCTCTACGTGGGGTTTCATTGCAAATTCGCTAAGTTATTTCGAATATCTTGAATCAATAGTATCAGAAGTTGCGTTTCAATCATCACATATCGTCCTGCCAAGCCGTTACAGTAGAAAACCTGTAATGCGTTGAAATACATTAATATTTTAGATTTTTACTCTGGTCTGGAGTAAGTGCTTTTGCCTCTGGATTTTTAAATTGATCCCGATCAGACCTTTAAGACATAAGGATAAAGCCATGAAAAGTAGCAAGGTTCGCCTGCCGATCATTATTCCATTGCTGGTCGCAGCTACATTTAGAGCGGGGTGGACGCACGCTCAGTATCAGCAAAAGCGCGTGAACAATGAAGGTTGGAGTGGATATCTAGAATTAATTTTGGGGAGCTTCCGACAAAAAGGTTTGAGTTCAAAGCTGGACGACAACAAGACTATTGAATCTCTTGGAGCCGATTCAGAGATGCACCAGCAGAGTTTCCCAGACTTAAACTGGAAGCTGCAATATGGGCTTAATCGAGGCAAGACCATCCTATTTGCTGGTAATCCGGAAGATGTTTTTATTGGCGTGAATCCAACATTAGAATTCGGAGTCAGCCATCAACTAGATAATAGTACTATCTTTTCAGTCACCTATTTGCCTTCTTGGCTCCCTATCGGTAACGAAGTATGGGAAGACCCGTTTTTAACAGAAAGCAGCCGGAAGCACACAAAGACTGACACAAAGGCCTTTAGGATTTCGGCAAGAAAAATCCTCGGCTACCCAATCAGCTTGGAATTTGCCCATGGTAGTCTGGACGTAGATGTAGAGAAGGCCGGGCAATCCTTATCACTCACAAATTTAGAACTTAGCCAGCTGCAGCGCTCGGGCCAAGCTTCTGGCGGAAAATTATCTACAACCTTTGAACTTCCCAATAATCTTTTTTTAGTGCCTGCCGGACACTATGCAAAATATGACGCTGAAGGCGAAGCAAATAGTTTTGTGCGAAAGCATATAGAGTTAGCCTTTCTCTGGAATGTCGGACAAGTAAATCTGTTTGGCAACATTTCCTACGCTGCTTCCGATTTCGAAGGGCCTAATCCAGTTTTTGATAATACTCGCGATGACAATCGTTATAGCTTACGAACGGGACTGAGCTATCTGTATCCATTTGGCTGGGAAAATTCGAAAATTTTGCTTTTAGTTGGCAAGGCAAAAACCCACTCAAACATCAAGTTTTATGATAGCGAAGAAACAATAATTGCACTTGGATATAACCACCAATTCTAATCAGCTTTGGACCTGAAAGGATCGAACTACCCGATAAATTCTCTGCTGATTAGAAAATCTTCTTTAGTGTCCACAGTTGTTCGACAGTGTCCACAATAGTTCGACGAAAGATTAATCAAGAACCTTATACAAGCAGAAGAGCCGTAATTACGAACTTCTGACACTGGCAATAGGGAAAAGGAGGTATGATCATTTCTGGTGTATGGGAAATGAATAAAGCGGTGTAACCTAGTTGTTTTGATCTCCCCAGATCGATACCAAAAAGGAGACACCGC
>JANQMN010000091.1 GCA_028280065.1 Hahella sp.
CCTCAGATTCACCACAATGGTGTTACACTTCTTGGCAAGGTAGGCGACATTCCCTGCGAAATGCGCCTTATTGTGGCAAATCTGAGGACCACTTAATGGGCTATCTATATGGGACACTACACTCGGCTATGGTCCCATAAGAATCGACCAGGAACTGCGGGCAAAAGGCGTAGCGGCTGTTACCATAGAAGAGGGGTTGGCAGACTTCAATGAAGAACATTGGCTGACATTGGCGCGTCGGGCTCTGTTGAAGAAGTTTAAAGTGGAAACGATCCAATCCGGACAAATTGGCCTTAAGCAAAAACGTTATTTATACCAACGGGGATTTGCCACGGATATTCTGACCAGGCTGTCCGGACATTAGTGGACAGGTTCAACTACAGCATGGGCGGGGTAACTTTAAACGGCAGCGGGATATCGGGGCTCGAATCGGTGATATCTTCCACTTGATCGCTCTGGCTGTCCTTAGCGGCGGCGAGGGTTTCCATCGGTGCGCCAGGCTGCATCATCCAGGATAGAACGTCGTAGTAGCGCCGAATGTTCTGTACGTAATGCACGGGTTCCCAACCTCGGGCGTAGCCATAGCGGGTTTTTGTATACCACTTTTTCTTCTGGAGGAGTGGCAGATGTTTTTTTACGTCAATCCAGTTATCGGGATCGAAACCGGCCCGCTGCGTTAATACGCGGGCGTCTTCCAGATGGCCAAAGCCGACATTGTAAGAGGCCAAGGCCATCCAGGTTCGGTTTGGTTCCGAGATACGTTCAGGAATTCGTTGGCGGATTTTATGAAAGTATGCAGCCCCGCCCATAATGCTCTGTTCAGGGTCCAAACGATTATCGATGCCCATTTCCTTCGCGGTTATCTGGGTCAACATCATTAATCCGCGCACGCCGGTCGGGGAAGTGGCATAGGGCCGCCAATGGGACTCCTGATAGCCGATTGCCGCCAGCAAACGCCAATCGATGCCGTATTTTTTTGCCGCTTCCTTAAATGTGGCTTCAAACTTCGGCAGTCTGTTTTTTATGTGATTGATAAAGGTTCTGGCACCGACAAAATTAAGCTGATCGACATGCCCGTAGTATTTTTCCTGCAGATAGAGAAGTGTGCCGTCTTCTTTGGTTTTGGCTAAGAAGTCGTTAGCTTTCAGGATCAGGGTTTGATCCTCGCCCGGCGGGAATATCCAACTGACGTATAGAGTTTCACTCAAGGAAAAGCCTTCGCGTGCATTAGGGAAGATTGCTTTATGCACGGCGAATTCAATGGAGTTGACAATAGTCAGGTCGATGACCCCTTCGCTCACTAACTGCATGAGCTCCGGCGTTTCCATACCTTCGATTTCCTCCCACTCCAAATCCGGCAGAAGACTTTGCTTAAGAGCCTGCAGTTGTGCGGCTGCTGCCGTATGTGCGGCCACCGCGATTTGCTGTCCTACCAGGTCTTCCACTTTTTTAGGCTTCGGATTGCCGTTTTTGAACAATACCAGCGGTTGGATGGACTTGTAATCGGTACTAAAACGCAATCGCTCGGAGGTGGCCTTGGTCGCATGTTGACTCAGTCCGAGAGCGGCAAAGTGAGTGTAGTTCTGTTCCAGAACAGAGTACGCTTCGTCAATGTCAGTGGCTACCCGAAGCTTAAGTTCGACACCCAAATAGTCGGCAAATAGTTTCGTTAATTCAAACTCGAATCCTGCCGGACCGTCACGGCCTTCATAAAAGGTCGTCGGACCATTGCGGGTGATTACATGCAATATCCCTTCTTGCTCAATGCGTTCCATCGTGGTAGGCCGGCTGCAGCCGGTGAGCAAAAGGGCGGTTCCGAGAAGCAGCGGAAAGGCAGACTGTGAAAGTCTTTTGAGCAATTGTATGTGCATATCTCCACTTTGATAATACTGCGGATATAACCTGGTTCCGCGCCTTCTCCGGTGAATTTGCGCAGCTACATTTCTAACTTCACTATAGCATTGTAGCGAAGATCACGACTTTTCACTCTAGCCTATTTGCAGGATATTCCCGGCTTTGTTCGCTATGTCAAGAGTGGTTGATGCGTTGGTTTTCGACTATCATACGCATTCTTTTTTTCCAGTTTCCAAGGCTTGACCTCGATTATGTTCGAACTTCGTGGAGCTCCTGCGCTTTCTCCTTTCCGACGCCAAAAACTCTTCTCCAGACTGCAAAAACTAGAGCCTACCGTTTCCGGGCTGTACGCGGAGTATATGCATTTTGTCGAACTGGAAAGTGATTTATCGGCAAATCAACGTCACGTGCTCGATCAATTGTTGACCTATGGCCCTACCAGTCAAACTGAAAATCCGGATGGCACCCTGTTTCTGGTGGTGCCAAGGCCCGGCACCATTTCGCCCTGGTCAAGCAAAGCTACCGATATCGCCCACAACTGCGGGCTTACCGCCGTGCGTCGTATCGAACGGGGTATTGCCTATTACCTGAGCTGTGCGCAGCAGCTTAATACCCTGCAGCGGGAGTTGTTAGCCGGTGAGCTGCATGATCGGATGACCCAAGCGGTTTTTCATGAGATGGCAGGTGCCGAGTTGCTGTTCAGCCATGCTGAACCGAAACCCATCAGTTCCATCTCTATATTGGAGCAGGGCAAGTCCGCATTGGAACGAGCGAATCGCGAAATGGGATTGGCCCTGGCGCAGGACGAAATTGATTATCTCTATGACGCTTTTAAGGCGTTGAAACGAAATCCCAACGATATTGAACTGATGATGTTTGCCCAGGCGAATTCCGAGCATTGCAGGCACAAGATTTTCAATGCAAGTTGGGATATCGATGGCGAACTTCAGAACCATTCCCTATTCGGCATGATTCGCAATACTTATGAACAGAACAGCGCGGGAGTGTTGTCAGCCTACCGGGATAATGCCGCTGTTATGGAAGGTTGGTCCGCAGGCCGCTTTTACCCGGAACCTGAGACCAAAGTGTATGGTTATCGCCAGGAGTCTATCCATATTTTGATGAAAGTCGAAACCCATAACCATCCCACCGCTATTTCCCCTTTTGCCGGGGCGTCAACCGGATCGGGCGGTGAAATCCGCGACGAAGGCGCGACCGGAATCGGTTCCAAGCCGAAAGCCGGCCTGACCGGCTTCAGTGTCTCGAATTTGAATATTCCCGGGTTCTCCCAACCATGGGAGGGCAATTACGGCAAGCCTGAGCGTATTGTGACTCCGCTGCAGATCATGATTGATGGGCCGCTGGGCGGAGCGGCGTTTAACAACGAATTCGGGCGACCGAACTTAGCCGGTTATTTCCGCACTTATGAAGAACAAGTCCCCGGCGTCAATGGCCTTGAATGGCGCGGTTACCACAAGCCGATTATGCTCGCTGGCGGCATGGGAAATATCCGGGCCACGGATGTGGAAAAGGGTGAGATACCCGTCGGAGCCAAACTCATCGTCCTGGGCGGACCGGCAATGCTGATCGGGCTCGGTGGCGGCGCCGCTTCGTCCATGGACAGCGGTGCCAGCCATGAGGATTTGGATTTTGCCTCGGTGCAGCGGGATAACCCGGAAATGGAGCGGCGTTGCCAGGAGGTTATCGACAGCTGCTGGCAACTTGGCGAACACAACCCCATTCTGTTTATTCATGACGTCGGTGCTGGCGGGTTGTCCAACGCCTTACCGGAACTGGTGAAAGACGGCAAACGCGGCGGTAAATTTGAGTTGCGGGATATTCCAAATGATGAACCTGGCATGTCGCCCCTGGAAATCTGGTGTAATGAATCTCAGGAGCGCTATGTTTTAGCCGTGGCCGAGCAGGACCTGGAGAGGTTTGATCAGATATGCCGTCGTGAGCGTTGTCCCTTTGCGGTTGTCGGAATGGCGACGGAAGAGCATCGGCTGGTACTCTCGGATGAGTATTATGCCAACCATCCGGTGGATTTGCCCATGTCGGTGCTGTTTGGCAAACCGCCCAAGATGCACCGTAGTTTTGAGCGAAAAAGTTTTTCCAAGCCCGTGCTCAATTCCGCAAATGTTGATTTGCAGGATGCTGTCGAACGGATTCTTCGGTTGCCAAGTGTTGCCAGCAAGAGTTTTCTAATTACGATTGGTGATCGTTCGGTAACCGGAATGGTGGCCAGAGACCAGATGGTGGGGCCGTGGCAAGTTCCGGTCGCTGACGTGGCAGTAACCACCAGCAGTTTCGATAGCTACCATGGGGAAGCCATGGCAATAGGAGAGCGCACTCCTATTGCCCTGATCGATGCCCCTGCCTCCGGGAAAATGGCAGTCGGTGAAGCGATAACAAACCTGGCTGCCGCGCGCATCCGGGGGTTATCGGATATCCGTTTGTCCGCCAACTGGATGGCGGCCGCAGGACATCCCGGTGAAGATGAAGCCCTGTTCGATACTGTTAAAGCCGTCGGCTTGGATCTCTGTCCGAAACTGGGTATTACCATTCCTGTCGGCAAAGATTCCATGTCCATGAAAACGGTCTGGGAAGAAGGCGAGCAGCAAAAGTCAGTCACATCGCCGTTGTCGCTGATTATTTCCGGCTTCGCACCGGTGCTGGATGTGCGCAAAACCCTGACGCCCGAAATGACGTTGTCTTCCCCGTCAAGTCTGGTGCTAATCGATCTCGGTTCCGGTAAAAACCGGCTCGGCGGTTCCGCCTTGGCACAAGTGTATAAAACGGCGGGCGCAGTTGCCCCGGATGTGGATGACCCCGAGGAACTGATCGCATTCTTTAACTGCATCCAGGAACTCAATGAGCGGGGCAAGTTGCTGGCTTACCATGACCGTTCCGACGGCGGTTTGTTTGCTACGCTGGTGGAGATGGCATTTGCCAGCCGTTGTGGCTTGGATATCGATCTTGACCAATGGGTCTCGGAACCCAGTCATTTTGCCAGGGAGCTGTTTAATGAAGAGTTGGGCGCTGTTATCCAGGTACGGGATGCCGATCTTGAAACCGTTCGGCAGAGTTTTGAAAATGCCGGCTTGGCTCAAGACATCGTCGTCGTTGGGCGTCCACAGCAAGACCAGCGAATAAGATTTACCTATCACTCCGCTACTGTGTTGGATTATTCCCGGGCCGAACTACAACAAAAATGGTCGGAGACCAGTTACCAAGTTCAGAAAATTCGCGATAACAGCGAATGTGCGGATGAGGAGTTTGCCGCAGTCGGGGATGATTCGGATCCTGGTTTGAACGCCAAACTTACTTATGACGCTGCCGAAGATATATGTGCGCCTTACATAAAGAGCGGTGTCTTGCCCTCGGTTGCTATCCTGCGAGAACAGGGTGTTAATAGTCAGGTAGAAATGGCGGCGGCTTTCGCTAGGTCAGGTTTTGCCGCTGTCGACGTCCACATGAGCGATATTCTTAGTGGCAGAGTGCAGCTCCAGAGCTACAAGGCGTTGGCAGCATGTGGCGGATTTTCCTATGGCGATGTTTTAGGTGCCGGAGAGGGATGGGCCAAGTCCATCCTGTTTAATGCCAGAGCACGGGATGAATTCGAAGGCTTCTTCCACAGAAAGGATACACTTACCCTGGGCGTCTGCAATGGTTGCCAGATGCTGGCGACTTTAAAGGATTTGATTCCGGGAGCGGAGGATTGGCCGCGATTTGTCCGCAACTTGTCCGAACAGTACGAAGCGCGCCAGGTTTTGGTGGAAGTATTGGAATCACCTTCCGCATTAATGCAAGGTATGCATGGTTCGGTCTTGCCCATCGCCGTTGCCCACGGCGAAGGTCGGGCGGAATTCAGCACCACGAATGTGACCAGTTTCAATGACTCCGGAAAGGTGGCGCTTCGGTTTGTCAGAAATACGGGTGGTGCTGCTGACAGCTATCCGTTTAATCCGAATGGATCTCCATTGGGCATAACCGGCATTTGTAACGACGATGGACGTATTAACGCCATGATGCCGCATCCTGAGCGCGTTTTTCGTACGGTGGCAAATTCGTGGAAACCGGGCGATTGGGGTGAAGATGGTGGGTGGTTGCGCATTTTCAGAAATGCGCGTGTGTGGTTTGATTAGGAGTAATTGTTACTTTATATGTGTATTTGTAACATACTGTAACTATTCGTGAGAAAATGATACGTATAAATCCTGATATGGGCAAATAATAATCAATTTAAAAAGGTCTTGACTTAAAGTATTCAAAAACTGTCAAAAAATTGAATGGTTTTCTTGGGGGTGGGATCTTTTATTCACAGTTCATGAATGCATGTCAACCATTATTCGATTAAATAAAACAAAAAATGGTTTTTTTCTATCCATCTATAACTTATTGATAAATATAAATAAAAATTTTGGCTAAATGCTAGGCAATTTGGCCTGAAGCTAGAATTGGTAAGCTTTTGCGTTGGTTTCCCCAAAAATATCCCCAGAGATATCCACAAAATCTGTGGAGAAGTTTCATTTTTGTAAAAAACAGAAGTTTATCGCCGGCGTTCTGTGGATAAGTTGCGGCATTCCCCGGTTTTCAGCTGCCGCTCAGAAAAAATCGCTTGGATTGGTCTTATGAAATTACTTTGTGTTTATGTGCCTGAAACCCATCTCGAACAAGTAAAGGTCGCTGTTTTTGAAGCAGGAGCGGGGCGGATCGGAGACTATGATTCTTGCTGTTGGCAAACGGCCGGAACCGGACAGTTTCGTCCTTTGGCAGCAAGTAATCCATTTCTGGGTGAGCGAGGAAAAGTCGAGCGAGTGAGCGAATTTAAGGTGGAAATGGTGGTTGAAGATCAACTTCTGGAATCCGTCGTTGATGCAATGCTGAAGGCCCATCCATATGAAGAGCCCGCTTATCATGTATTGCAGATGTTGTAACATGTAGGGAATATCTACGCTGTGATGTTAACGCGTTTAGCTGTTAGTACTTCTGTTTGTCATAAATGATGTCGTGAATATGCATCTGGAAGGTTCCTTCCTTACGATCGGCAAAGAAGAGACGCAATGTTTTGAGTACCGTTGGAAAAGCAATTTCATCCCAAGGTATTTCTCGTTCGGCAAACAATTTTGTTTCCAGACTTTCCTCACCGACACCAAAATTTTCTTCGACCAGTTCCGCCATAAAAAAGATATGAACTTGTCCGATGTGTGGAACACTAATCATTGAGTAAAGGTTTTTTATTGCAACCCGAGCCTCTGCTTCTTCCCAAGTTTCTCGCATTGCCGCCTCAGAAGCCGTCTCCTGCATTTCCATAAATCCGGCCGGTAACGTCCAATATCCCTTTCGTGGCTCTATGGCGCGTTTACAAAGAAGTACCGAGTCTCCCCAGATGGGAATTGTGCCGGCCACAATCTTCGGGTTGACGTAATGGATGAAATCGCATTGCTGGCAAACACCGCGTAGTCGGTTATCTCCAGCGGGAATTTTGAACTCCAAAGCATGTCCGCAGTTGCTGCAATACTTCATTTACGTCCTCGTGTTCGCACCTTTTCCCTCGCGTGGCGAATGATAAGTACTAATGATACTGTTAAGTTGTTTATTGATATTCTCTTGTTTTCAATGCTGAAGTTACGTCAGTCCGCAAAGCATACGTATAATAGGCATAAAAGTGGTTATTTAGCAGTACCAAAAGAGCGAAATATTGTTGATTGAAGAAATCGTAACTCGACTTGCCGCCAACCATCCCAATTCTCTGCCACTGGATTTTCCGGAGGCTGCAGTGTTGTTGTTGGTGACCATGGAAACTTCTCCACATATGGTGCTGACGAAGAGATCCGACCGTTTAAAAACCCACAGCGGCCAGGTGGCTTTTCCGGGAGGTATGCAGGAGGCATCGGATGCTGATTTGCTGGCCACTGCTTTGCGGGAAACTGAGGAGGAAATCAGCCTACCATCAAATCAAGTGAAAGTGATTGGTCAACTCAACCAGGTGGTTTCCAGGCACCAGATCAAGGTCACGCCCTATGTAGGCTTGGTTGCCGCGGATGTTGAGTTGATTCCTTGTCCCAGAGAACTTCACAGTGTTTTCAAAGTCCCACTGGAATTTTTTCAGAACAATGAGCCAGATCGAATAGATCAGTTGGGTTTCAGAAACCATAAGCTCGCCGTCCCCTGCTGGTTTTATGAGGGGTATGAAATTTGGGGTATGTCGGCGATTGTCATTGCCGACTTTTTACACACTGTTTTTGATCTTAAAACAGCTCATTTAATTAGTTCCTAAAAGTTTTTTGGGAAGGGTGTTTAACTGAGACGCGAATCGGATAAAAAATGCCCTATTTGGCTTGAAAACAATCAAAAGTTTGCTTAAATGGAGTGTTACAGATCTGAAATAAATTAATTTACAATATTAGTTCGGATTTGGCTGTTGACGGCTCGACTTTAACCCGTATAATGCGCACCTCTTTTGGACGACAAGTCAGGGAATGGCGGTCGTTGAGGCGCGGAATTTTTACAGAGTTTTCGGATGAAGTAAAAAGCGGTTGACAGGAAGTTATGAGGATGTAGAATGGCGCGCCGCTGGGGGATACACGCCCTTAGCCGAGATCTTTAACAATTCAATCAAGTAATTTGTGTGGGCGCTCGCTGAGACGGGTCTGAAAAGATTAAGTCTTAAGTTATCTGTCATTTAGATGGAGAGCGTCTGAAGCAATTCAGTAGTTTTTTAACTTGAGCAGATTTAAACGAATCATTTGTTGATTCAACTCTTTAAACTGAAGAGTTTGATCATGGCTCAGATTGAACGCTGGCGGCAGGCTTAACACATGCAAGTCGAGCGGAAACGACCTAGCTTGCTAGGGGCGTCGAGCGGCGGACGGGTGAGTAATGCATAGGAATCTGCCTGGTAGAGGGGGATAGCCCGGGGAAACCCGGATTAATACCGCATACGCCCTACGGGGGAAAGCAGGGGATCTTCGGACCTTGCGCTATTAGATGAGCCTATGTCGGATTAGCTAGTTGGTTGGGTAACGGCTGACCAAGGCGACGATCCGTAACTGGTCTGAGAGGATGATCAGTCACACTGGAACTGAGACACGGTCCAGACTCCTACGGGAGGCAGCAGTGGGGAATATT
>JANQMN010000092.1 GCA_028280065.1 Hahella sp.
CCGAGATTTCCCAAAATGAATCGCTGCAACTGCTGGTGACTACCAGGTTGGATATCGGTTCGACTTTTGATTTGTTCAACCTGAATACGCTTTCTATCCCGCAACCGGATATTGCCGGTTTGGAAAAGGACTTCGAGATTCTCGACAGGCAACAAAACTATCAGGTAAAAATCGAAAATAATCAGAATAACTCCGTGATTTCCTGGACCTACACCCTGATGCCTAAACGCAGGGGAGATATCGTAATCCCCGCGATCAGCTACGAAGGCAAATCCAGCAGTCCCATTACCATTCGTGTACGGGAAGTCGATAGCAATACGGCAGAGGGGCAAAAGCCGGTTTTTCTGGAAACCGAAGTGGATTTAACCGAGGTCTATGTCCAACAACAAATTCTGTTTAAAGTACGCCTGTTCTATGCCCTCGACCTGGTGGGCGGCGAACTCAATCATCCCGATCATCAGAATGCGCTGTTTACCCAACTCGGCAAGCAAAAGGAATTTTCCCGCTATGTGGGATCCCAAAGATTCAACGTGATCGAACGCACCTACGCCATATTTCCAAAAACCGCCGGAGAACTGGTTATACCCGAACTGGTTTTTTCGGGATCTTTTATGCAAGGCAGGTTTGGTAAACGTATTTACCGCAAGGAAACAACCCAACCCATCAGGATAACGGTCAACCCGCCACCGGCGGAGTTTACCGGCGATTTATGGCTGCCCGCCCAGAGCTTGAGTATCAGAGACAGTTGGAGCGCCCCGGCGCGAGAGATTAATGTCGGCGATTCATTGACCCGCACTATCGACATACAGGCGCTAGGTCTGGAAGGTGTGCAGTTGCCGCCGCTATCGGCTCCCGATTTACAGGGAATCAGGCTATACCCGGAACCGGCCAAAACAGAAAACCAACAGCATGCTGCCGGACTGACCGGCACCCGACAGGAAGTCCAGGCGCTTGTGGCAATTCATCCGGGAACCTATCGGCTTCCGGAGATCAGAATTCCCTGGTGGGACGTTGTCAATAACCGGGCGCGGGAAGCGATATTGCCGGGCCGTGTCATTAGCGTGCTGGGAAATGGTCAAATGCAAAACAATGCCGCGACACCAATGCCCGGCCCGGCAGCGGATTTGACAAGCCAGTTACAGCTATCCGAACAGATGGGTCTCGGTCAGGCTAGCGAACCCCGCACTGCGGATCCCAACCTCCCGGTTTGGCAGGGGCTTACTGCCCTCTTCTGCCTGCTCTGGTTACTGACAGGTTATGCCTGGTGGCGCCGGCCGAAGCTGCGGGCCTTGCCCGTCGAACAGCCATCCGGGTCACTTCCCATCATGGATTTTGCGAGCTTGAAGGCGTCGGCGATGCGCAATCCCTCGGCCTTTAGTTATGAAGTGGGAAGGTGGCTACGGCAACAGCGGCAAAGCCATCAACTTTCAGACCAGTCACTCATAGCAATTGAAACTGCCATTCGACCGGAACTGATCAGGTTACAGCGTTCCCGGTACGGGTTGGCATCGGATCAAGTCGATATGCAGGATTCGATACAGAAGATCCTGACAGCTATTGAAGAAAACCTTCGCAACGAAACGCCTGACGCCAAGCAACTCCAAGCGCTCTATCCATAGAGTTCAAAAATCACTTTACGGATTTTGTCGCACATGAAATTAAGATCTTCCGTACTCGCGACATAGGGAGGCATGGTGTAGACCAACTTGCCAAAAGGTCTTAGCCAAATTCCTTCGTCAACCAATCTGGGTTGCAACAGCTTCATGTCCACAGGCTGTTTCATCTCGACCACGCCGATTGCGCCCAGCACTCTTACGTCACTTACGGCGGGGAATTCCGACAACTCGGCAAGGCCTTTTGTCAACGTGTTTTCAATTCGTTTGATAGTGCTTCGCCAATCCGATCGCAGCAATAAATCGATGCTGGCGTTAGCCGCTGCGCAGGCTAAGGGATTTCCCATAAAGGTAGGCCCATGCATGAACACACCGGCTTCCCCGGCGCAAACTCCTTCCGCGACCTTATCAGTGCACAAGGTCGCGGCCATTGTCATATAGCCGCCTGTCAGGGCTTTACCCAGTGTCATGATATCCGCGCTAATGTCGGCATGGTGGCAACCGAACAGTTCTCCGCTTCTGCCGAAGCCGGTGGCAATTTCATCCAGAATCAACAACACCTGGAACTCATCACAAAGTTGCCGGACGGCCGCCAGGTATTGGGGCGAGTAAAACCGCATACCACCGGCGCCCTGCACGATTGGCTCAATAATGAACGCCGCAAGCTCCCGGTGGTGCTGAGTAAATAGCGTGCGTAACGCAGTCAAGTCGGATCCGCTAGTTACCCGGCGATAGCCGGCGGGTGGTGCCGGTGCAAATAGGTGCTTAGGCAATACGTCACTAAACAGGTGGTGCATGCCATTGACCGGATCACACACCGCCATGCAGCCGAAGGTATCTCCGTGGTAACCATTTCTGACCGTTAGCAATCTGTTTTTTTGGGGCTGGCCTACAGCGTGCCAGTATTGGAGCGCCATCTTTATTGCGACTTCGACGGATACAGAACCGGAGTCCGCCAGAAATACCTTGGTTAACGGTTCAGGAGTCAGTTCGACCAGTTTACTCACTAACCGAACAGCGGGTTCGTGTGTCAAACCACCAAACATCACATGCGACATACGCTGCATTTGCTCTTGCATTGCTGTATTAATCACAGGGTGGTTATACCCGTGAATCACACACCACCAGGAGGCCATGCCATCGATTAACTCCCTGCCATCCATCAGCGTTAAACGCACGCCCTCAGCTTTCGCCACCGGAAATAACGGGGGTGGATGCAACATGGATGAATAGGGATGCCAACAGTGACGTTGGTCAATAGCGATAATTTGTTCCGGAGTCATAGGAGAATTTGCGGAAGCTTCAGTGGGCATTGTGATTCCCGTTGAGCAATTGGATTGAGAGCGGCCAATTATAACGAATCAACAAGAAAATATCGGTCTAACTGCAAAAGGGACAGAATTAGGGTGTCTGTTTTCAGGCAATAAAAAACCGGTTTAGCCCGGTTTTTTTCGTTCTTTTGAGCTGCTCCTAGCTAAACCACGATAACTTCGACCAAGACGGTTTTGATAATAAAGCCTAATGCGCCTAACCCTAATGCAGCAAATAAGACCATCGTACCGAACTTGCCTGCTTCAGATTTCTTGGCAAGATCAAACACAATAAACCCCATGTAGGCGATTAATGCGGTAATCAACACAACCAGGCTGATACTTTCAAATTGCGCAATAGTCATGACAACTCCCCTCAAAGTTATGTAGGGCGGATTATAGGGAGCAGCCTTAATAATTAATAGACATTTAACATTGTTTTTATATATGGATATGAAATAAAAAACTTATTCTTCCGGATGATCGCGCAGATACACTAACTCCTTGGCAGTACTTTGTTCCGGGCTGAAAAAATAGCCCTCCAAGTTAAAGCTTTGCATCGCCTCTATGGTTTCCAGGCGATTTTGCACAATGTAACGCACCATCAAACCTCTTGCCTTTTTTGCCCAGAAACTGACAACCTTGTACTGGCCGCTTTTATAATCCTTGAAAATGGGCGTGACCACGTCTGCGCCGAGTAGATTTGGCTTAAGTGATTTAAAGTACTCGTTGGATGCCAGGTTGACCAAGATCCCGGATTTTTCTTTACGCAGGTCTTTATTCAGTAGCTCCGTAAGCTGTTCACCCCAAAACTGATAGAGATTCTTGCCTCTTCCGTTCTCCAGTCTGGTCCCCATTTCCAGGCGGTAGGGCCGCATTTTGTCCAATGGCCGCAACAGGCCGTACAAGCCGCTTAAGATGCGCAAATGATCCTGCGCGTAAGCGACGTCATCGGCACTAAGTGAATCGACATCCAAACCGGTATATACCTCTCCCCTAAACGCGAACACTGCCGGCCGGACAGACTTGCCACGAAACGGCAGCCGCCATTGCTGATAGCGGTTAGCATTCAACTCGGCCAGGTCCATACTGATATGCATTAAATCTGAGAGCTCGCCCGGAGATTTCTGCTTAAGTATTTCAACGAGTTCGGCACTTTGCTCAAGCAAACGCGCCCGCGATGTGGTCAATGACGGAATGGGAGATTCATAATCAAGCGTTTTCGCTGGCGAAACAACGATTAGCATGCGGGCCTCATACTTTGTTGGGGATTAAGTAAGATTGTATTGACGTCAAAAATCAAGAGAAGAGTCTATTCAGACGGTGCAAGTTACGCCAGGAAAAGTTTTTCAAGATGTTGATTAACAAAATTAATATAAGCCTGATGATCAAAAGGCCAAGCCAGATCCTGTTCATGGGAACCTCTGACTACCGGTATCCGAACGGCATATTGTTCGATTAGGCTATCGGATGTCGCAATATCAATTTGTTGAAGTGATATGAATTGTTGAAGCTGCGGATTCTCGGCGTGGACTTCAGTTATAACTTGCCAGGCGTTTTCGCACAGATGACAACCGGCGGTTGTGTAAAAATTGAAGGTAAGCATCTCAGCCTCATTGGTGGTACCGGCATCTTACCACAGAAGTTCGAGACTGACGGAGGGAGATTTTCGGTCAGCGGGATTAGGACAATAACTCCAATAGCTTTGCATCGATTCTTTCAAATTCGGGCTGCCACACCCAAAGCAAGGTCGCGGAGATAAATAGTGCATCCGACGCCTGAAATCCGTCCCAAAAAAAACCTGCCAAACTTAATATGGATATAGCGTGCCGGTTAAAGTTGTGAATTCTCTTTCTCTGTGATTTGGTTTGCATTTTGCGATCTCCAATGTAAGGTTTTGTTACCAGAGATAGCGTATTTTTTGTTCTGGTCACTTCATAAGTCACTACATCAATCGCTTTAATAGTTAACCGGTTCTCATTGATGGCTCGCGAAAAAATAAAATGACCAAAACAGGCACAAAAAAATCGCTTATTAAAGGAGAGTCCTGCGAAACCTACATTCCTTATCAGGCAAAGATGTCCGCAACCGTCTTTTTATAGTTTTCATAACTATAAAAGTCAGCCCGACCATACCCCTTTTCAACGAGTTGCCGACATAGCCCGTCATCCTGACCCAGCGCCACGATACCGGCAATGATCTCATCAAGATTATGGGGGTCGACCATGTAGGCGGCATCTTCGCAGACTTCCGGCAAAGACGTAAGATTTCCGCTGAGAACGGGGGTACCTAGTTGCATCGCTTCTACCGGTGGTAGTCCGAAGCCTTCGTAGAGGGATGGAAACAGAAACGCCCGGGCGTTCTTGATCAGGCAAAGTTTGGAGAGGTTATCCAGATAACCCAAATACATCACCTTACGCTGCCACTTCTTGGCGTTAAAAATTCCGTGGAGATGATCACAGCCATATCCCATATCGCCTGCCAATACCAGGGGAATTTCTACCCGGTGCTCGGCGGCAATATAGGCTTGCACCAACCGGCCGATATTCTTCCGGGATTCAAGTTTGCCAACGTAGAAAAAGTACTCGCCTTTCTTTACGCCATTCATGCGCAAAATAGCTTCTTCCACGTCCGGATTTTCCAGGATTTTCAGCTCTTCCTCATAAATCGGCACCGGCTGATTGGTCACCCGGATCTTACTCTCGGCCTGGGGAAATAACCTTACGATCTGTTGCTTGGTGAAATGCGATACGGCAACGATGATATCGGCATGATTCGCAATATTGGCGACCCGTTTATAGAAAACCTTCGGGTTGTCTCCGAATGGATGGTTGGGAACCAACAAAGGGATCAAATCGTGGATGGTCTGAATATTAACCGTGTTGACCGAACTGGGCCGGTAAAACAGCGGACTGGTTGAAAAAATGTAGTCAAAGCCCGTGGTATTGATCGAAAATGGCTTGCTAAACAGCCGGTTGTGAACGGTAATAATGTCGTAAAAATGTTCGTAGTTATAAAAGCCCTGAAGATACTGCAGATAATTAAGGCGGTTATCCTGAATATCGGCAAACTCCGACTTCTTTACTGTGTTGAAGCCGCTGCTTTGATTAAAAAGGGAAATTATAAACTTGAATAGTTTTTGATAACGAGAACGAATACCGTGACTCTGCTGATCATAAAGTTTACGAACCGCATTTAGTTCGCGGATGACCTCATTGGCGCCATCCCCCGCACTGGTCAGGAAGTAATTGTTATGGCCGAGTTCAGCGATTGATTTGATCACCGCTTTGGAATAAAAGGCTATTCCGCGATGCTCCTGATTCTCAAGGTCATACCCACAAAACAGAATCCTTTTTCCCATACGCCTTCTCAAACTTCTTAATCTGCAGTTTTACAAAATACATCGTATTCAGAAGGAAGCCGCTTGCGTCCGCGTCCCTCCGCTGGCAATCGGCAGGATTGGTCCAGAGCCGAAAAGCCCGCAATTCTAATCAACCTGGAGGAAAAGCAAAAGTCTCTACACGATATTTGCCGCGATTTCGCCTGGGTTCAGCGCAAAACCGCTGATTTTCCATTTTTGAACTACACTGAAATGTGTCGGTGCTAAGGTTAGCAACGAAGGCATCGCTCACTGACCACCACTAAACGACATCAGCATGGCAGCTTGAACAACAAGATGACTCCGCAATCCAGTGACAATCAAGAAATACTCAAAACGATTCATATTCGATCCAGGCAGTATTTAGGACACCTACTAAACAAGGCTACCATGGCCATGTACGGCACCAAGCCCAAAGCGGTGGAAGGCATCCATATTGAGCCGATTAAGCCCCAAATCACCGACGAAATCTTCAAACAACGAAAGAAGTTGTTCCAGAGCATTTTTTGTATTTTTGATATGGGATTTCGCAATCTTGCCAAACCCAAGCGGCATAAGCGGGTCAGTGTCGAGATAAAAGCCAAGGAAGCCGCTGCGGAAACCAGTCAGTCAGTGAAAAAGCAATTCCTTGTCGCGCATTATCAACACAGCATTTTTACGGAAAATCAGGAGGCATTGGCCAGATTCACCTTTCGTCTGGAACAATTGTTTAATCACGAGCTGAGTTTAGTCGACAATCCGCTCCATCCTTCACACCTAATTCGCCATTTTAAAGTGGCGGTGCACACCATATCGGCTGGAGAAACGGAACAACTGGGGCTACTCGCAGTGCTTCTGGAAGTACTGGAAAGCGAGTATAAGGAATTGTTAATCCAGGCAAATCAAGGTTTTTCCTCAAACCGTTTACCGGAGATAATTGAGGATGAGGTCTATCTCCGCTACGCCGAGGAAGTTGCCCAGGCGGACATGCAGCACCGACGCAACCAAAGCTTTTTAAACAGTCAATCCGGACTGCAACCGACCGACATTTATAAGAGCCAGAAGGCGGCCAACCTGATAGAACGGCTAGCGGAGTCCATATCCTCTCCTTTGATAAGCCGCCAACATTCGACCTTGCCTAAGATTAAATCTACCGAGCTACTGGAAGAGCTGGCCCTATTAAATCCTTTGCCGGTGTTTATGCCTCCTTCCGACGAACAAGCCGCTATGCCGGAAACAGAAACTGCTATTGCCTTGATCAAACAGGTGAAAATGGTTTTGGAAGAGAAACAGGCATGCCTTGAACCACAAGTTGAAAGTATTTTGACCCTGGTTTCCCGCCTGCTCGAAGTGATGGAAGAAGATATCAACCTGCACCCTAGGATGATGGCCATTCTCCGGCACTTCCGCATACCCTTAGCCAGAGTGGCGGTTAATAACCCACTCTTTTTGTTTGATACGGAAAACCCTCTGGAAGTCCTTATTGATCGGACGGCCGGCGCAGCGACAAAATGGCTACCCAACCCCAAGAATTACCGGGATTCCCTGTACAACAAGCTGGCTTCCATTATGGAGCGGATCAATCGCGACTTTTACGACAATTACAAAGTAATAGAAGATTGTACGGACGACCTGGAATTATTCATGCGAGCCGAAAAGCGCCGCTACCAGCTACTGGAAGAAAACCTGCTGGAACAGTTTCGAAAGCAGGACCATTATCAGAAGATTGAGCATGATATAGACCGCCACATGGAAATGCGTTTCAGCAGCGAACAGCTGCCCGGCGCTTTTCAGGACTTTGTCCATCAAACCTGGCGTTCAGTCGTTGCCTACTGCTTCCTGCAGGGTGAGACAAGCGAGGAAGCCATCAGTACAAAGCAGTTGGAGTCTCACGAAAAACTGCTGTTAGCGCCATTTCAAGGAAGGAAATTGCACAACTCGGCTCCCTTGCTGAATGCGACACAACTGTTGTTACAGAAAACCGGTTTACCCCCGGAGCAAGTGCGGGTTTCTATCAATAACTTAAAATCCGCCTTGGCGGAGGCGAATACAGATTCCAGCCATTATTCCCAGGGTGGTCTGTATGGCGCGGAACTGCCTACGATGGAAGAGCTCGATAGTGAAGAGCTCGAAACCTACTTCAGCACTTCCGGCCCTTCCAAAAAGGACGAATACGATCTACAGGTCGAGCAGCTGACAAGTAACTGTTGGGTGGAAATGAACTGGCAGGGCACTGTCAGCCGCTGCAGGCTTGCCACCCGGCTGCCTTTTTCCGACACGCTGATTTTTGTAGACCGTGGCGCGAGTGCGGGTGCACACAGGCGTAAGGATCTGGCCGCACTTTTGCGCGAAGGAGAACTGCAGCTACGGATTCTTGATACCGAAGGATTTGTTCAACGAACCTTAGAAGCGACGATCAATATTTGAGAAGGGATTCTCATCCCTTAGACTCTGTTGAGGTGCAAAAACAAAAAAGCCCGCAAGGTATGCAGGCTTTTTGTGACATGGCGTCCCCTAGGGGATTCGAACCCCTGTTACCGCCGTGAAAGGGCGGTGTCCTAGGCCTCTAGACGAAGGGGACTAAAACTTTTCACCATCATCTTGAGAGGATGGTGGAGCCAGACGGGATCGAACCGTCGACCTCAACGCTGCCAGCGTTGCGCTCTCCCAGCTGAGCTATGGCCCCTTAACAACGGAGGCGTATGTTAGTGAGTACGCCCCGGTGAGTCAAGCGTTAATCCGGGATTTTTTACAGATTTTGCAGTTCCCGAATGCGCTTCAGCAGAACGGTTTATGCCACCGATTTATTGATTTCAACGAACTCCTTTTCCACCTTCTTCAACCCTTTTTTGGAAAAGCCACCGAGTATGTTAACGGCTTCCCGAAGGCGCGCACGGGCCAGATCCGGGCCGATAAATTCCATGGATTCCATGATTGACCAGGAATTAGGCGTACCGGCAATCGCCACGAAAATTGGAAACATAAAGTCCCCCATTTTCAACTCCATGACTTTGGCCAGCCGCTTGGCGTGGCCGAATAATACTTCCTTGCGCCAGTCTTGTTCTTGCTCATAGGTCCAGGTTGCAAACTGTAAAGCCTTCTTTTGTTGCTCCAAGTCCAGTTTGCCGCTGGCAAAATCCGCCTCAGTCAGATTCAAGTAGCCGCTGCGCAGAAAGCAGGTCATGGGTGCGATATCGGAAAGCACTTCCACCCTGCTTTTAACTTGTGGTACCAACGGTTTGAATTTCTCCAAACCGTAACCCCAGTTTTCAACCCGCTCAATAAATTGGTCATCCGACAGATCTTCCCGCATCCAGATCGAATTGAGCCATCGCAACTTAACCAAATCGAATATAGGGCCACCCAGGGATACCCGTAGCAAATCAAAATGCGCGTACATCTGCTGCAAGCTGAATTTTTCGCTTTCGTCCGGCATCGACCACCCCATGCGCCCGAGATAGTTCAGCAGGGCTTCCGGTAAAACGCCAAGACGTTCGTAAAAATTAATGCTCGTGGGATTTTTACGTTTGCTGAGTTTGCTTTTATCAGGATTGCGCAATAACGGCATGTGGCAGAGTTCCGGCATTTGCCAGCCGAAATAACTATACAGAAGCTGGTGTTTAGGCGCGGAGCTGATCCATTCTTCCCCACGTATCACATGCGTAATCTGCATCAGATGATCATCCACGACATTCGCAAGATGATAAGTAGGCATACCGTCGGACTTTAGAAGGATTTGGCAATCCACCTGAGACCATTCAATTTCTATATCTCCACGCAAAAGATCCGGTATCTTGCATACGCCTTCGTCCGGGACTTTCATTCGAATGACATAGACGTCTCCTTTCTCAAGTCGCCGGGCAACTTCCTCCTGAGGCAGCTCAAGTTCTCCCTTTATACCCGGATTCAGTCCAGCGGCCTTGCGCTCTTCACGAATAACGTCCAACTCTTCGGGTGTGCGAAAACAGTAAAATGCATGACCTTTGTCAACCAACTGCATTGCATACTCTTTGTACAGCCCTTTCCGCTCACTTTGCCGATACGGTCCGTGCGGACCGCCCATGTCGGGCCCTTCATCCCATTCAAGCCCAAGCCAACGAAGAGCGCGAAGAATGTCCGCCTCGGACTTAGCTGTACTTCTCGCTTGGTCTGTATCTTCGATGCGCAATACAAACTGCCCCTGATGCTGTCGGGCAAAACAGAGATTGAACAACGCGATGTAGGCGGTTCCGACATGAGGGTCTCCCGTGGGAGATGGGGCGATGCGGGTTCTTACGGTCATAAATCCGGCTTCCTGAGTAGTGACAAATAGGCGTAGGGAGCGGGATTATAGCGCTGACTGAGGGCAAATAACATGACCAGCCTACCTGCAAGCCAGTGCGGATTTTAAGCCTGGCGTCTTTCGTCCCGGTTTAACTGGTCAAACAGTTTGGCACGATAATCATCCACGACATCGTCAAGCGCAACAGCAGGTTGCAAATAATCGCCCTGGCCGAGATTGACTTCTAGATCTTTCACCAAAGCCAATGATTTGGCAGTCGAAATTCCCTGCACCACAACCGATAAATCCAACGTTCGGGTCAGGTTCACCAAGGCCCTCACAACTTCTACACCCTTTTGAGAATATTCGAGCTCAGCAGTCAGATCCTTGGCAATTTTCACCTTACCAAATGGTTTATGATGGATCAGGGTCAAGGAGGTTGTGCCTATCCCGAAGTTATTGAGCGTCAACCCTATTCCCAAGCCGCTCAACTTTGCGAGGACGACATTCAGCTCATTGCTATTGGTCGATTTTTCGAGAAAATCTTCACTGAATTCCAACTCAAGTTCACCTGGCCGGATCTTGTAATCCCGCATCATGCTTGCCAGAGCATCCAACACCGATTTCTCGAAGATCTGTTTGGCGGTGATATTTAACGCTACCCGAACAGTTCCCAAACGGGAGCGAAGATCGACAATGGCGCGACAGACCTCGTCCAGCACAAACATTCCGAGCGGCACCATTTGTCCGGATTCTTCCGCAACCGGAAGAAACCGGTTTGGCAGGGTCCGCCCCATCTCCGGATGCTGCCAGCGTAACATGGCTTCAAAATCACGGGCCAAACCGGTGGAGAGATTTACTCTAGGCTGTAACTCAAGCTTGAATTCGCCGACAGACAAACCGCGCTGGATCGCTTTTTCCATGGAAATACGTTTTTCCGTCGATGCATTCATGGCATGAGTAAAAAACCGAAAGCAGCTATCAGGACTTTGCTTGGCTTCGCACATGGCAATTTCCGCTCGCTTGAGGACGATATCCGCAGACAGACCGTCCACCGGAAATAAGGCGATTCCGATACTGATATCCAGTTTTATCTGCTTTTTTTCCACCGCAAAAGGTTCGGTAAATCCAGCAATTAAGCGTTCGGCCACGACCGATGCCTGATAAGCTTGTTTGATATCTCTAAGAATTGTGGTGAACTCGTCGCCGCCCGTTCTTACCAGTATTCGCTGCGTCTCCATGGATTCGGTATGTACTTGGCGGGATATTTCATCCGATAGCCGCAGGCTGTTTTGCAGTTTGTCGCCTACCGACAACAGCACTTTGTTACCGAACTCCACGCCGAACCGGTCATTGACCTTTCGAAAATCCTTAATATCGATATACATTACCGCCAAAACTTGTTCCAACCTGCCGGCAAGTCCCACGGCTTTATCCAATAACTCGTTAAAAGCTGACCGATCCGGCAATCCCGTCAGGAGGTCCACCTGAGACAGCTCCTTCATCCGTTCCGAATCCATGCGCACGCGTTTTCCGAGCCTGATCAACTCCGACTCCAAGTCGGCAAAATCGGGAATGTTTTGCAGGGATGGCACGGCGTCACGCCCATTTCGCAAATCCTGCAACTGCATTTTGAGTTTTTTCAGAGGCTGAATAACCAAATAGTTAAGCCGCCCGTACACGACGAATAATGTAAGTATTACCGCAAATCCCAAACACCAAAACAAAACCTGCAGCAATACCTGAGCACCGTCCATCACCGCCTGGCCCCTGACGAGCCCAACCAGCAGAAGCTTCTTATCCAAACGCAAAAAGCCGCCAAGATAACTCGCACCCTGTACTTCAACTTCGCGTAGATGCCCGATTCCACTAGAGGCAATTTTTCGCACCGCCTCCAACTCTCCGGCAGACATTGCCTTGTTGCTAAACAGCAATGGCCTCCCGCTAAGGTTGGTAATAACCAGTTCGATTTCATCGACTTGAATGTAACCTCGGAGGCGATTGACCAAATCGTTGATTTCGTATACAGCGACCAGATAGCTACTTTGGGGATTAAGATCCTGGGTAACGGAAAGGCTTGTGGGACTGCCAATTTTCCTGGCAACGATAAATCGAGTCGGCCTGATAGTGTCGCTCGAAAAGTAAACCTCTTCCGAACGTCTCACCTGGCGGATTAAAAGTTGCCTTAAAAACTCAGCATACTGCTGTTGGTGGCCGACGTCTTCACCGATGTCAAGAATCGAATCCCCTGTACGCCTTACAATCTGAAAACTTCGCCAGCCTGGATTGCTACGCCGATAATCTTGCAACCAGTCGTTAACAATGGAATCGGCTATCGAACGATCTCCTGAAGCCGCAACGGCATCCCGGAGCTTTGTACTTTCAACCAGAATATCCACCTGCTTGCGTGCTGTAGAAAAAGTCCTTAACAGTTCGGCACTCACGCTATGCAGGGTCAAATCCACCTGATTCTCCAGCAAGCGTAAGCTGGTTTCACGCATGTAGTAGTATGACAAGGTTCCTACCAAAAGCATCGGTAGGCATATCATAGGCAGCAAACTAATAAAAAATCTGAGCCGTAAATGCAGGCGCAAACGGGAAAGGATCTTCATACAGTCAAACAATCGACCTCAATACTCGGTTGTTAACGCTGTAGGGAGCATCATCCCTTCGCTTCTTCAGGTTTAAAATGCCAAGGGCAATGCAGCATCCAGCACCACCAACCAACGACGTACTTTATCCATTCAGAATACAACAAACCCTATTGGGAAAATATAAGCGGAATTGTGAACCCGGCAACATTCTTATCACTTCACTCCGCTTTCTTCTCCAGCAAAAAAACACCAAAGCCTGGCTATTTCACTCCACAACGACTCAAAGATACTTCTTATCTCTTTGTTTTTGATAGGGTTGTTGTCGAAAACACAACATCCTAATCCAGGGGTGTAGGGTGTTTATTCTAATATTAGCCTTTAGTATTAGAACCCATGAGCAATACGATGGGTGTGAGCATTATCATGACTGTAAAGAAAAGCAAAGAAAAGCAATCAATGAAAGACCGTTTGCAAACCCAGTTTGAAAACAGTAAGTCTTTCGTCGAAACTGAAGGTAAACGAATTCTCAATCAATTGGGTGCCGACCTGGCCCAGGAAGATAGAAGCCTCAACGCTGTATTGGGACGGATTCGGGCAAAGAACCCCAGCCTTAGGAAATTTGTAAACAACCTGGATACCGCAACCTACGATTTAAGAACCAAAATGAACTGGGATGCACATATGATCTCCGCCTATGCCAGGTTACAGGTGGAAAAAAAGATTGAAACAGTAGTAAAACCCAAGGTCGAAGAATACCTACAACAGTTCGAAACCAGGGCTGAAGAGTTCAAAACCAAAGCTCAGGAAATTACCGCGCGGTTCAACAAGTAGTTGACAACCAGCGATAGCGGACAATCAAAGTGACAAATGATAAAGCCCCTGCCAAGGGGCTTTTTTATCGGTTAATCCAATACGAGTGTAGTGTCCCATATAGATAGTCCATTAAGTGGTCCTCAGATTTGCCACAATAAGGCGCATTTCGCAGGGAATGTCGCCTACCTTGCCAAGAAGTGTAACACCATTGTGGTGAATCTGAGG
>JANQMN010000094.1 GCA_028280065.1 Hahella sp.
TTGTCTGAGCCGCTTCCCCCGGCCAGCGTGTTATAGTTATCAATGCCGTAGATCCAGTCGTCTCCGGCCAAACCATAAAGTGCGTTTTGGTTCGCATCCCCCCACAACTCATCGGCTTTGTCGCCGCCTTCAAAACTACCGCCAGCGGTACCGTACAACTGCGCGTCGGGTCTTCCGCCTTGATATTCGGAGGCTTCAAAAATCAGGCTGCGGTCGTTATGTCGGAAATAGTTGCCGAGGTCTCCTACATAGAGGCTGGCCATGCCGGTATCGCCAACTTGGTAGGGCGCGTCCGGGTCGAACTCTTCCGGGTTATAATCACTTAGCGTGATACCGAAGTTATTACTGTCGGGGCTGTACCCTTTTATGGTGATAGAGCCACCGTCAGGATCACCTTTTAGAGTAATCCTAAGCTCGTTAACGCTAGATAAGTATCGATATTCGTTACCTAAATCATCCGTGTAATATTGACTTCCAACACTGTCAGGCGTGATCGAAAAGTGAGACTGCCCATTCAGCTCAATGACGTTGCCGCCTTCTACATCTTCTATTATGTCGCGGCCATCACCCAAGTTATAGACATAAGTGTCATATCCGGCTTCGCCTTTCAGGAGGTCATTATCCTTGCCACCCACAAGCCTGTCGTTACCGGTTCCTCCTAAAAGTTCGTCACGACCGTCACCGCCTTCCAAGGTGTCATTGCCTTCATTCCCTTCAAGATAATCGCGACCACCGTTGCCCTTAAGCGTATCGTCCCCGCCACCGCCATAGAGCCGGTCCTGGTAATCTCCGGTGACGATTTCTTCGTCTTCGTCATGACCAAAAACCACTTCATGGGTCTTTTGGGACGCAAGTCCACCGTCAGAGAACCACTCACTGAACTCCTCGCCAATATCTTCCAGAAAGTCGTTAAAACGGGCTAAGGTTTCATTACCGGGAAAGGCCACTTCAGCAATCTTCAACGAGCCAGTCAGGGCTTCGTAGTTCTCGTAGATTTCGTAGGCGGTGGCGATCCATTTGAAGGGGCCGCCGAAGATGCTCAGTACCGCATGAATCGCTCCTTCTACCGCTGCTTCTTGGATAAAGCCAAGGAGCACATCTTTTGTTACGTCTAGGTTGGCATTCTCAACAAAGGAAGCTACGTCATCTATACCCATTCCTTCATCTATCTCCTGATGAACGATGGATACCACGGACATGACCATGATACCTAAAGCAATAGTTCCTATTGCGCCAGTCTTCTTATCGATAACTTCGTGAAAATGGTCTGCTGAAAATCCACCAAAAAAGTTAGTTGGTTTATAACTATTCGATTCGGCATCCCACATCAACCGAGTCGCAAGACGGCCGCTAGCAGCCAGATCAGCATCCATGTCTATCGCAATATCGTTATAGAACAAACGATTCATATTGTTTGAAACGCTCGGGTCATTAGGATCAATCATCCTGTTCGGATCAGGATTAGCTGCACCATATCGGCTTTCAAGATCGGCATTTTCTTCCGGTGTTCGAAGATCAGGATCTCCATAACGGTGCTGGTATAGGGGATCCTTTTGATACAAAAAGAACCGGATACCATCGGCGGTATCCGAGATAAGTCCAGCTCTAAGTTCAAGCTGTAACTTTGTAATACGGTTAAAGGCCGCAGCCGCTACCCCGGCACGGCCTGCATAATCATCCGGTTCTAAAGCGGCTAATTGTGTTTGAAAAATGTCGTTAATTGTAAGTAGTCTGCTTTCCACAAATTTAATGTAAGCAGGATGTCCTGATTTGTGGACGGCAGCAAAGTTTCCAGGTGTCGAAGCATAGTTCTTCGCGATTTCTTGATCTTGAGGGAGGTATACACCATTGCTAGCCCCGTCTTGTTCGTATACCAGATCGCTATCAAGGCTCTCGATTTGTTCTAGCATGTTAACGATGGCCTGATTACTACTGGGGCCAGTTAAAATACGGCTAGGAATTAAATGATGAGCAGCTACAGTACCTTCAGGATCATAGGCAAATTTATTAAATGCCCGTTCAGTTGGTTTGTCTGACAATGCAGCATCCAGTTTTTTCCCTAATTCTCCAGAGTCACCTGAGTAATCAGTCATGAGCTAAGATCTCCATTTCATTCTTTGTAAATATTTTTTACAAATTCTTAATAATTTATTAATCCATTTATGTTGTTACTTAATGTGCTTAAGAAAACTCATGAATAACCAGTACTCTTTTGCTGTCTTTATTATAAAAAAACTCAAGGCGGGCTAATAATGGACGAGCATAAGTTGACGCATCAACAAATCCAAGATAAATGTACTCATGTCCGTTGCCATCTAGTAAAACAACCTTTTTAGCTTGGCCCTCTATAGGCTCTAATTTATGCTGAATTTGATCACGGATATCTATATACCAGTTATAGTTATTAGAGGCGTATGGCTTAGGATTAAAAAGCGGCATTTTCTCAACCTGTCCCCAAGGATGCGGTAGATAGCCATTTAGTTTAAAAAGCTCTCTCTGTTCGCGTAGCGACTTTTTCGCATTTGCGGAATTAAACTCAAAAGAAAGCAAATCATCAGATGTACAATCTAGCGTCCATTTGCCATTTTTTATTGAATAGGTTAGCCAGCTTTCCCCGCAGAATTCCCCTAAATTTTTTTTCCCAATCATGCCTTCTTCATCACCCAATGGTGCTGCTAACAAGACATCATGCTTTCCGTCCTCATCCAGATGATAGATGCCAATCGCAATAAGAGTCTCTTTTTCCAGTTCAGAAGTGAATACTTCGTCTGGATTTGGAAATGCTGTAAACTTTTCATTATTTTCATATATTGTTTCATATTCCATTTTATTCACCTTTTTTACTTGCAAAAAATAAGATAAGCATATACAAACAACTACACCTACCAAAATTAATATTTTGGCATACATATTAATAATCATAATTAAATATATAAAACCCTGGACTTAACTTTGTCATCAAATACTTCTTCATATTTCATTTTTATTTCAATCTATTCAAGATAATAAATTTCGTTGTTAAACCGCTTCCACCGTCATCAGCCAACGTGGTGATGTGGTGGGTGTTCCCGTTTGCCGCCGAATCCGAAACCGCTGCTGCTGGCTGATGCCAATCGTATCGCCGTCCTTAATCATCGGTCCGTGATTAAGCGCATAACTGGCCATGCCATATAGATGCTTGGCAACTTCGGCAGGTTTTGCCTGGAAGGGCTCGATCTGAATTTCAAACCCGGTAATGGCAGCCAACCCTTGGGTTACCGCACCAAACTTGGTTTTCCGATCCGGCGAGATCATGCGCATGCCTACCCAACAGGTCACCGGCAAGTCGTACCAAGGATCTCTTTCTTTGGCCGTGAATTTCCCCATGGCTTTTTCCGCTCCGGCTAACGCTTGGGCGAACTGATCATGGTCCTGCAAAATTTCAGAATTGCTCCAGAAGTAACCCAGGGGCTTGGAGCGGTTGGCGATAATATCGGTAAGCGTCATCACGCTCAGAGCAGCGTAGATGGCTTGCAATTGGTCCTTGACCGCATTCAGCGGGGAGATAATCAAATGAGCTTTGTGGTCTGAGATAAGTTGCGCGCCATTTCTTAGGCCATGGCTGGTGCGCAAGGCGGTATCGAACGTCTCGGCCGGAATCGGCTTGTTGATGGTCATCAGGGTAAAGGTCATACGTCCCCAGGTGATCACACTGCCTTCCAGACTGGACCCCACCACCGAAATCGACTCGCTCTTGAGTTCTGTCTTTAGTAGCTGCTCCAAGGCAGGCGCTGTGAAGACCAGCGATTCTGCCAGCAATGCCATCTGGATAATGCCGGGAAAGGAGTTATCCGTGGGTGTGTTCGATGAAGCTTGATTGTTCATTTTCACCTCAAATTCGATGTTCAAATAGGAAACTGGGCAGACAGTCGGCTGGTAGTGATCCGACTACTATAACAGGCAGAGCGACACTTTCTGTCGCAATGACATGCGAATAGACATATCGTGTTAATTCTGAAAGAAATAAATATGGAAAAGCGAGCACGACAGCATTGTAGGTACGCTGAGGCGTTACCCGTCGTGAGACAATGCGTTTGTTATTGTTCGTTAAAGCATTCATTGCGAGCATCCCTACTACCTCTTGAGGAGTTAGCCCCTTCCCTCCGAAGGGTCCCGATCCGTCAGGTAATCTGGTGAGCGTCCTAAGTCTGGTTTACATAAAGTAAAAGCCAGTTACAGTTGATTACAGAATATACATTAGCCAAGTCGCCGATGTAAACTTGTTGTTCCCGGCAAATTGAAAAAACGTGAGCTGCACGGGGTGATACGTGAGACCAGTAGCAAAGGACTTCGCCCCCTTATCCCGGTAATGGGATTCCCACCATTTTCAATACGCTGCAAATCGGTTCCATTCGGGATGAGTATACGATCCTGACGAACATCGCCGTTTTCATGAGTAATAACCAAGTTGCCAAGTAAGTTGCGAATGCCGAC